>JANLTG010000224.1:0-3536 GCA_031362805.1 bacterium
TGATCGTCCAGCACGGCCATGGCGACAGCATGGAGGGCAATCGCTGGCTGCCGGAGGAGATGAACCAGCCGTGGCTGAACTACCTGCTCGTCAACGCGCCGGACGAATACTACGACGGCTTCAGTTGGTTCCCGTATCCCGGCGAACGCGGCCCGGCGATCGTGCGCAGTCGCAAGCTGTTGTTCGACTTGCTCGACGCCCAGCGGGCCGGCGGTTTTGCCACGGAAGACACCTTCATGTTCGGCTTTTCGCAGGGCTGCCTGATGTCCACCGAGGTGGGCGTGCGTTATCCGCATCGACTGGCCGGCATCGTGGGCATCAGCGGCTGGGCGGATGAACCAGCGAAGCTGCTCGCCGAACAATCGCCTGTCGCGAAGGAGCAACGCTTCCTGATCACGCACGGCACGATGGATCCGTTGATCCCTTTTGCCGCAGCCAAGGGTTGCTTTGCCCTGCTCAAGGAGGCCGGCTTGCAGCTCGAGTGGCACGAGTTTCCGAAGGAGCACACCATCTACGGCGAGTCCGAGATGCGGGTGATCCGGGAGTTTGTGACCAAGGCGGCGGGTCGTTGATCAAGCCAAGTGGGCTGGTCCCTGAGGTGGGGCGCGTCGCTCCGCGCGCGCCTGGGTGCGGGTACCGAATCGGCCGACAGCGATCCGCAATGTGCGGAAGCGAAGGCAAAGTGGAGGGGCTGATATTCGCAGGCTGCCTCTTGGCCTTCACCCGATAGATTATCGCCCGAAGGCGCGCTCGGAGAGACGCGCCCCACCTTCGTCACGCTTGCGCTGCCGTCTCGAACAGTCTTGGCTCCGGCAAGTTTCACAATCCTGTCATCGCCTTAATCAATGAACCAGATTGTTGACTGGTGAACAATCGCTTGATAAACCATCCGGCGTGAAGACAAACTCGACCGCCACCGAACGCCGCTACGAGGCGTTGCTGCAGTTGCTCCGCACCTCGGAAACGATCTGGAACGCCAGCCGCCTCTTCTTCGGACGGTGGGATCTCTCCGCCAGCCAGTTCAACGTGCTCAATGTCCTCCGCGATCACGACGCCGGGTTGACGCAGATCGAACTCAGCCGCGAGCTGATCACGCATCGCTCGAACGTCACCGGCCTGGTGGATCGCTTGGAGGAACGCGGCCTGGTGGCCCGCAAGGCCGTGCCCGGCGATCGCCGCGCCTACAGCGTGCAACTTACCAAAGCGGGCGCGCAGCTCGTCGCGGAGATTCTCCCGGAGTATTACGCGCGGGCCGAGGCGGCGTTCGAGTTAATCCCGCTCAAGGATCTGCCGCAGTTCAACCGTCAGCTCGCCGAGATCGACGCCACCACCACCCGCATCGCTGCCCAACTTGAAAACCACTGATATGAAGAACGGACGCAATTACCCGCTGCTGCTCGCCGGCCAGTTCCTCGGCGCGTTCGGCGACAACTTCCTGCTCGCCGGCATCCTCGCGCCCCTGACGTTTCTAAAGAACGCGGGCACGATCACCGAGCAACAGGTCAACGGCACCAACACGACGTTCAGCATCGTGTTCTTCCTGCCGTTCATTCTGCTCGCGCCGCTGGCGGGATTTCTTAATGACCGGATGCCCAAGACCTCGTGGCTGCTTGGCGGCAACCTGGTGAAGATCTTCGGCACGCTGATTGGCCTCGCCGGAATCATGATGCACTCGGCCAGTCACGACGCCGCCATGCTGTGGCAGGTAGTCGGTTATACGGTCGTGGGCATTGGCGCCTGTCTCTACTCGCCGGCGAAATACGGCGTGCTGCCCGAGATTGTGCCGGCGGCGAAGCTGGTCAAAGCCAACGGCGTGGTCGAGATGCTGACACTCGTCGCGATCCTGGGCGGGTTGGGCGGCGGTGCGGTGCTCTATGATCGCACGCGCAACTCGCTGGTTTGCTACGCGGCATCGCTGGGGCTCTATCTGCTCGCCACGATCTTGAACGGCGCGATGTCGCGTACGTCGTGCAATGCGACGGCTCGTTTTGCCGACAACCTGCAGGTGTTCTTCCGCCACCTCGGCGGCCTGATGACGCATCGGCGTGTCGGGCGGATACTGCTGGGCTGCGCGCTGTTCTGGCTGGCCGGCGCCTTCATGCGCACCAACCTGCACGCCTGGGGCATCTCCATCTTTGAGGGCGCCGGCATGAAGCCGGAGGAGATCACCAACGAACGGCTGGCCTTGCTCAAGGTCGGGCTGGTGATGGGCATCGTTACCGGCAGCGTTCTGGCGGGACGGTTGCACGCGATTGGCGATCTTTCGAAACAGTGGCTCTACGCGCTCGGGATGGCCGTCGGGATCGTGCTGCTCGGCTGGTTGCCGGGGAGTGTCGGATTCCTGGTGATTGTGCCGGCGCTCGTCCTGGCGGGCGTCATGGCCGGGTTGTTAATCGTGCCGTTGAACGCCGCGTTGCAAAATGAAACGGATCACAGCGCGCTCGGCAAAACGATCGCCGTGCAGAACGTCGTGGATTACGGCGGCATGCTGGTCGGTGCCGGGTTGCTCGGCGTGATGACGAAGTTCAACTGGACCGCGCATCAATGCTTCCTCGGCCTGGCCGTCGTGGTGGTGCTGATGACGGTGGGGATGAAGCTGTCCGCGAAACCGGGAGATCGGGTGCCGGCCGTGACTTGATTGGGAGCGATGAACCTATGCAATCCATGAGCCTCGCCCTTGAAACAATCGAAGCCGCTGGCACCCGGGCCGCGAACATCGCTGCGCTTGTCCGCGGAGATAGTGGGCGGACCGGCAGGTCCGCCCTACCAACCCAAGGTAGGGCGGTACTGCCGCGCCGCCGAAGCATCCGATTGGAAAGGGAGCCTCGATGAATCCCAACGAGCGACAATCCAAATCGGCCCAGGGGATTCTTGAACGCGGCTTGCCGCTCGGCTGGATTATTGCGTTCGGTTTTGCAGGTGCCGGATGCCTGCACCTCGCCTACGCGGTTCCGCGCTTGAGCTTTTTGCTGCTGGGCACATTTGTTTCGTTCGCCGCGCTTTCGCTCGCCCATTCCCGCCGCAAAGCATTCTACCCGGTGCTGTTGATCGGTCTCGCTCTCTACGCGCCGCAGCTCAACTTCTTTTGGACGATCTTCGGGCCGCCGGCGATTGTGCTGTGGCTGGTGCTCGCGTTCTGGCTGGCGTTGTTCTCGGTCATCGCCTGGCGGATTCGCACCCGCTGGGGCGTTACGGCATGGCTGATCGCGTTGCCGTTTCTCTGGACCGGCCTCGAATACTTCCGCAGCGAGCTCTACTACCTGCGGTTCTCGTGGATCAATTCGGCCTACGCACTGGCGGACTTGTCCTCACTCCCCTCGTTGGTGGGCGGCGGAATGTATCTCACGAGCTTCGTGTTGATGAGCATGGTGAGCTTGTGCCTGTTCGTGAAGTGGAAGGGCGACAATAGTGTCGCCCCGGGGGGGTTAGGGGCGCCCACAAAGTAGCCATTACCAAACCAAAACGTTACCCCCCAGGGTTGGGTTAAAAAAAAAGCCCAAAAATCCAAATGACAAAAGTGGGAGCTTAAACCCCCC
>JANLTG010000022.1:0-41607 GCA_031362805.1 bacterium
GTCGTTGGCGTATTCCCAGTTGCTCATCCAACCGAGCCAGAGGCGGCGTCCGTCGCGCTTGGGAACATCGCTCCACGAAACGGCGGCGTAGAAGTCGCGCCCCCAGTCGGCCCAGAGCGCCGGCTCGTTCGTCGCACGGGCGGACGTGAAAATCTTTCCATCGAAGTCGCCGACGAAATACTGGCAGCCCGATCCGCCCGCCGGCGCACCGGAACCGACGTTGACGACGAGCGCCCACTTCTCCGCGCCGCGCTTTCCTTCCACTGCGAGCGGAAAGAGATCAGGACATTCCCAGATGCCGTTCGTCGATCCGGCAGGGCCGAAGTCGCTCAGGTGCGTCCAGTTTTTCAAGTTCGGCGATGAGTAGAAGCGCACCTTCCGCTGCACCGGCCACGACACCGCCATCACCCAGCGTTGCGTCGGCTCGTGCCAGAATACTTTCGGGTCGCGGAAATCCTTCTCGCCGAGCTCGAGCACCGGATTGCCCGTGAACTTCGTCCAGGTGCGGCCGCGGTCATTGCTGTAGGCGAGTTGCTGGTTCTGGAGCGGCTTCTTCGTGTAATGGCCGGTGTAGATGGCGACCATCGGCGGCTGGCCGTCTCTGCCGAAGCCGCTGGTGTTCTTCCAATCCACCACCGCGCTGCCGGAGAAGATCATCACGTCGTTCTCCTCGTAGAGCGCAATGGGCAGATGTTCCCAGCGCACAAGATCCTTGCTGACGGCGTGGCCCCAGCTCATGTGCCCCCATTTGTCACCGAACGGATTGAACTGGTAGAAGAGATGATACTCGCCGTCGTAGAAGACCATCCCGTTCGGGTCATTCATCCAGTTCGTCGCCGGCGTGAAATGGAACTGCGGGCGGAAGGGTTCCTTGTACGTGGCGGCGTTGAGTGGTGCGGCTAACGCGCCGAGGATGAGGGCGAGGGCGAAGCCAATGTTCAAGTGCGGTTTCATAGTTGCAAGACAGTCGGAAGGTCAGCTGGGTAAATGGCGGTGAGTGATCGTCAGTTGGCATTCTTTCGCGAGCGCCGGAACCAGCCGCCCTTTTTCAGCATGTCCAGCAGAACGGCGCCAAGAATGACCAGGCCGAGCACCACTTTCTGGGTGTAGCTTTCAACGCCAGTGAGGTTCATGCCGTTTTGAATCACGGCGATGATGAACGCGCCGATCAGCGTCCCAAAGACTTTTCCATCGCCACCGGACAGGCTGGTACCACCCACGACCACCGCGGCAATGACGTAGAGTTCGTACATCGTGCCATAATTCGGCGAGCCGCTCTTGAGCTGCGACGCGGTGACAATGCCGCCAAGCCCGGCGAGCGCGCCGCTCAAGGTATAAGCCAACAGCAGCACCGCTACGACGGGCACGCCTGACAGTCGAGCTGCCTCGCGGTTGCCGCCCACCGCGTATACGTAACGTCCGAGGGCCATCCGGCTCATCACGATGTGCGCCACAATGTAGAGGATGATCATCAGCACGACTGAGATGGGCAAGCCGCCGACCGTGTCCCGACCGAGCCAGATGAAAGATTCCGGCACCTGGTAAATGGATTCCCCCTTCGCCAGCAAATAAGCCAGCCCGCTGCCGACCAGCATCATGGCCAATGTGACGATGAACGGCGGAATGGCGAACACGGTGATCATCGCCCCGGAGAACAAGCCCAACGCGGCGCTGATGCCAATACCGGCGAGGCAAGCCAGCACCATCGCCGTCGCACCGGCCTGTTCCGCTCCTCCGACATGGGCGACGAGCCACGTGGTGACGACGGCTGAAAGCGCGACGAGGCTGCCGACCGACAGGTCGATCCCACCAGTGATAATGACCAGCGTCATGCCGATGGCGATGATGGCAATCACGACGATCTGGTTGGCGACGTTGAGCAGGTTGTCCGTCTTGAGGAAGTTGGGCCAATGATAACTAAGCGGCTGGATGACCGTGGCCTTCGCGAGCGCGGGGATCTTCTCTCCAAGGTTTTGAAACACCGGCCACTCCGCCGTGGCGTGATTGCAGGCGATGACGTCTATCGTGCCGCCCGCTTCGACGATGCGGTTCATCGCCCGCCGCGCATCTACCGGTTGACCGTAAACGGCCTCGACCCCTGCGATGCCGTCGCGCTTCAATTGCTCCGTCAGGGTGCCGACAAACTCCCGGTCCTCGTCGTTGTCGCGGGCTGCGATGAGGACGCGGCCAGTCTTGGGCAGCATGCGCTCGATCAAGCCCGCGACCTGCCGGCCGGCGGCGGCACCGGTGGGCTGTTGAACGTCCCACGTCCGCCAGCTGAAGAAAACGCAGAGGAGCAGCAGGGCGCCGAGCATTCCGTAATCTGAAATGAGCTTCTTCATGGTGCTTAGCTGACGGCCAGCTTCATGACACTTTCCTGGGTGGCCGCTGCGACATCCGTGATCTCGCCGGTGATCCGGCCTTCGTGCATGACCAGAATGCGATCCGCCATCCCCAGCACCTCGGGCAGTTCGGAGCTGATCATGATGATCGCCTTGCCCTCGGCGGCCAGCCGGTTCATCAGCAGGTAGATTTCGTACTTGGCGCCAACATCAATCCCGCGGGTCGGCTCATCGAATATGATCAGCTCGCAGTGCCGCTCCAGCCATTTGGCCAGCACGACCTTCTGCTGGTTGCCGCCCGACAAGTTCTTCGCGAGTTGTTCCTGGTCCGAAATCTTGATCTTCAACGCGTCAACGTACCGTCCAAAGGTCTCGCGTTCCCGTCGGTGGTCAACGAAACCGAGTCGCGTAAGGGCCGGGAGGTTGGGCAGCCCGAAGTTTTCGCGGACCGCCTGGCCGAGCACCAAGCCTTGACCCTTGCGATCCTCGGGCAGCAGGCCGATGCCGGCGCGGATCGCGGCGCGGGGATTCCGTACGCGCAAGGGCTTGCCATCGAGTTCGAGGCTGCCCGTGTCGGGTTGATCGGCGCCGAAAATCAGCCTCACCGTTTCCGTCCGGCCCGCGCCCACCAACCCGGTCAGCGCCAGCACTTCGCCGGCATGCACGGTGAACGAAACGTTCTTCACCTTGTCGCCGCGGCTCAAGTTGCGCGCGACCAACCGGGCGGGTCCGATCGGGGCCTTCTCCTTCGGGAACTCCCGGTCCAGCTTGCGGCCGACCATCAACTCGATGATGCGTTCGCGGTTCAGATTCTTCACCGGCTGCGTGTCCACGTACTCGCCATCGCGCATCACCGTGGCGCGATCGGCCAGGGCGAAGATTTCATCCAGACGGTGGCTGATGTAGATGATGCCGATGCCCTGGGTTTGCAGCTCGCGGATGATGGCGAACAGCTTGGTCACCTCCTGGTCCGTCAACACGGCCGAGGGTTCGTCGAGGACAATGATGCGCGCCTTCTGCGCGAGTGCCTTGGCGATCTCGACGCATTGCTGTTGAGCGACGGTGAGCTCGCGGCAGAGCACTTCCGGATCGATGCGCACGTTCATCCGGCGGAACAGTTCCTCCGCCTGTCGCTGCTCGGATGCGCGGTCGACGAAGCCCGCACGCGTTTTCTCGCGGCCCAGGAAGATGTTCTCCCGCGCCGTCAACGCCGGGACGAGGTTGAACTCCTGGTAAACCACCGCGATGCCCAGGCGTTGCGCATCCTGCGGCGAGCGGATCTGCACGGGCTGGCCATCGATGGCGATCGTGCCGGCGTCCGGTTGATGCGCGCCCGCGAGCACTTTGATCAACGTGCTCTTGCCAGCGCCGTTCTCGCCGAGCAATGCCAGCACTTCACCCGCAAACAACTCAAGCCGGCCGTGCTTGATGGCGCGCACGCCGGGAAACGATTTCTCGATCCCCGACATCTGCAACAGCGGTGTCGACGGCGCAGTCACGTCGATCACTTCAGGGAAGGATCCTTCGCCGCGTCCGCCTTGCGATACAGCGCCGTGGGAATGAGGACTTCCTTCGGAACCTCTTCGCCGTCGAGGTATTTGAAGAAGGCGCGCACCGTTTCCGCACCGATCTTGTCGGGGAACTGGATCGGGTCGGCGTAGAGCTTGCCGTCTTTGATGGCCTGCTTGCCCTCGGGCTGGCCATCGAAACCGACGATCCGGATCTGATCGGCCTTGCCCGCGCTCTCGAGGGCGGCGCGTGCTCCCAATGCAGACGGATCGTTGATGGCGAAGATGGCATTCAAGTCGGAGTGCGCTTGAATCAGATCCTGGGTGGCCTTGAAACTCTTCGCCTTGTCGCCGCCGCCGGGCAGCTTGGCCACGATCTGCACCTGGGAATCCGGCTTCTTGTTCAATTCAGCGAGCCGCTCCTCGAACCCCTTGGTGCGGAGCAGAACCGATTCGATCTCGGGGTGATCGAGGATCGCCACCCGACCCTTGCCGCCGAGCGCTTCGAAGACCGCGTCGGCGGCGAGGCGACCGCCCTGGAGGTTGTCCGTGGCGATGTGGGACACGACCTTCGCCAGCGGGTCCAGGCTGGCGATGTCGGCGGTGAATACGGGGATGCCCGCCTTGTTCGCCTCGCGGATGGCCGGGCCGATGGCCTTCGAATCGCACGGGCACAGCACGATCGCGCTGACCTTCTTCACGATGAAGTCCTTCACCTGGTTTTGTTGCCGGGCGACATCGAAGTCGCCGCTGACGGCGACGACCTTGTAGCCTTTCTTGGCGGCTTCCGTCGTGATGCTGTCGGCAATCTCCTTGAAGAAGGGGTTGTTCAACGTCAACAACGAGACGCCGATCGTGCCGCCGGTTTTCTCCGCAGCGAACGTCGAGCTGCTGAGCAGGCCGACGGCAAGGATGAGCCCAGCGACGAGAGCCCGACGGGCTGGGTGAATCTGGTGAGCTTGCGAGCAAGGCGCCCTGAGGCGGCGAATCAAAGTGGTGATCATGACAGTTCGGCTAGTTGAGGTTTCGCGGTGGGCATGGAGGAAGAGAAAACAATCCCGCCCAAAATGTAAGTATAGATTTTAGCCGCACGTATAAATCCAATGAACCTCCACATCAATTTGAACCCTTCACCGGCACCAGCCTTACCTCCCGCAGATCCATCACGGCCACGCCGGGCTTGGTCTGCGGTTTGACCGACAAGGTCTGCCGCCCGGCCGACAGAGTTACTTCACCCAGTTCGCGACGGATGAAGTTCTGGAAGTGCCCGGTGTCCTCGACGGTCATCGTCAACTGCTGATCGCCGATCGCGAAGGTCACCTCCGCACCGCCGCTGCCTTTGCCGCAACCTTGCAGCGCCTCCACGCGATAGCGCCCCGGCGCGGTCACCTCGAAGTCCCAATGCGCCCAATCCTCCTGAATCGTCCAATAGCCGATCGTATTCTTGTGGGGCTGCGGCTCGTAACGCAGGTTTCGGCCGTGGACAAAGGCGTCGCGCGACTGCAACACGATCGAGCCATCGGCCGCCGGCTGCACGGCTGGATTCTCGAAACCCGGATTCTGCGTGGGCCACTGCGCATTCACGCTGTTTTGCCAAGCGTGAAGTTGTTTCCCCATTTCAAGCACTTTGTCCGGCATCGCGTCAGCCAAGTTGTTCCGCTCGCCGATGTCTTTGCCCAAGTCGTACAGCTCATGGCGACCGCTCTCGAAATGTTGGATCAGCTTCCAGTTGCCGGCCCGCATCGCCGCACCGGGTCCGCCGCCGGCTGGTGCCTCGGGTGAGCGCATCTGGTTCGCGTAGTGCGGATAGTGCCAGAAGATCGCGTCGCGGGTGATCCCGCCCTGCCCTTTCAAGAGCGGCACCAAACTCACGCCATCGAACTTGCCCGGCACTTGCAAGCCAGCCAACTCGATCAAGGTCGGGAAAAAGTCCATGCTGATGACCGGCGTGTTCACCACCGCACCGGCGGCAAATTTCCCCGGCCAGCGCACGAGAAGCGGCACCCGCAGGCCGCCTTCGTGCAGATAGCCTTTGCCGTTGCGGAGCGGAGCGTTCGACGTGGCGGGAGTGTTCGGTCCTTCGCGCGTCGCTAGGCCGCCGTTGTCCGAGGTGAAGACGACCACCGTGTTGGTCACGAGTCCAAGCACATCCAACTTCTTCAACACGCGACCGACGCTGCCGTCCATGCTCTCGATCATCGCCGCATAAACGGCGTTGGTCTGCGAGCCCGCTGGCATGCGCGCGCGGTGCTTCGCAATCAGGTCCGCCTTTGCTTGGAGCGGGATGTGGACGGCGTAATGCGTCAGGTAGAGGAAGAACGGCTGGTCGCGTTTTGATTCCATGAATCGCTCGGCTTCGGTCGTGAGGCGATCGGTCAGGTATTCGCCGGGCGGCGCGTTTTCCAGCCCCGGCATGAACCGACCGTCGCGTTGAAACGGCGCAAAGTAGCTCAGCGGCGTGCCGGTGTGATCACCCGCAATGTTCACTGCGAAGCCCTGTCCGAGCGGGCCAAAACCATCGTCGCCGAGATGCCACTTGCCGATGTGCGCTGAGACGTAGCCCGCGGTTTGCAGCGCCTCGGGCAGGGTGAATTCATTTTGCGCGAGCATCTGCTCGATGACGGGTCGAAGGAGCTTTTGATCAGCCCGATCCAGTCGGCCGGGCAGCCAATCGGTGAGGTGCAGTCGTGCGGGATATTTGCCGGTGAGGATGGCTGCGCGCGTGGGCGAACACACCGGCGCAGCGGCGTAAGCGTCCGTGAACCGCACCCCCTCCCGCGCCAGCGAATCAATGTTGGGCGTCTGGTAGAAAGCGCTGCCGTTCGCGCCGATGTCCGCCCAGCCCAGGTCGTCCATCAGGATGAAGACGATGTTCGGAGGGCGAGCGGCGGCGGGGGCAGGTGCAAAGGCCCCCAACAGCAGCGCGACAGCGAGCGAGTGAACAAGGCGGGAATGGGTCATGGGAGTGGTCACTTCCCAATCATGGTCACAAAGTGGAACGGGCCGTCAATCCGCGCCAACGCTTCTCCGCGACATTTTGCCCCGTTGCCAGCCGCACCCTTTCTGACTTCCTTCCTTGCATCCGGATTTTGCCGCCCTGTTTAATCGGCGCATGCCGACCCGGATCATTGCCGTCGCCAACCAGAAAGGTGGCGTGGGCAAAACCACCACTGCCGTCAACCTCGCCGCGTGCATCGCCGCCGCCGGCAAACGTGTCCTGCTGGTCGATCTCGACCCGCAGGCGAACGCCACCAGCGGCCTCGGCGTCGCGAAGGTGCCGGGCGTCAGCTCCTACGGGCCGCTCCTCGGTGAGGGCGCGATGCTCGACATGATCCGCCCCACGGAATGGGAACGCCTCGAAATCATCCCCAGCGAACTCGATCTCTGCGGCGCCGATGTCGAAATCGCCCGCATGGAGAACCATCTCACCCGGGTGAAATCAGTCATCCAACCGGTGCTCGATTGCGGCCGGTTCGATCTGGTGATGGTGGATTGCCCGCCGTCGCTCGGCATCCTGACATTGAACGCCTTTGTCGCCGCCGAGGGTTTGTTGGTCCCGTTGCAGTGCGAATACTTCGCACTCGAAGGCATCACGATGCTCAAGACAATCGTCGAGCAACTGCGCGGCTCCGGTGCGAATCCCGGCCTTGGTTTCCTCGGCATCGCGATGACGATGTACGACGCGCGCACCAATCTCTCGCGGTCGGTGGTAGAAGAGGTCCGCACGCATTTCGGTGAGTTTGTTTTCGACACATTGATCCCCCGCACGACGCGCATCGCCGAGGCGCCGAGCCATGGAAAGCCGGTGATCTACCATGATCCTTACAACGCCGGCTCGGCCGCTTACGAAGTGCTGGCGCAGGAAGTGATCAGGCGGCTGGATCTCGCGTGAGCTTCTTTCAAAACTGTAGCAGCCGACGTGAGGAGGCTCTGATTTCCAAATGCTTTGAGCCTCGTTACCTCAGCTGCTACGAGGCTTTGAAATTGGCTCGCGCGTCTGGAATTTGCCCGGCCCCGGCAACTCTAACCACGTGAATTTTGTCCCGACCGATTTGCACTTTGAACCATCCGCCAACAAAATGCGTCCGAATCAGGAATTTAGGAAACTGCCCTTGAACATGAAATACTCGATCCACCAACCCCTGGCTGTTGCTCTCTTCACCACCGTTGCCGCTTCGGCCGGCGACTGGCCCCGGTATACCGGCCCCAATCACGACCGGACCACCGCCGAGGTTCTCGCCACGACCACGTTTCCATCCGCAGGACCCAAGGCGCTCTGGCGCGTGCCCACGCCCAATGGCTTCAGCTCGTTCACCGTCGCCGACGGCCGGGCCTTCACGCAGATCACGCGCGAAGTGGAAGGCGTCGAGCAGGAAGTCGTCATCGCGCTGGACGCCAACTCCGGCAAAGAACTGTGGGCGCAACCAGTCGGCGTGAAGAAATATGACGGCGGCGGCGACTCTGGCGCGGCAGATAACAAAGGCGGCGACGGCCCGCGCTCAACACCCAGTATCGACGGCGAGCACGTGTTCGTGATTTCTTCCGACCTTGTTTTGACGGCGTTTGAAGCGGCGTCTGGCAAGGTGGTTTGGAAGAAGGACATCCTCAAGGAGCATGCCGGAAAAAACATCTCGTGGAAGAACGCCGCCTCGCCCGTCATCGACGGCGACTTGATCTTCGTGGCGGGCGGCGGTGCGGGCCAGGCATTGCTCGGCATCAACAAGGCCGATGGCAAAGTTGCCTGGAAAGCCGAGGACGACGCGATGACCCACGCGACTCCAGTGGTCGCCGAGCTGCACGGCGTTCGCCAGGTGATCTTCTTCACGCAAAAAGGGCTCGTCAGTCTGGAGCCGAAAACCGGCAAGAAAATCTGGCGTCAGGAATTTCCCTACAAAGTCAGCACCGCCGCCTCGCCCGTGGTAGGCGACGGCGTGGTGTATTGCGCGGCTGGTTACGGAGTCGGTGCGGCGGCTTATCGCATCGCGAAGACCGGCGACACCTGGACGAGCACGGAGCTCTGGCGCTCGCCCGGCGACAACCCGGTGGCCAATCACTGGAGCACACCGGTCCTGAAGAACGGCTTTCTCTACGGCATGTTCAGCTTCAAGAAATACGGCGACGGCCCGCTGAAGTGCGTGGACCTGCTCACCGGCAAGGTGCTGTGGGAAAAGCCCGGCTTCGGTGCGGGCAATGTGATTCTCAGCGGCGACAAACTCATCGCCCTCGGCGACGCCGGGCAGTTGGTGCTCGTCGCGACCGACCCGAAGGAATACCGCGAACTCGCCCGCGCCGACGTGCTCGACGGCAAGGTCTGGTCCTCGCCTATCCTGAGCAACGGCCGCATCTACGCCCGCAGCACGAAAGAAGGCGTCAGCCTCGACCTCAGCGGCAAGTAATACCAAGTCCAACCGAGAATCGGTTCACTGGGCGAGGTGCCTCCTCTCCCGCCCTGCGGGCACCCTCTCCTCCACTTCGGGTGGAGGAAGAGGGACGGGGAGAGGAGGAGCCCAACTACATTCCACCGACTTGGTATAATCGCGCACGACCGTATTGAGACCTGGCCGGCGGCGGCAAGGCAGACGAACAACAGCAACGCCCTTTCACCAGGAACCATGCAGTTGCATTGGGGAGCGCACGCGTCCCGCGTGCCGCGGAGCCGTCCCGGCGACGCTCTCTGGCAGCCACTTGTTGGCGATCCAAACGGTGCGGCTCGGTGCGGGAGTCAAACCATGTTCGGCGCGACGCCGAACGCGGCACGCGAGACGCGCGCGCTCCCCTGAATGGAATCGTTCCGCTTAGATGAAAACTATTCCGCGCTGCGAAGGCACCACAGCCCGCTCGCGGTCCGGATGAACAGCCGATCGCCGGCAATGGCCGGCGTGGCCATGCACATCTCGCCGAGCGAGTTCACGCGTTCGAGTTGGTAGCTGTCGCCCGCCTTGATGACATACGTGTCGCCGTCTTCGCTGAGGCAGAACACGCGACCGCGATACGCCCACGGCGACGACGTGAATCCCGCGGTGCCGTCGGTCTTCAAGCGTTGCTTGTCGTAAAGTTCGGCGCCGGTCTTCGCATCGCGGGCGTTGAAGAATCCAAAGTCCCACAGCACATAGAATCTGCCGTCATAGACGAGAGCGGAAGGATTGTAGGGTGCGGCGTTCGGTTCCATCCAGGCGATGAACGGACTCTGGCGCTCGCCCTCCTTCAGGGTCAGATCCCCTGCCCCGCCGGGCCGAACGGCATAGACGGGCTTGTTCGGATTCTCCTTGTCGCCCACGTAGCCGGCGCAGAGATAGAGCAGCCCATCCGCTTCGAACGGCATGGGGATGGTGATCGTGGACATGCCCTTGAACCACCAGAGCAGTTTGCCATCGAGACCGTAGCTGCGGACCTGCTTGCGGCCGGGCACGACCAGTTCGGTGCGTTGTGCGTTCTTCCAGACGTACGGCGTGGCGAAATTCGTCGGTTCATCGCGATCGATCTTCCACAATTCAGCGCCGGTGAGCTTGTCGTAGGCGGTCAGGTCCGACTTGTCCTCGCTGTCGCGCACGACGAACAGCAGGTTGTCGTGCAACACCGGTGAGATGGACGTGCCCCAGCCATATTGCGTCTTCCGCGGCTCGAAGGATTTCGACCAGACCAACTTGCCCGCGAAATCCACACACGCGAGACCCGTCTGGCCGAACAGCGCGTATACGTGTTTGCCATCGGTGACGGGCGTCTCCGAGGCGTAGGAATTCTTGACGTGAATCGAGCCGGACGGCGCGGCGGCGAACAGCTCAGTTTCCCACAGCTTCTTTCCGGAGTCGCGATCCAGGCAGACCAAGTTCCAACGATGGCGGTTCTTCGAGGGGCCGCGTTCGCCGCCGAAGTAGAGTCCTTTCTTGGGTGCTTCCTCCTCGCCCTCGCTGACGGCGGTCGTCACGAACACGCGATCGCCCCAGATGATGGGCGATGACCAACCACGACCAGGAATCTCCACATGCCACGCGATATTCTTCTCGCGACTCCATTCGATGGGCAGTTTGTCGGACGTGCCGATCCCGCGCGAATCAGCGCCGCGGAACTGCGGCCAGTTGTCCTGGGCCATGACGGCCATCGTGGACGAAACACAAACCGCGCAAAGGATTCGAATGAAGTGCATATGACGCGCGCGGAAAGGAGGGTTAGGCATGGCCGAATGGCATACCCGAATCCGACTGGGCTGGCAAATCATTGGCGGTTTGCCGGCACCAATTGAGTGAGCGGAAAGGCCGACACCCCAGTTGGAGGCACCGCAATCGATTCAACCGCTAAGTGAGCACACGTTCCCCAAGCGATCATTTGCAACCGGTCCGCCCCAATTCATTCATACAGCGCCTAGCGGGGGCCGATGGCGATGAATGTGAAAGCGGAATCCCGAGGGAATTCGCCGGAATCGGGGCCATCAGCGAAGATTCTGACTTGGACACTTGAGGCAGTGCGTACCGCGATGGAGACAAAGAGATCACGATCCCCTGCGGGGCCGTTGAGGAAGGCCGAGGCGGTAACTGTAGGAATGCCAGTGAATGGGGAAGTAAAGTTGACTGTATATTCACCCACTGCTGTGCGACTGGCACTAACGAAGGGGGACCCCACCGAAACTGTGCATGCTCCGTTATTGGCCTGTCCGAAAACCTCTCCTCGAACGATCCGGAGATTCTCCTCGCCGACCACAACGGACTTGCCGCCAGCCGTGACGTTGCCAACAGCCGCGACGCTCCCGCTGGCCGTAACGTTGCCGCTGACAAGGGCGTTGCCGACGACGTCCAACTTGGCGGACGGAGTCGGGTTACCGATGCCGACGTTGCCTGAGACCGTGGCATTTCCAGAAACACCCAGGTTCCCAGCGACATCGACGCCACTTAGGTTCGGCGTCACACGGGGAATGACATCCGCCAGGAGCGCACGGGGCGCGGCGAGGATGATCTGGCGCGGCGAGATCGGCGCGTTGTTACCCACCTTGATCTCCAGATACGCGGAGGTGGAAGCAGTCATGGCCGTCGTGAGCGAGCGACTGGTCGTATCCTGACTACCGATGATGACGTTGAACCGGCTGCCGACGAGATCGGCCAGCGGCCCATGACCGGTTGCCACCCCGCCATCGAGGACGTACGGACCCCAGACGGGAGTCGCCCCGCCACTGGCGGCAGTCCACAGGGAGAACTGGATGACGTACGGGCCGTCAGTCAGCGGGGCGCCGAGGGCATCGGTGAGGCGGCCTTGATAGTTGATCTGCGCCTGGGCCGCCGGCGGCGCGAAAAGGAAGCAGCCAGCGACGAGCGAAAGACTCAGGACTGTGACGGTGCGGAGTGTGCGTTTCATAGGAGGTGGTGATTGGAGAAAGTTGGCTTTAGCAGAGAATCATCGGTTGGGATCAATTCGGCGGAGGCGAGACGCGGGTGCTGTGGCGATAGGCTACGATGAGCTCGATGTCGTTGATCTTGTTCACATCCACGACAAACCCGACATTGTTCAGTCTGGGGATCCTGAGCCGCCAGCCCGAAGCGGCGATGCTTCGGCCGGTCAGATCAAAGTTCTGGAAGGAGGGCTTGGTGTTGATCCCGTTCGGACCACTCAGGGCAATGCTGGAATTGCTGTAGGCCACCTGAATGGGCGGGTCATCTTCGCTGCGGGGAATGAAGTTGCTGTTGAAATTGGGCGAGACCCAGAACCGGAACGGACTGATCATCAATTCTCCGGGGTAGTCGTCAAAAAGCCCCGTGGTGGGGTTTGCCACGGGGATCACCCCCCGGTTGCCATTGGGTGGAACGCGGGTGTGAAAATAGACGGTGCCTCCATAGTAAAGAACCCCCGAAAGTCCTCGCGGGCCGGATACGCTGTCCGGGTCGAAGCCGTCGTCGGCCACGATGTTCACGGCGACGTAATCAATTTTCTCCCGCCAGAATCCCTTGTCCGAGATGTTCCCATTCACGTCATAAGTGGCGCCCCGGAAGAAATTCCCATCCACGCGGTCGGCGATGTGGTTGCGGAATGCCGTGCTGAACGGGATCTCCCATCGGTCGTCGCTCGTTCCTGCGCCTTTGCGATACAGGGTGTTCAGCACTTTGCGGAAGTACTGGATCGTGGGGAGGGTGCTGGGGGGCGTGGGGAGAGGCCGCTGGGTGTCATCCACGCGCGCCCCCGGGTCGGCCACGTTCGGATCATACCGGTTGGGATCCCGGGCGAAGATATGGTCGCGCAGGGAAATCCGGGTAAAAAGGCGCGGAGAATTGACGGTCTGGGCAACACGATCGTCATTCCAAACCACCATCTGCGAAAGCAGATCGTTCAGCTCCCCTGCATTCCGGCACTTGAAGACGGTTGAGGTGTCGTAGAACTTGGTGCCGGTGGAGGTCGCAAACTGTCCGTGCCACTTATAGTTGAGGGCCTGCAAGGTGTAGAACATCCAGCGCTGGGCCGTCCGGAAAGATTCGTCAGCGTCGATCAGGGCGTTCTCGGCCCGGTAGTAGTGCAAGGGGTCGGCATAGGATTTCTTCCGGATGGCCGCGACGTTGGCGTTGCGTTTGATACCGATCCTGGCCACTTCCGCCAGGAGTGCCTCCCGCTGGGCGACCGCCTGTGACAGCGCGCCTTGATCGGACAATTGTTCGAGGTTATTGGAAATCTGCTCGCGTTTCAGGGCCGATAACTGCTCGCGGGCCTGGTTCACCGCCAAGGCGGCATCCACGGCCTCGGTGGTTATGGCGAAGTCAATTCCGGCGTAATCGATCGCCTGCTCCCGCGATCCGATGATATAGGCCGCGCCAGCCTGAACGACGGTATTCACCGCACCGGCGACACCAATTATTGTAGCCGCTGAGGCAGCGGTAATGCCTTTTACCGGATCTACACTGGCCTCAGCGGCGGTCCCCGCCGTATCGGCAACCGCCTCATACGCAGCCTGGGCAGTGGCAGAAGCGACGGACGCACCGATCATCTCATTGTAGAGGCTGGCGGTGGTGTCTCTGTATGTTTGACCGGCAGCCAACAACAAATCCCGCTTATTCTGGGCGGCATTCAGATCATCCAGAGCCGCGCCCGATGCCACGCCATCCACCCCCACCTTAAACTGGTCATCGAGCTCCTGGTTCAGCGGTACGCGCGCCGCAGCCCGCGCATTCAGCGCCGTGATCGCGGCCAGGGCACCACCCAGTTCACTTCCGGCCGTCGGATTCGGATGGATGGGATCGAATCCCGGGCTGGCATCAGGCTCGAAGCCGGTGATGGCGAAAAAGCGATCCGCAAGCGTTTCGTCGGCGTCATCAATGTCAGTCGCGACCCGATCCACTTTCTCCTGGAAACTGTTGTAGGCGCTGGTAGCTGCCGCCAATTTGGTCAGCGCCACGGAGAGCGGTTGGTTAGGTCCAATCAGCATGCCGCGAAGTACGTCGTATGATTCCCGGGGCGATTCCAGATTGGCGCCGTCCTGAACCAGCAGCAGAAAGTCCGGGTCATAGCCGAGGACGTTGGCACTGCCATTGAGCAAGGGGGTGATGGAGGACAATTCGAGACGACCCAGCTCAACGGCGGCGAGGGAGGCCAGCACGCCCGACTGTTGTAGCAAGGCCTCCACAGTAGTCCGCTCGCCCTGGGAAATCGCGTTCAGATCAGGTGGAAACAGTTCTGGAAACCAGCTCTTGATGAGCTGCAACTGGGTCACATCGTCGCCCGCCACCTGGATGATCGACTCACGCGCCCTGGCCAGATCCCCGGGGGCCTTGCGGTTTCCCCGCAGCCGGGCCAGGCCGGCAAGTTGCAGTTGTCGCTGACCAACGATCTGGAGCAGTGTGTTCAAATCCTTGTAGCCGACAAAGAGCGATCCCGGATTCACCGGCACCACCGGCTGACCGTTGACATCAAGTTGGGGAACTTCACGAACCCCAGACTGGTCGGCGTATTTCGAAGGGATGCTGCTGCGGCGCGGTTGTTCGCGGAGGAAAATGTAACGGCCCATCGGGATTGACCCGAACGGCACACTGGAATCGATGCTGGAAGGGTCGATACCTGGAAAGTCATCCACCAGCAATGAGGTGTACTGGTTGATGGCTGCCAGCATCGCGTCGGTGATCTCCACGTAGGTGTCAATTTCCTCGTCGATGATGAACTTGTCGGGCGGCAGGACCTCCAGCCCGAGGCGGAACTTGGCCAGCTTGGCCAGCAAGGGCTTGGTCGCCTGCATCTCGGCGACGGCGAGGTCGCAATAGACGTCCAGCAAGGCGTTGCGGAGGCTGGTGTCCAGCGGACTGGCGGCGACCGCTTCTTTGAGCACGGCGATCTGCTCGGCAACGAGGACCCGATCCGCCGGGGTAAACCAGTTGGCGAGCGTCGTGACATCAAAGGCGGTAACATCCGTGCCTGCGCCACCGTAGAGCAGCCACTTGTAGCGAAAAGGCTTGCCGCTATTGGCTATCTCATTGCGCAAGTCTGATGTGAAGGTGGTGCCAGGATATAGCGCGCCCCGGACACCGCTCACGCCATTCGCTCCCAGGATATCCCGAGCGTAGGTGTCGGAAGGATACCACTGGGAAAAAGCCTGGCCGAAGGAACATTCCTGAAGAATGACCGCATTTGCCGTCTGAGTTTGCGGGCCCTTCAAGTAACCACCGAAAAAGGCAACGCCGGGATTCTGCAACTGCGTGGCTGCCTGCGCGGAAGAGATGTTTCGGAACTCGGCCCGGGCCTGGCCAGTGGCGTGAGCCGTGGTAGTCAGGAAGGAGCTGCCGACGCACGCCAGAAACACGGCGCCGATTCGGAGAGAGATCGTTTTCATGGTGGAAAGAAAATGGAGCATGGGTTGAGCGGGCTCAAGGGGTGGGGGGAACCAGCTGGGACAGCACCGGCAACGGCGCCGGGAGGTCGCGCACGAGAATGAAGGTGCCTGGAAAAGCAGCCAGCTGAGCGCCGCTACTGCTGGAAAGGGTTTCAGTATAGTCGCCCACATAGCGATTCTCCGCGAGCTGGTGCGGGTGTCCGGAGCCATTGAGCGCCGGCTGGGCATTCAGCTGAAGTCGTCGCCGAATCGTCTCGTTTCCGAGGAGGCTCCCTGCGGGGACCGACAATTGAGGTGAGTCCACGCTGAAACGGACTGCGCTATCGGAGTTCACCGTGGCCGGCCACGAACCCGTGGGAATGAGCGAACTGGAAATGCTGGTGATGCCGATCGGCGGCCCTCCGCCACCACTCGCCACGACCGGAACGGGCAGACCATCCTGACCCGCACCCGCGCCGAATATGGCAGTCGTTCCGGCACCATGGCGGGCAATCTTCAGTCGAAAAATACGGCCACCGATTTCGCCGGACGCCGGAATCAGTGATCCCGTCCACCACGAGTCGTTGTCCTCCAAAAGCACCGCATGCGACCCCCGTCCGCCGATAAAGTAGCTTTCCCCGTTCAGCTTGAGATCAATGATGACAACCCGCTGGCCGCCAACGATGGAGTCGTTGATGACCGTCAGGGGAATGAAAGCCGACGTGCCGTTCATCGTGACCGAACCGGTTGTCGCGTTCGGGCTGCCGCCCAGGGTGAAGTCCGTCCCGGCGGTGGTGTTGCCCAGCGAATTGACCGCATAGTTCACGGTGCCGTTGTAAGGACGGTCGAAAACGATCTGCATTTGATGCGGGCCCGCGCCTTCGGTGGCGGCCGTATTTGCCAGGACGAAATTGACGGTCGGATGCTGAACGAAAACAGGTTTGCTTGCCGGATTGAGCGGGTCGGAGCCATAGGCCAGCTCCTGCCCGTCACTAAACCCATCGCCGTCGGAGTCGAACAACGCGGGGTTCGTCAGGAGGACGTTCGTCTCGTAGAGGTCGGCCAGTCCGTCGCCATCCAGATCACCGGCGTTGGCGGCATAGCCGAGGACGCGATAAAAGTATCGGTCGACTCCCGGCGTTTGCGGGATGGTGGTGGTGAAGTAACCCGGCGACCCAGCGAGGGGAGCGAACAACGCCGGCAACGGAGCCCAGGTCCCGGACTCCAGCGTGGGCGAGCCGACGAGCTGAAAGGCGGCCGAGAGATTGGCCCCGGTATTTCGGTTGGTGATGGTAACGGAACCGCCCAACGGCTTGAGGCCGGTGATGGTCACCGTGCCCTGGCCCTGCAGTGAGCCGACGAGCAAAGGGAGCAACCCCACCAGACACATCGAAGAGGCTTGTCGTTTCATAGAAGAGATCCTTCTGAGGTGCTTGACCAAAGCGGGCCGGCGCGCCGCAAAAAAACCGGGAGGCAACTGAAAGCGTTCTCCAAACGGGATGGGAGTGAGGCCGGTAGCGTTCGGCAAAACGGAATCAACAAATTCATAGAATACAAAAGAGTAATTTCCGAAACTTGGGCATGGTTGAAACGTTGTCAGAAGCTGAGCTCATCGGACAAGTAGAATTAACTAATTTCCTGTGTAAATCCCATTACTCTCCTCCAAATCCTGGATGGCTCTTGAATCAATCTGCCGGGACATCCCGTGGAAATGGATGATCCAGACTGGCCGGGCCGGGGGAATGAAGCAGCGACCTGGAAAGGGAGCAGGCCCACCAACCTTTACTCAAAACCGCATGCTCACCGACAGCAGCAAGCCGTGGCTGATGAAGTCATACTGCCCGTCAGCGGTTTGTCCGGCGAACTGCGCGGGCTGTGACGACGGCGTGCTGCCGGAAACAGTTCGTGGCGGTCCGTAGGCGAATTGATAGGCGACATCGAAACCAAAACTTTTCCCCTGATAACCGGTGCCAATGCTGAAGACATGCCGGTCGAGATCGGCGGCGAGTGGATTGTAGTAGGTGTCGGGCACGGAATTCTCGCTGAACACATAGCCACCGCTCACCTGCCAGCCGCCCTGGAGATAGCGCGTGACCCCGAACTCGTACAACCAACTCGGCTGCCAGCCGAGTTTCACCTCAATGTTCTGCTGAACGGGAAACGGCGGCGCCGTCGCCTGCCGGATGGTCGTTGAATCAAAGCTGCTCCAGTCCGTGTAGTCGGCATTGAACTCAACGTTCCATTGGGGCGTCGGCCGGTACGACACGCCCAGCACCACGGTCAGGGGGAAGGTGTATTCCGCACTCGCATCAAGTTCCGTGGGCCGGATGACGGGCTGTTGCTCGAACTCGGTCCGGCCCTCCGCGTTCAAAGTCGTCGCGCTGCGAAAGTTCGCGCCGAATGAGAGCTTGTCACTAGGCTGCCAGAGCACTCCCAGGTTGTAGCCCACCGACCAGCCGTCACCCTCGAACTTGAAGTAATTGGAAAACGGCTTCTGATTGCGAAGCAGACCTTGCTCGATATCCGTTTTCGCGTAGTTCACCAGGAGGCCCGCCCCGACCGAGAGCTTCGGACCCACCTTCCAGGCCACCACCGGGTTGAGGGCGATGTAGGTCAACGAACCTTCGAGCGCCACCGTGCGAAAGCCCGTGTCCTGCGGCCAGCCGATCCGGCCACCGAAGGGCGAATAGATACCGAACCCAAATGCCACCGGCAGATCGGCGGGCGTGTAGGTGCTGAAGAACTGCGGGATGACCGCAATGTTGCTTTCCAGATCGTAAGTCTTGCCTGCGTTCGGCGCGCCTGACGGCGGCTCATACGTGGCGTCGAAGTAGACTCCGTAAATGCCCGAGCGCGATTGGAGGCCGGACAACTGCGTGATGCCCGCCGGGTTGTAATAGATCGCCGACGGATTATCCGCCGTGGCGACAAACGCCTCGCCCCGCGCGGTGGCCAGGGCGTCCTGGCTCACCAACCGCAAGCCATTTGCGCACAGCGAACCGGGAACGGCGCACAGGAGGCTGGTCGCCACCAGCGGCAGGTTGTGGTTGCAGCGAGTTGTCATTTCAATTGCCTCGGTTGATGTGCGAAAAGCATGAAAACAGATGCTTACGCGACTTCCACGAATGAGCGCCCATTCGCAAAATTCGTGTCCAATCAGTTACCGTCAATTCCGGTTGCCTGGTGTGCATTCGTGATTCCGGCCGTCCGCGGCGCAGGTATCCCATCGTTCACCACGCGCGGTTCCGGTTTTACTTTGGTCCGCGACAAGTCAGAGTTGCAACGTGAAAAGGCTGCTGCATGCACTGCTCGGGCTGGGTTGGTTGGGAATCCTTGCCTTCCCCGCGGACGCCCAGTTCACTTCGCTTTACACCTTCGGTGACGGCGTGAGCACCACCACCAACGGACCCGGTGGCGCCTACTATCATGGCAACCGGTTCACCAACGGCCGGGTCTGGGTCGAGGTGCTGGCCGAACGCCAGGGCGTGGTTTTCGATTCCGCAAAGAACTGGTCATACTTCGGTCATTACAGTCCGAACCTGGTGACCAACGTCAGCAACTTCATGGCGCCACCGGATGTCGGCACGGCGCTGTTCGTGATCTGGGTCAACAACGCCGATTTCGTCAGTCACCTGGCCGACTCGAGGTTCGCGCCCTACAACGTCAGCAACCTCGCGATCTGGACCAACGCCCTCAGCGGCTCCTGGAGCAACCACCTGCAAGCCATTCAAATTCTCCACGCGAAAGGCGCCCGCACCTTCGTCATGCCCAATGCGGTGGATGTCACGAAGGTCCCCTACTACGTCGGGCTGCCGACCGCGGACAAGAACTTCCTCCGGCAACGCATCGCGGACTTCAACGCCGGTTTCGCCACCACGCTCGCGCAGGCGCGGGCCACGCTTTCCGGGGTTGCCATTCACATTCCCGATGTGTTCGCGCTGTTTGACGACGCCGTGGCGCGGCCCGCCAATTACGGGCTGGTAAACGCGCTCGACAACGGGCAGAGCGTGGATGCCTTGAGTGACTTCGCGCTGACGGACAAATCCCTTGCCGGGCCCGGCGCGAACTACATCTTTTGGGATTACCTGGACCCCTCGGCGCGGGCGCATGCGATCATCGCCGATCTTGCGCATGAGCTGGTTTCGCCCGTGCGTATCAGGTCGCTCACGCTGGTAAACGGCGGCAATGGCCAACTGAACCTGACGAACCTTCCCATTGGGCTGAACGGATTCGTGGACGGCAGCAGCAGCTTCGTGGACTGGCCAGCGGCGGCGGCGATCCAGAGCACGACTTCGGCGAAGACCATTCAAGTTTCCGTCACCGGTCCCACCCAGTTTTATCGACTGCGCTTTCCCCACGCCTGGACGTGGCCGTGAGTGCCTCGGTAAGCTGAAGCGCGTTGCAAGTCGTGTTCGGCTTCTAGGTGTGCCTCGTGGTGAATCGGAAAGGTTGTTATCATCCACGCGCAAATGGCGATCAAGTGTTTCGAGCCGCTGCCTTTAGGTGGCAACCCAACACGTTTAGCGCGCTGCGTTGCCGGCCGCCAGAGCAGGTCGTTTAGGGCGACAAAACATTGGCGGAGCCAGGCGTGGGAGTCGAAGTGAATCGCCAGTCGGCATTGGCGTTGTTCGTATCCACTCCGTTTTGCGACCGAATCAATGAACCGTTCAAGGTATTCGAGTCCACCACACTGCTCGCCAAAGCAGTGCCTTCGACCAGGTTCACCACGGCTTCGCCTTGGATCACCGCCGCGGAAATTGCGCCTTCATAGGCAAGCGCATCAAGCAACTGGTGGTTGGAATAGCTGTAGAGAGCAATGCCATCCGGGGCTCCATTCTGGATGAAATTGTCCGCCATCGGAATCACGACCGTTTCGGCAGCCACGTTTACATTGGGGTTCGCCAGCACCAGATATTTCCCCGGGGCGAGGCTGCCACTGAGATTCACGCGCGCATATTCCTGATTGTCCGACCCGTTGATGAGCACCACCGCCGTCCCATTCAGATCAATCGACCCGGTCGACGAATTGTAGAGCTCAATGAACTCCTGGGCGTCGTTACCGATGCTGTCGTAATCGACCTCATTGATCACGAGCCCCACCGCCGGCCGCGGCGGCGGTATCCGTTGCAGGGTAAAAAATGAACTGCCGGGCTGCCGAGGTTCAATAAGTTCCTGCGGGCCATCAATCCCCGGCACTTCGGCGATCTTGGTGCCGATGCTGGTCACATCGGATCGCTCATACAAAGCGTAGTATCCCTGGCTGCTGGAGTCCCAGGAGATCGCAACGGTGGCGGCGCCGGCGGGGCGAATCGACAAACGCAGTGGTGGCACGTTCGCGACCGTGGCCAGGCCCAAACGCACAGGATCGAAGACCTGCCCGGCATTGGAACCTGCGCCATCCAGATCCGCAGCCGTGAAATCAATGCCCCCGTTCACCGAGAAGCGAAACGCATAACTGAAGGTACCGTTGGTCGCAAAATTCAACGTCCCAACATATTCGTCATCATTGCCCACCTGGCTGTTGAACGTTGCGGGGAACCATTGCCATTGAGCACTGTTGCGCGGATCCGTCCCGATCGGGCCGTAACCAACCTCAGCGATGATGACGCCGTTGGGCCCGATCGACTCGGTGATCCCCGCCTCGTAAATGCGCCCGTAAACGGAAGGTGACGTCGCACCACTGGCGAATGTGCCCGGAAACTCCAGCACGGCGTAGTCTGCCTCCGCCGGCAAATTGGATTCGTTAACCCACGCGGCCTGGATGGGGCCCACCGCGAACAGCAGGCACAAAATCAGGAGGGCGGCAGGTAAACTTTTTAGCATAAAGCAGTCACTCCGACTGCTGGGTCCCCGGACCCAGCCCGGCAGGAATTTTCCGGACTTACTCACCTCGGTAAAACCAAGGCAACTCTTTTCACCAACAGTCGTCCAGCTCGCTATTGCAAGACCGTGTCGACGTCCCGATCGCTTCGAAACTGCAACCTCGCGAGTCGCCGATAAATGCCGCCATCCAGTGCACTCAACTCGGTGTGGGTTCCCGATTCAACCACCTGCCCGCCCGCGATTACCACGATCCGGTCCACGTGCCGGACAGTCGCCAAACGGTGCGCAATAATGAAGGTGGTGCGGCCCTTAATCAGAGCCTCCATAGCTTGCTGGATCAAATGCTCACTCTCTGAGTCCAGCGAACTGGTCGCTTCGTCCAAAATGAGGATGGCCGGGTCTTTCAGGATCGCCCGCGCAATGGCGATGCGCTGGCGTTGACCGCCGGAGAGTTTGATCCCGCGGTCGCCGACGAGCGTTTCGTAGCCCTCGGGAAAGCCCGCAATGAAGTCATGGGCATTGGCCTGGCGGGCGGCGGCTTCGATCGCCGCCCGATCCGCGCCCGGCCGGCCATACGCGATGTTCTCGGCGATGGAGCCGCCAAACAACAGGACTTCCTGCGGCACCATCGACATCTGCCCGCGCAACGCCGCCAGCGGATAATCCCGCGCGTCCTTTCCATCCATCAACACCCGCCCGTGTTGCGGATCGTACAGGCGCAGCAGCAAGGAGATGAGCGTGGATTTGCCGGCGCCACTCGGACCGACGAACGCGATCTTTTCGCCGGGTGCCGCGGTGCAATTGATGCCCCGCAACACTTCGACGCCCGGCCGCGACGGGTAATGGAAGCACACATCCTCGAGTCGCACCTCACCGCGCAATCGGCCGATGCTGACGGCTTCGGCCGCGGATGGGCGGAGATCGATCTCACCTGTTTCACGCAACAGCTCGCGCACGCGCTGGGTGGAACCGACGGCCTTTTGCAACTGGCTGTACAGCTCGGCGAACTGGCCCATCGCGCCGGCGACAAAGGTCGTATAAAGAATGAAGCGGGTCAGGTCGCCGAACGTGATCTCGCCCCCTTGGAGCAGGCGCGCACCAGACCACAGCACCAGCACGATCGAGCCAAACAACGCGAAGATGATGAACGCGATGAAGGCCGCCCGCAGCCGCGCGCCACGCAGGGTGGCCGCCAGAAATTTCTTGAGGCCCGCATGGTACCGGTCGAGTTCGTAATGCTCATTGGCGAAGGCCTTCACGTTGACGATGCCCTGCAGCGTTTCCTCCACGATCGTGGCGGTGTCCGCGAGCCGGTCCTGCGCCTCGCGGGAGACGCGCCGGGTCTTGCGACCGAACACCACCGCCACCACGGTCAACACCGGCAGACTGGCCAGCATGATGCCCGTCAGCTTGAGAGAGGTGAAGGCGATCAGCGTGATCCCGCCCACCAGCATCGTGATCTGCCGCACAAATTGCGGGAGGATCGTGATCAACGCGTCCTCGATTTGAATCAGGTCCGCCGACAGCCGGCTGGCCAGTTCCCCCACGCGGCGATTGGAGAAAAACGTCATCGGCAGGGAAATGAGACGGCCGTAGGTGTCGCGTCGCAGGTCCACGAGACTGCGCTGGCCGACCGTAGCGAAGGAGAGCGAATGAAAGAACGAGAAGCCCGCCTGCACCGCCAGCACCCCCAGCAACAGCAGCGCCGTTTGATCGATCCGGGTCATCCCGTCGCCACCGTTGCTCTGCTCCAGCGCCGCATCCACGATGCTCCCCGCCAGATAAGGAAAGGCGAGGCTCAGCAGGCTGGAGGTGAACAACGCGCCCATCGCGGCGAGGAACCGGCCGCGATATGGTTTCAGATACGCGAACAGTTCCAGCGCCTGGCGCAACGTCTCGCTGTCCAGCGTAGCCTTTGGCAGCTCGATGCCCGCCTGGTCATTTCTGGAATAGCGCGCCATCCGATGCCTTTAGCCGATCTCGTTAGCAACCCTCGACGTGGAGCAACCCGTCACTGATTCCCTTTCGGTGACGCAGCCGCATCGCCGGCCGATTGCTGCCCCGCCAAGAGGTGCTGGTCGAACCACCTGGCAAACAATTCCGTATCCTGTTCCCATTTGTCCCAGCCGTGCAGTCCGCCCTTCCTGACCTCCAGGTGCCCCACGCCACCGGCAGACTTCACCTTCGCGAGGAAGATTTCGGATTGCTGGATTGGCACCAACTTGTCGGCGTCGCCGTGGATGATGAAGATGGGCGGCACGCCTTCACGCACGTGGTAGATCGGCGAGATCTCCCGGGCGAACGCAGCCTTCTTATCGGCGTCGGCGGGCACGTCGCCGAAAGCGGAACGAAAATCCTTCAGGATGCCTTCGCCCACGGCGCTCTCGCCTGGCGTGCCGTAGTTCAAGAAGTCGGTCGGCGGAAAGAAACAGCCGACGGCCTGCACCGCGCTGCTCTCCCGATCAATGGGATCGCCGGCCTCCGGCTTTCCCGATCCGCCGCGCACGGCGAGCATCAGTGACAGATGCCCGCCCGCACTTCCGCCGGACACGCCGATCTTTTTCGGATCAATCCCAAAGTCGGTGGCGTGATGACGGATGAAACGCACCGAGCGCTCCATTTGATCCACGACCTCGGGGATGTGAAAACGCGGGTTGGAGCCATGCACCACCGCAAACACCGTGTAGCCATGGTTGAGGATCGGCTGGAAGATCTTCGCCTGAATCGCACTGTGCGCGGAGAACCAGCCACCACTGATGACGTAGATGACGCCGAGTCCGTTGGGACTCTCCGGCTTGAAGATGTCCAGCGTCAACGCGGTGCCGAACACGCGGCCGTAGATCACGTCTTCGGTGCGGGTGAACTTGCGATCGTCGGCGGTTGCCGAGGCGGCGATCCCGAGCCACACCAGAACCAGCCAGCGACAGGAAAGTTTCATGGCGCGAAACTAGCCGGCGTGGCGTCGACTTTCGACAACATTCCGCGCGCTCAATCGTTGTACGCACTCTCGCCGTGCTCGGCGAGGTCGAGCCCTTCACGTTCCGCCGCCACGGGCACGCGCAGGCCGATGGTCAGGGCCAGCCCCTTGAGGATCACGAAAGTCACCCCGCCGGAAAGGGCGGCCGTGTAGAACGCCGCCTTCAACTGGATGGCCAGTTGCCCGCCAATGCTGAAGTCGCCGAGTCCGCCCGCAAATGACTTGGTGCCCACCACCGCCAGCAACACGGTACCGATGAAGCCGCCGACGCCATGCACGCCGAACACATCGAGCGAATCGTCGTAGCCAAAGCGGCGCTTGAGCCGGGCGCAGGCATACCAACAAACGGCGGCCGAAGCGGTGCCGATGATCATGGCGCCCATGGGCCCGACCGTTCCGGACGCGGGCGTGATCGCCGCCAGGCCGGCGATGGAACCCGTCGCGATGCCCAGCACGCTGGGTTTGCCGAGCTTCCACCATTCGATCACCATCCAGACCATCGCGGCGGTGGCGGCGGAGACGTGGGTCACCAGAATGGTCATGGCCGCAGCGCCATTGGCAGCCAGTTGACTGCCGCCATTGAAACCAAACCAACCCACCCAGAGCATCGCGGCGCCCGTGATCGTCAGCGGGAGGTTGTGGGGCAACATCTGTGAATGCAGATGCCCGTTCCGCGGCCCGACCATGATGCACGCCACCAACGCCGCCACCCCGGCCGTGATGTGGACCACGATGCCGCCCGCCAGATCAATGACGCCCGTCAGCCCGAGATAAGAGCCGGAGTGCCACACGCAGTAACAGACCGGCACATAGACCAGCAACGCCCAGAGCACGCTGAAGATCAGCATCGCGTTGAATTTCATGCGCTCGGCGAAAGCCCCGACAAACAAGCCGGGCGTGATCAGGAAAAACATCATCTGAAAAATGACGAACACCAGCTCGGGAATTGTTTGCTTCGGGCGCACCGACTCGGCGTTGACGCCGTGGAGGAACAACTTGGAGGTGCCGCCGAACAGCGAACCGCCATCCGTGAACGCCAGCGAATAGCCCACCACCAGCCAGACCAGACTCAGGACGCAGGTGAGCACGAAACAATGCATGAAGATCGAGAGCACGTTGCGCTTTCGCACGAGCCCGGCATAGAACAGCGCCAGACCTGGAATCATCATGAACAACACCAGCGCCGAGGAGACAATCAGCCAGGCGGTGTCACCCGAATTGACCGGTGATCCATCCGCGGCGAAGGCCAAACCTGGCCAGATCAGGCAGGTCAGCAGGAGCAAAGGAAGCAAGCGGGCATGGAGTTTACTGGAATGATGCATGAGATTGCTGGTTTGGATGAGCGGTTTTTCTAGTCGAAAGACCAGCACGGGGGAAACATTTTCTTCTGCGCTGGCAAGTTTCAACGCCGGGCCAATGGACGAAGCGCAAACAAGCCTTTCACCGCCCGGATATTTCGGCATGGTTCAGGCATGCCTTCCCCGATCAACGCCGGCCACCATCGAGCTCCGACCATGAACCGGCGCACTTTCCTGCCGCTGACCGCCGGAGCGCTGCTCACCGGCGCGCTTTGGCCGGGCCGGTTGCGCGGCGCGGACAACGGCCAGGGCGGCACGTTCTCCTTCGCGGCGATCAACGACGTTCATTTCTCCACACCCCAATGTCCCGGCTGGATGGCGCGCGTCGCCGCGAGCATCAAGGCGCTCACCCCAGCCCCCGAGCTGTGCCTGATGATCGGCGACCTCGCGCAGGATGGTAAGCCAACCGAACTCGGGCCGATGCGGGACAGCTTGCGCGGCCTGGGGATGCCGTTTCACACGGTGATCGGCAATCACGATTACGTGACAGACACGGATCGCGCGCCGTACGAGGAGATGTTTCCGGGCACAGTGAACTATCACTTCGAGCATCGCGGCTGGCAGTTCGTGGCGCTCGACACGACGTTGGGAACGAAGTTCGACAAGACCCACGTGCAACCCGCGACCTTGAGCTGGCTTTATGACAGGCTGCCCAAGCTGAAGCCTGCCCTGCCGACCGTGCTCTTCACACATTTCCCGATGGGCGCCGACGTGCCGATGCGGCCGCTCAACGCTGACGACGTGCTGGCGCGTTTCAAAGAGTTCAACCTCGTGGCCGTGCTGAACGGGCATCACCACGGCTTCACCGAGCGCACGCGCGGCGCCACCGTGCTCACCACCAACCGCTGTTGCTCGATCAGCAAGGGCAATCACGACGGCTCCAAGGAGAAGGGCTACTTCGTTTGCACGGTCGCCGACGGCAAGCTGGAGCGGCGGTTTGTGGAAGTGACCCCGGGCTGAAGCGGCCTGCCGCCGCCTTCGCCGGAGCCCCGGTCGCGTGCCCCGACATTGCTAAGTGGCATTTCCGGCAATCCGATCCCGCAGACCATCGCCGTGATGCTGGAGAAGCACGGCATCGCCTGCGATATGATGCACGGCTTCAACTCGGACAAGTGATCGAACGACAATTAGCGAATGAAGAATTCGGATTGACGAATGGTCGGAGCTTCGGAATTCGCGCTTCTGGATTCGGACTTTCCACCGACTACCACAACAGTGCCATCTCCACGATGCAATTCATCGAAGAGCTGGAGAACCGGGCGAGCGGAGGCGTGGTGTTTACGACGATTCAGAAATTTCCACCGCCCGCGGAGCGTGGGTCTGTGATCCGCAGCGGCGATCAAACCTCCAACGCTGCGGAGCATTCCGACGCGAATGACCCAGCTGAGTACTGCGGCTCACAGAGCCGCGCTCCATCCGGAAAAGTGCCCGAACTTAGCTCGCGACGGAACATCGCTGTCATGACGGATGAAGCCGCACCGCAGCCAGCATGGCTTCGGCGGGAAGGTGAATGAAAAGCCGGGCGAGAAGTCCTACGCCTTCGCCAGCAAACAGCGTGATGCCTTGTCGAATGCGTCGTTCATCGGGTTCACCAGCACGCCCATCGAGAAGACAGACGCGAACCCGCGGACGGTCTTTGGAGATTTGGCCTCCCAAGCAAGTCACCAGTTAGTTGCCCCATGTAACGATTCGCGCTGTCGCGCGCCGTGGTCATTTCCATCTACGACATCCAGCCTGCCGTCGCCGACAAGGTCTCAGTGCCGATCTACTACGAGTGCCGCAGTCACTCCGGCCGTCGACTGGCTTCCACATGCTCGCGCAGCTCGGCCAGTTCACGCTCGAAGCCGCCGCTTAAAATCGGAAACCGGCACCAGGTCTTCGGATCGAGATTCTCGTCATCGACGTGGAAGCTCGGAGCGTAGCGCTCGCGTTTCCACTGGTTGCGGCACCATAGGCGGAAGAAGCGCTCGACCCAAGCGGCGAGCTGTTGCGCCTGGTATTTTGGAAACCGGAGCCGCATCAGCTGAAATACTTCGAGCGGCATCTGCTTGTCGCGGATGGCGGCGCGTTCGATGGCGTCAAGCAACGGATAGGGCATCAGGTCGGCCTCGTCGGTCTGACCCGATTCCTGGGGACGCAGCTCGGCGGTGGGCTGCTGTTCGTTGACCACCTTGAGCGCGGGAATCGGTTGGCCGCCGGTGGGTCCGGAAATCTCCAGCCACAACAGCCACTGCCGGAGGAAGGCTTTGTCGATGCCGGCGATCGGGCTCAAGCTGCCCGAAGTATCGCCATCCATCGTCGCGTAACCGACGGCCGCCTCGGAGCGGTTGCTGGTTGCGAGCAACAGCGCATTGCGAATGTTCGTGACCATCCAGATGCCGGGCGAACGCACGCGGGCCTGGATGTTTTGCAGCGCGATGTCGTCGGTCTCCCAGGCGAGCTTGCGCCCGATCCCCTGCTCCACCATCGCAAGGTAGCCGCTGACTAACTGGCTGACGTCAAACTCAAGGTGCTCGGCGCCGACTGCTTCGGCGACAGCGCGTGCGGCGGCGCGGGTGACCGGCCCGCTGTTCGCCGACGCCTGGTAGGCGGTGAGCAACAGCGCATGCACCAGTTCCCGAGGTGACTTGACGCTCGCCAAGCGCGCGATGTGTCCGAGCTTTTGCTTGAAGCCGTCCAGACCCAGCTCGGCGACGCCGAAGTCCACCATCAGCGCGACTAGACACGTGATGGCCGAGGAATCGGCGCCGCCGCTGAGCGACACCACGAAGCCCTGTGACTTGCTCTTGCGTAGATAATCAAACAGCGCGAGCGGGATGGCCCGGGTGAATTCCTCCTCCTTGATCCGCGCCGAGCTTTCCCAAGTTGCCGTCTCGAGCTGATCGGTTTGCAAGCCAGCCAGGGGAAATTCAAACGGCTGGACGACGCAGTATTGCCCGCCACCTTCCAAGTTCGGCTCGTAGCTGGCGGTTCGCGACTGGTTCATGCGCGTCGCCTCGACATCGACGGTTGCGCTGGTGACCCCGAAGTCCCGATAAGAAAAACGCGGGCCGGTGGCGACCAGCTTGCCGCCCGAGGCGATCATCGCTTCGCCGTCATAGACCGCGCGGCCGGCCTCGTTGCCGAGGAGGTTTGCATACACGTAGCTCACGCCGAACGCCCGCGAGCCCTCGAGGACAAAGCGCTTGCGGATCTCGATCTTGCCAAACGCGAAGTGGCTGGCGCTCGGATTCAAAATGACATCGACGCCGAGCCGCGCGAGTCGCGTGCCCGGCCGGTTTGCCACCCAGGCATCTTCGCAAATCTCGAAGCCGATCTTCACGCCACCGCAATCAAAGTAGACGTCGCCGAGCGGGTAGCGGGCATTGCCAACCGTGATGTCCTTCACGACGTTCTCGGGCCAGGGCTTGAACCAGCGCGGTTCGTAGTGAATGCCGTCCCCGGCCAGATGTTTCTTGCCCACGAACCCGAGCAGCTTTCCGTCGGCGACCAGACAGGCGACATTGAAGAGGCCGTTCTGGAAGAGCAGCGGCAGGCCGAACGAGACGATCATGCCCCGCGTTTCCGGCAGGAGCTCGTGCAACAGGCGCAGCGCCGTGCGCTGGGTGCCGGGCGCGAGAAAGGCGTCTTCGCAACCGTACCCGGTCAGGCAGAGCTCGGGGAGGCACAGGATCGTGACGCCTTGCGCGCGGGCCGCCTGGAGGGCCCCGAGGATCCGGGTGCGATTGCCGTTCCAATCGAGCGGTGTCTGGTTCAGGACCGCGGCGCCGAGTTTGACCAGTTTCATTTGCGAGTTGATCCGGCTTGCACCGGTAGGCTGCGAGCAGAGATGCCAGAAAGCGGGCGGGGCGGAAAGGCAATTCCCTGCCCGCAGCCGGCCGCAAAAAATATTCTTAACGCATGACGATTGCGTTTCGTCTGAGGTAGGGTAAATCAATTCCCCAATCACCCGACGCATGCCCGCCAACGTCACGCAAGCCCTGCTGGAACCCATCGCGCGCCGCCGCCAACGCAGCCGCCTGCATGGCCGGCTGGCGGGCACCTGGCTCGCTGCGGCGGCGGTTGGTTTCGCGTTGATTCTGGCGCATCGCTGGTTCGGCTGGGCGCTGCCGTTCGCTGGCTGGATCGTCCTTGCGGCCGCAGCGATTGGCGCCGTGATGTCATTTATCGCGGCCGGCAAGGTCCGCAGTAGCACCCGCGACATTGCGCGGGAAATCGAGCAGCGACATCCCGAGCTCAATGCATTGATTCAATCGGCGGTCGAACAGGAACCCGATACCGCCACCGGCGAACTGAATTTCCTCCAACGCCGGGTGGTCGATCGGGCGGCGGCGGTCTTGCGGCAACAAGATTGGGTGAAGCACTCCCTCACCCGGCTGTCGCTTGCCAGGGCGGCCAATCAAGCGGGGGCCATGCTGCTGCTGTTCGCGATGCTCGGACTTGTGCGCGTGGCCCCAACGGTGACCTTCGCGCTGCCGAAGCAAGTCGTTCGCAACCTTGAAATCCTGCCCGGCGATACCGAGCTTGAAAAAGGGTCCACGCTGGTCGTCATGGCGAAATTTCCAGGGAAGGGTCCCGCCGAGGCGACGTTGATCACGCTCCCGGCGAAGGGCGAGCCACGGCGAATCCCGATGAACCGCAATCTGGACGACCCGACGTTCGGCGCCCAGGTCGCCAACGTCACTGGCGAACTCGTCTATCGCGTCGCCTATACCGCCGGCGAAACGCGCGACTTCAAGGTGACGGTGTTCGAGTACCCCCGCTTGGTGCGGGCCGACGCTTCGCTCAAGTATCCCGCCTACACGGGACTCGAACCCAAGACCATCGAAGACACGCGACGCATCAACGCCGTCGAAGGCACGCAGCTCGAGTATGCGATCTCGCTGAACAAGGCCATCGTTTCGGCCCGGCTGTGGAGCACCAACGGCACAGAGCTTAAACTGACGCCGGATGCCAGCAGCTCAAACGTGCTGCACCTGGCCACGACGTTGACGGTGAGCGGTCGTTACTTTCTTTCGCTAGTCGATGCCGCTGGTCGCAGCAACCGGATTCCGGATGAGATCAATTTCGTGGTCGTGCCGAACAAGGAACCGCAACTGAAGCTCGCCTCGCCGCGCGGGGATCAACGCTTCTCGCCGCTCGAGGAAGTGCGCTTCCAGGCGGAAGCCAGCGACGACTTCGGGCTCCTTCGTTATGGCCTGGCCTACAGCATCAATGGCGGCGAAACCAAATCGCTGGAACTCGGCGGCAAGGCGCCCCGCTTTGAAAAGCAAACGGCCGAGAAACTCGTGATGCTCGAACAGCTCGGCGTGAAGACGGACGACCTGGTTTCGTTTTACCTGTGGGCGGAGGACTACGGCCCCGACGGTCAGCCACGGATGTTCGAAGGTGACATTTTCTTCGGCGACATCCGGCCGTTGGACGAGATCTATCGCGAGGGCCAAGCGGGTGAATCCGAAGGCCAGCAACCGCCGCCGCAAGGCGAAACCCCTTCATCGAAACTGCTCGAGCTGCAAAAGGACATCATCTCGGCCACCTGGAATGTGAAGCGGACCGAGACCTCCGAGAAGCCGAGCCGCGGTTACCAGGAAAACGTCAAAGTGATCCACGAATCCCAGGACGAAGCACTGGCCAAGGCCGGCGAAGTAGGCGCCAATCTCCGTGATGCGCGGATGCAGTTGTATTTGCAGCAGGCCGCCGAAGCGATGAAGCGGGCCAGCACCGAACTGGCAAGCGCTGCGAGCGACGTTTCGGTCAAGCCACTACCCGGGGCTTTGTCGGCGGAACAGCAGGCCTATCAGCAATTGTTGCGATTGCAGGCGCGTGAGTTCGAGGTGAGCCGCAGCAAAGGCGGCGGCGGGGGCGGCCAGCGCAATCAGCAACAGCTCGATGAACTGGATCTCGCGGAACAGGAGAACCGCTACGAGAACGAACGTAAGGCCCAGTCTCAGCAGACGCCCGAACAACGCGAAGACCTGCAGGTGTTGAGCCGTCTCAAGGATCTCGCCCGCCGCCAGAACGACTTGAACGAGCGGGTGAAAGAATTGCAGACCGAACTGCTGGCTGCGAAAGACGGGGAAGCAAAAGAGGAGCTGCGCCGGGAGTTGAAGCGCTTGCAGGAACAACAACAGCAGTTGCTCAGCGAGCTGGATGAACTGAACCAGCGGATGTCGAACGAGCAGAATGAATCCCGCATGGCCGAAGCCCGGAAGGAACTGGAGCAGACGCGCGAGAACATGCGCAACTCCTCCGAGCAACTCAGCCAGGAGCAGGCTTCGTCCGCCCTCGCGTCCGGCACGCGGGCCCAGCAGGATTTGGAGAAGGTGCGCGATGATTTCCGCCAGCGCATCTCCAGCGAGTTCTCAGAGCAGATGCGCGAGTTGCGCGACAACGCCCGCGAGCTCACCCGGCAGGAGAACGAACTTCAACGCCAGTTTGAATCCGTAAACAACGACGCCAAGAAATCGTTGAGCGACTCGCCGGTGAAAGAGGCGTTGCAAAACGGCCTTGCCCAGCAGCACGAGCGGCTGACCAACATTTTGCAAAACGTCCGGCGCATCAGCGAAGAATCGGAAGCTGCCGAGCCGCTGCTCTCAAAACAGCTCCTGGACACTTACCGCGAGATTCAGGGCAGCCAGGAAACCCGCAACGCGTTGCCGAATCAACTGCGCCAAATCTACGACTCACTGAAGGATGAATCGGCCAATGATCTGGAGAACACCTACAAGGTAAGTCGCGAGTTGGTCGAGAAAGGGGTGACGCCGCTGGCGCAGGAGATTGAGAAGCTGGCGCAGAAGCGGATCGACCGAATCAGCACCAACATTCAAGCGGCGGCGGAGAGTATCCTCGGCGATGACCTCCAGGCGTTGCGGTCGGCGGAGCGTGAATTGGAGGAGTTGAGCAATCAACTTGGCCGTGATGTGGCGGCCAATCGCCGTGGATCGCAGCCAAGTCAAGACGGTGCCGGAGAACCCGGCGAGCAGCAGCCCGGTTCCGGTGAACGCCAGAATGGTGAACCGGGCGAAGGTCAAGGTGAGCGGCAGCTTGCGCAAGCAAACGGTGAACAAGCTCAACCCGGCCAGCAGGGCCAACCGGGACAGCGAGGACAGCGAGGCAATCAACCCGGTCAAGGCCAGCCAGGGCAAGCGGGCCAACCGTCCGAGTCCCAAGGTCAAGGTCAAGGTCAAGGTCAAGGTCAGGGTGGTAGTCGCGGTGGTGGCCAATACTCACTCGCCCGCGGCGGTGGTAATGCTGGTGGCGGAGGTGGCGGAGGTGGCGGAGGTGGGAGTGCCGGTGGCGCAGAAGATGGCCCCGGGATCTTCACTGGCGAAGGCTATGTCAACTGGGCCGACCGGCTCCGCAACGTCGAGGAAATGGTGGACGACCCCGCGCTGCGGCAACAAGTTTCGTCGGTTCGTGATCGGGCCCGCGAAGTGCGCATCGATACGAAACGCCACAGCAAGCCACCGCAATGGGACCTGGTACAAGCGAACATTTTGCGACCGATGGAAGCGCTCCGTGATCAGATTCGCGAGGAACTAGCGCGCCGACAGTCGCCGGATAACATGATCGCCATCGACCGCGATCCCGTGCCGGGCCGCTACTCGGAGCTGGTGCGCCGCTATTACGAACGCCTGGGCAGCGATTGATTGATGTTTGCCGGACTGGTCATGGAAGGAGGCGAATGGCGTTGGGCCGTGCTGGCAACGCTGGCGGCCGCCATTGCGCTCTCGTGGTGGAGCTACCGGCGCAGCGAATTGCGGGGTCGCCTGCGCTTCGGCGGCATCGCCCTGCGCGCGCTCGGTTCTGCCATCATTCTGCTCTGCCTGCTCGAACCGCTCTGGACTTCGCAACGCGCCCGGCCCGGCGCCAACTGGTTTGCGCTGGTGGCGGACAACAGCCAGGGGATGCAGATCCACGATGCCGGCGAGCAGACGAGTCGCGGCGAACAACTGCGCGGTTTCCTAAACAACTCGGCGGACAACTGGCAGGACTCGCTCACCGCCGATTTCCAGGTGCGGCGTTATGTCTTCGATTCGCGGCTGCAATCGGTGCGCGATTTTCAGGCGCTTGATTTCTCCGGCAATGCTTCGGCGCTGGTGACCAGTCTGGCCGCCGTTCACGAACGTTTCCAGGGCTTGCCGCTGGCCGGCGCGCTCGTCTTCACCGACGGCAACGCCACTGATTTCATCGAAGGCGTAATGGATCTGAGCGCGTTGCCACCGATCTATCCGGTCGTCAGCGGCACCGACGAGCCGATCAAGGATCTGGCCATCAGCCGGGTGGGCGTGACGCAAACCGCCTTTGAAGATGCGCCAGTGACCATCACCGCGGACGTCATGGCCAGCGGCTTCAATGGCCGGACCATCGAGACCGTCCTGATGCGGGTGCCAACCGACTCCGCCGTAACTTCAACCAACTCGACCAACTCGACCAACTCACTCATCGTGGCGGCCAATGTCGTCGATCGCCAAGCCCAGGCTGCCACGGGCGACCGTTCGGTTCTGAGCTTTCGTTTTCAAACGCGGCCGGCCGGCGGGAATCTCAACTTCTACCGGGTCAGCGTTCGCCTGGTTCCCCGGCTCGTCGCAACACCTGGTGAGCCCACCGGGCCGGATGAAGCCACCCTGGTGAACAACGAACGGCTGGTGCTGGTGGATCGTGGCGAAGGGCCATACAAGATTCTCTACGTCGCCGGCCGGCCGAACTGGGAATACAAATTCCTCAAGCGCGCTTTGGATGAAGACGACCAGCTCCGGCTCACCGGGCTGATCCGGCTGGCGCGGCGCGAACCGAAGTTCGAGTTCAAGGGCCGCGCGGGAGAAACGAGCAACCCGCTCTTCAAGGGCTTTGGCAACCAGGCGGCGGACGAGATCGAGCGCTATGATCAACCCGTGTTGATCTGGCTGAATCCCGCTGAGGGCCAGGACACGCGCAAATCTTTTCCCGCCACGGCCGAGGAGCTGTTTCCCTATCACGCCATTATTTTCGATGACGTCGAAGCGGAGTTCTTCAAGGCGGATCAACTGGCGCTCGTGCAACGGTTCGTCAGCGAGCGTGGCGGTGGTTTCATGATGCTCGGTGGCCAGGAGTCTTTCCGCGACGGCGGCTACGACCACACGCCGGTGGGCAACATGTTGCCCGTTTACCTGCGCGAATCTCCCGCCGCCGGCAGCCTAGGCGAACCGATGGAGAACCTGCGGTTGGCGTTGGACCGCGAGGGCTGGCTGCAACCCTGGGCGCGCATCCGCTCGACGGAAAACGAAGAGCAGGCGCGGCTTAACGCCCTGCCCGCCTTTCAAGTCTTGAACTCGGTGTCGGGCGTCAAACCCGGTGCCAGTACCGTGGCCACCGTTTCCGAGGCCGACGGAACCGTCCATCCGGCCCTCGTGACGCAACGCTTTGGCAGCGGTCGCACGGCGGCGATGATGATCGGTGACTTCTGGCGGTCGGGGCGCCGCTCTGAGCAGCAGCAGTTTGATCAAGCCAAAGCCTGGCGGCAGATTGCCCGCTGGCTGGTGACCGACACACCGGAACAGGTCACCATCTCCGCCCGCAACGATCCGCAAGCGCCGGGCTCGATGCAGATTGCCGTGCGCGTACGGGATCGCGAGTTCAAGCCGATGGACAGCGCTTCCGTGATGGTGCGGGTGCGCAAGGTCGCCGGCGAAACCGCGACCAACCAACTGGCGGCCCTTGAACTCACCGCCGAGCCCGTTCCTTCCGAGCCGGGTTTCTACACCTCCAGTTACGTGCAACATGGCAGTGGCGGTTACCTTGCCGAAACCGTGGTGCGGGATGAGAAGGGCGTGGAGATCGGACGCGCGAAGTCCGGCTGGGTCTCGGAACCGGCGGCGGATGAATTTCGCTCGCTCGCACCCAATCGCGCTTTGCTCGAACAGATCGCCAAACAGACCGGTGGCGAAGTCATCGAGCGGGATGAACTGGCGTCGTTCGTGAAACGGCTGCCGACCAAGACCGCGCCCGTGATGGAAAGCTGGTCGCGCCCCATCTGGCATAATCCGTGGGTCTTCCTGCTGGCCTTCCTGTGCTTCATCGGCGAATGGGCGCTGCGCCGCTGGAAAGGATTGGCGTGAGGAGAAGGTTGAAATCCGAAAGCCGAATGCCGAACCAAGGCCGAATGCCGAATTGCGAATTCCGAATCGCAGCGACCTGCTGGCAGCACCGAGGCTTCGCTGGCTTTCGAATCGGCTTTCGGAATTCGATTTTCGGAATTGCTTCGGCCATCGACATTCGGCTTTCGGTCTTCGCAATCCTGCTCGGCTGGCTTTGTCTCGCTCCCGCCGCGCTGTTCGCCGCAGCTCCCCCGCCCTCCCTCATCGTCATTGTTGGCGCGCCCGGAGAAGAGGACTACGCCAACGTTTTCAAGGAATCCGCCGCGGCCTGGCTTGCGGCGGCTAAGAGCGCGAAGACAGACGCAGTGGCTATCGTGGCCGAAGCGGACAAACCCGACAGCCGTGATCGATTGCAGTCGGCCTTGCTTTCGGCGACGAATTCGCCCGCTGATCTTTGGCTCGCGTTTGTCGGTCACGGCACGTTCAACGGCAAGGAGGCCAAGTTCAATCTGCCCGGCCCGGACATCTCGGCGACCGAATTGTCCGAATGGCTCAAGCCGCTAAAGCGCCGGGTGATCTTGGTTCAGGGCGCCTCCGCGAGCGGGCCGTTCATCAATCGCCTGTCCGCCAGCAACCGCATCATCATCACCGCGACGCGCAGCGGTTCGGAACAGAACTACGCGCGGTTCGGCATCAACGCCGCCAATGCGCTCACCAACTCGCTGTCGGACGTGGACCAGGACGGCCAGAACTCGGCGCTGGAAGTTTTCCTCGCCGCGTCGCGCATGACGACGGAGTGGTACAAGTCGGAAGGCCGGCTCACGACGGAGCATCCGTTGATCGACGACAACGGCGATGGCCGCGGCACGCCGGCGGATTGGTTTCAAGGTTTGCGCGTCGTCAAGAAAAGCACCGACGGCGCGCTCGCGGACGGCCTGCGGGCGAACCAGGTGTTCATCGTGCCCAGCGAATTTGAAGCGAGCCTGACCTTGGAACAACGCCAATGGCGCGACGCGAAAGAGATCGAGATCGCCCGCCTGCGCGACCGCAAGGCCACCATGCCTGAAGCCGAATACCTCGCCGCGTTGGAGAAGTTGCTGCTCGAACTGTCCCGCTTCTACGGCGAGCTGGAAAAGAAGGCGGATGTGGCACCGTCGAAGGTCGGAGGAACCTGAATCAGGAGCGATGGATCGAAAGTCAGTTCTCGATTTGACACCGCTGACTAGGTTTGCAGCTGTCATATTCCGCAGTGCTGCAAGCTATCGAGCTTATGACCACCGAGAATCAAATGCTGAACTTCATACTGACGATGGCTTTCCTTGGCTGCGCCGTCTGCGCCGCCACAAACAACTATCTTCATTGGCGTGGACACGCCCGCAAACAACTTTTTTATTTTCCGAAGACTGGCGTTCCGCTCGTGGCAAACTGGGCTTGGTTCATCGCGATGATCGGGGCTGCGGCACTCAAGCTGGCGGGACTTTTGCCACTTCTTGCACTTTCTATCAGCGTTCTTTCTTGGATTGCCGCAGTGCAGTTCTATTCGATCTGGTACCGCCAATCACTCCGAAAACCGAATACATGAAAGTCACCCGCTCGCAGGCGGCTTCGATTTCATAACCTAGCAGCACGAGATAACGAGGCTTTAACATCTTCGCAAGCCGGCCTGCGCACTGGTGGTAAGAGCCTCCGCACGTCGGCTGCTACGATCTCTTGGCGGCGTTCCGCGCGTCTACGCAACTCGCCTCAGTAAGTCTTCAAGTTCCATTCGTCCACCAGCCGGCCAGGAATTTCCCCCAGGAAGCGTGACCGCGACTGCATCGCCTCGCCGCCGTAGCTGGCCATCGTGCGAATCAGCGGATAGCTCAGATACAGCTCCTGTTTCGCGCGCGTGACGGCGACGTAGAACAGTCGGCGCTCTTCTTCTTCGCCCTCTGGCTCGCCCAATGAACGTTCGGAAGGAAACATTCCGTCGCACAGCATGATCAGGAAGACCACTTCGAACTCCAGCCCCTTGGCCTGGTGAATCGTCGAGAGCTTCACGCGTTCGTCGTCGTTGCCCTGCCCCGCCTGCTCCGCTTCCGCCTCGACGTTGGTCAACAGCGAGAGCTGCGTGAGGAACTCGGTGGTGTCGTCGAACTGCAGCGCAAAACTTCCCAACTGCTCGATGTCCTCCACGCGCGAGCGCCAGTTGGCGTAGTTCAGCTTCAGATATTCGTCGTAGCCGGCGTCGATCACCAGCTCGATCATCGCACTCGGCCGGTTGCGAATGTCCTCCGCTTCCAATTGCGAGATCGTCGCGGCGAACTGCGCCCACGCGGTTTCCGCCTTCTTCGGCACCGACTTCGCGATGGCCATCAGTCGTGGGGCGATCAAGGCCGGCGGCGTCGCGGCGTGCTTCTGTTCGCCAAACGCGCGCCACAACTTGTCCGCGCCCTTGCCGCCGATGCCCGGCTGCATGAGCACCAGTCGTTTGAAACTCAGCTCGTCATCCGGGTTGGCCACCAGCTTGATGAACGCCGTCGCGTCCTTGATGTGCGCCTGTTCGAAGAAGCGAATGCCGCTGGTGATCGAGAACGGAATGTTCCGGCGGGTGAGTTCAAGCTGCAGCTCGAGCGCGTGGAAGTGCGAGCGATACAGCACCGCCATCTGATTCAGCGGCCGACCTTCCTCGCGCAGCTCCAGCATGCGTTGGGCAACGAAGGCCGCCTGCTGAATGCCGTCGTGACAGGCCACGAGGATCGGCTTGAGGCCCGAACTGCGGGCGGGCGCGAGCTGCTTCGCGAACTGTTCGACGTTCGCCGCGATGGCCGCATTGGCCAGGTCGAGAATCTCCGGCGTGCTGCGGTAGTTGGTCTCGATCTTGTAAACCACCGTGCTGGGATGGCGCTTCGGAAAATCGATGATATTGCGGAAGTTCGCGCCGCGCCACGAGTAGATGCTTTGCGAATCATCACCCACGACCATCACGTTGCCGCTCCGCGCCGAGAGCAGCTCGATCAGGTCGCTCTGAATCTGGTTGGTATCCTGATACTCATCCACCAGCACGAACTGGAACTTGCGCTGGTAATGCTCGCGGACCTCGGGCGATTCCTCCATCAGCTTGAGCCAGAGTGCCAGCAGGTCGTCGAAGTCCATCGAATTGGTGGCACGCTTGCGTTCCACATAGGCCTTGCCCACTTGTTCGATGAGTGGCGCGAGCGAGGCGAAGTGTTCGTAATCTTCGGCCAGCAGTTCGGGCACGGACTTGCGGCGGTTGAGCGCCATCGAGAACACGTTCTGCAACACATCGGGCTTGGGAAAGCGGGTTTGCTTCTGGTCGATGTCCAACGCGCCGACGCAGGTCTTGATCAGGTCGAGCGAATCTTCCCGATCGAGAATGCTGAAGTCCGGGCGGAAGCCGAGCGTCTCCGCATTGCGTCGCAGGACGCGGGCGCCGATCGAGTGGAACGTGCCGCCCCAAAGCTCACGCAATTCGCGACCAAGCAGATCATTCACGCGCCGCATCATCTCGCGGGCGGCCTTGTTGGTGAACGTGAGCAACAGGATGCGATCCGGCGGAATCCCCTGCTCCAGCAGATACGCCACGCGATAGGTCAACGTCCGGGTCTTGCCCGAACCCGCGCCCGCGATCACCAGGGCCGGACCCGGTGGTGCGGTCACCGCCGCGTGTTGTTGTGGATTCAGCTCCGCCGCGTAATCGATCTGGAGATCGACCGGGGCGGCGAACTGTTTCAACACGTAGTCACGAGACATGCGCCGGAGGTTAGGGAAACGGCGCGGCGGCGGAAGGAAATTTGCGGCGAGCCCAGTGCGGCCCCGAGCGGGCCATTCGCGCCCGGAACCATTCCTTGACGGTCGATACTTCATTCCTATGATGCGCGCTCGTTTTGCGAACCTTGAACTGAACCCTGAAACCTCATGAGCACGATTATTGATATTGCAGCCCGCCAGGTCCTCGACTCGCGTGGCAATCCCACCGTTGAAGCGGACGTTTTCCTTTCCGACGGCTCCTTCGGCCGCGCGGCCGTTCCCTCCGGCGCCTCCACCGGCGAGCACGAAGCCGTCGAGCTCCGCGACGGCGACAAGAAACGTTATCTCGGCAAAGGCGTGACCAAGGCGGTCAACAACGTCACCAGCAAAATCCTGCCCGCACTGGCCGGCCTCGACGCACTCGACCAGATCACGGTGGATCGCACGATGCTCGAACTCGACGGCACGGAGACGAAGTCGAAGCTCGGCGCCAACGCCATTCTCGCCGTTTCGCTGGCGAACGCCAAGGCGGCCGCGGAATGCGTCGGCCAACCGCTTTACAAATACATTGGCGGACCAAACGCCAAGGTGTTGCCCGTGCCGATGGCCAACGTGATCAATGGCGGCGCGCACTCGGATGCCCCGATCGACTTCCAGGAATTCATGATCATGCCGGTCGGCTTCGATACGTTCAGCGAAGGCCTGCGTGCGATCACCGAGATTTTCCACTCACTCAAGGGCGTGCTCAAGAAGCGCGGCCTCAGCACGGCGGTCGGTGACGAAGGCGGCTTCGCGCCGAAGCTCGACAGCGCCGAAGACGCGATCGAATCGATCCTCAAGGCCGTGAAGGAAGCAGGCTACAAGGCGGGCAAGCAGATCTTCCTCGCGCTTGATGTCGCAGCCTCCGAGTTCTACAACGGTGACGGCACCTACACCTTCAAGAAGAGCACGGGCAAGAAGCTCAAGGGCTCCGAGCTCGTGGATTTCTACGTCGAGCTGTGCCGGAAGTATCCGCTTGTCTCGATCGAGGACGGCTGCGGCGAGAGCGATTGGAAGCATTGGAAGGAACTCACCGACAAGCTCGGCTCGAAGGTCCAGCTCGTCGGCGACGATCTGTTCGTCACCAACGTGAAGTTCCTCCAGAAAGGCATCGACACCGGCACGGCCAACTCGATTCTCGTGAAGGTGAATCAGATCGGCTCGCTCACCGAGACCCTCGACGCCGTCGAGTTGGCGCACCGGCACGGCTACACCAGTGTGCTCAGCCATCGCTCCGGCGAGACCGAAGACGCCACCATCGCGGACATCGCGGTGGCGACAAACTGCGGCCAGATCAAGACCGGCTCGCTCAGTCGCTCCGACCGCACGGCCAAGTACAACCAACTCCTCCGCATCGAACAGGAACTCGGCGCCAACGCGATTTACGGCGGGCGGATGAAGAACGTGTAAGGCGTTCCGCGCTCCTCGCGTAGTCAATCAACTCTACAGAATCAAAGAAGCCGCAGTCTCCGGACTGCGGCTTCTTTTTTTCGCCCGCGGACATCGAGGCTGGCGATCGCGACCAGCTTGGGTTGCTTGCGATAGTGCTCACGCCACAAAGCGGTGCAGCAGCACGCGCAGTCCAAGACGCTGTCGCGCGGTTCGGGCCACGCCGCTACTCCGCCAGGTTTTGGCCTGCGGCCGATGCTCCGCCGCTTTTTGGTGAGCTGGCTGCCTGGAGCGGCAAACGTAGCGACGCCCAGAGGCTCCTCGCTGACACCCGGCCTTTCCCAAGTTGAGCCGAGTTCCGGTTTGACATGGAAACCCAATCCACCAACCTGAGTTCAACATCCCAAGGGCGGCTAACCTGGAAAGGCCGTCAGACGTTTTGGGGAGACCGGATTCATCAATTGGGAAAGGCAGACCATGTTCGGCATCAAATTCATCAAAGCGCAGCCCACCACGTGGCTGATGCAATACCGCAACGGCAAAATCGAACGCGCGGGCGCCGGCCTGTCGTTTTT
>JANLTG010000025.1:0-5264 GCA_031362805.1 bacterium
CCGTTGCCGCCTCTCTATGATCAGCGATCGGGAGGGACGGCGTGTCGCCGTCCCCATATTCAGGGACCGCATCATGCGGTCCCTCCCACAAGATTGTAGCGGCGTCTCTATGAGCGCCGCCATCATCCTTCAGCCGGAATGCCCAAAGATTTTACCGGCGGTCATAGACCGCCGCTACACGGGCTGCCGCCGTTCGCGGCAGCGTCTTGGACTGCGGTAGCCCTCTACCGCTTTTCCTCCCGAACGTGCTGAAGCCGAGGTGAATGTTTCGCCTGCGGTCCACTTCGAGCGCGTCCGAAAGCGCCAGAGGACTGGACGCACTCCAAGCCCTGGCGGAATGCCGTTGCCGCCTCTCTATGATCAGCGATCGGGAGGGACGGCGTGTCGCCGTCCCCATATTCAGGGACCGCATCATGCGGTCCCTCCCACAAGATTGTAGCGGCGTCTCTATGAGCGCCGCCGACTTCCTTCAACCCGAAAACCGGCGAGACTTCAGATCAGCTCTTCAATCTCCGTGTAAAGAAATGTCACGCCCCCGGTCGCGTAGTTCGGCACGTCGGCCACCGCTGCCTTGCCTTCCGGCGAGGCGAGCAATGTGTCGAACGCCGCGCGGTTCTCCAGGTAAAGATCGGCGATGTAATAGTAGGGCGCGGGACTGCCGTCGGCCGTGCCCGTCACCTTGCCGACCGTCCATTTCTTGAGTCCCTTCATCTGCTTCGCGATGGGGATGTGGACTTCCTGGTAGTGCTGGTCGAAGGCCGCCGGATCTTTCGGCTGCCCGTAGAGGACGAGTAATCTCACCATAAATGAATATCGAGTTGGAGGGTCGCCTTGCTCTAGCCTGAGGTCGGCATTTGAAGCAACGCTTTACGCAAGCCGGCGGTGCCTCCGGCATATTTCCCTTGCCGATCCCGGGGAATGCCCCGACATATCCAGCACTTCACCGATGGCAAACGGTCATTCCATGACGGCGATTCCGCCGCTGCGCCTGTTGATCAACGTCTGGCTGCTCCAATCCTGGCGGCGGCTCTGTTCCGTCACGCAGCAGTCCCGCCTGCTCGTCGGGTTGATTGGAGCCTTCATCATTGGCTACCTGTTGATCGCCTTCCTGTTGTTTTATCGCGGGCTCCAGTTCGCCAATTCCTTTCCCGGGCTCGGCACGCTGCTCACCGAGCGGCTGATGTTCCTGATGTTCGCCTTCCTCTTCCTGCTGCTGCTCATCTCCAACCTCGTCATCGGTTACAGCAACCTGTTTCGCAATCAGGAAACTTCCTACCTGCTGTCGCTGCCGATCCCGACGCACACGATCTTTCATTGGAAGTTCATTGAATCAACGATGCTCGCTTCCTGGGCGTTTCTGTTCCTGATCGCGCCGTTGCTGGCCGCCTACGGGTTGGTGCGGCAGGCGCCCTGGCACTTTTACGCCGTCACGCCGGTCTTCCTGTTCCTGTTCATTTTGCTGCCCGGCATTGCCGGCTCGTTCGCCGCCGTCATGATGGCGCGGTACTTTGACCGTCGTTCGTTTCAGGTCAGCGTGCTGCTGGTGCTGGCGCTCGTCTTGATCAGCATTCCGCTGCTCTCGCAGCCCCAGCATTTCTCCGATGAACAGCTTGAAGCCCGGGTTTACAACGTGCTCGATCAGATGCTGAGCAACACGCGCTTTGTGCAATTCCCGCTGCTGCCGAGCTACTGGCTGTCCGCCGGTGTGCTGAACTGGGCGGATGGCGCGCGGACGGCCGCGGTGTTTTTTGGGCTTGTGCTGCTCAGCCACGTCTTGTTCTTCGGCCTGCTCTTGTTCACGCGGATGGGCCAGCCGTTTTATGAAGGGGCGTCCGCGGTGAACAGCCGGGGAGGCATGTTCGGTACTGGTGGCTGGTTCCGGCGGAAGCTGGCGCGCCCGGTGGAGTTTGACTACCCGCGGGGCTGGCTCGACCGGTTGGTCGCGCTGGCTTGGTTCACCAATCCCGCCACGCGCGCTTTGCTGGTGAAGGACATCCGGACCTTCTGGCGGGACACGTCGCAGTGGGCCCAGACTTTGATCCTGTTCGGCTTGCTCACGCTCTACATCATCAACCTCCGGCACTTCACCCAGAACGCGAACAACCAGTTCTGGATCTTCCTCATCTCACTGCTGAATCTCGGCGCCTGCTCGCTCAACCTCGCCACCTTGACCACGCGCTTCGTCTATCCTCAATTCTCGCTCGAGGGCAAACGCATCTGGATTGTCGGCATGTCGCCGGTGGGCCTGCACCGCGTGGTGACAACGAAGTTCTGGCTGGCCTTCATTGCCGCGCTGATCGTGACGCTGACGTTGATCATCAGCTCGTGCCACATGTTGCGGCTGCCCCTAGAGCGCACGATTTATTTTTCAGTGTCCATCGCCGTCATGACCTTCACGCTCACCGGGATGGCCATCGGCCTGGGCGTGCTTTACCCGAATTTCAAGGAGGAAAACCCGAGCAAGATTGTGAGCGGCTTCGGTGGTACGTTCTGCCTCGTGATGAGTTTTCTCTACATCGTCAGTTCGGTGGCCCTGCTGGCGATCGGATCGCCGTGGCGGTTCACCGGCGAAGGGGTGCCGCTGCCATCCATCATGATTGGCGTCGGTCTCTTCCTGATGATCTCGCTGCTGCTGGGCGGGGTGCCGCTGTGGCTGGGCTTGCGCCGCTTGCGCAGTGTTGAGCTGTAGCCCCGCGGCCGGATCGGTTCAGGTTGCGAGCAACGCTTCCAGGGCGACAAACAATTCCGCACGCCCGGCAACCTGCTGGCAACCGCCGGCCGCTGTCACCAGCCCGAAGCCTTCGCCGTAGGCCCGGCCATTGGCCACGCACACGTCCGTCCGATTCTCCGCCAGTTGCTGGTGCGCTTTCGCGAGCACCGCTTCGCGATCGCCATCCACTTCAAACTTCCAGCCGACGAGCCGCGCCTTGGGGAAGAGCTCGCGCAGGTGCGCGATCAGCTTCGGCGTGGGCACCAGTTCCGCGAGCAAGGTTCCTTGCCGGGTGGAAATTTTGCCGGCCTGCAATGCCTGCAGTTCCCCGGCGGCAGTTCGTTCCAGCACGCGGCCGAACTTGAAGTCGCTCACCGCCGCCGCGTGAAAGACGGCGCCGACGTCTGTTCCGCCGAGGCGGCTGAGACGATCGAGCAAATCCTGCGTGGTCGTGAACACCTGCACGTCCCGGGCTCGCCGTTCGCCCGGCCAGGTGGCCTGTTCACCGACGAGCAGGACGACTTCGTGGCCGCACGCAGTGAGCTGGCCGGCGAGTTCGACGCCCAGCCGGCCGGTGGAGAAATTGGTGAGCCGCCGAACGTCATCGAGTCGTTCGTAAGTGGGGCCGGCGGTCACGAGGCAGCGCATGCGAGAGTAGTAATCGGTCGGCGGGCGCGTGTCGATTCCCGTCAGCCCCGGGGCGGCGGTGCCAGGAGGGATTCCACCCGCGCCACGTCCGCCGGCAGGTCCACCCCGATGCTGTCGTACTCGACCTGCACCACGGCGATGGCGATACCGTTCTCCAATGCGCGCAGTTGTTCGAGCTTCTCCGCCTGTTCCAGGGGCGACTGTGGGAACTGCACCAACCGCAACAGCGTCGCGCGGCGATACCCGTAAATCCCCAGGTGTTTCAGAAAGGGAAATCGCTGCAACTGCTCGGCGGGCGGCAGCGCGGCGTGATCGCGCAAGTAAGGGATCGTGCGCCGCGAGAAGTAGAGCGCGCGGCCGGCTTGATCGAGCACCACCTTGTTCACGTTCGGGCTTTCCCATTCCTCGGCCGAACGAATCGGCGTGGCCGCCGTGCTCATTTCCGCAGTGGCCAGGGCCGCCGCCACCTTGTCGATGACCGCCGGGTCCATGAGCGGTTCGTCGCCCTGGATGTTTACGACGGCGTCGCACGCGCAACGCGCCGCCACTTCGGCGATCCGATCCGATCCGCTGGGGTGATCGGACCGGGTCATCTCCACCCGGCAAAACTTTGCGGCGACCGCGAAGATGCGGTCGTCGTCAGTCGCGACAATGACTTCGCTGAGCGAAGCCGCCAACTGGCAGCGCTCAATGACCCATTGGATGAGCGGCTTGCCCGCGATCACGTGCAGCGGCTTGCCGGGAAACCGGGAGGAAGCAAAGCGGGCGGGAATGATGCCGATGGTTTTCACGGGCGAAGAATTGCGAGGTCAAGCGGCAGCCGTCGAGTGCTGAAAACGGAGGCGCACCGGAACACCGACTGACGAAGCGCCAAACTCCGGTCCGGCATTTCGGAAGGGCCGTCCACCCAGGCCGATTTGGAGATCGGCGCTCCCGCTCACGACGCCAGCGGCTGGCCCACGTTGATCCCGTGCTTCAGGCAATAGGCGCCGTTGGCCACATACTTGTCGGCCCAGCCTTTGAGATTGGCCCGTTCCTGGGGACTGAGCGCACGCTTCACGACCGCCGGCGAGCCCATCACCAACGAGCCCGCCGGGATCACCGTGCCCGGTGTGACCAGCGAGTGCGCGCCGATCAGGCACTGCTCGCCAATCTCCGCGCCATCGAGGATCGTGGCCCCCATGCCGATCAGCGATTCGTCGCCCACCACGCAGGCGTGAATCGTCGCCGAGTGCCCGACCGTCACGTAGTTGCCGATGATCGCCGGATAATCGTCCGCCAGATGCACGACCGAATTGTCCTGGATGTTCGAGTGGTGCCCGATCCGGATGAAGTTGATGTCGCCGCGCAGCACGGCGTTGTACCACACACTCGAATGATCGCCGATGGTCACGTCGCCCACGACCACGGCGGTGCTGGCCAGGTAAACGCCACTGCCCAGCGTCGGTGGCTTGCGGAGGAAACGATCCAATTGGCCGGTTAGGTTGTCCATGCGGGTGAGCTTTCAAGCCGGGGTGAAGCTTCGTCAAGCAATGGGTTGTCATGGCCGCAGGCTTGGACTTACGCTGGCACCAGCGACCAAATGAAAGCGCCCGGCCGACATCACAAGCCCGCGCCCCGCGAGCGCAAGCTGCCGAAGTCCTTCAAGGATCTCACGCCGACGAACGCGTTCCATCCCGGGACGTTCTTCCACGAGTTCATCTGGAAGGCGCTGCTGACCAAGCGCGGCGGCGAGCACAAGAGGCCGGAATTTCCCAAGCTCGAGCACGGCCAGGTCGCCATCACCTGGATCGGGCACGCGTCGTTTCTCATCCAGTTCAACGACCTGAACGTCCTGATCGACCCGAACTTCGCCAACTGGCTGTTCTTCTTGAAGCGGATCAAAAAGGCCGGCCTGAAGATTGAG
>JANLTG010000038.1:0-22434 GCA_031362805.1 bacterium
ACATTGGCGAATCTCGGCCGGAGAGAAAGGAATGACGGCTGGACGATGAAGAACGTGCTTCACATACTTCGCCCGCGTACCTAAACACCGGCGTCCCATGCTCCGTCCCCGAAAAAAATACACGGTCTTCGATCTCCAACAGCTCAAGGGCAAACGCGTCCTCACCCACATCCACGTCAAATCCCCGGAGGAAGCCGCCGCTGGGGAAGCGGCCGGCGTCGATCTCATGAGTTGCAGCTTCGACAATCCCGAGGCACAGGCGCGGCTGCCGGCACTCGTGGCGGCCGCTCCGAACAGTTTCCTCTCCTGCGCGACCCCGCACGGGCTCGCTGCGCCGGGGGAGGCGATCCGCGTCGCCTTTCGCGCCCTCGAGATCGGAGCCAGCAGCGTCTATTGCTCGGCCAGTCCGTTCATCATCAAAGCGATGGCGCGCGAACGCATTCCCGTCGTCGGGCATCTCGGACTGGTGCCGCGGCATGTCACCTGGACCGGCTACCGCGCCATCGGCCGGACGGTCGCGGAAGCAAAAGAACTCCACCGCCGGATGAAGGAACTGGAGGACGCCGGCGCCTACGCCGCGGAGCTGGAAGTCGTGCCGCACAATCTCGCGCGCTTCCTCTCCGCGCAGACGAAGATGCTCCTCATGTCGCTCGGCTCTGGCCCCGGCTGCGACACGCAATTCCTTTTCTCCGACGACATTCTCGGCGACTACGACGAACGCCTGCCGCGTCACGCCAAGGCCTACCGCAACTTCGCCGCCGAACATCACCGCCTCCAGCAGGAACGCACCGACGCCTTCCGCGAATACATCGCGGACGTCCACGCCGGCCGCTTCCCCGAACGCCGTCACCTCGTGGAAATGGAAGCGCCGCTGCTCGAAGAGGTGATGCGTGAGCTCGGTGGCGCGCCCGGTAAATGAAGCGGGCGGTCCCGTCAGGTTCCATGCATACGCTGTCTGTTTCTCCCACCACGTCGGCGGCTTCCCGTCTGTGCCAGGCCTGCGGGCTGTGTTGCAATGGCGTGATGTTTCATCGCGTGCGGTTGCAACCGGGGGATTCAGCGAGGGCGCTGGAAGCGCTGGGCTTGAAGCTCAAACGCAAGCAGGGGGAGGAATTCCTGCGTCAGCCGTGTTCGGCCCATTGCGAAATGAAATGCTCGATCTATCTCCAGCGGCCGGAGCGCTGCCGGTTGTTCGAGTGCCGGCAATTGCAGCGCGTCGCCGCCGGGGAGCTCACGGAAGCGGCGGCACTGGAGAATATCCGAGACGTGCAGCGGCGCGTGGCGCAACTGGATGGACTTTCCCGGCGGGCGGACGGCTCGCCAAGGAACGGGCCGCTGGCCAAACGTTGCGAAGCAACGCTGGCGGAGCCGTTCGACGCGACGACGCATCCCCAACTGCTGGGCGAACGGGAGGCGCTGGCCCGGGGCGTCAGCGAGTTGGACGCGCTGTTGGACGCGGATTTTCGGGTGGCACCCGGGCCGACAACGCCGAAGCGAATGTCGCGCAAGGCAAAGTCGGACCGCGGCCCCGCAGCGCGCGCCAGATGAATCCGCACCGATGAAACAACCCCATTCCAAAGACCCGCTTCACGGGGTGACGCTGGAGACGATCGTGAAGGCGCTCGTGGATCAATACGGGTGGCGCGAGCTGGGCCGGATGATCCACATCCGCTGTTTCAATTTGGATCCAAGCGTGTCGTCGAGTTTGAAGTTCCTGCGCAAGACCCCGTGGGCGCGCACGAAGGTCGAGCAGTTGTATCTCGGAACGCGGCCAGCGGTTGAAACCCAAACCGAAACGCCACCGCCGGATCCGGGAATTGTCGGCTAGCTCGCTTTGGAAACTGGTCGGACCACAGCCGCTTCAGTGGTTGGCTACAGCGTCGGCCCGAGTAGCCAAGGCGCGAACTCTTCATCCCCCACTCCCGCCAGCTCGCTCTTCGTCCGCTCACCGCCCGCGACCGCCACGATTTTCTCGAAGATTCGCCGACCAACTTGTTCCACGGTCTCGGAGCCGTCGAGGATCGTGCCAGCGTTGATGTCCATGTCATCCTCCATCCACTGGAAGAGCGGCGTGTTGGTGGCGACCTTGATGCACGGACTGGGCTTGCAGCCATAAACACTGCCGCGGCCGGTGGTGAAGACACCAACATTCGCGCCCCCGGCGATCAAGCCGGTCATGCTGACGGGATCAAAGCCCGGCGTGTCCATGAAACCGAGCCCGGGCACATTGATCTCCTCCGCGTAATGATACACGGCGGCCAGCGGCGACTGGCCACCCTTGGCGACTGCGCCCAGGCTTTTCTCGTAGATGGTCGTAAGGCCGCCTTCCTTGTTGCCGAAGGAGGGATTGTTGTCGATCGAGACGCCGTGCAGCTTCGCGTGCTCCTCCCACCAACGCACCAGGCTCACCAGCTTCTCGCCCACTTCACGGGTGACGGCCCGCCGCGTGAGCAAATGCTCGGCGCCATAAATTTCCGGAGTCTCCGCCAGCACCGACGACGCGCCGTAACGGATCAATTCATCCGACGCGAAGCCGAGGGCCGGGTTGGCGGTGATGCCGCTGTTGCCGTCGCTGCCACCACAATTCATCGCCAGCGTCAGCTTCGCGAGCGGCTGCGGGGTGCGGGTCGCGGCGTTGACTTGCGGCAGCAACTGCTCGACGGCCCGGATGGCGGCCTCGACCGTCTTGCGAATGCCGCCGACCGTCTGGATGTTCATCGTGACGGGGGCGAGCTCGCCGGCCCGGAGCTGATCGAGGTGTTCATTCTGGACGAGCTGCTTCACCTGATTCACCTCGCAACCCAGGCCGATCAGCACATAGCCGCCAATGTTGGGATGACGAGCCATGCCCGCGAGCACGCGCTGGAGCAGGCGCGTGGGATCGCCCGGATCATTCGCGCAGCCGCTCTTGTGCGTGAACGCGACCACGCCATCAACCTGGGGAAACTGTTTCTGAAACTCAGCCGTGCGGAAGTGATCGCGCACGTAGTTCGACACGGATGCCGAACAATTCACGCTGGAGATCACGGCGAGATAGTTACGCGTACCCACCTTGCCGCCAGGCCGCGCGAATCCGTCGAAGGTGCGTTGTTCGGCAGCGGAGTGATTTTCAACCACCCGGGCGTCGGCGCAAAACGCGTAATCAAGACCCAGCGCCCCGAGGTCGACGTTGTGCGTATGCACGTGTTCGCCTGGTTGGATGTCGGCCCGCGCAAACCCGATCGTCTGGCCGTACTTGAGAATGCGCGAGCCGCACGCGATCTGGGAGGTGGCCACCTTGTGTCCGGCGGGAATCGTGGCGTGCAACTCCAGCGCTACACCGCCATCAGCAACGCCAGTTCCCGCTTTCAACGTGCGCCGAGCGACGACGACATTATCAGCCGGATGCAGACGAAGCACGGGCTGGTTTGGGGCGACGGCGGCAGCTAACGGGGAAGCAGGCATGGCGATGTTTTACGGCCGCACCTTGCCGAACCGCTGGAGAATTGTCGCGCAATTTCAGGCAGGCCGCACGGGCGCAAAGCGGGGCAACCGATGCACCGCGAGGATTTACGGGCGCGCGAGTTGCACAACCCCACTCGCGTCCGGCCTATTGAATTGCCAGATGGCGACCTCGCCGGATTTCAAGCCGGTGACGAACCCCGACCCATCGGGCAAACTCGCGAGCGCCGTCACGGGCGAGTCGGAACGCAGTTCTTTCTCCACCGCGATTGCGGGCGCAGTGGCGAGCAACAGGATCCGGTGGCCCGCCGCCGCCACAAAAGTGTTGCCGCGTTTTCCGCGCAGCCAGGTCACCACGGGGCGATTCAAAGGCAGCCTGGTTTCGCCAACGACGGCGCCCGATGAGCCGGACCACACCCGCGCCTGCCCTTGCTCGCCCAGCGCGAGAAGTTGCGAGCTGTCGCTTGAAAACTCGAGCTCAGCGATCGTTGCATCGGGAAAGCTCAGGGACTGGAGCACGGCCCCCGATGCGGTTTGCCGCAACGAAACTGAATCATCATGGCACAGGACGGCAAACCGGAGACTGTCGGGAGCAAAGCGCACCAGCTTCACCCAACTGCTCAGCCCACCGAGGGCCGCGCTGCTGGGCGGAGTCGTATTGTAGTGCAGTATGATCTGCCGACGGTCTTTGCCACCGAGCACGATGACATGGCCATTGGGCGAGATTGCGGGCGGCACCAGGGAATCCGGATCGAGCGCATGCGACTTTAACGGCACGCCGCCATCCAGGCTCCACCATTGCAACTGGTGCATGGCGTCGAGGGTGGTCACGATTCCGAGGTTGGTCAGGCTGGTCAACGCGATGATGGGTTCGCCCAGATTGGTGCGGGTCAGCGCGGGTTGATTGCGCGGCAGGCTCCAGACCCCCATTGAGCGATCGCTCGAACTGGAAACCAGATACCGCCCGTCGGAACTGAGCGCCAGGGCCGAGACGGTCTCGGAATGCGGCTTCCAGCGCTGAATGATTTCCGCAGCCGCCAGCTTGACGGGTTCGCTGAGCGGTCGCGAGACCGGCTGCGCCAGCGCGAAGGGCGCGGGTTTCAAAATGGGAATTGCGGCCGGTAGAACCGCGTCCGGCGGCTGAGCGATTGGACCTGCCGTCGCGAACTGGGCGAGGTTCTCCACTGTCTCAACCTGGAGCGGCAAGGGAGCGCTCGGGTCCTGAAGCCGGGCCGCGACGCGCACGTTCTGCGCGAGAAAGACGCTCAGCACGCCGATCACCGCGGCCAGGCTGGCGGCGACCCGGGCCCGCTGCCACAGCCGGCCCGGCATCAGCCACGCGAGCAAGCTCAGGCCGATCGCCGCGCACCCCGCGACCGATCGCAACGGCGGCACAAACGCAATCATCGCGGTCACCAGCGCGCTCCAGCCAAACACGTCCACGAAGCGTGGTTGCGGCGGCGCGGGCCGCGAACCGGACGCCGTGCGCTCGATGCTCATGGCGGCCATCGGTCCTTCCAGGCGACGGGCAAAAGCTTCCACTTCGGTATCCGCCTCACCGCTGGGAACGGAAGCCGACTCCGTTGCCTTGGCGTAAAGCGGGGCCGCAGCGAATTCCAGCCGTTCGGGAACCACGACTTGCTGCAAATGTTCACTCAACAAGGTCTCCAGGCACGGCACATCGGACGGATTCTTCTCCAGAAATTCGACCAGCATCACCGTCAAGCGGCGCACGTCGTCATCAGGCGACTTCAACAAGCGCGGCCAAAGACTTGAACATTGGGGAACGCGGAGATCCACGGCGGTCGCGATCAGGTTGTCGCCATTGAAAAACTCGGACCAAAGCGCCGGCTCGGCGGCCAGGGCGCGCAGGCTGAGGTAGATCAACAGTTCCGGGAAGTGATCGAGTCGTTCGTCGTAGAAGTCGGCGGCGCGGCGCGGATGCTGAAAGTTGGCGTGCCCCAGCTCGGGGCTGCGTTCGCGAGCGAAGAGCGGCACATACATGCCGTCGTAATCCACCAGGCGAAGATCGCCCTCGGCCGTGACGAGCACGTTGCCGTGCTGGAGGTCGCCGTGGCCGATGCGATGCCGCTTGAGCTCCGCCATCATCTCGCGCCAGTCCGCCGCGAGCCAAGCCAGCTTCTCCGGAGTGGCCAGTTGCTGCTCGACGTAGGTATGCAACGGCGCGCCACCGACCCAGTCCATCTTCACAATGGGAAACCAACGCTCATGCACTCGAATGCCGCGCGGCACGAATTCAAAAGGCACCATGAACGGCAGGTCGCAATCGGCAAGATGACGTTCGAGGGCGGCGTAGCGATCCTGCTGGTTGGTGACCTGCCGGACGAAACAGCGCACGGCGAAGGTCTGGCCGCCGCCGGCGATTTCATAAACGGTGGCAAAGTTGCCGGACAACGCCCGCGGCAGACCGAGGGGCGTGGTCGCCACCTGGCCCGTGTGCAGTTCCGGGAGCTCGAAACAGAGTTCGGGATTTTGGACCGCCTCCGCGTAGTCCGCATGATTGGGCCACTTCATGATGCCACCTCGCCTTCGTGCGGCCAGCGGATGCACATCATCGTGGTGTCATCATTATCGATCCGCCCGGCTTCCCGTTCTGCCACCACAAATTGCCGGAACGAACTTTCATCCCGCAGCTCGAGCATTCGTTGCCACGGCTTTTCGCCAACGACGTGGCGCCCGAGGAACCACTTGGCCAGCGCGTCCGTCATCAAGAGGAACAGATCCCCCGGCTGGCAGTCGCCCGCCGCCGTCTTGAGATGCTCGCAGACCAACCGGTTCTGTTGCGGATTGGTGGTGATCAACACGGGGCTGTGCGTGAACTCGGCGGGGCGGCTCAGGGGAAACGATTGCAGGAGACGATCGCCCCGGACTTGAAACAGGCAGGTATCACCCACGGCCTCGGCCCGCCAGCGCATGGCCGGCTCGGGCAATACACCCAACAAGCGCCGCCAAAGGGCCGGCCGGGCGTGACCATTCCCATTCTGCGTGGGAACAAATTCGAGCGCGAGCAGCGTGGTGCAGGCGCCGGTCCGCGCTTTCTCCAGGGCGAACCAAGGCAGCTTGTCCCACGGGATGCCCATCGACCAGGCCTCTTGCAACGGCTGCAGCCAGTTGTTCCAGCGAACCGGCGCTGGCTCGTCCGCCGGCGGATTCATGATGAACTCGAGGGCGAGAATCTGTGACCACCGATCCGCAAAGGAGGTTTGCGTCGCCCCGTCCGCAATGGCAAAACGCCGCCCTTCACTCGAACTGCCGGTGGCGTCCTCGTACTCCTCCGCATCGTTTCCCAGTTTGGCCACGCCGAAAATATGAACGTCCGGTTCCATCGCGCGCCTATTTCAACTTCCCCGAGCGCGTGCCGAGGTCCAGGAACCGGATCAGCTCCGTGAGATCGGCGTTGAAGGCAAAGCCCCGGGCATCAGCCGCGAGCTTCATTCCCTCCGCACGCGCCTGCTCCGCGAGGCTCTCGGGCAGCGGGCTGGTGACTTCAAAGAGCGTGCGGGCAAAGTCGTCGGGCAGTTCGGCATCATTCGCGGGAAACACCACCGGCTGGGTCGGCTGGTCCGAGATATGGCAGTTGAAGAACAACACTTCACCGTCGTCGGTGGCCAGGTTGCGAAGTTCCTTCGCTTGAGGAACCGGCCCCGTGTCCGTCGCGGCTCCGTCCGAGATATTGATCACAATCGGCGGATAAGACCGCCGATGCGACGCGATCCAGGGGGTAAGCAAATCGACCGTGCTTTGAATCGCCTCCCCCATCGGCGTCACTCCCTTGGCGCGGGGTTCAAACCAAATGGGAAACTTGACGAGATGCTCGGTCTTGGTGCCGTTGCCGTTCCCAGAAATCTTCCGGCGTTCCTCGATCCGGGCCGGCTGGGTGGCGATGTCGCTCAGGGGCACCAATTGCCGGCCGGAAAGCGGGCCGCTGAACGCGTGGTCCACCGCCTCGCCGTAACCGATGACGGCCACTTCATAGAAGTTGCGCACGCCCTCGCCGCGCGCACATTTGATGACGAGATTCTGCAGCAGCCGGTTGATCGCGTCGGCGACGCCGTCCGCCTTGCGCAGACCTTGCGCCCCGGGCAGCGGGTTCTCCATCGATCCGGACTGATCGATCAGAAAAACAAAGCAGCTCGGATTGGCGCGGCTGATTTCGGCTGAGTAAGGCATTTTGGTGTACCGGAATGAGTCAACAGATTGAACGTGCCACCACCGAACACGCAGATGGTGCCGTCCGTGGCTCGTTTAGCAGGACGATTGCCGGGGTAAAGAATGCGCGCAGAAAGCGCGACGCGGGATGAACCAGGTGGGTTTTATCGGCGCCCCCGGATTGTTGAGGCTCACGAAAGTTGGGTGGCGCGTCAGAAACCGGTTGCCTCGGTTTTGGGGCTGGGTTTCACTCGCGGTCCCAAAGCCATGGCCGTTGACAACCACGAACCCAAAACCGGCGTCATCCCGCTCAAGAACCACGAGCACGGGAACGACCTCGAAATCAAGGACGCCCAGCTCATCTTCAATTCGGTCTGGAGCGAGCTGCTCGAAGAGGTCGGCAAGGAGAACCTGCGGTTCGCCAAGGAGATCATCCTCCTCGGCGGCGCGCCCGGTTCCGGCAAAGGCACGAACACCAAGTTCATTCTCAATGCCCGCGATCTCACCTGCGATTCCATCGTCGTCAGCGACCTGCTCAACAGCGCGGCGGCGCGCAAGATCAAGGAGAGCGGCGGCTTGGTCGGCGACAAGGAAGTGATCAGCCTGGTGCTGCGCAAATTATTGGAACCGGATTACCGCGACGGCGCGGTGCTGGATGGCTTCCCGCGCACCAAGGTCCAGGTCGAGTGCCTGAAATTGCTCGTGCAGAAAATGCAGGAGCTGCGGCACGAGTTCTATGACACTCAACTTCACGCCCACTTTCGACAGCCGACCGTTCACATCATGGTCCTGTTCGTGGATGAAAAGATCAGCATCGACCGGCAGTTGAAACGCGGCCGGGATATTCTGGCCTACAATCAAGAGGTCCAGGCGACCGGCATTGGCGAGTTGATGGAGCTGCGCCCGACTGATCTCGATGTGGACGCGGCGCGGCGACGCTACAAGGTCTTCAAGGAGCACACCTGGGAAGCGCTCCAGTCGCTGAAGCAGACGTTCTTCTACCACTTCGTCAACGCAAACGGCCCGATTGCGGAGGTCGAGGAGAACATCACCAAGGAGCTTCAATACCAAAGCTCACTTGAGCTGGACCCGCGGACCTTCGACCGATTGCGACACCTGCCGCTGGCGCGCGACATCATCATTCACGCGCGACAGGATCTGGTCCGGCGATTGGACGAATACGAGTTCGAGCAGTCGGAGCTGTTGGCGAAGGTCGTCGAATTCATCGACCACAAGATCATGCCGATCGTGATCCGGCACGCGATCTCCGGGGTTGCGACCGTCAATTCCGAGGACGCCTTGCTGAATGATCCGCACGCGCTGGCCATGTTGATCGACATCTTTTCCGAGCGCGGCTACCACGCATTGGTGGACCTGCACCGCATTGAGCTTCCGGAGAAGGTCGATCTGTCGACCGGCGTGATCACCTGCCGCGAGAAGAAAGTCTTCCGCATCACGATTCGATTCAAGGGGTCGGAGATTCGACGGGGGTGAGGGCGGGCGGTTTGGCTCTTCGTTCAACCTCGAAATGAGGATGTGCTCGGCGCTCCGGCACGATCCGGCCGAGGCACGTTTGGGTTCCGCAAGACAGGCGAGAAGTCTCTCCTACCCGATCACCGGCAGGCTCGCGGCCGCGACGGCCTGGCCGTGGCGTTTGTCCTTCTCGTCGGGGATGTGAAATTGCAGACGGTCGGCGAGTTCCGGGAACTCCACCTTCAAGACTTCGCGGGCCTGGTCGAGGATGACCGCGCCACCTTCGCCGCTAGTCACCCGGCCGAGCACGAGCACGTGATCGAACTGGTAGAACTCAGTGTAGTGCGCGATGGCGTAGCCGAAGCACGTGCCGATGGTCTCGTAAATCTTCCGCGCCCGCGATTCGCCCTGCTCCATCAACTGCTGCACACGCTTGAGCTTCTCGGGCAGCGGCAGGTCGGGCGCCGTCTCGATGCCCGCGGGCTTGAGCAATCTTCCAACCGCCTGTTGCGAGAAGAACTGCACGCCGCACCCGACGTCACCGGACCACTCATCCGCCGGACCATCGAGGCGATGATCGACGGGCGAGAAGGCGAGTTCGTTGAGCCAGGACGTGATGTTGCCCTCCGCGTTCACGAAGCCGGCGGCGGTGCTGGTGCCCAGCGCGATGCCGAGCACGGAGTTCACGTTGAGCGACATCGAAGCGGCGAGCGCGGTGACTTCGCCATCGTTCACCACATCGAACGGGATGCCGTGCCAAGCGCGGCGCAGTTCGAGGAACAAGTTCTTCACTCGGGAGTTGAAGAGCTCCTTCGGCACGCCGCGGAAGAGCGAGGCGACCTTGACGCGGTTGTTTACGTACACGCCCGCCGCACTGCCGCCGATGCCATCGACGCGCGGCAGATGTACTGCCGCTTTCCTCAACGAGTCCATGACGCCGTCGAAATGGTATTGCGGATCAGGCTGGAAGTAGGGATCCCACACGATCTCTTCGCTAAAGACGCACTGGCCGTCGATGACGGCGGCGACCTTGCGATCGCTGCCCCCGAGATCGAAACCGATGCGGCAACCATTCCAATGCCGGCCGAGCGGCGCGGTGCTGGCCTTTGCGGGCGGCAGTTCGTGCGTGTGAACGATTTCAATCGGTCGGTCATAAATGCGTTCGCCGATGATCTCGGAATCGAAGCGGCCGACGGCGGTGGCGCGGTAATGATCAGCCAAAGCCTTCGCCAACGCGGCCGGGCCAGCGAAGTGAATCCGCCAGCCGCCCCACGCCCAAAGGAGAAACTTCACAAGCCGCTCGACGTGGCGAAGATTCTCCGCCGGCGCGAGCGGATGCATTTCCGGCAATACGACCGTTTCGTGATGAAAGACCGAGCCATCGGCCTGCTCCAGCGCGAGCCTGACCGGAACCGCAACGCCAGTGGCACGCGCCGCTTCGCGGAATGCGCGGTTGTGCAAGATGGCTGGCAAAAAGCCCTGATCGAGAATGGGCCCGACTTGGGGATTTACGAGAAGCGCGTGGTTCATGGACGCGCCGAGAATGACCCACGACAAATCCGGGGGCAAGACGGGACACCGCATCCAACCTCCGGGACGCGTCTGGCGGGCAGGAAGCCAACAACAGGGCGCAAGTCACGGTGGAAAACCTCCAGGCTTAAAAGCGACCAGCGATCGGCCTCGCCCACTACCCCAGCCCGGGCTTGCTCGCACCACGCCCATTGAAAATGCGACCAGCTTTCGCCTCACAGTTTGAATCGTGACTCATCCCGGCCAGAGCACGGTGTAGCGTCCGGCCTGTTTACTGCCCGCGATCGCCTGCGTGATGAATTGTTTTGCGGACACCACCGCTGCGGAGAGCGCCCGGCCCTGCGCGAGGTGGGCGGCGATCGCCGCCGAAAATGTGCAGCCGGTGCCGTGCGTCTTGATCCCGTGAAGATAAGGCGCCGTCAGCAGCAGTTCCTCGGCACCGTCAAAAAAGATGTCCGCCGCCTCCGCGCCCTGGACATGCCCACCCTTGACCACAACGGCGCAACCAAACCTCCCGACCAGCTCGCGTGCAGCCCGGCGTTGGTCTTCGAGGTTCGCAATGCGCGTCCCTGTCAACGCTTCGGCTTCCGGCACATTCGGCGTGATGACCATTGCCAGCGGCAGGAGAACTTCGGTCAAAGCCGACATTGCCGAACGATTGAGCAACTGCGCCCCGCTGGTGGCGATCATCACCGGATCGACCACGAGCGGAATCTGCCGATGAGTCGACGCGAATTCTGCCGCCGCCCCGATCAAGGCGCGTGAGTAAAGCATGCCGGTTTTCATGGCCCCGAGTTTGAACCCCTCGCTGATCGCCCGGAGTTGCAAGCGGAGCGTGGTCGCGGTCACGGCCTGCACCCCCAACACCGCTGCCGGGTTCTGTGCAGTGATGCAGGTAATCGCACTCAACCCATGCACCCCAAGCGCGGCGAAAGTCTTGAGATCGGCTTGCACACCGGCGCCGCCGCCGCTGTCGGAGCCGGCGATGGTCAGCGTGCTGGGAATGGATTCCAGTCTGGTCATGGGCGAAGTCTGCGCTCCTAGTCGCGCTTGAAAAGGGGAAAGAAAACTACTCCGACAACAGCCGCGCGCGAAACAGCCGCTCGGGAACGATCGGCGCGTTGGTGTCCACGTAGTCGAACGCACCGTCCACCGCGATGTTGGTCTTGATCGGCGTCCAGGTCGTGGCGTTGACGCTGTAATCGAGGACGTAGCGGGCGTCGTTCTCGCCCAGCAACCGCAGCGCGTAAAAACCATTCACTGTGCGGCCGAGCGTGAGCAGCATCGGGGGCACGGGCGGGGTCGGCACAGACTCGGCGGAGAGCTTGAAGTTGTCGAAATACATCAGCCGATCGGTGCGGTTGTTCGCGTCGCTGGGCAGCCACACCGCGTCGATCTCGCCCAGCGTTCTTCGCTTGTTGGTCGTCGTCACCGGCGCGTTCGTCACCATCTGCTCGCCATCCAGCCAGGCATTCCATTGGTTGGCCGCAAAATGAATCGCCACCTCCAAGTGATGAATGGTGTCCGGAACGAATTGCGTCGGCACATCGTGGAAGGCGCCGTCGTCGCCCTGGTAGGCAATCGTTTGATTCTGGTTTTCAAAGTCGATGGAGAACAGCCGGTTGGTCTGGCTGTTGTAGATCGACCAGCGGAAGAAATCGAACTTGCCGACGGGCGCCTCTTCGATGGCCAGCAGCACCGAGAACTTCACAATCGGCGTCGCCGCGGGGACGGGATCAATGATCAACGGATGCCAGACCGACACGCTGTCCACCGCTTTGTCGACATAGGCGCCACCGATCCAACCTTGCTGCCCCAGCCCAGCGAAGACATTCGTGCTCAGCCCGGTGGAGAGCAGGTCCGGAACAGAATTGCCATTATGCTCGGCGTAGCCCTGCCAGCCGTTCTGCGTCGCAAGCACGAACTGGGGATCAAAGCCTTCGAGCCGTTCGAAACCGGTGAAGAAAAGATTCGTGCGAACCACTGGCGCGGCACGGAGCCCGCCCGCGAACACCAGCGCGGCAGCAAACAACACCCGACCCGCAACATAAGGTCTCCAGTTCATATGGGCTCCCTGAATGGCTCGTTAGTTTTGCCGGCGCGGACCGCCGCTGCGTGAACCGCCGTCACCACCACCGCCGCCGCCCGAATTTGAAGGCGGGCTGGCGGATCGCGTCGGCGCAGAGGCCGGCGCTGGACTGGAAAAACTTCGCGCCGGCTCAGGCGAAGCCGGCCGCGAGAACGACGGAGCCGGAGCCGCCGCCGGGGCCGAATAAGACGGCCGTGCGGAGGGCGCAATGACCGGCGCAGACATGGCGGGGGATCGCATGGCCGGAGATTCAAAGCGCGCGGGCGCGGCCGACGGCGCAATGACCGGGCGCCCCGGGCGCGAACTTTCGCTGCGATAGCTGCTCGCGGGTGAATCCGCGCTGCCCGTGTCGGTATAGGGCCGGCGCACGGGCGAGCTCGCCGGTGCGACGGAGACGGATGGCGATTGGAACGAACGCTCGGGTGCGGTCACTGATTGGCGCGATACCGAATGCAGCGACGGACTTGGTGTGTTCCCGAAGGTGCGCGTGGTGCGGGTCGTTTCGGAGCGGGTTGCGCCGCCAATCACGGGTTCGCTCAGTTGCGTTTGCCGGGTGATGGTCATCGTCCGGCCATCGCGGAGAATGGGCGTCGCTTCACTGGCCGGCCGTTGAAACTCAGGGCGCGGGTTGATCGTCGTGTTTTGACCCGCCAATCGTGGCACCGCGGTGGAGTCGACGCTGCGCGGTGCAACGGCCGCACGCCCGGCGGATGCCGACCCAGCGCTGCGGGCACTGTTCGCGTTACCCCGCACAATGATATTCCGCGGGTCGGCGGCTTCCGCTGCAGTAACGGTCGTGCCACTGGCACTGGCCGTCGTCGGCGTGATCCGGGCCGGCCGGCGAAACTCCTCTCGTTGGCTGGCCAGGGCGACTTCCGGACGATTCCGGTCGGGTCGCACCGTGGGCCGATACGCGGCGAGGGTGCGGCCGCCGTTTTCCACGTATTCGCGGGGCCCAGAATTGCCACGGCCGCTCACGTCGCGGATGTCGACCCGGCGAATCTCCGTGCGGCCCGAGTTCGCCACCACGGTCGCGTCCGGCCCCGTGACGATGACCGTGTTGTTATTGCCGTTCACGTTGATCGTGGGTCGCACGACCGTCGAATTGTTGTAGTGCCCGTGACCTTCGCCGTGATGCGCCGCGTAGTGCCGGGGATAATAGCCATTGCAGTAGCGGTAGGGCACCCAGCAATAGGAGCTCCAGCCAATGCTGAACCCCCACGAGCCGCCCCAATACGACACGCCGAAGCCGCTGCCGTAATACGGCGGCAATGGCGCCCAGCCGCAATAGGCCGCCGTGGTGCGCCACTCGACCCAGGCGGGCCCCCAAGTGTAACCCGGCGCCCAAACCCAGCCCCAATTGCCGTGCTGGGTCCACCGACCATAGTGAAAAGGCGCCCAGCCCCAGGAATAATCCGAAAGCCAGTACCAGCCGCTGTTGGTGTAGATCCAACGGCCACCATCGTAGTAGGGCCGCCAATCAGAGCTCACCATGCCCACCGTCGGCCGCCAGCATTCACCCACACCCTCAACGTAAACCCACGTGCCATAGGGCGACAACGAAGTTTTGAAGTAATTGATGTCCACGTTGGTCTCGGGCTCCGCAGCCACCTCGGGCGCGGCGGGGCTGCCCGCAATCGGTTGCGGTGCGGCCGCGTAATGATTTTGCGCAGCAACGCTCACCGCTGTCGCGCCGGGCGCAGCCGCTTCCACTTGCTCGAACTTGCCGGCTTCAACTTGCTTCGCCAACTCACTATCCCGGTCGCCCGTGCGAATCAGTTTCGCGATGGCGGCCGGAGCCACCCCGAGGTCTTTCAGGTAGATAATCTCCTCCGCGGACGGGTTGTAGACTTTGCCGGATTTCTCGATGAACGCGATCAGCACGTCCTCGGTTACTCCCGACCGGGCCAATTTGACCACTTCCTCCATGCCGGCGGAAAGTTCGAGCGGCGGGGGCACCAACGCAGGGACTGCGGGAGGGGCATCCGCCGCCGGGCCCGCCGGGGCCGCCGGACCGGTGACCGCAGCGGCAACTTCTGCGGCAGGTTTCTCGGGAGCCGGTTTGGCGTCGTCCGCCGCGGCGTTCGATGAGTTGAGCACCAGCGCAAGGGTGACGGCCGCGATGCCGATCCCCGCTTCCAGCAGCAAAAGGGTCTTGGGCTTCATAGTTGATCCTGAGTATCGCGGGAGCAGTCCCCGCACTTTGCAGCGGTCGCCTCAGCAGAACTGATGTGACCTATTAACATACTTCATTTCGACTGGCACTCCCGGTTCCATATTCATACCGGATGCGGCGACGTTACGCGCTTTCTGCCCGCCGGCAAGCGGGCGCTCGTGATTGCTATGTCGCCGGTTGCCTTCGGCAACGTCCACCTCTAGCATCCTGCCCATGAAACAATTTACAATCATTGCATTCGCCGTGACCTGTGCCGCCCTCCTGACTGGCTGCGGCGACCAACCGGCCCAATCGTCATCCACCACGCCCGCAACTCCTGCCAAACCCACAGCAACCGAAGAGGCCAAAGCAGCTGTGACCAAAGCGGCCACCGAAGTTGCCACGGAAGTCACGAAACAAGTCCAGGTGGCCTACGCTGATTTGAGTCAGCAATTGATAGCGAGCGGCAAGGGCGCGACTGACGACCTTTCCAAGAACATCAGCGCCGACCTGCAAACCCGCGTTCAAAAACTCGGCGCATCCCTCAAGAGCAACGAAACGCTCACGCAGCAACTGGGAAGCGCCGTGAACGCCTTGCTCGGCAATAAGGACGGCGAAGCGGTGGGCGGCCTCAGTAGTTTGACGGCGGCCAAGCTCACGCCGGAACAGACGACGCTCGCAAAGGATGTTTACAACGCTGCCGCCGCCCTCGTCACTCAGCGAAATTTTTCCTCGCTCGAAGGCATGAACTCCGACGTCAGCCAACTGGCCAACGCCGTCTGGAAAGGCAATTACACGGCGGCGCTTCCCCCGCTGCAGAAGCTTTACAGCCAGACCTCCTTGACGCCCCCGCAGAAGGAGCTGCTGGGAAAAATGTATGACGGCTACATGCCCGCTGGCTGGAAGGATTCCGCCGCCAAACTCCAACAGGGCGTTGATGCCCTGAAGAAATTCGGCCAGTGAACGGTAGTGCCTCGACCGGCAGCAGATTGACACGACGCGCAGCCGCCGCACCGCCCGATCCCATCCCGGCATCGCCCGAACTTTTGATTTCGACCAGAGCGAGCCGGGACGATTAAAGCCAGCGGGAACGCCTGCCGATAAGTATCCGTTGTCCGCACGGAATTCTTTGGCGCTTGCCGAATCACTCCCGCCGGCCGACGGAATATGAAGGTATTGATTGTCGATGATGACGTGGTCAGCCGCACCATTGTCCACAAGCTGCTGGCCAAGGAGCGGGCCGCCGACATCGTCGAGGCCGCCTCCGCGGAGGCCGCCCTCGCGCAGCTCGAAGCGGGCTTCCTTCCGGACCTCGTGATTTCCGATTTCCTTATGCCCGGTGCCGACGGGGAATCCTTTCTCAACCGGCTCCGGAGCGACGTCCGTTGGAAAGGTGTGCATGTTCTCTTCTGTTCGTCCGCCACCAACCGCGACACCATCGCCCGCATCGCACGCCTGGGGATTGATGGCTACCTATTGAAGCCGATCGCGGCGCAAAAATTGCGAGAAGAGTATCGCCGGCTGGCGAAAGATTACGAAGGCTCGTGGGTACTTGAAGATGCGGACGCGGTCATCAAGCGGACCGGGTTGCCCAGCGTCGACTATCTCGAACTGTTGGCGTTGTTCGATCAGGAAACCGTCCGCCTGGTTGCCGCATTGCGGGCAGCGGAGCAGGCGGGCGACCAGAGCCTTTTTGTTGCAACGCTCCGGTCGTTGTGCGGTTCCGCCGCCAATCTGGGGGCTGCAGCCCTCATACGATCGGCGGAGCGGGCTCTGACCTTGCTGGGCGAAGATGGCCTGTTGTCCATGGGCTTCCTCGTGGAACCAGTGGCTTTCGAGTGTCGCCGGCTATCCACGGAAATCGCCGCGCGCCATTCCGCGGCGCACGCCAAACTCCCGGCGCCTGGCGAGGACGCTGCGACCACGGCGGAGCTGCCGGCCGAAGTGGCGGCGTAGCTACCAAGACCGGAGGTAGCAGCAAGGCTTCGGTTCCAGCCACTGTCGCCAGCAAGACGCGAAGCCCCGCCGACGAGACCGAGTAAAACGAGGCTTCCGGCAGCCGCAGCCGGGCAACCACTCCGTTCATTATTTCGACTGGCCTCAAACTCAGGGCACGATCATCCTCGGCCCATTCCATGTCACTCCCAGTCACTGTTCAAAAATGGAGCGCGGCGGTGTTGGTCGTTTTTTCCAGCGCTGCGCACTCCGCCGAGCGGACTCCGTGGACCACTTCCCGCGTCAGCGGCGCGCCCGAACCGCCAGCGCCCTACGTCGCCCAGCGGGTTTTGCACGACACGAAGATTCAGAACGCCACCGAGCTCGATTTCATTCCGGGCTCGTCGTGGGCGTTGATCCTCGACCAGAAGGGACGCCTGCACGGGATCGACCGCTCGCAGTCCGCCGCGCCCCAAGTGATCGCCGATCTGCTGCCCGCAGTCGGTCGCGAAGGTGAAGCCTACAGCCTCGAGTTTCATCCCGGCTACGCGACGAATCATTTCATTTACGCCGCCCTGTGGGCTGCGGGCGCCAAGCCGCAGGAGGTGCGCATCGTTCGCTTTGAACTGCACCCCGGCAACCCGCCCACGTTGAACGCTGACTCCGCGAAAACCATCGTGACCTGGCCGTCGAACGGTCACAATGGCTGTGACCTCCACTTCGGCCCCGACGGCATGCTCTATTTCTCCGCCGGCGATTCCGCGTCGCCGGTACCGCCCGATCCCCATGAGACCGGCCAGCGGCTCGACGATTTTCTGTCGAGCGTCATGCGGATCGACGTCGATCACCCAACCAGCGACCGGGCCTATTCAATTCCTTCCGACAACCCCTTTATCAAGACACCCGGCGCGCGCCCGGAGATCTGGGCCTACGGTTTTCGCAATCCGTGGAAGATGAGCTTTGACCCGCGCGACGGGGCGCTGTGGGTGGGCGACGTCGGCTGGGAACTTTGGGAATCAATCTTCCGCATCGACCACGCCGGCTTCAACGGCGGCTGGAGCGTGGTCGAGGGACCGCACAGTGTTCATCCGAGTTGGCCGCACGGGCCGACGCCGATCGAGGCGCCGGTCTACAGTCATTCACACATCGAAGCCACGAGCATCACGGGTGGGCTCATTTATCGCGGCCAGCGCCTGCCCGAACTGCGCGACGCCTACATCTACGGCGATTGGGCGATGAGCCGCATCTGGGCGCTCTGGTGGCGCGAGGGCAAAGTTGAGAAACGCCAGGAACTCGCGGTGACGCCGCACCAGATCATCGCCTTCGCGGAAGACAACGAGCACGAGCTCTACTACGTCGACTACCGCGACGGCGGGGTCTATGAACTACGACCCAATCCCCAAAGCGGCGACGGCAGCGGTTTCCCGCGCAAGCTCAGCGAAACCGGCTTGTTCACCTCCGTTAAGGAGCACGCACTCGCGCCCGGCGTCGAAGCGTTCGACCTCGCGGTGCCCATGTGGAACGACCACGCCACCGCGGTTCGCGCGGCGGCATTTCCCGGAACCGGCCGCGCCAGGTGGAAGAACGATTACCTCGAGACGCCGACCAACGCGGTATTGCTGCGCACCGTTTCCATGGAGATGACCGCCGGCCAGCCCAAGACCGCGCGCCGGATCGAGACGCAACTGCTCCACTTCGATGGCCTCGCCCAACGCGCCTACACTTATCGCTGGAACGAAGCACAAACCGATGCCGAGCTCGTGGACAAGGACGGTGCGGAAGACATCCTCAATGTGATCGACGCCAGCGCCCCCGGGGGACGACGTGAACAACGCTGGCGGTTTCACGCGCGGGCCGAGTGCATCCGCTGCCACATGGTCCGGGTCGCGGAGCTGCACGGCAACTTGAACGCCTTCGAGCCACACCAACTCGCCAGCGCCAAGTCCGCCAACGGCAGCTCGGAGCTGGAGCGCTTGACGAAGCTCGGGCTCATCGAGCGCGGCGAATCGCCGGCCAAGTTTGTCCTGCTAGCGAATCCTCATGACCCGGCCGCGCCGCTCGAACAACGGGCGCGCTCCTACTTGCACGCCAATTGTGCCCACTGCCACAAGCCCGATGCGGGAGGGGCGGTCGCCATGTATTGGCCCATCGCGTTTGAGGCGGACAAACTCAAAGCCATCGACGTGAAGCCCGCGCGCGGAGATTTTGGGATTGCTGACGCTCGCATCGTTTCACCCGGTCATCCCGATCAATCCGCCCTGCTCTATCGCATCCTGACCGCCGGCAGCGGCCGCATGCCGATCATCGGCTCCCGCGAAGTCGATGATCGCGGCGTCCGCGTGGTGGCCGAATGGATCGGCCAATTGAAGTCCGAAGGATTAGCTGGCGATGCGGCCCCGACCAGCTTCAGCAACACCTCCTATGCGCTTCGCGAGGCCCTCGCGCTCTCGGCGAAAGGCGCGGTTGGGACGCGCCGCACGACCATCGAGCGCGCCATGCAATCAACGAACGCCGCCACGCGCGACTTGTTTGAACGCTTCCTCCCGCCCGAGCAACGCCGCCACACGCTCGGCACCGGCTTTGTCCCGCAGTCCGTGCTCGCGTTGAAGGGCGACGCCGTCCGCGGGCGCGAAGTGTTTTTTGCCGCCGCCGGAGCACAGTGTTTCAATTGCCATCAGCTTGGCAGCGAGGGCCGCAACTTCGGCCCGCCGTTGGCGAGGATCGGAGAAAAATATTCCCGCGAACAACTGCTCGCGCACATCACGAAGCCGAACCTGATTGTGGACGAAGCATGGTGGGCCCGGGTGGTTGATACGAAGGACGGCGAAAGCCAAACCGGTTTTGTCAGCCAAGCGGACGACTCCGGCATTCGAATCAAGGTGGCCAGCGGTGACGAGATCTTCCTTCCCACCGCCAGCGTGGGCGCGATCCGGATTCAGAAGACCAGCCTCATGCCCGAAGGTCTGCTCGACAGCCTGACCGCGCAGGAAGCGGCTGACCTTTTGGAATTCTTGAGCCGGATAAAATGATGCGGCGCGACCGTAGCCTTTGCTTCACGACCTGCCATGACCATCAAAGACAACGAGTTCGTAGAACTTCAGACTCCCACCGGCCCGATGCGGACTTCCGTCTTCCGCCCGCAAGCCGAAGGCCGCTATGCCGGCATTTTGCTCTACCCGGAGATCTTCCAGACCACCGGGCCAATTCGCCGCACCGCTGCACTGCTTGCTGGTCACGGCTATGTCGTTGCCGTGCCGGAGATCTGGCACGAGTTTGAACCTGCCGGCTGCGTGCTGGCCTACGATCAAGCCGGTGCGGATCGCGGCAATGCACTCAAGATGGAGAAGGAGCTGCGCGGCCTCGACGGTGATTCCCGGGCGGTGCTGGAATTCCTCAAGGCAAACCCGAATTGCACCGGCAAACTTGGGACGCTCGGCATCTGCATCGGCGGGCACTTGAGCTTCCGTGCTGCTGTGAAGAACCCGGACGTGCGTGCCGCCGTCTGCTTCTACGCCACGGACCTGCACAAGGAAACGTTCAGCAAGACGGGCAATGACACCTTGGCCAGCGCGAAAGACATCCAGGGCGAACTCCTCATGTTCTGGGGCAAGCAAGACCCGCATGTCCCGCTCGAAGGCCGTAAGAAAATCTACAACACGCTCTGCGAAGTGAACGCGAACTTCACCTGGCACGAGTTCAACGGCCAGCACGCCTTCCTCCGCGACGAAGGCCATCGCTACGACCCCGCGCTCGCGACGCAGTGCTACCAGATGGCGCTCGAACTCTTCCACCGCAAGCTTGGCGAAGGTGATTTGCTGGCGAAAGCCGCCGCAGGCCCGGCCGAGTCAAAGCACTGACGGAGCGCGGAGCTCCAGCTCCGCGTGTTCCTCATCATCAACTCGCAGAGCGGGAGCTCTGCGTTCCGTCCGCACCCGGCAGCTCCAGGCGGTGATACTCGTCGCGAAAGCGGACGCTGCTGAACGGCCATTCTTTCGTCGCGCGGCACAGGTTGGCCTTCACGGGATTGGCTTCGATGTAGCGAACGGCTTTCCGCTCCTGCTCCTCGTCCCGCATGAACGTGTCCCAGTATTCCGGTTCCCACATCGAGCCGGTGCGCCCCAGGATTTCATTTGCTTCGTTGGCCGCAAAGGACTTCCAACTTTGAAGAAGCTTCGCGAGCGGCGTCTGCCACACGTGAACCAAGACGTGGACGTGATTCGGCATGACGCACCACGCGAGTAGATCGTGGCGGTCGAGATGGAAATGACACAGCGCGCTTTCAGTAACCTTCGCGATGCGCGCATCGCGGAGCAAACACTCACCCACGCCAGTGTCCAGATACTCTTCCAGTTTTGCGCGCTTCTCGCGGTCGCCCTCAATGGAAAGCAGATGTCCCCATTCACCCCGGCGCGAAGCGGGCATCGAGTCCGCCAGACGAAACGTCACGAATTGAACCAGTCCGGGATAATCGCAGTGCGGCAGATAACCACGCTCATGCCAGCCGAGGAAACCGAGGGCGCGCTCCGCCTCGGTGAGTGGCGGAAACGCCTTGTTCTTTGCCTCGACCAATTCACGCAGGTAGCGACGTTTGGTAAGAGGGTTCATGGCATCGGAGCGCAGAGCTCCAGCTCTGCGAGTTAATGTTCGTTTCGATTCACTCGGAGCTAGAGCTCCGCGCTCCACGGACTACGCCTTCGCCACCAACTGGCGCAACACGTACGGCAAAATGCCGCCGTGCTGGTAGTAGTCGATCTCGATGGGCGTATCGATGCGGCAGGCGACGGCGATGTTCTCCACCGTGCCGTCCTTGCGCGTGATCTTGAGCGTGAGGTCCTGCTGGGGCTTGAGGTTCGCGTCGAGGCCCACGATGTCGTAGGTCTCGCTGCCGTCGAGCTTCAAGGTCTGGGCGGTGGTGCCTTCCTTGAATTGCAATGGGAGCACGCCCATGCCGACGAGGTTGCTGCGGTGGATGCGCTCGAAGCTCTGCGCCACGACGACTTTCACGCCGAGCAGGTTCGTGCCTTTCGCAGCCCAGTCGCGGCTGGAGCCGGTGCCGTATTCCTGTCCGGCCAGGATGATGAGCGGCGTGCCGCTGGCGATGTGCTTCACCGCCGCGTCGTAGATCGCCATCTTCTCGCCGGTGGGCTGGTAGATGGTGTTGCCGCCTTCCTCGCCGCCGAGCATCAGGTTCTTGATGCGGACATTGGCGAAGGTGCCGCGCGTCATGATGCGGTCGTTGCCGCGGCGTGAGCCGTAGCTGTTGAAGTCCACGAACTCGACGCCGTTGTCGCCGAGGAATTTTCCGGCGGGCGAACTCTTCTTGATCGCGCCGGCGGGCGAGATGTGGTCGGTGGTCACGCTGTCGCCGAAGATGCCGAGGGCGCGCGCGCCGGTGATGGGCTTGATGCTGCCCGGCTCCATGCCGAAGTTCGTGAAGAACGGCGGCTCCTGGATGTAGGTGCTCTGGCGGTCCCACTCATAGACGTTGCCCACGGTGGACGGGATCTCGTTCCACTTCGGATTCTGCGACGCGAAGTTCTTGTAGAGCTTCTGGAAAATCTCCGGCTTGAGCGATGACTGCATGGCGTCGCGCACTTCCTGGAGCGTGGGCCAGAGGTCGGCGAGATAAACGGGTTCGCCG
>JANLTG010000125.1:0-2141 GCA_031362805.1 bacterium
CAATTTATAAACTGAGTGACGGCTATCGCAGCACAACGGCATGGATTGGCGACCTGATTCGCCGGCTGGTGGGGGCATTCCCCAAAATGAAGAACCCACTTGAAGCACCAGGGGTTGTCCTCATCGATGAGATTGATATTCATTTGCACCCACGATGGCAACGAACCATTGTTGAAGAAGTGCGTTCACTGTTTCCAAACTTGCAATTTATTGTCTCAACCCATAGTCCCTTTGTTGCGCAAGATATGCGCCCTGAAGACAAAATTGTCGTGTTGCAAAAGCAAGACGGTCAGGTTACGTCTCAAGAGACTATGGAGTCCATTCGTGGTTGGCGCGTCGATCAAATTTTGACTAGCTATCTTTTTAATTTAGAAACGACCCGCGATATCAGGATTGCCGTCGCCTCAAAAGAATATCAGCAACTACTCGATCAACAAGCACAACGTCCGCAACCCGCAGCAGGCGGTACTGCTGCTCAACATCGCCGCGCAGGACCCGCCGCTCACCAATGAGAAATGCAGCTTCTGGCATTTCCGCTGGGAGGCGCACACCGACATGCGGGTGAACGCCCTCACCGATGTGATCGCCCGGCAGAAGGGCACGCCGTCGGTCTATCTCATCAACCAGGACTACGCGTTCGGCCAGGCGATCAGCCGCGCCGCGAAGGAAATGCTCGCGGCGAAGCGGCCGGACATCAAGGTGGTGGGCGACGACCTTCATCCGCTGGGCAAGGTGAAGGACTTCGCGCCCTACATCGCCAAGATCAAGGCCTCGGGCGCCGATATCGTGCTCACGGGCAACTGGGGGCCGGACCTGTCGCTGCTGATCAAGGCCAGCAAGGATTCGGGCCTCGATGTCGTGTATTACACCTTGAATGCCAACAATGCCGGCGTGCCGGGATCCATCGGCAAGGCGGGCGCCGATCACATCCGGCAGATACTCACCTGGCACACCAACGTCGCCGACAACAGGCTCGAGAAATTCGCCAACGACTACAAGAAGCGCTACAACGAAGACTTCTGGATCAATCTGCCCAAGCTGCAAGTCGACATGCTCGCGAAGGCGATCACCACAGCCCAGTCGGCCGACCCGGTCAAGGTCGCGATGGCATTGCACGGCATGCGGTTCCAGGGCGAAACCGGCGAGGCCTGGATGCGGGCGGACGACCATCAACTGATCGTGTCCCAGTACATCGCCACGTTCACCAAGGCAGGAGGCGCGGTGAAGTACGAGGCCGAAGGCACCGGCTACGGCTGGAGGACCGACCTGCGCCTCGAGAACAAGGACGTCGCGATGCCGACCACCTGCAAGATGGAAGTGCCGCGCTAGAACGAAGGGCGCCCACCCCCACCAAGGCGGGAAGAGCGCTGACGCTTCAGCGCATGTCCCGGCGTGCCACCTGCGCCCGCAGGCTTTCGATCTCGTCGAGCATGTCGAGCACCAGGGCCACACCGGGAGGGTTGATCTCCAGGTCGCGTGCGAGGCGCAGCGCCACCCGCGCGCGGCGCAGCGTTGCACCGGCGAAGCGCCATTCCTCGATGCGCTGACCGGCAGGTTCGAGCACTCCTTCGAACACCAGTGCCGACAGCTGTTCTTCGGTGGCGCTGCAGGCCCGGCACAGCTCCACGAGGGTGAACTGGATCTCCTCTTCCACCACATGGCCGCTCACGGCAAACGGATTGGTTTCGCTGGTCACTTTCCACCTCCGGCATCGGCCCTGGGGTTGAAATCGAAAGCTTTCTCGAACGCCCGATAGGCATCCCTGGCGGCGTCGCTGTCGGCACGCGGCACCACGATCGACAGCTCCGCATACAAGTCGCCGGGCGATTTCCCCGGGATGCCTTTGCCCTTCAGCCGCAGCTTGCGGCCTGCGGCCGAGTCGGGCGGGATGGTGAGTTGCACCGGGCCTTCAGGCGTGGCGGCGGACACCGAAGCGCCCAGCGCTGCTTCCCATGGGGCGACGGGCAGGTTCATGTAGACGTCGCGGCCGTCGACACGGAATCGCGGATCGGGACGGAACATGATCTCCAGATAGAGGTCTCCGGCCGTACCGGCGCCCAAGCCGGGCGCGCCCTGTCCGGACAGGCGCAGATGCTGGCCTTCGCGCACACCCTTCGGCACGGTGACGTCGAGCCGGCGCT
>JANLTG010000131.1:0-1807 GCA_031362805.1 bacterium
GCTGAAGGCCAACCCCGGAAAGGGAAATTACGCAAACGCGAGCGGTGATCTGGTATCGATCAACCTCTTCCGCAAGATGACGGACACGCAGTTTGAGGTGGTGCGCTACAACGGTGCGCCGCGCGCAGTCCTGGCGGTGACCGCCGGCGAGGCCACGTTCTCGGGCGGTGTTCCGGTGAGCACGGTGAAGGCTCTTCACGACACTGGCAAGATCCGCCTGCTCGCGATGGCCGGGGCGCAGCGCTCGCCACTCGTGCCCGAGGTTCCAGCACTGGGCGAGAGCCGGATGGAATCGCTTCGTACGATGTCGCAATACGGCGGGTTTTCGGGTTACTGGCTTAGCGTGATCGCACCGAAGGGCACTGCCGCTGCGGTCGTCGCGCGGTGGAATACGGCTCTTGGGGAAATCCTTGCAGAATCGGAAGTCCGCGCTCGGATCTTGGCGATGGGAATGGTGCCCATGCTGAGCACGCCTTCTGACATGCGGACGCGCATCGCCACCGATGTGCCTCGGTGGACGAGCGTGGCCCGTGAAAACGGGATCGAAGCCGAATAGATTTCGGCCGGCTGAGCTTAGTTCAGGCTTCCGGTTTCTCGGCAAGAGCTGCCGCACGCAGCGACGGGCCGAATCTGGCGGGACCCGACCCAAAGCGGCCGGTCAGACCTTCAAACCGAAATCTGCATGGCCCCCGCCCGGTTCATGGTTCCCGCCTGCCTCGCCAAGCGGCGTCCGCGGCAAGCTCACGGCGTTGCGTCGACCCAGGGATTCAACAGCGGCACTCGCGCGAGCTTGTAGTCACCGGTGTCGCGGGTCACCACCGTCAGCCCGTGGTGGAGGGCGGTTGCCGCGATGATCAGGTCAGGCTGCGAAAAGGTATGCCCGACCTTGCGCCCGTCTTCAACCAGCAGGCGCCACTTGAACATGATGTCCTCGGAGACCTCAAGCACGCGCTGGTCGAACATCGGCCTGACTTTGTGCATCAGCCAATCATGGATCTCGGCGCGCCGGATCGGATCACTCACCGCCTCGATGCCGTAACGGATTTCGGCGAAGGTCACGGTACTGACGAAGAGCTCTTCCAGGGGCTGGCCGGCGACGAAGGCCCGTACACGCGCACTGGGGCGAGGCCGACGCAACTCCGAAATCACATTGGAGTCGAGCAACCAGCCGGTCACAGTTTGATCGCCCGCACCGGCATGGCCGATCGGCGCGGTTCGACATCAACCGCGCGATGCGGCGAGGCTTGCAGGGCATCAATCAGCAACTGCCCAGTTCTCGCGCCCTTCAGGCGGCGAAACTCGACTGCGTCAACGACAACGACTGAATCGCGACCATGCAGCGTCACATGCTGCGGCCCAGCACTGTGTGCCAGGCGCACCAGCTCGCTGAATCGCGCCTTGGCGTCCTGAAGGCGCCAGCGACTGCTTGACGGCTGCGCAAGCGGATTTGCCAAGCCAGGTGTTTTTCTAGTCATGCTGACCAGATTAGCACGGTGACCAGATCAAGGCAAGGCCGACATCGCCGGGGTCAGCATCGTCCCGTCCGACGGCGAGAGCCCCTACGTCAATCCTCATCGCAAGTGCGGGCGGCCAGGTGTGCGAGCAGCACGCGGTCGGCATCGGGCCCCGAAGTCACAACGCAACCGCGTCGGCCAGCACTCGGTCGCGCAGCGCAGGATGCAGGCTGGCTTCGGTGACGACGTCCACGCGTCGGCCGAGCAGTTCCTGAGCATCCAGCAACAACCCACCGAGCGCCAGAGCGCTGGTGCCGGGTGCCAGCGTCACGAGCAAATCGACATCGCTGTCC
>JANLTG010000211.1:0-8262 GCA_031362805.1 bacterium
GGCTGCGCAATTTTTCTTTCTGTAAATTTGGCGAGTTCAAACTGAGGGCTGGGTTGAGGCTTCCATGTTGAGGTAGATTTTTCCGGATTCCCATTCGTCGCTGGTTTCCGCAAGGAGGGCGGTGACCAGGCGCAGGAGGGCGGCTTCGTTGGGAAAGAGGCGGGCGACGCGGGTGCGGCGTTTGATTTCCTGGTTCACTCGTTCCAGCGCGTTGGAGGTGCGCATCCGTTTCTGGTGAGCGACGGGCAGCGCGAAGACGGTCAGGCCCTGCGGCAGGTTTTCCTCCATCCAAGTGGTCAGTTTGGGCGCGCTCTTGGCGTAGTGGGTGGCGAGCTGCTTGAGGCGCGACTCGGCGGCCGGCCGGCTGGGACTCTCGAAGACGCTGCGGATGGCGCGGGCGACTTCGGCGCGCTGCTCGAGCCGCGGCACATGGGCCTGGGCATTCTGTTGGAGATGGAACTGGCAGCGTTGCCAGGGCACGGCGGGAAAGACCGCCGTGCGCGCGGCCTTGAGTCCGGTGTGATCATCGCTGGTGATGTGCCGGACCCCGCACAGGCCGCGTTGGACGAGGCTTTGGAGGAAGGCCCGCCAGTGAACCTCGGCTTCGCTCAGGGCGACGCTGACGCCGAGCAGGACGCGTTTACCGTCGGCCCGGACGCCCAGGGCGATAAGGACGGCGCAATCGAGCAACTGGCCGTCCTGCCGGACCTTTTCATAGCGGGCGTCGATGAGCAGGTAGGGATATTCACCGAGCGGTCGCTCCCGCCACTTTTGGAGTTCGGCGTCCAGGAGTTTGGCGCAGGCGCTGACCTGAGCGGAACTGACGCTGGTGCCGCAAAGCTCCTCGACGATGGCGGAGACTTTGCGGGTGGAGACGCCCTGGACATACATTTCCGCCAGGGCGAGTTTGAGGGCCTGTTCGGAGCGAATGCCTTTTTCCAAGGCGCTGGGATAGAAGTCGGTTTCACCCCGGACCTGCGGGACGCGGAAGGTGATGGGACCGAGGCGGCTGGTGAGGGTCTTGGGTTTGTAGCCGTTGGCGTAACCCAGGCGGGTGTCGGTCCGTTCGTACGGCTGGGCCTGGAGCACTTGATGGCGTTCGACGCGCATGGCTTCGTTGACGAGGATGCGCAGGCCTTCGGCGAAGCCGTCGCAGCCTTGGTCGGTCAGGAGTTGCAGGACGTGGTTCACGAGATCAGGCTCGGTGGGGTGGGCCATGTGGATTTGAATGTTGGATGTGTTTGCGACACCCCAACAGGAAACCAACGTGGCCCGCCCTCGACCAGTTTTTCGCGCGCCGAGCATCAGCACCCCTCCGGGGTTCGGTTGCGCTCGGCTCGCTACGCTCGCCTTCGCTCCACCTCACCCCGGAGGGGTGCTGATGGAGGGAAGAAAGACAAATTACAGAAAGACTTTTACACCGACGGCGAACTCCAAATCTTCAACGCGGGAGAAGGAGACGGCAGCTTCTTCATTGATGACATCGCCTTCGAGTAAATTAAAACGCCACTTGATGAAAAACAGCACGCCAGGTTTGTTTCCAAATGCGCTCACCCCGCTCGCTCTCACCCTGCTCGTTCTGGGCAGCGCCGTCATCCACGCCGCGCAACCGGTGGTTGATGACGCCGGACTTGCTTCGGTCTTCAACGGGCAAAATCTCGAAGGCTGGACCCTGCAGGCGCGCGCCGTTTGGCAGGTGGAAAACGGCGATCTTGTGGGCCGACAGGACCCGGCGGAGAAAGAGGATGGCTGGCTCTTCAGCGAAGCGGAATGGAGCGACTTCACGCTGGAACTGGAGTTCAAGGTTCCTGAAAAGTGCAACACCGGCATCGCCCTTCGCATGCCCAAGGAAGCGGCGGGTTCCCCCGATGTGCACGGCTTCGAGGTTCAGATCAGTGATCTGCCGGCGCGGAAGCTGACTGGGAGCTTGCTGCATCACACTGAATCCAAGACCAACAACCTGCACAAGGCGAACGAATGGAACCGTCTGGCCGTCACCTGCGAGGACGATCACATCGTGGTCTATCTGAACGGACTGAAAGTAGTGGATGCAAAAGAGAAGGGCTCCAGGAAAGGGAGAATCGGAATGCAGGTTCCGAAAGGTGAAGAATTCTCGAAACAGGAAGTGCGTTTTCGGAACATCCGAGTGAAGGATCTGAAGCCGAAGCAGGCGGGCGCTGAGATGCTACTCAACGGCAATTTCGCTGACGGCACCAACCACTGGGTGGTAATGGAGTCCGGGGCCACCGGTCGAGCAGAGATTGTTGCGGAAGGTCCGGAAGGCAAAGCCGCTCTGAGACTCAGGGTGCTGACCATCGGCGATAAGCCGTGGCGGTTGCAGGTTTACCAGACGGGTATGCGCGTCGAGAAAGGCAAGGCCTACGTCCTGACGTTTTGGGCGAAGTCCGATCGCGCCGGCAGCATCATGGTGAATTGCATGCAGAACCACGCACCGTGGGACCACCAAACGCAGAAGCAGATGCCGGTCTCCGCCGAGTGGGAGCCCGTGCGTTACACGTTTGTCGCTCCTTGGGACGACGATAAGGTCCGCATCTCGTTCACCGATTTGGGCACCGTGCCCGACCAGATCTATTGGTTTGCTGACTGCTCACTGGTGCCGAACTCCGAAACCAAGACGACACCACGATAACCGTCGGCGATTGATTGCAAGGTATGGGTCTCTCCGCCACCGACTCTGATTCTGACACTGCGCAGACCTCGCGCTTGCGCTGGGTGATGGTCAGTTTTGCTTTGGTGGCCACGATCATCAACTACCTCGATCGCCAGGCGCTCTCGGTGGTCGCGCCGGCGCTGCGCGAAGAGTTTAAGATGAGCAACGAGGCTTACGGCTACGTGCTCTCCGCTTTCATGCTCGCCTATACCCTTTCGAATGGTGTGTCGGGCCTGCTGCTCGACCGCCTCGGCACACGGCTCGGTTATGCGCTCTGCATGGCATGGTGGTCCACTGCCGGCATCCTGCACGCGCTGGTGACCGGGCCCTGGTCGCTCGCTGGTTTTCGCTTCCTGCTGGGCATCGGCGAGGCCGGCAACTGGCCGGCGGGCGTGAAGGTGGTGGCCGAATGGTTCCCCGCGCGCGAGCGGGCGTTGGCGGCCGGCATCTTCAACAGCGGCGCCGCCATCGGGGCAATCATCGCCCCGCCACTGGTCGCCTGGCTGGCGCTGCGATTCAGCTGGCAAACGGCGTTCATCGTGGTCGGCCTCACGGGCTACGTGTGGCTGGCAATTTGGTGGCTGGTCTATCGCACGCCGGCAAATGTGCAGGCCGAAGTGACCGCGCGGCCGGCAACTCCGTGGCGGCTGTTGCGCACGCGGTTTCTCGGCGTGCTCACGCTCTCGAAAGTGTTTCTCGATCCCGTTTGGTATTTTTACATCTTCTGGTTCCCGCAATACCTCAAGAGTGTTCACGGCTTCGATCTCGCCAGGATCGGCATGACGGCGTGGATTCCGTTCGTGACCGCGGACCTTGGCAATCTCGTTGGCGGCTGGCTTACCGGCCGGCTAATCCGCAACGGTGTGCCCAGCTCCCAGGCACGGAAAACCGTGGTGGCCATTTTCGCCTTGCTGATGACTTCTGCCATCCCGGCCATCCTGGTCACGAATGTCTGGGCGTCGGTGGCGTGGATCTCGGTCGCGACGTTTGGCTACACCGGATACAACAGCAACGCGCTGGCGTTTCCGCCGGATGTGTTTCCGAAAAACATGGTCGCGTCCGTCTGGGGCCTGGCGAGCATGGGGTCGGGCTTCGGCGGGATGCTGTTCAGCTGGCTGAGCGGGCGGGTGATCGATCAATACGGTTACACGCCGGTGTTCATTGCCTGCGGCATCATGCCGCTCGTGGCAGCGAGTCTCGTGTTGTTCGTCATGGGACCGCTGCGGCCGTTGCCGGAATTTCAAAACCAGAATCTGAAAGAAACCATCTGAAATGAATCGACTCCAATCCAAACGTGCACTCGTCACCGGGGGTGGTCAGGGACTCGGGCGGGCCATCGTTGAAGAGCTGCTGCGCCAGGGCTGCGACGTGGCCATCCACTATCACAAGAGTTCCGAGGGCGCCGAAGCTGTGAAACAAGCGGCTCCGCCCGGCGTGCGAGCGCAATGCTTTGCGGCTGACCTGACCAGCGACACCGCCGCGCAAGAGTTGGTCAATCGTGCCGTCACCTTCCTCGGCGGACTTGATATTTTGGTGAACAACACCGGCGACCTGATTGGTCGTCGGAAGATCGAAGATCTGGACCTCGAGTTCTGGCAGCGAATTATCGACGTGAACCTCACCAGCACGATGCTGGTCACCCGTCACGCGGTGCCGCACCTCGCGGCGGCGAAAGCGAGCAGCATCGTGAACCTGGCTTCGCTGGCCGGGCGCATGGGAGGACACGCGGGCTCACTGGCTTATTCGGCGGCGAAGGGCGCGGTGCTCACCTGGACCCGTTCGCTGGCCAAAGAACTTGGACCGCGCGGTATCCGGGTCAACGCCGTGGCGCCGGGTTTGATTCTTGGCACTGCATTCCACGACACGCACACCACGCCTGAATCCGCGGCAGTGACTATCGCCGGCATTCCGCTGGGTCGGGCGGGCACACCGGCCGATGTCGCGCGTGCCGTGGCTTTCCTGGCCAGTGAAAGCGACGGATTCATCACGGGAGCAACGGTGGACATTAACGGCGGAGTTTTTGGTTCCTAGCTGGCAATCGCGTCGGCTCAATCGACGGAAGGCAGTTTTCATTCTAACAGCTGATGCCGTGATCGGACCGTTTCGGGCTACGCCTCCGCTTCGGAATTCTTGTCCGCTGCGCTCATGGGGTAACCCGTTGGAAGCCAAGGGATGGGCTTTTCCTGCCAAAGCAGAGCGAGCAGCCGTCTTGACGAGATGCAATGTCACAGGCATTGATGGGCCGCGTCAGCGCCGGACTGCGAAACAATAGTCAAGCCTCATGGTTTCTGTTGAGTCCGACGATCCCTCGACCGATTGATAATCTGCGGCGCACTATGCATGGTTTAATTGGGAACCTTGAATCCCGGTGAATAGAGTCTTGTAGAACTTAAGTCGAACCTGAGTCCAAATGCCTACTGATCGCACTCAATCAACCTCGTTGAACCAGCCTGAAATGGCGTCCCCTCGTCCGGCCGGCAAAATGACCGACCCAGCCAAGCCGGCAAGGGAGACCCGACCGATGGACGCCTCGGAATGGAAGCGGATCGTCACGGAATTTCAAAAGCCCTCGACGGGTCGGGCGATCTGGCAGCTTGTCAACACGCTCGGGCCCTACGCTCTCCTCTGGTATCTCATGTACCTCAGCCTGTCGGTGTCGTGGTGGCTCACCGTGCCGCTGGCGATGCTGTCCTGCGCTTTCCTCGTGCGTGTGTTCATTATCTTCCACGACTGCGGGCACGGCTCGTTCTTCCCGTCCCGCAAAGCCAATGACGTGGTGGGGTTCATCTCCGGGATGTTGACGATGACTCCCTACTTTCACTGGCGCTGGGAGCATTCCATTCACCACGCCAGCTCGGGCGATCTAGACAAACGCGGCATTGGCGATGTCTGGACGATGACGGTCCAGGAATATCTGGAGTCCTCGCGTTGGCGGCGCTTTGCCTATCGGATCGCGCGGAACCCGATCGTGCTGTTCGTCTTCGCCCCGTTGTTCTTGTTCGCCATCTATCAACGCTTTCCCGCCCGGCAGGCTAAGCCCCGGGAGCGGCAATCGGTGCATTGGATGAACCTGGCTTTACTCGCCATGGCCATTGCGCTGAGCTGGGCCTTTGGCATTACCACCTATCTGGTGCTCCAACTCATTGCCATGGCGGTGGCCGGGGCTTCCGGAGTCTGGATGTTCTACGTGCAACACCAGTTTGAAGGAGTTTATTGGGAACGCAGCGAAGAGTGGGACTACACGGCGGCCGCGCTCCAGGGTAGTTCCTTCTACAAGCTGCCGAAGATCCTGCAATGGTTCTCCGGCAACATCGGCTTTCATCACATTCACCATCTGAGCCCGCGCATTCCAAACTACAACCTCGAGCGTTGTCATCGTTCGCACCCCCTGTTCCAGGAGGTTGTCCCGATTACGCTGAGCTCGAGCTTCAAGTCAGCGACGCTGCGCTTGTGGGATGAACAGCTCAAGAAGCTGGTTGGCTATGGTCACCTCCGGCAACTCCGCCGGAACCAGAAAGCTGCGGGTTCGTCCTGAAGTGCTGAAGGCCTGAAGTGATCGCGCCTTCCCGCTTGCGACGCCCCGGCTGCCTTCGCATACTCGCTGCGCATGTTGGATATTAAACGGATCCGGGACCACGCCGAGGCGATCAAAGCGCGGCTGGCGTTGCGCGGCGCGGGCGACGAAAAGAGCATTGATAAACTCCTCCAGCTCGATGAGCAGAGGCGCAAGGTCGTCACGGAAGTCGAACGACTCAAAGCAAAGCGCAACTCAGCCTCCAAAGAAATTGGAGCGCTCATGGGCCAGAAGAAGCTTCAGGAAGCAGAAGCAAAGAAGGTGGAGGTTAGAGAAATTGGAGACCGGATTGTTGAACTGGACCGAGATGCCGCAACTTACGAAGTCGGCCAGACCGAATACCTGCTTCGCATTCCCAACGTCCCGCACGAATCCGTTCCCGCCGGCAAGACCGCCGAGGACAATCCAGAGGTTCGCACGCATGGCGAACCGGCGAAGTTCGGGTTCCAGCCGAAGAACCACATCGAGCTGTGCGAGGCGCTCAAGCTGATCGATTTCAAGCGCGGCGCGAAACTTTCCGGCAGCGGCTTCCTGCTTTACACGAACTGGGGCGCGCGCTTGGAGCGGGCGTTGATTCAATTCCTGCTCGAGCTGCACACCAACGAACACGGCTACACCGAGGTTGCGCCGCCGTACATCATCAAACGCGAGTGCATGGAAGGCGTGGGCCAGTTTCCCAAATTCAAGGACCAAGCCTACGCGGTCCTTGAGGGCGATGATGCGTCCACCCACGGAGAGCTTTACCTGCTTCCCACCGCTGAGGCGCCGGTCGCGAACATTCATCGCGAGGAGATTCTGGCGGAGAAGGAACTGCCGATCCGTTACGTTGCTTACTCGCCGTGCTTTCGCGCGGAGGCGGGCGCGGCGGGGCTCGGCACCCGCGGGATGATCCGCGTGCATCAGTTCGACAAGGTGGAGCTGATCAAGATCGTGAAGCCGGAGCACGGCTATGACGAACTGGAGAAGTTGGTCGCCAACGCCGAGAAGGTGCTGCAACTCCTCGGACTGCATTATCGCGTGATCATGCTTTGCACCGGCGACATGGGGTTTGCGAGCGCGAAGACCTACGACATCGAAGTCTGGGCGCCGGGGCAGGGGCAGTTCCTCGAAGTGTCGAGCTGCTCGAACTGCGAAGACTACCAGGCGCGCCGGATGAACCTGCGTTTCAAGAGCGAGGCCGGGAAGAATGAACTGCCGCACATCCTCAACGGCAGCGGCACCGCGCTCGCACGGCTGTTCGTTGCGCTGGTTGAGACCCATCAACAGGCGGACGGCAGCATCAGTATTCCTGCGCCATTACAGCCGTATTTGAAGGCGGAGCGGATTGAGTAAGACAATGCATTTTCGGGAAATCGCATGGCCTACTACCTGAGCAAAGAGCGGAGCGAGGACGTTGCCGGAGCCTATCAGCGGTACCAACAGTATCTCCGTGAGAATCAGGAGCAGTTTCCTTTGGGTGCATACGCTCTGGGTACGGCCGAGTGGTGGCAGCTACCGCACGATCATCGTTGTCCGCATGACGGCTGGTTGGAAAGCGTCACTGTGTCGGAGATTGCGGTTGGTGAACGACATGAGAATCGATTGACATCAATTCGAGTGAGGTTGCTTGGCGCGTACCATGATGGGCATATCGAGTTGTACTATCCCCAAGTGATTTCCTATCAGTTTCAGAACCCGTCTTGTTCGCGCGGTTTGGGGGATTGGTTGTATGACGAGTTTACCTTGTCTGAGTCCGGTCATGTGATTCATGAAATTGAATGGGCCGGTTTTCCTGGGGCGAGAGGCTCAACGTGGATCATTGAGGCTTCCGACATTGAGTTTCGATGGATCCCAAGTTGACCCATTCTTTAGTCTATAGCGCAGAACACCAGCATTCCCATCCGCGTTGATCTGTGTTCCTCTGTGGCTAGCCCGACATGAAACTCCTTCTCGCCAGCAGTGAATTGCATCCATACTCGAAGACCGGCGGCCTCGCCGACATGGTCGGCTCGCTCGGCAAGGCGCTCGCCAGTGAGGG
>JANLTG010000223.1:0-13624 GCA_031362805.1 bacterium
TTGGGATTTGGGTTTCGCTGCGGTTTCCTCGGCTTGTTGCACATGGAGATCGTGCAGGAACGGCTCCGGCGCGAGTTCAACATGGACATCATCGCCACGTATCCCAGCGTGGTTTACAAAGTCGTGAAGACGGACGGCTCAGAAATGGAAGTGGATAACCCGGCGTTCCTGCCGGATGTCACCTACATCCGCGACATCTACGAACCGATGGTGAAGACTTTTGTCATGTGTCCCAACGAAAACATCGGCGACATGATGGGGCTCCTATCCGAGAAGCGCGGGGACATTGAGCACACGGAGACGCTTGACCCTCGACGCGTAATGTTGACCGCGCGCACACCGCTCAACGAGATCCTGATCGATTTTCATGACCGAATCAAATCGATCAGCCGCGGATTCGGCTCAATGGATTATGAGCATGACGGCTATGCGGTCAGTGACATGGTGAAGCTGGACATCCTGGTAAACGGTGAGGTGATGGACGCATTTTCAGCCCTGGTGCATCGCTCGAAGGCAGAGGCACGCGGCCGGGCCCTGGCGGCGAAGCTGAAGGAAGTGATTCCCCGGCAGCAATACCAAGTGGCCATTCAGGCGGCGATCGGCGGCAAGGTGGTAGCCCGCGAATCGTTGGGTGCAATGCGCAAGGACGTTACGGCCAAGTGCTACGGCGGCGACATCAGCCGCAAACGCAAGCTTCTAGAAAAGCAGAAGGAAGGCAAAAAGCGGATGAAGTCAATTGGCTCGGTCAACATCCCGCAGGAAGCCTTCATTGAAGTACTGAAAACCTAGGGCAGGGGCGCACATGAATTTCCGCTGGTTCATTTCCAAAACCATTCGCCAGGCGACCGAGATGCATCGCCAGGTTCGCAAATTGTTGCACCATCAACGGGACCTGCTCAGCCCGCCGGCCGTCGAGGGACTCATGCAGGCGATGGCGGCCATGGAGTTTACCTTGGCCACCAGCGCGGACCGGGCGGGGGTTAAGAAGCAGATGGAAGAACTGGAAACAGCGGCGAACAAGTGGCTGAAGCCCTATCCAAGTGCGTCGATTCGCGAGAACATCGAAGTTTTCCTCGTAGCAATTGCGGTGGCGGTGGGCATCCGCACGTTCTTTGTCCAACCGTTCAAGATTCCCACCGGTTCCATGCAGCCGACCCTTTTTGGCGTGACGTTTGAATCGCTGCGATCCGCCGACGAAATTCCGGGTTCGGTGGCTCGCTTCTTTGAGTTTTGGATTCGTGGTGTTTCCTACGCCCACGAAACGGCGGAGACCGATGGGCCGGTTACTTCCGTTGGGCGACCCAGTAAGTTTCTACTCTTCAATTTGCGCCAAGAATACACCGCCGGCGGTACGCGGAAGAAGATCTGGTTTCCGGAAGATCGCATATTCGACTACGCCGGCGTGACTCCGGGCAGGTTTTATCGCCGGGGCGAGGACATCATACCGCCAACCCGCATTCACAGCGGCGATCATCTATTTGTTAATCGATTGACTTACAATTTTCGGAAACCGCACCGCGGAGAAATCATTGTATTTGCCACCGCTGGCACAGCGATCCCACAACAGGATCAGTTTTACATCAAACGACTGGTGGCGCTGGGTGGCGAAAAAGTGAGCATAGGGGACGATCAACACCTGGTCATTGACGGCCGGCGTCTCGATGCTTCGACAGAGCATTTCGAGAATGTTTATACCTTTGAAAAAGGCCAACCACCGGCCAACGGATTGAAGGGCTATTTCGGTCATGCCAACGATGTCACCGGCAAGCATGTGCTTGGCCCGATGGCAAACCTCGCGCCTTACTTCCGGGATGCCTCGTCCACCTACGAGGTTCCAAGCGATGCCTATCTGGCTTTTGGTGACAACACGCTTAACAGCAGCGATTCGCGATCGTGGGGGCCCGTGCCGCAGCAGAATGTCATTGGCAAGTCATTCTTCGTCTACTGGCCGATCACGAGCAGGTTTGGTTTGGGCAATCGATAGTTCGGGAGGTTGATTGATTCTCAGCGGTGGTAGTTTAGGAAACGCGACGGAGTGTCTTGGTGTCTTGTTATAGGCGCACAATGTTTGTTATATGCAGCTTCGAGCTATCCGGAGACTCCTAGCCCAGCGCCTGTCCGTTGCTCAGAACTCTACTCTCGATGGTTCCGTTGCTTAGCCGTGTTCGAATCAATTCATTCACCTTCGCCTGCTGTGCGGAGCGAATGATGGTTCCCGTGGCGTCGGTTGTAATCGAGTAACCGCGGGCCAACGTTTCCGTGGGCGAAAGAATTCGCAGTTCGCCGGAAGCCTTTTGGAGTTGAGCGCGGAGAGCCTGCAATCGCAGGGTCCCAATCCTTCGCAAGGCAACCATCAAGTCGCCCAATTTAAATCGCCATTTTGTAAGGCGGCTTTCCGGTTTGATCCGTAGGAATCGCCCCAACACAACAGCGTGGACATCCCAGTGCGAGCGAAGTCGCGCGCGGATAACTCGATCCGCACGGTCACGGAACTCATCCACATACTGCATGCGCTCGCGGAGTAACCGGGTTGGGCGGCAGCGATCCAGCCGCTTCCGGATCGATTGGGAAAGCTCCCGCATGGCAGTGACCCGATTCACAGCGGCCCGCGCCAAGGACCGCTGCGCTTCCAGAATGACGAACCGGCTGGCGTGAGCGCCTTCGGTGATAATCTCAGCCGCGGCACTCGGGGTTGCGGCCCGAAGATCCGCCACAAAATCGCTGATCGTGAAATCGATCTCGTGCCCGATCGCGGAGACAACGGGCAGGGATGATCGATGAATTGCCTCGGCGACCACGCGTTCGTTGAATGCCCAAAGATCCTCCAAACTGCCGCCACCCCGGGTTATCAAAACCAGGCCAAGTCCCCTGCCCTTCGGTTGCTGCTGGGACCAGTAATTCAGATCATCCAGGGCTTCAGCAATCTCTGCCCCCGCGCCGTCACCCTGAACACGACAGGCCGCCAGGATAATTTCCAAACCTGGTTGCCGGCGTTGGATCACGTGTAACACGTCACGAAGGGCGGCACCGGTGGCCGACGTAACCAAGCCGATACGCTCCGGCAGCCGGGGCAATGGGCGCTTACGCTCCGCGGCGAAATAGCCCAAAGCATCGAGCTCCCGCTTGAGCTTCTCGAAGGCGACTTGCAAGGCGCCCGCTCCTTGAAGTTCCAGTTCGCGAACGACTAGCTGATACTGTCCGCGGGGTTCGTAAACGGTAAGCTCACCCTGGGCGATAATCATTACGCCGTTGTCGAGCAGGCCCCGGCTGCCGTTGGCGATTCCCCGGAACAATACGCAGCTCAACTGGGCACTCGAATCCTTGAGTGCGAAGTAGGCATGGCCGCTCGCTTGGACCCGCAGGTTGGTCACTTCGCCGCTGACCCAGACCGTGCCGATGCGCTCCTCAAGCAATTGGCGGACGCGCCCCGTCAATTGAGCCACCGTCAGCACCGTGCGTAGTTCCTGGTCGGCGAACAGTTCGCCGAACGCCCATTGGTTGGTGGCTTTTCGTGGCATTGACGATCGTCTATTGGCTGCCTTCCGGCAGGGACTCGGATACGCGGACAATGCTGCGGGCATGACCGGACGTCTCGTCGATGTCGATGATCACACCTTGCAAGAAAACGCGGGCACGGGCGACCGCGAAGCGCTGCGGCTGGCAGGTCAGGAACCGGCGGAGCACCGGATCGATTTCCCGCCCGATCACGCTCTCGTGAGGTCCGGTAAAACCGGCATCGCAAAGAAAAGCCGTGCCGCCCGGGAAGATCTGCTCGTCAGCCGTCTGCACGTGGGTGTGCGTGCCGACGACGGCGCTGACTCGGCCATCCACCAACCGGCCCATGCCGATCTTCTCGGCGGTGGCTTCAGCGTGAAAATCGATGAAGATGACCGGTGTGCGCTCGCGCAAGCGATGCACTTCGGCGCGGACGGCAAGAAAGGGATTTTCAAGCGGACTCATGAAAGCTGAGCCCTGGGCGTTGATCACCCCGATCATTCCCTTGCCTGGCACTTCATACACGGCGCTCCCCTGCCCCGGCGTGCCTGACGGATAATTGAGGGGACGAAGAAACCGCCGCTCGTCTTCCAGCAACTTGATGACTTCCTTTTGATCCCAGAGATGGTCGCCAGACGTGATGACATCGACTCCCGAGGCGTAGATTTCCGAGGCCGTATCCGGAGTGATCCCTGAACCGCCGGCGGAATTCTCACCATTGGCGATCACCCAATCAAGCTGATGACGGGACCGCAGCGTGGGCACGAGCTTGCGAACGGCCCGCCGTCCGGGTTCACCCACGATGTCCCCGATGAATAAGATTCGCACGCGGCGAAAGTATCGGCGTGGCGGGAAGTGACAAGCAAAACGGTCCCGTCAGACGTAAAGCGCCAACTGGAGATCGCGCACCAGCACGCTTATGTACGGGTAACGTTGATCCGGGAGCGTATCCAGGCACTTGAGAACAATTTGTTCCAAGCGGAGGGGAATGCCTGGATTGTGTTCGCGCAACTTCATGAAGTTCGTCCGATCCAGCTGGCACTTTAAAACTTCGTCGGGGGAGCTGCCGGGGAAAGGCTTTTCGAAGGTCAGCAGCTCGTAGGCGGCAACGCCAAACGCAAAGATATCGACCCGGTGATCGATCGGTTGCCGCAGGATCTGCTCCGGCGCCATGTACGCGGGCGTGCCGGGATTCTTGGGGAACTTCTTGGGCGCCTCGGGTCGCTCTTGAGCCAGGTCAAAATCGACCAGCCGGATGTTCCCGCTGCGGGTGAGCAATACATTCTCTGGCTTGAAATCCAGGTGCATGAAGCCGTTCTCGTGGACGTATTCCAGGACGGTCGCGCAATCGATGAGGATGTTGCCCGCCAACTCCGAGAGCCGCTCGTCGGCCAGGGCGATCGCCTGCTTCAAGTTGGCTGACTCAACATACTCCATCGCCAGATAAGGGCAGCCGTCGATTTTGCCGTGCGCGAGATAGCCGATTACCAGCTCATGATCGTGAAGATGCGAGAGGACATCGCAGCCGTTCGCAAAGCGGTTCTTGGTGGTGAAATCAAAGAACCCCCGGGGGTGCATCCGCTTGATTGCGCAGGTCTTGCCGGCAGCATCAGTCGCCATCCAGATGTCGGCCATGCCCCCAGAGTTGATCAACTCATGCAGATAATAGGGTCCAAATTGACCCGGTTGGCCATGGACGGCCGTCCCTTCATTGGATTCAGATTCAAAAGCCATTTGCTGTCAGCCGTCGGAGGCTACCTGTGGACGGGGGGCTTTGCCAAGTGATTCAAAAATGGCGCGCAACAACCTCGCAGTGGCCGCAGTATTCCACGAGTAATTCACGTGACGGAATCTTCGGGGAGCTCCAAGCTCGCCGCCAGACTGTCGCCCTCCTTCATGCGCAATTTACTGACTTCAATCGCGGGCGCCTCGTTGTCGTTGCTATTTCCTGAAGCGTGTCAAATCTGCGGCCACGAACGGGCCGATCCTGCGGAAGGATACGTCTGCCGCACTTGTTGGTCGAAGCCGGGGTCGATCCAGTTCATCCGAGCGCCTTATTGCCACCGGTGCGGCCTGCCTTATGACGGGGCGCTGACGACCGAGTTCGTTTGCGCCAATTGCCACGATGTGAAGCTCCATTTCTCTGCGGCGCGCTCGGCAACGGTCGCCGCCGGCCTGGTGCGGGAAACAATTCATCGGTTCAAGTATCAACGCCAACTGTGGTTTGAACCCTTTCTTGCCGACTTGCTGTTGCGTGAAATGAAACCCTGGCTCGCGGAGTCTGGCCGATGGGACTGGCTTGTCCCCGTGCCGCTCCATCCGCAACGGGAGCGAGAGCGCGAATTCAACCAATCGCGACGAATCGCGACGGCGGTCGCCCGCGCCACTGGGATTCCCTGCGCATCCCAGGCCTTGCACCGCATTCGGCCGACCGATACTCAGACCGCGCTTTCCCGTGACCAGCGCGCGGCCAATATGCGGAAAGCGTTTGCCATCGGTGGGCGCTTTCCGTTAAACGGTAAACGCGTGATCCTGATCGACGACGTATTAACGACCGGTGCCACCACCAATGCTTGCGCCCGGGTTCTCCGGACGGCCGGGGCGGTGGACGTTTTTGTCTGGACCGTGGCTCGTGGTGTTTAATCCCTATGGCGAAGAAACCTAAGAATCGAATTTTGGACGGCACGGAGGGAATGGAACCCGCCGTTACCCCGCCTCCGGCTGGCTCCGAAACCGCGTTCATCAGAAAGCCCAAAATTTCGGGCTCGCCGGCCAGGAAGAAGAACATCCCCGAGGGGGTCTGGACCAAGTGCCCCAAGTGCGCGAACCTCATCTTCGACAAGGAACTCGATCTCAATCTCAAGGTTTGTCCGACCTGCGACTACCATTTCCCGATCAGCGCCCGCGAACGCATTCATGCGCTGGTCGAAACCTGTTCATTTGAGGAATGCGACGCCGGTATCCAAAGCGTGGACATTCTCCAATTCACCGGGGTGGCCACCTACACCTCCAAGCTGGCCGCCTACCAGAAATCAACCGGACTCAAAGACGCGGTCATCACGGGTATTGGCAGCATCGGCACGCAGAAGGCCGCGCTCGGCGTGATGGATTTCAGCTTTCTGGGCGGCTCGATGGGGAGCGTCGTGGGAGAGAAGCTCACCCGCTTGATCGAAGCTGCGACGGATCGGGGGCTGCCCTTGATCATCATTTCCACGAGTGGTGGCGCCCGGATGTACGAAGGCATGTTCAGCTTGATGCAGATGGCCAAGACTTGTGGCGCGCTCGCCTACCATGGCAAGGCCCGCTTGCCTTACATCAGCGTGTTGACCCATCCCACCACGGCCGGCGTCATGGCCAGCTATGCCAGCGTGGGCGATCTCATCATTGCCGAACCAGGGGCGATGATTGGCTTCGCCGGACCGCGGGTGATCAAAGACACGACGCAGGCGGAATTGCCGGCAGGCTTTCAAACGGCGGAGTTTCTTCTGGAACGCGGCTTGATCGACTCGATCGTCAACCGCAAGGACATGAAGACGCGGCTGGCCTACTATCTCGAATTCTTGATGAGCGGCAAATCGGGCTCGCAAAAAGCCAGCTAGTGGTGCTCCTCACTTCCAAAGAAAGAGCCGTTCCGCATCGCACGGAACGGCGTTGTTCAGCCGGCGCCAGTTGATCAGGCCAGCTCAGGCTTCAAAACTTTTACCGCAGCCACAGTTCTGCCGGGCTTTCGGATTGTTGATCTTGAACCCGCCGCCCACCATGGCCTCGGAGTAATCCACCACCGAGCCCGCGAGATATCCGGCACTGGCTGGATCGACGACGACCCGGACGCCCTCGATTTCGTGAATGGCATCGCCGGCCCGCACTTCGTCAAACACCAGCCCATACTGCATGCCCGAACAGCCGCCCTGCTCGACGTAGACGCGGAGCGGCTTGCCCGCATCATCCGGAGCATCCTGCCACATCGCACGGATTTGCGCCACGGCACCCGCCGTGACATCAAGCACATTTCTCGGAATCTCAATTGTAGCGCTGCTGCTCATCGATACGGTGAAGCTACGCCCGGCATTTGCCGTGTCAAACCTCGTTTCAACCCAGAATGCTTTGGCTCGAGCCACAAAAACGTGATGGCAATGAATACGGCCTGACTGTCATAGTCCATCCACCACGCAGCCCCGCTTGTTCGCGAACATTCCAATGGGATTCTTGATTCGCTCCGGGACGGCGGGCTTTTCCAACTCCGCATGGTCATTCGTTTCACACTGGTCGGCAGCTGTTGCCTGGCGCTCCTGCTCGCCGCACCCGGTTGTCGTGATGCCGGGGGCACCCCCAAAGACGCGACCGCTGCCGGGGAGGCCCGATCGGTGACTACGATTGCCGCCACCCCGCGCAATCTCGAGCGCGCGATCACGGTGTTCGGTTCCTTTCTCGCCCAGGAGCAGGCGACGATCAGCACCAAGGTCGCCGGTCGCCTGCAAGATGTGCAGGTCGATATCGGCACCGCCGTGAAGGCCGGCGCGCCGCTCGCCCAAGTGGAACGTCGCGAGTACGAGATGCGCGTCCGCCAGGCGGAAGCCGCGCTTGCCCAAGCACTGGCACGACTGGCCCTTTCGCCCGCCGACGAGGCCAAGCTCATCGAGCCCGATCAAATCAGCATCGTGCGGCAGGCGAAGGCGGTCCTCGACGAAGCGCTGGCCAACCGCGATCGCATCGCCAAGCTGCACCAACAGGGCGTTCTTTCGCAGGCGGAATTGGACACCGCGCAGGCCGGCTACACGGTGGCAGAAAATCGCTACCAGGACGCCATCGAAGACGTGCGCCAGCGCTGCGCGCTCGTGGCCCAGCGCCGCATCGAACGCGACATCGCCGCCCAGCAACTCACCGACTCGACGCTGCTCGCTCCCTTTAATGCTGCCGTGCAGGACCGCCGCGCTAGCCCCGGCGAATACCTTCGGGCGGGCGACCCGGTGTTGACGCTGATTCAGATGAACCCTTTGCGGCTCCGGCTCGAGGTGAGCGAACGCGATGCGCCGTTGATCAACACCGGTCAGGTGGTCCGCGCCCGCGTCGAAGGTATTGTCAAAGAGCACGCCGGCCAGCTCGTGCGCATCAGCCCGGCCATTGATCAACTACGCCGGGTGCTCATCGTCGAAGCGGATCTTCCAAACGACGGCACGCTGCACCCCGGGATGTTCGCCCGTGCGGAGCTGGTTGTGAATGCGTCCGAGCCCGCCGTCACCGTCCCGACCAATGCCCTCGTGACGTTCGCCGGACTCGAGAAAGTTTTCACCATCGTCGAAGGCAAGGCCCGTGAGCGAGTCATCGCCACCGGCCGGCGCGGCGGCAATTGGATCGAGGTCTCCACCAACCTGCACGGAGGGGAACAGGTGATTCTTGATCCCGGCGGCTTACAGAACGGTCAGCCGGTAACAACCGCCAGCGGATCCATCGCCCCGCCGGCGCCCCGCGCTGCGAGTACGAAGCCGCCGTCCTCCTGAGCCATGCAGAAGCTCGCCGAAATCTCCGTGCGCCGGCCCGTCTTCGGGACAATGATCATCCTCGCGCTCGTCGTCGTCGGCATTACCGGCTACCAGCATTTGGGCGTGGACCGCACGCCGTCCGTGGAGATTCCAACGATCTACATTTCCACGCGCTTGCCCGGCGCGTCCCCGGTCGAGATGGAGACGCTGATCGCGCAGAAGATCGAGGAGAGCGTCAACACGGTCGAAGGCATCGACGAGCTTCGGTCCATCTCCTTCTACGGTTCCTGTATAATCATAATCCAGTTCAACTTGAGCCGGGACGTCAATGTCGCTGCGGAAGACGTTCGCAATCGGCTGGCGGGCATCCTGAGCATTCTGCCCCGCGAGGCCGATCCACCCGTGATCGCAAAGTTCGACGCGGATCGCTCGCCCGCGATGACGATCGCCATGTCGGGTGAGCGCAGCATTCGCGAGCTGGCCGAACTGGCTGACAAAGTCGCCAAGGTCCAGTTGGAACGGGCGCCGGGAGTGGGCGAAGTGCTGGTCTACGGCGGTCCCGAACGGGCCATCAACATCTGGATCGATGCCGAGCGGCTGGCGGCCTTCAACCTGCCGATCACCGCCGTCCGCGAAGCGATCGCACGCCAGAACGCCGACGTGCCCGGCGGGCAGGTGGTGAGCTCCCTCCGCGAACAGACCATCCGCACGATGGGACGGATCACCGACCCGAAGCAGTTCAACGAGCTGGTTATCGCCACCGTGAAAGGCAGCCCGATCCGTGTGCGCGACATCGGGTATGCCGAGGATGGCACGAAGGAAATCCGCTCAACCTCGCGGCTGAACGGCCGGCCGTCGGTCACCCTGGAAGTCCGCCGTCAAGCCGATGCCAACACCGTCGCCGTGATCGAAGGCATCAAGAAGCGACTGCCGCAAGTGAGGGCAAATTTGCCGGCCGACATCGCGCTTGAAGTCATCGAGGATCAGTCGCGCTACATCTACCAGGCTTTGCACGAGATTCAGCTGCACCTCGTCGTCGGCAGCCTGCTCGCGAGTCTGGTGGTCTTTGCGTTCATGCGCAATTTGCGCGCGACCTTTATCGCCGCCGTGGCCATCCCGGCGTCCGTGGTCTCGACCTTCGGCATGATGTGGGCCCTGAATTTCACGCTCAACAGCGTCACCATGCTCGCGCTCGTGTTGATGGTCGGCATCGTGATCGACGACGCCATCGTCGTGCTTGAAAACATCTTCCGATTCGTGGAAGAGAAGAAAATGCACCCGTTCGAGGCCGCGAAGGAGGCGACGCGCGAGATCGGCCTCGCGGTCATGGCCACCACCCTCAGCCTGGTCGTGATCTTTGTGCCGGTCTCGTTCATGTCGAGCATCTCGGGGCGGTTTCTGTTTCAATTCGGCATCACGGCCGCCGTGGCGGTGCTGGTCAGCCTGCTCGTGTCCTTCACGCTGACGCCGCTGATGAGCGCGCGGCTGTTGCATCAGAACGACCACGCGGGGGCCCCTTCTTCGCGGCGCGGCTTTTACGGCTGGATCGACCGCCATTACGCGCGGGCTCTTGAGTTCTCGATGCACCATCGCTGGTTTGTCGCGGGCCTGGCTGTTGTCGTGATGCTGCTATCGTATCCGCTCTATCGACTGGTGCCGCAGGAGTTCACGCCAGGTAACACGGATGAAGGCGAATTCGAAATCCTTGCCACCGCCCCCCAAGGCACGTCGTTCGAAGCGATGAGTGATGTGATGCTCAAGATCGAGGCGGAATTGCAGAAGATCCAGCGCCTGCCCTTGCTCCTTGTCAGTGCGGGCAGTTCGCGGTTCGGTGGCTCGGGCAACGGTCGCGTCTATGTGCGCCTGGCCCCGCATGCGGAGCGAGTCTTCTCGCTCGCGCGCCTGGTCAGCTTCACGCCATGGAAAGCATTTCAGGGAAACTACTCGCAGGCAGAAGTGATCCGCGAGGTGCGCGGGCGGTTGCGAAAATTCTCCCCCGACTTGCGGATCGTGGTAGCGGGCAGCCGCACGTCGATCAACACCGGCGGCGGCCGCAATTACGGCATCGACTTCGCCCTGCTCGGACCCGATCTGGAATCGCTGAATCGCTACACCGACGAACTGCGCAAGCAGGCGCCGGCCCTCGGCCTGGTCGATGCCGACATCACGCTCAAGCTCGATACCCCGGAGCTGCGGGTCACCATTGACCGCGAACGCGCCGCCGCCCTGGGCGTGGACACGCAGGATATCGCGACCGCGCTGCGAATCATGGTGGGCGGCGACGAACGGGCCTCGCGCTTTCGCGACCCCACCATGAACGACGATTACGATGTTCAGTTGCGACTGGCCGCTGCCGACCGCGGTGATCCGCGAACAATCTCGCGACTTTACGTGCCCGGTCGCAATGGCCTCGTCCGGCCGGACAACCTGGTCACCATCCACGAGGAGAAGACCGCTTCGCGAATCGACCGCGTGGATCGTCAACGCATGGCGGGCCTCCGGGCGGAGATCGCCGAAGGGTATGCCCTGGCCGACCGGCTCGACGCGTTGCGGGGTGCCGTGGCGGCGATGAATTTGCCGCCCACTTACACCACGCGCGTCGGCGGCAGCGGCCGCGAACTGGAGCGCACGTTCAACGAATTTCTCTGGGCCTTTTTGCTCTCGGTAGTCTTCATGTACATGATCCTTGCCTCGCAGTATGAGAGCCTGGTCCATCCCTTGACCATCCTTCTGTCGCTGCCCATCTCGCTGCCGTTCGCGCTGTTCTCGCTCTGGATCACCGGCAACACCCTCAACCTCTACTCCGCGCTCGGCTTGCTCGTGCTGTTCGGCGTGGTGAAGAAGAACGCCATCCTTCAGATCGATCACATGAACAACCTGCGCCAGCAAGGCATGGAGCGATTGCCCGCCATCTTGCAGGCGAATCGCGACCGCTTGCGGCCGATTCTGATGACCACGCTCACACTGGTTGCGGGCATGTTGCCGCTCGCCCTCGGCACCGGACCCGGCGCCGAGGAACGGCGCGCCGTGGCGATCGTTGTAATCGGCGGACAATCGCTCTGCCTGCTGCTGACGTTGTTGATCACGCCGGTGGTTTACTCCTTCCTGGATGACATTGGACTTCACATCCACGGGCGGCTGTGGGGCAAGCGGGCGGAGAATCGCCGACCGCGAAGCCTGCCAGTCCCGGCGATTGCACAAGTTACAAACTCGACAGGAAGTTCAGCTTAGCAGGAAGGGCGACATCCTGCTTGCCGGCAAGTTGGCTTTGGTTACGATCGCACGCGTTCGCCAATTCCAACTATCATCAACATGCACAAATCAATTCTCAAACTCGTTGCGACCGTTTGCCTCGCCGGCCTGATGAACCTGACCCCGGCGCACGCCGACGACCTCACGGACCTGGCCGGAAAATGGTCGCTGAAGCGCAAGACGGCTGATGGCCAGAACGTGACGCAGCAGCTCACGTTCAAGGAGGGAAAGTTCACCTTCCGGATGATGAGCGAAGGTGGCTCGACGCTGCTTTACGCCGAAGGCAACGTGAAAATCACGACGACGAGCGGTATCAAAGTAATGGCCCTCTCAGACCTCAAGGCGGGTCAGTCCGACACCGACTTGAGTCCCGTGGATGAACAATTCTCTGCGCCCATCCGCGTTTCCGGCAGCACTTGCTACATGGCGACCGGCCTCGACAAGGAACGCGAAGAAGGGCCCCGGATGGACGTCTACAAGAAGGAGTAGGACGTCAGAACACCCAGGCCAGCAGAGCCAGCAGCAGGATCACCGCGGTGATGATCCAGATAGCCTTGGGGCCTTTGTGCCGGCGGCCTTCGCCGAATTCGTTCTTCACGAACTCACCGTAATCGAACTGCTCGTCAGCGTCGGGAATGCCGAGCCGGTCGCCGTGGGCGGACTGCGACCAGGCCGTTTCTTCGTCGGCCCCGCATTCGGGACAAGCATGGGCGCCGGCAGGCACCTCGCTGTCGCAGTTCGGGCAGATCTCGGGCGCCATGTCGCTCAGCCCATCCCGGCGTATTCCTCGTCCGTCTTCAAGGGCATGCTCATCAAGGTATAATCGTGCTGCTTGCCTTGCAGGTCGCGGACGTAATTGGGCAGCTTGATCAGCGGCGCAAAACCGAGGATGCCGAACATCTTGATCGCCGCTTCCTGATGCCCGATGAATTCCGCTTCCACGAAATCCAACCCCGCGTGCTGGGCTAGCTCGCTGATTTCGCTGATCATCCGTCGGGCCAGACCGCGACCCCGATACTGCGGCAGGACCAACACGCTGACGCGCCCGATGTGCCGTTTCCAACCACCCTGGGACTGGTGCAGGGTCGCGGCTCCGATGATCTGCCCGCCTTGCACTGCCAGCAGCGGCAGTTTGGCGAGGTAGTCGATGTTTTCGCACCACTCCCGGATGATCGCCCGATCTTCAATCCGGTGTTTAATGAACAGGCGCTCGCTCTCCGTCTGCTCGTAACGATGCCGCCCCGCGCGAATCTGGAAATCGCTTCCGAAACGATAGCCTAAACTCAGGCTGCGGATGCCGAAATTCCCCCGCAAAGGATCGTTGGCGTCCTTCGGTTCGAACGGTTGGTCCATGAACTCCACGTGGCGCACGGTCCCACCGTTCACGTCGCGGCGCG
>JANLTG010000027.1:0-23221 GCA_031362805.1 bacterium
CATAGTTCAATCGTGCCAGATAAGATCTCTGATGCGTCAGCCGGGTGTCGCGGAAGTTGAACCAGACCTGGCGAGCGGGCGTTCGGTCGAGCTTGTTCACCCAACCAGAGGCCTTGGTGTGCAGCACGGCGAGCATCTGCGATAGACTGCTCGCGTCAGGCGCGGAGTCCGGTGGATGGCCGATGAAGTGATAGTGATTCGAGAAGACTGCCCAGGCTTCCAAGTGCCAGCCGAAATCCAGCGCAACCGTCAGCAAGCCACGGTGGAGAACAGCCAGGCGATCCGCGCCGCGGAACTGATGGGCTTTCTCGTAAGTGCTGGCGGTGACGAAGAAGGTACCCCGCTCGGAGAGTTGATGCAGCGGGGCGTGGGGCCACGGAATCTTAGGTTCCGGCATGGTGTAGAGCGTGACAAGCGCCCGGTGCCAACGCAAGTCTCAGAAAGCGGTGCAACAGCACACGCAGTCCAAGACGCTCGCGCGACTTCGAAGCCGCCTCACGCATCCGCCAGGTTTTGGAGTGCGGCGGTGCTCCGTCGCATTTGAGCGCGCGATAGGCGCCCGATTCTTTCTTGCGCCAGCCCGGCAATTCCTCTAGCCATTCCGGGAATTGATTCGTATCCAACACATCGATCTGAACCTGTACCATTCCGACCATGCCCGCCGCATTTCCAAAGATTAAACCCATCCGCTATGAAGGCGCGAAATCCAAAAACCCGCTCGCCTTCAAGCATTACAACCCCGATGAAGTGATCGAGGGCAAGACGATGAAGGAGCACCTGCGCTTCTCCGCGGTGTACTGGCACACCATGCGCGGGTCCGGCGCGGACATGTTCGGCGTCGGCACCATGAAGCGTCCGTGGGAGGACGGCACCAACTCGCTCAAGATGGCGCTCAAACGCGTGCCCGTGATGTTCGAGTTCTGCCAGAAGCTCGGTGTGCCGTACTACGCCTTCCATGATCGCGATGTCGCGCCCGAGGGCCGCAATCTCCGCGAGTCGAACAAGAACCTCGACGTCGTGGCGAAGGAGTTGAAGAAGTTTCAGAAGGACACCGGCATCAAGCTGCTTTGGGGCACGGCCTGCCTGTTCGTGAATCCGCGCTTCATGCACGGCGCGGCGACCAGCCCGAACGCCGATGTGTTTGCCTACGCTGCGGCGCAGGTGAAGAAGGCGATCGAAGTCACGCACGATCTCAAGGGTGAAGGCTATACTTTTTGGGGCGGCCGCGAAGGCTACTCGACGCTGCTCAACACCGACATGAAGCGTGAGCTGGATCACCTTGCCGCGTTCCTGCACATGGCGGTCGAGCACAAGCAGAAGATCGGGTTCAAGGGCCAGTTCTACATCGAACCCAAGCCGAAAGAGCCGACCAAGCACCAGTACGATTCCGATGCCGCCGCGTGCCTGAACTTCCTCCGCGAATACAAGCTGATCGGCCATCTCCAACTCAACCTGGAGACGAACCACGCCACGCTGGCGGGTCATTCCATGCAGCACGACATGGAAGTTGCCGCCGCCGCGGACGCGCTCGGTTCTATCGACGCGAACACCGGCGACCTGTTGCTTGGCTGGGACACCGACCAGTTCCCGACGGACATTTATCTCACGACCCAGTGCATGCTCACGCTGCTCAAGGCCGGTGGGTTCAAGACGGGCGGCACGAACTTCGACGCCAAGGTGCGTCGCGAGAGCTTCGAGCCGGTGGACCTGTTCCACGCGCACATCGGCGGCATGGACGCCTTCGCGCGCGGCCTGAAGATCGCCGCCGCCATCCGTAAGGACGGCCGTCTCGACGCCTTCGTGAAGCAGCGTTACGGCAGCTACGACTCCGGCATCGGCCAGCAGATCGAGAAGCGGAAGGTCGGCTTCAAGGAACTGTCCGACTACGCGCTCAAGATGGGCGAAGTGAAGACCAACCAGAGCGGCCGCCAGGAATACTTGGAGAACTTGATCAACGAGTTTATCTGAGCTGCCATCCAAGTGGTTTCGCAAACCCCGCCAGCAATGGCGGGGTTTTGCTTTGTCGGGAGACGGAAAGCCGGGACGGAGCGCCGGGCATTGCTCGGACAGTTCGAGGAAACCGCAACTCGTGCCGCGCGATACTCGGCGCTCCTGTTCGATGAAGTCGCTTAATCTCCCCTTTCCCCCGCCCGGCCCCTTCGCTATAACCGGCGGCCCGGCTACCGAACCGGAACTAACTCTTACGCGAATTACGCTAACTGGCGCGAATTGAAGACAACCCGCTCATGAGCGAACTACTCTACAAGGAAGAGGTGTTTCAGTTGGTGGGATTCTGCATGGAGATCCATCGCGAACTCGGCCGAGGCCAGGATGAGGTCATCTACAAGGATGCGCTGGTGGTGGAGTTGCAGCGAGCCAACCTGCAGTTCAGTCGGGAGCGAAAGTTCGAGGTCACCTACAAGGGGGTCGTGCTGCCACATTCATACAGCGCTGATTTTGTGGTCTGGGACAAGATTCTATTCGAGGCCAAAGCGTGTGAGCGGCTCACCGACGCGCACGTGAAACAGGTGATGAACTACCTCGCGGTCTCCAAGCTCCAGCTCGGCCTGCTCGTGAACTTCGGCGGCAATTCGCTGGAGTGGAAACGCGTGGTGCTGACGCGGCCACAAAACGAACCGTCCGCTGATTTCAGGCTTTAAGAAACCGAGCCTTACGCGAATTACGCTAATTCACACGAATTTGGAAACAGTTGCTTGATGCATTTTAATTCGCGCCAATTCGCGTAATTCGCGTAAACCTGCTTTCTGATCTGTATGTCCGACATTCCGAAAACCTACGAGCCGCAGTCCGTTGAAGCGAAGTGGTATGAGTTCTGGGAACAGAACGGCTGCTTCACCGCTGATCCCGACCGCGTCAGCGACAAGCGCCCAGCCTATTCCATCGTCATCCCACCGCCGAACGTCACGGGCGTGCTCACGCTCGGCCACGTTCTTAACAACACCATCCAGGACATCCTCGCCCGCAAGGCGCGCATGGACGGCAAGGAAGTTCTCTGGCTGCCCGGCACCGACCACGCCGGCATCGCCACGCAGAACGTCGTCGAGAAGACGCTCAAGAAGGAAGGCGCGATCAAGCACCGCGACGATCTCGGTCGCGAAGCGCTCGTGGCGAAGATCTGGGAGTGGAAAGAGAAATACGGCGGCATCATCTTGAAGCAGCTCCGCGCGCTCGGGGCGTCCTGCGACTGGACCCGCACGCGGTTCACGATGGACCCGGAGTATTCCCGCTGCGTGCAGAAGGTGTTCGTCGATCTCTACAAGAAGGGCCTGATCAATCGCGGCAAACGCATGGTCAACTGGTGCCCCGGCTCGCTCACCGCGCTCTCCGACGAGGAAGTGACGATGAAGGAGCAGAAGGGTTTCCTATACTACTTCCGCGTGCAGGTGGTGGAGCAGGATGGGACGGCGGTGAAGGGCGGAGCGCCCGGAAAGGCGGCTTTAGCCGCCTCGAGTGGGAACACGGACAATGCGACGATGCCAACCATCGGGGCGGTTGAAACCGCCCTTCCGGCTGATGCGCCCGCCCAGTTCGGTCCCGAAACCGACGAGCAGGGCCGCGTCTGGCTCACCATCGCGACCACGCGACCGGAGACCATTCCCGGCGACTCGGCGGTGGCGGTGAATCCTAAAGACCCGCGTTACGCGCCGTTCATCGGCAAGTGCATCCGTAGGCCGTTGCCGGTCGAGAACCAGGCGCTGCTGCCGATCATCGGCGACGAGCATGTTGATTTTCAGTTCGGCACCGGCGTGTTGAAGGTGACGCCCGCGCATGACAAGGCGGACTTCGAGATCGGCCAGCGGCACAAGCTTGAGGTCATCGACATCATGAATCCCGACGGCACGATGAACGAGCTGGCGGGACGCGACCTCGCCGGACTGGAGCGGTTCAAGGCACGCAAGCTGGCGGTCGAGAAGTTGACGGAGATCGGCGCGCTGGTGAAGGAGGAGCCGTACACGAACAACGTGGGATTCAGCGAACGCGCCGATGTGCCGGTCGAGCCGCGTTTGAGCGAGCAATGGTTTTTGAAGTATCCGAGTGTGGAGGCGGCGCGGAGTTGCGTGGTGTCAGAGGAGCGCAGAGCTCCAGCTCTGCGCGAAGGTGGCGGTGACAACGAACCACGCGGAGCTGGAGCTCCGCGCTCCGAGATGCGCTTCTACCCGGACCGGTGGGCGAAGGTGTATGACCACTGGATGGGCGGCATTCAGGACTGGTGCATCAGCCGCCAGCTCTGGTGGGGGCATCGGATTCCGGTGTGGACGATCACCTTGGCGGCGGATGCCAAATCGTTAGAACCTTTGTTCAATCTGGACCTTCCTATCGACGACTATGTGGGGTTGTCAGACACCGGCGCAAAGATGTTAGGAAGCGAGATCCTTAGGTTTGGGCACAAGGCGGCTGGAGTCCGTGAATGGACTGTCTTTGCGGTCGGGAACTACTCTCACGAGCAGATCTCAACTCTGGAGAAGGCCGGCTTCACCCAAGACCCCGACGTCCTCGACACCTGGTTCAGCTCCTGGCTCTGGCCGTTCGCCACGATGGGTTGGACCGGCGACAAGGACACCGACGCGAAGAACCCGACGCTGAAGGCCTTCTACCCCACGACCGACCTTGTCACCGGGCCGGACATCATCTTCTTCTGGGTCGCCCGCATGATCATGGCCGGCTACGAGTGGATGGGCGACCTGCCGTTCCGGAACGTGTATTTCACCGGCATCATCCGCGACAAGCAGGGCCGCAAGATGTCGAAGTCGCTCGGCAATTCGCCCGACCCGCTTGATCTCATCGCCAAGTATGGCGCCGACGCCCTGCGTTTCGGCGTGATGCGATCCGCGCCGCTCGGCCAGGATGTGCTTTTCGACGAGAAGAACATCGAGCTGGGCCGCAACTTCTGCACGAAGCTCTGGAACGCCTGCCGCTTCCGTCAGATGGTCGGAAGTTCCGACATCCCAATTGAGGGTGAGCTGGACCCGGTCGTCATGAATACCGACGACAAGTGGATCCTGCTGCGCTTGAACACGGCAATCCAGGAAGTGACGCAAGCCTTCGCCGAATATCGCTTCACCGACGCGACGGCGACACTCTACCGCTTCTTCTGGAACGAGTATTGTGACTGGTACCTGGAGACGACCAAGGCGGTGCTGATGCGGGGGAGCACAGGCGCCCCGCCTGTAGCCGACCGCGCCCTCGCGGTCGGCTCGGAGGCGTCCGAGACTTCCACAGTCAGCGAACTTGCGGACGCGCAAGTTGTCGAAGACGGGGCGCCTTCGACAGCGCCCGAGGCGGCCGCGCTCCCCACCGAATACGAACTGCGCTGCCGGCGCTCGACGCTGGCGGTGATGGATTTCGTGCTCGGCCACACGCTGCGGTTGTTCCATCCGTTCGTGCCGTTCATCACCGAGGAGCTCTGGCACGGCATGGGTTTCAACGGCGAGCTGCCGCGCACGCAGGGCGGAGACACGATCATGTTCGCGCGCTGGCCCAAGGCGTTCGACGGCGAGTTTCGCGATCACTACGGCATCGATGACTGCTACCTGCAATTCGCCGAGAACAAGTACGAGACCGTTCGTTGCGGACGCAATCTGCGCAGCCAGTTCAACATCCAGTCAAACCGCAAGGCGAACTTCATGCTCAAGGCGCCGGACGAAGTGATCCCGCACGACGCCGCGGTGTTGAAGCTGTTGCTCAACGCCGAGACCTTGACCATCGACGCCGCCTACGCGCCGGCCAAAGGCGTGCCGATGATTCCCACGCCGCTGGGCGAACTCTACCTGCCGCTCGCCGGCCTGATCGATGTCGAGGCCGAGCAGGCACGGCTGACGAAGGAACTGGAGAAGACGCTGGCCGAGATCGAGAAAGTGAAAGCGAAGCTGGGCAATCCGAGCTTCACGCACAAAGTGCCGGCGGAAGTGCTGCGCGAACACGAAGAGCGGCTCGCCTCGTGGCAGCAACGCGAGCAACAGATCCGCAGCGGGTTGGCCGTGCTCGGCGGGTAGGATCGGATGGCAGCGTTTCGTCGCCGGGCTCCGCTTCACGGCTGAAGCCCGGCGGAGGTTTGCAAACCGTCAACGCCGAGCGGACGCCCGTCCGTCAAACGTCATCGCGACGTCACTGCAACGTGAAGCCCGCTTTGGTGTCGAACAAGATCACGCGCACGCGATTCGTCTCGAACGCCACGGTCTCATCCCACGACCGCGTCCAGGCCTCCGCATCGGCCGTGTCCGCCAGTTCGACCTGCACGCGATGGGCACCGGGCACCATTCGCAGGCGGACGACGGCGATGCTGGGACCATCCTTCGAAAAGCCCTTGGGTTGGTAACGATCGTCGCTCACGATTTCACCATCGATCCGCACGCGCAGGCGGACCGGGACTCGTTCGCGGGTCACATTCACCTGGGCGCGCATGTGCGGCAGGCGCCGGTCCAGTTCTTCTTTCGTCAACTTCCGGGGTTCACGCACCGCCCCTCCGTGGCTGAAAGAGACGATCAACTCGGGCGCGGGCGAATGCGCGGTGCGATACGGCAGGTTGCTGAAGGCAAAGGTCACGCCGCCCAGCACCACCGCAAGCGCCGCCGCGGCCACGAGCTGGCGAACGCGCGAAGGCGCGGGCTTGCCGATTGCCGGCGAGACCCCGGCTTGCTGGAATTCACGGGCCGCGCGCACCAGACCGGCGCGATCGGTCCGACTCACTTGCACGAAGCGCACGCGGTTGGGATCGGCCTTCTTGGGGTCAAAGCCGGGATCGCGAGCGCCGGCCAGCCGATGGCCAAACCACTTGCCGCCCTCGCGCGCCACGGGATCACTCTCGCCACAGGCGACGACCAGGACGCCCGCCGCGCCGCGCTTGAGGAGGCGTTCGAGCAGGACGGCGCTGACCCAGCCGGTGCAGGGTACCGATTCAATCCGATAGCCCGGCAAGTCAGGCAATTGTCCGGTGCGATCGCCGCGCAACGAAGCGCCGATTGATTCGGCGCAGCAGAACGCGACAAACGGCCGGACCCCGCGAGCGGTCTGTTCATCGAGCCAGCCGTTGAGCTGTTTCTCGATGACGCGACTGTTCAGCGCCGGCAGGTTGATGGCTTGGGAATCACAGGAGCCGGTGCAAATGCCACAGCCCACGCAGAGCTCAGGATTCACCGCCGCTTGAACCGCAAACGGTTTACCATCCTCACGCGCGACCATGGTGATGGCGTTGAAGGGGCAATCGAGCGAGCAATGGGTGCAGCCGAAGCAGCGGGCCACTTCGACCTGCGCCTGCCACTCCGGCGTGCGCCGGCGTTTCACCAGCCACCAGGGCACCGTGAACATCACGAGCCCGGCCCCAAGAAAGACCGCCCACAACATGCCGCCGCTCAACCGGTCGGTGAGCGCCAGCGGCCAGAGATACCACCAATCGATGGTGAACGGGGTGGCCTTGGCGGTCATTTGCGCAGGCGCGGCGCTGGTGGCCGGGAGCAACACCGACAGCAGCGCCAGCGAGCCGATGATCCAGAGCGTCATGGCCCGGTTGGTGAGGAAGCGCGCCCGATTCACCCGCATCAGGTGCATCCACAAGCCGATGCCCAACGCCAGCGGCGAAAGCATGTGGATGAAAAAGATGAGAAAGAAGAGCAGCGACGGCACGCTCGCATCCGTCAGGAACGAGCGGGACATCGGCTCGGCAAAGATCGGCAGCTGGTCCAGGAACTGCGCGGTGCCGAGCGCGGCGTGCTGACCGCGCACATCCCACACCAGCCAATAGCCGGTCCAGCCGATGAACCAGAGCGCGACCAGCATCAGGAGGCCCGTGCTCCACGCCAGCCAGCGCGGGCCGGCGAACCGCCGTTGAAACACGATGCGCAACGCATGCAGCAGGATGAAGAACAGGCAGCCATCCGAGCTGTAGCGGTGGAGCGAACGAATCCATTGACCAAGGAATGATCCAGCACGCAGTCGTTCAATCGAATCATAGGCCTGATGCACACTCGGGGTGTACCACAGCAGGAGGACGATGCCGGAGACCACGGCGATGATGAGGCAGATGTTGGCGACGGCGCCGAGCTGGCCGAATGGGTTGAGCGTCGGCGGCAGCGCCCGCTCCACCAGCCGGTCCAACCAAAGGAAACTGCTTTCCAAGCGTCGCAACAGACCTTCGGCATGGACCGCCGGCGGCGGCGTTGGCTCTGGTTCGGGAACGGGATGCAACCGCGCGAGTTGATCCGCGATGGCAGACAGGTGCTCGCATTCGAGCGGCGGCTCCGGCTGCCCCGCAGTCGCCCGAGGCCCGGCGGCACGGGGATGCTTGATCATAAGTGGATCAGGTGGCCGGCTCGGCGAGCAGCACGCGGAGGGCAGAGCTGAGCCACGATTGCTCGCGCTGGCTCAACGACAGGCGGTAGGCGATCCGGCCTTCGCGATCGAGCAGGAAGAACAGGTTCGAGTGCATGATCTGTCCGGTCGCCTCATCCCGCGTGCGGGCGACGTTCAACTGGTCGAGCACGGTGTTCACGTCACTGGGCAGGCCGTTGACGAAGTGAAACTGCGGCGAAGCCATGCCGTAAATGCGCGCCGTCGCGGCCCGAAGCTCGCGCGTATCCGCCTCGGGACTTAGCGAAAACGCGACCACCGCGAGTTGGTCGCGCTCCCCGGGAGCCAGCTCGTTCAACACCGTGCGGATCTTGCCCAGCATCATCGGGCAGGTGGTCGTGCAGGTGGAATACACCGCCGTGAGCAACACGACGCGCCCTTTGAAATCAGCGAGCGTGACGACCTCGCCATCTTGATTGGTCAGCGCAAACTCCGGCACGGGCAGCGCCGAGCGCAAGCGATCGGCGGGAAACGGCAGCTCGGCCCGGGCAGCGCTGGCCCGTGCCCGGCCCAGCCCCAACAGACTGACGGCAATGAGGCAGACGAGTAACAAGGCCGAGCCGGCAAGCGGGACGAACATCCTGCGGTGTTCGCACCACAGCTCACGCAGCGGCGCCCGCCAGATGAAATACAACAAAGCGGCGAGCGGCAAAGGTTCCGCCAGCATCACCCAGACGGAGCCCCATTCCATCCCGCCGCTGGTCGTGTCCAACCGGAAGCAGCGCACCCGGAATTCTTCGAGGAACTCGCCCCACGCGCCGCCGGCGGGAGGCGCGAGCGCCATGATCGCCACGAAGATCGTGTAGAACACCAGCACGCACAGCGCGAACGCCGGAAACAAACCGCCGGACAGGAAGCTCGTCGCGCGGAGGACGAAGCGTTCAAGCGGCGTGGCGATGGTATTGCTGGTATTCATGGGCAAGGTTGAGTGATGACGAGACCCGGTTGGCAAATCACCGTACCGGCCAGGCGTCGGCCAGGGCTTTCCAGTTCGCGAAGTAATACACCGCGAAGCTCAAGAGGAAGACGAGCGCCAGGATCATGGTGCCTTGCGTCGGGTGCGCTTCGGCCACCGCCAGACCCGTCGCGCCGCCCACGGGCAACGGTGTGCCGGGCACTTCGCGCGGCTCCGGTGCGACCACCAGCGCCTTCGGGGTGCCCCAGTTCTCCATGGGTTGGCCCGCGTTCGAGCGCCCGAAGATCAGCGTTCCCACGGTCAGCAGGATAAACAGCAGCAGTCCCAGAAAGGCTAGGACGCCACCGATGCCCACCAACCCAAGGAAGAGGTGCGCCGCCGGGCCGTAAATCGAGCCCGTCGCCTCAATGTCCCAACTGCGCCGGGCGACCCCCATCGAACCGGCGAAGGACATGCCCATCGCCATGACCGTAATGCCGAGCCCGAACAAGTAGGGCTGAAGTCGCGCGAGCGGCTTGAAGATGTATTCGCGCTGGAAGATCAAAGGCACGACATAGAACGCCAGCCCCATGAAGGCGAGCGTGGTGCCACCCACCACCGTGACGTGGAAATGGCCGGGGATGCGCAGCGTGTTGTGCGCGATGATATTGATCTGCTGCGTGCCGAGCGTGACGCCCGTGATGCCGCCACCAAAGCCGAAGATCACGAGCGAAAGGAAGAACGCGGAGAAGCCCGGGTTGCGCCACGGTGCCGACGTGAGCCAGCCGAACAGCCCGCGCCCGTAACCCTTGAGTCGCATGGCCACTTCAATCGAGGCCGGCACGGTGAAGCCGTGAATCATCGACGCGAGCACGGCGAGATACATCGCGTACGAGGTGTTCCAAATCTTCCAGCCCGCGCTGATGGCGGGATCGACCAGCAGATGGTGCGCGGAGGCGAGGTTGATGAAAAGGATGTAGAGCACGAACGCGCCGCGGCAGACCGTCTCGTTGAGCGGCTTGGCGCCGGTGGTCAGTGCGCCCAACAGGTACCACACCGAGACCATGGCGCAGACGTTGACCTGCTGCGACATGTGGCCCAGGCCCCACCAGGTCATGCGGTACCAGATCGGATCGGGCTGCGCGATCCAGCCCATCGAATGCATGAACGTCGGGATGATGGCGATGGCCCCGTGCAACAACGTGACGACGGCGATAATGGCGGCCGCGGTGGCGCCGAAGACGACCAGCGGCACCGAGCCCGTATAGGTCTTCTGCTTCTTCGCCTGGTAGAGCGTGGCAAAGTAATTGATCACGCCAATGAGCGTGCCGACCGCCACCAGGATGATGCCGAGGTAAAACGCCGGGTGCGCCAGCAACGGCAGATACGAGGTCATCATCACATCGGCCTGGCCCACCATGATCGTCACATCCACCATGATCGCGCCGGTGAGCATCATCAGAAACGACACCCAGGCCGCCTTGGTCGAGGCCAGTTTGCACTTCAACAAGCTGGTGCAGGCGAAGTAGAGGATGGCCACTTCGAAGAACAGGATCCAAAAGATCAGCATGTTCAGCCCGTGCAGCGTAAGGATGCGATAGAACCAATCGACCGGCAGGAGGTGAACCGTCTGCCAGCGGGTCAACGCCAGCAGCAGCGCGCCAATGCCGCCGATGAGAAGAAACACGACGGCACAGACGGCGTTGAGTTTGATGAAACGTTGGGCGTCTAGACAGACGGGCAGGCCGGTGGTGGGACAGGTGCGGGTTCCTTGCGAGGCATTCATGTGGGGTGCTCCTTATTCAACAATGATTTTGCCGACCATGTTCTGGTGGCCGATGCCACAGAACTCATTGCAGACGATGGGATAGACGCCCGGCGCCTGCGGTTTGATGGTGAGGACGTGGTCGTAGCCGGGCACGACCTGGAAGTTCATATTCATGGGTTGCAGCGAGAAGCCGTGCTGAAAATCCACCGACGACACATGCAGCCGATACGTTTCGCCCGCGCGCAACTTGAGGATCGGGAACCAAAAGTACTGCTTGGCGATCAGGTACACTTCGCCGGGCGGCGCCGCCACTTCGGGCGCGATGCCGTCCTCGAGCAGGGTCGCGGTGCCCGTGTTGGCCTGGATGAACTGCTCCGTGCGGCGGGTGAAATCCGCGGGCTTCACGGCGTACGCCTCGCCCGTGCTGTTTTGTTTACCCTTGAAATGCCAGTAAGGCATCATCAAGGACATGACGAGACACCAACACAGCGCCAGGCCGATCCAGGTCCGTTCATTCCCCGTGGGCGCCTGAAACCAGTCGGGCGCCGGACATTCAATGCTGCTGCGAGACATATGGCTCATAAATGTTCCTCGAGTTTGGGTTCAGGGCAGCGGCGCCTGCTTGACGAGCATGATTTCGATCCAGCCCCACACGGTGTAGGAGAGGAACGGAATCAACACGCCCAGCGTCAGCAGCAGCCAGGTGTTGTCCATCAGCTTTTGGAGGGGATGCTTTTTGTCGGGTTCGTTCATATGGAGCTCCGGGTCAGGGGTTGGAATTTGCGATGGGCACGGCCGGTGGCTAGGCGCGCGCGTCCGGCTTGCACCATCAGCAGCAGGAACAACAGCCCGCCCACCACTGCGATCAAGCCGCCCAGTGCCATCACCCCCAGGCCCACCAACTCGCCGAGCGAGCGGACGTGTTGCTCGGTGGCGTAAGCTTTACGGCTCAAGCCGTGCAGGCCGCCGAATCCAAAACCAAGGGCGAAGATCACCTGGCCGAAGCCAAAGAAGTATAGTTGCCAGGGGATCAGGCGCGGGAGCCGCGCACCCGGCAGCGGGAATCCCAGCGGCTTGAGCAGCAGGTAAGTGACGGCCATGAAGGCGACGGTCACCGCGCCGATCGAAGCGTGGTAGTGCGCCGGGATCATCGTGTTTGAATTGCGGATGGACGCTCCCATCAAGAAGCCCGTGATCGTCAGCGCAGCGCTCGCGGCAAAACCCACCAGTCGCGGATCGGGCAGGTCCGTGCGGTCAATCCGGCCGGCGCGCCACGCCTGCCGCAGCTTGCGCACGCAGGCCACCAGGATGATCAGCACGACCGGCGCGATGCCGAACTGCATCAACCGCGTGAAACCGAGGCGATAGGTCGAAGTGACCGTCCCATCCAACGTCAGCAACGGCCCGATCAAATGCGGCGCGAGCAACAGCGCGAACAGCACCCGCGCGCTGTCCGGCGATAGCACCGCCGACTTCAGCAACGAGGACAGCAACAGCAGCCACACCGCGAGCATGGCGGCGACATTCGCCACTTGCAGCACGTGTCCGCCGCCCCAGAAAACGAGTTCGTAGTAAGCCTTGGCGTCGAGCTCGGACGGGGTCGCTGCCCACGAAACCATAAAAGTTGTCACCGCCAACAGATAGGCCAGCGCCGCCGTCTTCAACGCCACGGCCACGTCCGGCGTGATCCGAAACGGTTCCCAAACGGAAGCCGGCGCGCGGTCCGAGACTTCGGGCACGCGGATGAACAACCGGTCGTTGACGAAGCACAGCAGCAAGCCCCCAAAGAACAGCGCGATGCCCGCGACGTACACCGGGTTGTCGATGACCGGCACGTAGTTGGCCAGCACGGGCGCCGTGCGCGGAATCAGCGTGCCCGCAATCATGGTGAGCACGCCGGCGCACGCGATGGCGAAGCCCGTGCGATAAGCCGCGTGGCTCGATCGATCACCCGGCAGCAAGGCAAACAGCCCCGCCGCGAAGGAGAAGAACCAGACGATTAGCGCGAGATCAACGTGCAGGACCAGGCAACGTTTGAAGAACAGCGGGTCGCTCACCCAAATGGAGAAAACCGGCATGCGACCGACGATCAACAGGAGCGAGAAACAACCCGCGAGCAACAGGCTGCCGATCGCGAGACCAAGCGCGCGGCGCGTCAGCGAGTAATCCACCGAGAACGTCCGCGCCGGGGTGGCGATCAAGGCCACCGCCGGCGCGAACGCGAGACCCGGGGCGGCGGTTCCTCCCGTTCCGACCGGGGCCTGATTGTCATGGCTGCTCGTCATCACTGGTTGCCTTTCCGGAGGCGAACTTAGCGACCGGGTACCAGCGTGGCCTTGATCTTGGTCAAGGGAACCTCATCAAATTGAACGGAGACCTTCGGCCCCCGAGTCGGACAGCGCTGGCACAAGGAAGATCAGCATACCCGACACGACTTGGTATAACCCGAACTCCGCAGCCGAACCTCGTCTCCGCCAGCGGAGCTTCCCCGGAGCGCGGATTTGCAATCCGCAGCGCGTGACGAGGTCGAAAGTCACGGGAACGGTTTCGATCCTCGGCCAGCGTGGCGTGCTGCGGATTACAAATCCGCGCTCCGTCGCTGGGCGCTGCTTCGTTTCCGTTGGTGTTCATTCGTGGTTTCCTTCGGCAAGGTTCCGGCCTGAAGAAGGGAGAACTTGAGCGCGGGCAAACCCGACTCGGCGGCGTGCCCCGGAGCGTGAAGCGAGGCTACACCGCTGTTGGCAGGTCCGCAGAGGCAGCTGTTTTGCCCAGCAGCAAGTCCAGCACATTGGCGGCGGTGTAGGAATTCTTGTCGGCGCCCAACAACTGGGTGATGCCCGCGAGATCGCTGCCACATGTCACCAGCGGCAATTCCTCCGCTCCGGCGCGGACTTGGGCGAGACCGATATTGGCCATCAGCCCGTTGCAGAGACATTTGCGGCCGACGGTATCCGCCACGTCGCCGCCTTTGCGGACATAGGCATCCGGGTCTTCCGCCGCACAGCGCCAGCCCAGCGTGCCATCCAGTTGCTCGTAGGGTTCGCGGAGATAACCCAGATCACACTGGCGGGTGCGCCGTTCGTAAATCTCCCGTTCGGAGATTGTGTGCGGCAGCGACAGAACCTGGAACGGAAAGCCCGTAGGCGACGCCAGCGGATCCTGAAGGACGCGCGGCGTGCCGTGTCGACACTGCGCCATGACCTCGGCCTTGAGGTCGGGGCGCAACCCTGATTCCTCACAGAAGGCGAACAAGGTGCCGACTTGAATGCCCGCAGCGCCGGCGGTGCGAGCCCGGGCCAGTTGGTCGGGTCCGCCCTGGGCGCCGGCCAGCCAGAACGGAAGTCCCAGCGCCTGGAAGGCGGCGGGATCAATCGCGTCGCGCGGTCCGTAGATCGGCTCGCCCTGCCCGTTGAGTTTCAGGCTGCCGCGCGGCGGTGCGTTGTGGCCCCCCGCACTCGGCGCCTCGACCACGAAACCGGTGATCCGTTCCGGACATTTCTTCACGAGCACGGCCGCGAGCGTGGCGGACGAAACGATGGGGATGAACCACGGCCGCTTCAACGGCCGCCCCTCGGTCACCAACGTGGCTGGCGGTTGAAACGACAACTTGTGCGTGCGACCGCTTTCGCCGGGACGAACGTGCAGCGGCAACTCGGCCGCCACCCCGGCGCAGAGGCGATCCAGAATGCCGGGTATCTCCACGGGAATTCCCGCGCCGACGAGCACCGCATCGACACCTGCCAGCAGCGCGCCAAACAAGGAGGGCAGAAGCGGCGCCTGGATCTTGTTGAGATAGTTGATGCCCACCAGTCCGGCGTGGCCTTCCTTCGCAAGATAAACCTCCGCGAAGTTGGCCACCACCAACAGCTCTTCCAATTGCGGATCCAGTCTCGCGCCGACCATCGGCTTGCCCGCGAACGGCTCACCCCGCTGTCGGCCACCCGCCACGAAGTATCGCCCCAGAATGCGTTTCACCGCGGCCTGATCCGGAAACGCCGCCAGCGCCCGCCGGAGGTGACCGCTTGGATCTCCTTCCTGCAACCGCCGCATCAAGATCAGGTCCAGCGCGGTGCCCGACACCACGCCGAGCTCGCCCCGGCAAGAGACTGCGCGCGCCAGTTGCCAGCCGGAAACGCCGGCCCCCATGCCGCCCTGAATAATTTGGGGCAGCGTCATAGGCGGATTAGGGGCGAACGAATGGCCAGGGTTGAATCGGCCGACCAGTCAGCCGGGGCCGTCGGAAAATTTTGAGGGTGGTTCTTCATTGGGGAACAGGCAGACAACGCCATCAGGGTTGGCAACGTGACCGGCCCAACCACCCGCGGCCTTGATTTGGGTCAAGGCCCGGGGTCGATTGGCGGGGAACCCGATGCCCATTCCGGTTCCACTAAAGCGGATCCATTCGGTGGCGGCGCGGGCGCGCAGTTGCATCATCCAGCTATTGGCTGCAAGGCGGACTTTTTCCACAGGCAGCCGGAAGGGCGACTTTCTTGTCGCCCATTGAAGGAGCCGGAGCCACGGGGCGCCAAGAATCTCACCCCTCCATTCGCCAGCTTCACGTCACCGAGAACACGCGGGTTGCAGGCTTTCCGGTCCGCCCGATGAAGTTTTGCCGCAATCCGCCGATTACCTACGCACGACATGGATCGACGCCTGATTCGCCCGCTCGTGCTGGCTGCCCTAATTGCTTTTCTGCCAACCACCTCGCTCAACGCGGCGGAGCGGCCCCGTTTGCTGGTCCTGACCGACATCGGCGGCGATCCGGACGACCAGCAATCACTTGTTCGTCTGCTGCTTTACGCGAACGAGTTCGAGCTCGAAGGCCTCATCGCCACGGCGGCAGGCACGCCCGGCGAATTGGAGAAAGGCGTCACCAAACCCGAACTGATCCGCGAACTGGTCGAGGCCTACGCGCAAGTCCGTCCAAACCTGACGAACCACGCCGCCGGCTATCCCCTGCCCGATCAGTTGCTAACGCGCATCAAGTCCGGCAATCCGCAGCGCGGCCACCGGGCAATCGGTGAAGCGCATGACACCGAGGGCTCGCGGTTCATCGTCGAAGTGGCCAGCCGGCCCGATCCCCGTCCGTTGAACATCGCGATCTGGGGCGGCCAGACGGATTTCGCGCAAGCGTGTTGGGCGGTCCGCAAGGAATGGGGCACCGACCGGTTGAAGAAGTTTCTCGCTGGCATCCGGATCTACGACATCAACGACCAGGACGAGATCGCGGATTGGATGTTCACCGAGTTCGCGCCGCCGTTTTACATCCTTGCCCATCGTTTCCCCGGTCACGACAAGCGCGAGGGCGCCTATCGCGGACTGTATCTCGGCGGCGATGAATCGCTCGTTTCGCGGGAGTGGATGGAGACGAACATCCGGCAAAATCACGGCCCGCTCGGCGCGCTCTACCCGCCCCGCACATGGACGGAGCCCAATCCGCACGCGGCGATCAAAGAAGGCGACACACCGTCGTGGTTCTACTTTCTGCCGCACGGATTGAACGATCCGAACTTCCCGAACTGGGGCAGTTGGGGCGGGCGCTTCGACCCGGCGACGAACGGCGTCTGGCGCGATGCCCAAGATCAAGTGGGTGGCATCACCGACGCGCGCTCGACGGTTTCGCGCTGGCGCAAGGCGTTTCAGAATGATCTCGCCGCCCGGATGGACTGGTGCGTGAAACCGTTCGGCGAAGCGAATCACCAGCCGATTGGAGTCGTGAATGGGAATCTCGATCCGGAAGTTCTGCGCCTCGCCGCGAAGTCCGGCCAAGCGATCCGACTGGACGCCAGCAGCTCCCTCGATCCCGACGGCGACCGGCTCACGTACCGGTGGTGGCTCTATTGGGAAGCCAGCACCTGGCGCGGCGAACTCAACCTCGGCGAGCTGAATCGAGCAGCCATCGAGTTCAAAGCGCCAGAAGTTGAGTACTCACGAACAATGCATCTGATCCTGGAAGTGACCGATGCCGGGCGACCGCCCTTGACTGCTTTCCGCCGGGTCGTCATCGAAATCGACTAGCGGCTTGCCACCGGCGAAACCGGCGGCAACATGTCGCGGTGCTTTCGTCTCTCCAGAAAAAATTGTCGTCCTTCAGCCGCCGCTCGAAATGGTTGCTGGGTGCCGCTGCGGCGCTGGTCGTTTATGCGCTGGTCGGTTTCCTGATCGCCCCGCCGATCATCCGCTGGCAGCTTGCGAAACAACTTTCTGCCGCCACCGGCCTGAACGCCGTGGTGACAAAGGTTAAATGCAATCCGTTCACGCTCGAACTGGATGTCCACGGGCTGGCAGTCGGGCCGGATGCCACCAACTCCTGGCTGAAGCTCGATCGCTTTCACGCCAACCTGCAGCTCGCCTCGATCTGGCGCTGGGAATTTGTGCTGCGGGAAGTAGGCCTCGATCGCCCGGAACTGCTGGTGCAGCTCGATCAACAGGGCGCAATCAACCTGCTCCAACTGGCCAGCCGTCTGTCCGCAGCCAACACCGAAGCCGCGGGAGCCACTCCAGCCCTGCCCCGGGCCAGCATCGCGTCGCTCGCCATCAGCAACGCGGTGGTGCGCTGGCAGGACGATTTTGTGCAGCCGGGATTCCACGCCGCTTTGACCGGTGGCGCATTGACGATCACGAATTTTCACACGCTCGCGACCAATCGCTTTTACTTCGCGGGTGTCCTTGATGATGCGACGTCGCTCGCTGCCACGGGGGACTTCGCGTTAGAACCAGTCCTGACGGAAGTTTCCGCCTCGGCCGATCAATTGAGCCTCGCGCGCTATGCGGGTTACCTGCCCGGCTGGTCCCCCCTGCGCGTCACCAACGGCATCGTCGATGCCAAGCTGATCGCCAGCGCGCGCTTGAATAACGGGAAGCTGACGGCCGAAGTTCGCGATGCCACGATCAAGGTGCGGAACCTCGCCGTCGTCACCGCCCAGGCACAATTGCCGGTGCTGAGCGTCGCCGAAACGAAACTCGAAGGGCTGACCGCCAAACTCACCGAGCAGTCGGCCTCGCTGCGGTCGCTGGCGGTGGCTGGCCCGTTGCTCTCCGCCCGGCGGCTGACGAACGGAGTCATCGACTGGCAGGTTTGGATGCAGCAGATCATTGCTCACCTGCCGGCGGGGAATACCAACGTGGCTCCGTGGAGCTGGTCCGTCGGCAATCTGGCCGCCACCAATGCCACTATGCAGGTAAGCGACGAAGTTCCCGTCACACCGGTTTCGCTCGCGGTCACGAATGCCTGGGTAACGGCCACGGGCCTCACCAACGACCTGCGCCGCACTTTTCCCCTGGCGCTCGGCTTCGCGCTTTCGTCCGGTGGCAGCGGCGCCATCACCGGCGAACTTACACCCATCCCGCTGGCCGCCCGGGTGCAGGCGAAGCTTGAAAGCGTGTTCCTGCCGATCGCGCAGCCCTATCTCACGAACGTGTTGAAGGCGAATTTGAAGAATGGCTTTGGCTCGGTGGACGGCGCGCTGCAAGTGAGCTTGAACGCCACCAACAAGTTGACCGCGTCCTTCGTCGGCGACGTCGATGCCCGCGACGTGGTGCTGTTGGAACATGATTCGACCAATGTGCTGGCCAGCGTGGAGCAGGCAGCCGTCAAGGGGCTCAAAGCGGACTGGCCGCTGGACGATCTGGAAATTGCCTCCGTGACTGTGACCCGTCCCCTGGCCAGCTTGGTGATGCGCGCGGATGGAACGGCGAATGTCGAGGAAGTGATCCCGCGCAAGCTGACGGAGCAGCTCTATCGACAGCTCAACGCCGCCTGGCAGGCGCTGCAGTTTGAGATCGCGGAGTTGCAGGTGACCGGTGCGCAAATCAACCTCAAGGATGAGTCCATCCAGCCGGTCTTTGATTCGCGAATCACCGATATCCAGGTGGCGCTTCGCGGTTTGAAACCCCGCGCCGAGAAAGCTGCCGAACTTGAGATCGGCGGCAAGGTTCACGGCACGGCGCCCTTCAGCGTAGTGGCGCAATTCAAACCGGAAGGGACCAATCTGACCGCCAAGGTCAACATCCTCAGCCAGGTGGTGGCGGTGCCGCCCGGCTCGCCTTACGCCGGTCGCTGGCTCGGCTACCTGATCGCGGAGGGCAAAGTCTCCGTGGACCTGCGCTACGAGTTGGACCATCAACAGATCAAGGGCGAGAACCGCGTGATCGTGGACGCCTTTGAGTTTGGATCAAAGACCGGCAGCGGCGACGCGATCAAGCTGCCCGTGAAGATCGGCGTGGCGTTGCTCAAGGATCGCAACGGCCGGATCGACCTCGACGTCCCGGTGGCGGGCAGCCTGGCGGATCCGAAGTTCAAGCTCAGCCGCGTGATCTGGCAGGCGATCGGGAACATTTTCGAGAAGGCAATGACGGCGCCGTTCAAGTTCCTCGGCGCGCTCGTGGGCGCCGGGGACGACGAGGATCTCGCTTCCGTGGCCTTTGCGCCAGGGTCAACGGAATTGCTTCCGAAGGAAGCGGCCAAGCTCGACCAACTCGCCAAGGCACTGTTCCAGCGGCCGCAATTGAAGCTGGAGATCGTGGGCCGCTTCGATCCCCTCGCGGATGACGCGGCGCTCCGGCGCGCCAAGTTTGAAACTGAACGGCGCGGGTTCGAGCAAGCGCTCCCGGGCAATGCCGAACTCAGCCAACTGGCCGTGGCGCTGAAGATGGCCAGCCCACCCAGCCCGGCTGAATTGACGACGCTGTTTTATGTGAAGACGTTCGCGATCCCTTTTCAACTTCCGACCAACTCGCTGAACTCGGCAACGACCACCACCACCGCCACCACCGCGCCGGCCGCCAATCAAACTGGCGTGACAACAACCGCCAGCTCCGGCACACCGTCCGCCGGCGCCACCTGGTTGGGACGCGCCTGGAAGTCGGTCGGTGACTCACTCGCGTGGAAAGGCGCCAAGCAACCGGGCTCAAGTTCGGCACCGGTTTCCGGGTCCGGCACCAATCGGCCACCCGCGACCGATCCGACAAAAGATTCGACAACACCCGCCGCCGAGCCGCCGCCGATCCTTCCGCCGTTGCCCGAACTGAAGGCCATGGAAGCGAAATTGATCGACCGACAATCGATGACACCGGAGGAAATGAAGGCGCTGGCGGAGACCCGGGCCCAAGCCGTGCAGACCTTCCTGCTGGCCAAGCCGGAGCTTTCGCCGGAACGAATCGTCGTGGCCCCGGAGCTTTCTGGAGCGGAACCCGCCGGCCGGCAGGCCCGGGTTTTCCTGGGAATTCAGTAGTAAATCGCGGATTCGAGGGAGCTGGAACGGGTTCAAAGAACAATTTGTTTCCTCATTTGACCTGTCCCCTGCCCTCTCCTACATTCGCCGCTCTTTTATGAAGGTCATTGTCTGCGACCCCATTTCTCCAAAGGGCATCGAGCTGCTCAAGGCATGCTCCGCGCTTGAAGTCGTGGTGCTGCCCAAGCCCCCGACTGAAGCTGAATTGCTCCTCCTGGTGAAGGATGCCGCCGCGCTCGCGGTTCGCTCCGAGACCAAGGTCAACCGCAAGGTAATGGAGGCCGCCCCCCACCTCAAAGTAGTCGGCCGGGCGGGGGTCGGCGTGGACAACGTAGATGTTGATGCCGCCACCGAGCGCGGCGTGATCGTGATGAACACGCCGGGCGGCAACACCATCTCGACCGCGGAGCTGACGTTCTCGATGTTGATGGCGCTGGCGCGAAAAATCCCCCAGGCGCATCTCTCGATGACCAAAGGCGAATGGGACCGCAAGTCTTTCAAAGGCACTGAACTCTTCGGCAAGACGCTCGGCGTGCTGGGCATGGGCCGCATCGGCAGCGAAGTCGCCAAGCGCGCGCTCGCCTTCGGCATGAAAGTCGTCGCCTACGATCCCTACCTGACGCTCGATCGCGCCAAGGAGCTGGGCGTGGAACTGGTCGACGAGCTGAACCGGCTGTTCGCATCCTCCGACTTCATCACGGTTCACATGCCGATGACGGACGAGACACGCGGTATGGTCAATGCCGCCGCGTTCGCGAAGATGAAGGACGGCGTGCGACTCTTGAACTGCGCGCGGGGCGGAATCATCAACGAAGTCGATCTGCTGGCGGCGCTGGAATCCGGCAAGGTCGCCGGCGCGGCGCTGGATGTTTACGAAGTGGAACCGCTGGCCAAGGACTCGCCGTTCCGCTCGAATTCCAAGGTCATCATGACGCCGCACCTCGGCGCGAGCACCGAGGAAGCGCAGGAGAATGTCGGGATCGAAGTTGCTGAACAGATCGTTGACCTCCTGACAACCGGCGAAGTTCGAAACGCGGTCAATCTTCCGAACCTCGACGCCAAGACGTACGCGAAGGTGAAGCCATTTCTCATCCTGGCCGAGAAGCTCGGCAAGCTCGCCGGCCAGCTCGCGCCCAAGCGTAATGAAAAACTGGTCATCACCTATGGCGGCAAGGCGGCCGAACTGCGCAGCGATCCGGTTACGCGCTCCCTGCTCAAGGGCTTCCTCGAATCCGCCGGCGGCCAGGATGTGAATCAGGTCAATGTGCGCCTGATGGCCAAGGGCCTCGGTCTGCTGGTGGAAGAAATCAAGTCCAACGAAGAGACCGATTACAACGAGTGGATTCACGTCGCGGTTTACAGCGGCGGCCAGAAAGTGGTTTCGGTCGGCGGCACGGTCCTCGGCGCGCGCAACCAGCCGCGCATTGTGCGGTTGAACAGCCGCACGGTGGAGATCGTCCCAGAAGGCGTGCTCTTCCTTTTCAACAACAAGGACCGACCGGGCATGGTGGGGCATATCGGTACTTTGATGGGCAAACACCAAGTAAACATTGCGAGCATGACGCTCGACCGCGACAACGCCGGCGGCCAGGCGTTGACCGTGCTCAACCTCGACAGCGTGCCGCCGAAAGAACTCCTCGACGAAATCCAAAAAGATCCGGACATCTCGAACGTCCGGGTTGTCCGGCTCTGACCTCCCACCTTATGAAGCGTTTTACCATCACCACCCTCACCGCCTTGCTGGCCTTCGCCAGCCCCACGTTTGCCGCCGATGACCTTTTCGCGGACAAGACGCTGGTGAAGGGCGACGGCTTTGAGATCAAGCAGAGCCAGCTCGATCAGGCCTATCTCCAGCGCAAGGCACAAATCGCCGCCACGGGCCGCAGCGTGCCCGAGTCCGCCCGGCCGATGCTCGAAAAGGAAACGCTCGACCTGCTCATCTTGAAGAGCCTGCTGCTCCGCAAGGCCACTGACGAAGATAAGGCGGAGGCCGTGAAGATCGTGGAATCACAAATCAAACTGGCCCCGGAAGGCTCCCTGGGATCGCAGGCGAAATTGCTCGGCATCTCGGAGGCGAGCTTCAAGCAGGAACTCGTGGATCAAAACACGGCCACCCGCGTGGTTGACCGGGAATTCAAACCCAAGGTCGTCGTGTCGGATGAGATGAGCCGCAAATTCTACAACGAGAACCAGCCCAAGTTCGAGCAGCCGGAAATGGTGCGCGCCGCCCACATCCTGATCTCGACCAAGTCGGCGGACGGAAAAACGGACCTCCCCGAAGAGGCGATCAAGGCGAAGCGCGCCATCGCCGAAAAGGTGTTGGAACGGGTAAAGAAAGGTGAAGACTTCGCGGCGTTGGCCAAGGAATTTTCCGAGGATCCCGGCTCCAAGGATTCGGGCGGCGAATATACCTTCCCGCGCGGGCAGATGGTGCCGGAGTTCGAGAAGGTCGCCTTCAGCCAGGACGCCGGCAAGGTGAGCGATCTCATCACCACCGCCTTCGGTTTTCACATCATCAAGACGATCGCAAAAATTGCCCCCAAAGTTCAGGATTTCACCGAGGCGGAGCCGAACATCAAGGCGTTTATCGGCCGGCAGGAACTGCAACGCATGCTGCATGAGTTCACCGAGCAAGCGCGGAAAGATCCCAAGCTCGAGATCCTCGACGAACGATTCAAGTCCTGAGCTCCGTTCGATTGATTGCAAACCGCCGCCACGGAACCGTGGCGGCGGTTTTGTTTTGCGGGGAGACGTTCCGGCGAAGCCATCGCCCGCAACTTCGTGGTGATCAACCCTTCAACAGTTCGTGGATCACCTTGCCATCGCTCAGCGCCAGCGGCCGGCCAACGGGCGTGATGAGTTCCTTCTCCGGATCGATGCCGAGCGCGTGCTGGATCGTGGCGTGAATGTCCTGCACCGTGACCGGTTTCTCCGGTTCCTTGCTTTCACCTTCCGGATCGG
>JANLTG010000106.1:0-26934 GCA_031362805.1 bacterium
CTTGAAGGTCTTCGTGTCCTCCAATGACCACACGACCCGCTTGTCCCGCGTCACTTCGATGACGCTGGGCTGCTGGCCCGCGTGACCGTGCCCGAGATAGTTCACGAAGACGGTGTTGCCGTTCGGCAATCTCTGGCAGCCCGCCATCAGCCGGAGCGGATTGCCCGGCAAATCATTTTCGTTCAGCTCCCACACGAGCTTCTCGGCGGCATCAATCTCGATGACCTTATGCCCGTCGCCGTCCAGTTCCACCACCTTGTGCTCGCCCTTGAAGCAAACGATGTAATGCCCGTCCTTCGTCTTGCGCGTGCCGCGAAACTGGTCGTGCCGCCCAACCTTCGGCGATGTGGTCAGCTTGATCTTCTTGGTAATCTTGCCCTGCCGATCCACCTCGATGATCCGGCTGGGACCGCACTCCACGAGCATGACCAGGCCGCCGGGCAGGGGTTGGCAGGCGTGAACCTCGCTATTGGTGGGCGTCGTATAGGACCAGACTTTCTCGTGGGCCGGCGTCATTTCCAGCGCGCCGTCCTTGAAGCAGAACAGGTAGTTGCCGCTGGGTATCCGCCAGCAATCCTGCGGATGCACGGCCGGGTGTTCCCACTCGATCTTGCCGTCCGCCGAAACGACACAGACGCGGTTGTTGCCGGAATCACAGAGCAACAACGGGTGCGCGGCTTGGGAAAAAACAGGGGCGGCGAATAGCGCGAGCAGTGCCAGCAGAGGGCGAGGGGATTTCATGTCGGGACAATGGAGGAAGCCAATGGCGGAACGCAGTACAAAACTTGGACCAGTGAATTTGGCAGCGAGAGACCGGGGAAGATCATGTCACCGAATGGGATTCACGAGCGCTGCCAGTCGTAATCCATCTGCCGGGCGGTGCGGGCAGCCAGCTCCGCGCTCTCCAATCGCGCGACGAGGTGCAGGCTCATGTCGATCCCGGCGGAGATGCCCGCCGACGTGACGATTTCTCCGGCGTCCACCCAGCGGGTGTCGTCGCGAACCGGGATTTCTGGAAACATCGTGCGGAAATCGGCGATATCCTCCCAATGCGTCGTGATGGTCTTGCCACGAAGCAAGCCTGCCTTGCCCAGGAGAAACGCGCCCGTGCAGACGGAAGCTGTCAGTTCGGCTTTGGTCGCGGTGCGTTTTATCCACTCGATGATGGGAGCGCGTTCCAACTCCGCCGTCACCACACCGCCGGGAACAACGAGGACATCGATGGCCGGATGATTCGTGAGGTCGAAATCTGGTTGCACCATCAAGCCGCCGCGGGCGCGGACGGGACGCGGCGTTTCGGCGACGGTGAAAACTTCAAACGGTTTCGCGGAACCGGGATTCAGCCGCGCCTCCATGCGCGATGCCGTGGAGAACACCTCGAACGGCCCGCCCAAATCGAGCACTTCGATTTCATCGAAGATGTAGATGGCGACGTTGCGGGTCATGACCGGTCAGGTGTTTTCCCAGGCATCATGACGTTTCCGGCGCTCGGCCCGATAGTTGGTGATCTCGAGACGGATGCCATCCGGATCGGAGAAGTAGATTGCGTGGTAATCCGGCGCGTATTCTGGATAAAGCTGGGGAGTTGAACACGCGATGCCAGCCTTTTCAAACTGACCGGCGATGGCAGCCAACGCGACAGCGTCTTCGACGCGGAAGCAGAGGTGATGCAATCCTGGCGCGAGGGGATGGTGCCGGGCTTTTGGGTCATGGGCCGGCCGGAGGACAAATCCGAAGTGTCGGTTGTAATACTGGATATGATTATCGCCCTCGTTCGTGAAGGTGTTCTTGCGAAACCCCAGGACGCCCATAGTGCAGTCGTAAAATTTCTCCGAACGGTCGAGGTCGGAAACCGCGACGTAGATGTGGTCGATGCCGATTACCTCAATGCTCATGCCGGAAGGCTATCAGAGTGGAAACGGCACTGTCCATTATCCACGTTTGCGCCTGGTGTGGGTGCGCGGGGCTGTGACCCGCAGGAGCGTCCTATGGGATCCAGTGACAGAATCCCAGGAATCTTGACTCCCTAAATAATTCCCCATCCAATGGCGTGCTCGAACTCCAATCTCTTTATGAATGCGCTTCGTTCTGCCATGCTCGGGTTTCTCCTCGCTGTTGTTTGGGTTGCCACCGCGCAGGACAGCAAGCCGCCAGTGCGAGTTGCCGTGGCTGGTCTCAGCCACGATCACGCGTATGGTTTCTTCCCACAATTGCGTGGACGTTTGGACGTGGAACTGGTCGGCGTGGTCGAGACCAATCGCAACCTGATCGAAACCTACACACAGCGGTACAATCTCAATTCCAATCTGTTCTTCGCCAGCCTCGACGAGCTGTTTGCGAAGACAAAGGTGCAGTTGGTCGCCACGTTCACCAGCACGTTCGAGCATCGCTCGGTGGTGGAACGCTGCGCACAGGAGCGCGTCGATGTGATGGTTGAGAAACCGCTCGCCGTGAACATGGAGCACGCGCGGGCCATCGAGGCGGCGGCCAAACGCGGCAACATCCAGGTGTTCGTCAATTACGAAACGACCTGGTATGCGGCCAATCACGCCGCCTACGAGATGGTTCACGACCGGAAGGAGATCGGGGAGATTCGCAAGATCGTGGTGCATGACGGCCATCGCGGTCCGCAGGAGATCGGTTGCTCGGAACACTTCCTCGCGTGGCTCACCGATCCCGTGTTGAATGGCGGCGGTGCGTTGAATGACTTTGGCTGCTACGGCGCGCACCTGGCGACCTGGCTGATGGATGGGCAGCGTCCCTTGTCCGTCGTGGCCGTGACCCAGAGCATCAAGCCGGACTTGTATCCCAAGGTGGAGGACGAGGCGACGATTGTGGTCACCTACCCCAAGGCGCAGGCCATTTTTCAGGCGTCCTGGAACTGGGCCATCGACCGCAAGGACATGGAAATCTATGGCCGCACCGGTCAGGTGCTCGTGCCGAACTCAAACCTGATCCGCGCGCGCCTGACCCGGCAGGACAAGGAAACCGAGATCACGCCGCCGCCGCTGACCGGTCCAAACAAGGACGCCATGTCTTATCTCGTCGCTGTGGCGCGAAAGGAAATTGTCCCGACTGGACTGCCGTCGTTATCCAACAACCTGACGGTGGTGGAGATTCTGGATGCGGCCCACGAATCCGCGCGGACGGGGAAGCGGATTGATTTGAAGGGGAAATAGACCGCGAGAGTATCCCGAAGGGATTACGTCATTCAGCCCAGCGTTGCCGCGACGGAGTCGAGGCTACACTGGGTAGCAGCGCACAAAATCAAGTTAGCTCCGAAAGAGCTGAAGCCAGGCGCGAGGTTACGGGGACGGGGATGCAGCCGTGTTGCGGTTGAGGATTCTTTGGACGACCTGCTGCGCCGCAGCATCGCCGTGGCGTGTGACCCAATGTAGTAGCTCCGCGCCAACGATGGGCTGAGGAAGGGAAGCGACTTTCAGGCGCAGGCTGGTCAGGCGGACGTAGCCGGTGGCGGCAAAGATTCCACTCATCAATTGCCCTTGAGTGGGAAACATTGCCAGTCGTAATCCATCTGGCGCGTGTGAGACGGACGAAGCTTGGAGTGGACCTGCAATGCAGTCGAGCACCGCGCATTTTCATTTCAGCCCCCGCACGCTTGAATGGCCTCGTCGATAGTTTCTTCGAGCCACTTTACGCGATCGGTTTGCCGAGCCTTAAAACGGCGCAGAGCTTCAAGCAACATCGGCGCAGGAAGTTTTTCGGCAGCCTCGACTGCTAGATAACTGACATTGGGTTCTTTCAGAAGGCGATCGATGATCGGCCAGATGCGTTGATCTTGGAGCCGCGCCAGACCGACCACCGCCTCGCCTTGGATTTCTGCATCGGTATCCCCCACCCGTTTCCAAAGCGCCTCGCGAAGCGCCGGAGTATCGAGCTCGGTCTGTGATCCAAGTGCAAAGGTCGCCCAATCACGCACGTCGGCGTTGGTGTCGCGAGACAGCTCGATCAGCGCCGCCACTGCGTCCGGTTCATCGCATCCCGCCAGGCCGTATGCGACGGCTTGACGCACCTTTTCTTCCGCGTGGTGACTAAGGTTGACCAACCATGGAACTCCTCCGGGATGTCCATTGTGGCCGAGGGCGAAGGCGAGTGATTTCAGATTTTCGGGACGCTCTTCGTGTGCGAGCATTTCTACCAGCAAGTCGCCGGCGGGTTGCTCGAACTCGGGATTGCCGGTGTGCGCCTGGGCCAGCAAATCCGCCGCAGCGCGACGAAGGTCAGCGTTTGGACTGCGGCTCCAGGACTGAGCTTGAGCAAACGCCTCTGAGCCGAAGCGTCCGTGCAATACGCTTAACGCCGCCCAATACTGCTCGTCCCCCGGGTCAGTGAGGCAGCTCGCGACGATTCCAATCAGCTCCGCATCTGATCTGGAATCTCGTCGGCAGTCTTCCCGATATTTTTCAAGGTGGTCCATAGTCGTTTTGGATAGCAGGCCCAAAGCTGCCAGATTTTTCGCCCCAGTCACTATCGCGTTCACGCCGTCTTCCTTTGTTTGGTCTTGGCCTCCGGCTCGATGTGAAAACCAATCTGCCGGCGCGGCGGATCGGGCGGCGGCGGTGGCGGATTGAGGATCTCCATGATGCGCCGCAAGACATCCACAATGGCGATCTCATGACCATCGAGTCGCGCCGTTAGTTTCTTTTCCAAGCCGGCCAGTTGGCGTGCGAGTTCCTTCGTGCCGCCCAGAAGTTCACGCATCTTCACAAACGCGCGCACCACGAACACGCTCATGCGCACGGCTTCGGGACTGTTGAGAACATTGGCTGACATGACTGCGCCATTTTCAGTAAAGGCATAAGGCAGCTTGCGCCGTCCGCCGTGTGAACTTGAAGTTCCATTTTGGAACTTCAAGTTTTCAAACTCGTCAGGCGTCAGTTGAAACATGAAATCAGCAGGAAAGCGTGCGTGGTTGCGGCCAACCGCTTTGTTGAGAATCTTGGTTGGCACGCCGTAAAGCTCCGCGAGGTCAAAATCCAAGATGACTTTCTTGCCGTGGATCGTGCGTATCCGCGAGCGGATTCGATCAATACGGGCGGGCGTTTGGCTGCTCATGTTCGTCACTTCCTGAACCGGTCACAATTTGTGACCGCATACCTGTTCCTTCAAGATCGCAATTTACGCCTGGCGTCGTCCTGGCTGTAGGTTCCGCCGTGAGGGATCGGGGCCGGGTCCATTATGGCGTCCATGGCTTATTCAAATAACGGTGGCAAATCTCTCACCCCGTCTAGCACCCGCACGACTTCAACGCCTCCGTCAAACAGGCGATAGAAAATCACATGATGACCGACCACAAAGCTGCGCAAGCCGGGCGACAATTCCGGGCGCTCGCGTCCCATGTGCGGCATCGTGGCCAGCGTCGGGAATCGCGAAACGATCGCGCGAATGTATTTGTCGGCCGCATCCGGGTTGTCCTGTGCGATATAGAGCCAGATTTCATCCAAGTCTGACCTTGCCTCCGCTGAAACCCGGTACTGATTCATGCGCCGGACTTTTTCAGCCGCTCACGTCCAGTTCGACCAACATCCTCGGCCAGTTGCATCACATTTGTGTCGTCGTAAGTCTGGTAGCGTCCGGCATTCAAATCATTCAGCCCGCTGGCGATATCGCTTTTCAATGCGGCGAGCTGTCGCTTGCGAAACACGTCGGATTCCGCCCACCAGCGGAACAATTCGAATTGCTCGTCCGGGCCAAGTTCGGCTGCGGCCAATTTGATTTTTTCAACGGCGCTCATGGCTGCGTAGGATCATAGTGCCCCGAACACGTCCGTCCACTTCTTCTTCCCATACGGCTTGCGTGACTTTCAGACGCAGCCCTCCAGGCGGACAAAACTAATGGCAAAGTTTCGGCCGCAGAACTTGGCTGCATGGCCCCCGTTCAACGATCCCTGTGAACCCTACGGCTTGTGCTCCAACCATGCCTTGAGCTCCGCGATCTCTTCAGGCTTCAGGTGGCGGTTCGGGGGCATGTAGCCGAAGTCCACCATCACGCGGATCGGATGCGACTGAACCTGGTAGAGCGGGGCGCGGTCTTCGTCGTCCGAATGGCAGCGCGCGCAGAACTTCAACGTCAGCTTCGCTCCGGTGGGCGGCTTCGGCGAGTCCGCGGGGAAATAGAATTCCGAGCGGGGTTGATCGGCGATGTGCCCGCTGATTGCCGCCGCAAGCGCGGCATCGAGCACCAGATCCTCGCGGGCCGGATGGATGGCCAGCGGGCCCGAGGAATGGCATTTGTAGCAGCTTGTCCCCTCGAACTTCGGACCGGTCTTCCCGATCTCGGCGAAATAATCGACGACGGGGTTCACCGTCAGGTCCTGCACGATCGAGTAGTAGGACCACCCCTTGTCCGTCGCCGTTTTTTGCACGAGCAGGTAGGCCCGGACGACGGCGTTGGAGAACGCCGCGATGTGGTTGAGCATCGGTTTGCGGATCACGTCCTCCTGCGTGCTGATCAGCCCGACGTCCGAGAGAGGGGTGGCGTTTCCCGTGTCAAACAGGCGTTTCACTTCCATCATGTACGCCTTCACCTCGTCGTGAGTCAGGCCTTTCACATTCGACCGCGGATGCGGCGGCAGCGTTACGACCGCGTTGGTCCAGGGCTTGTGAATCTTTTCGGAGCCCACCGTGTTCATGGCCGCGACGAACTTCTCCCGCGTGAACTCGGGCAGGGTCAAAGCCGGCTCCAATAGCAGCCCCGTCCCGGTGGATACGGCGGGCGCGATCAGCTGCGCGGTCCCTTTCTTGCCCGTCGCAACCGCCTCAGCGGCGAATCCTGGCGCCACAACGGCCAGGAGCAACAGGATTGGCAGTTGGGCCATCGTGCGGAGGTGCGCGCCGGTGCCGGTAGTTGAATGTGATTGAGTGATTTGCATGGGGCGGCTGACTCGGATCAAGGAGCGCCTTTCCGGCGCTGCAACCAGAGCGCCAGATTCCTGATCTAATTCACGACTGGCTTTACGCACTGGGGCGGGCTGTTCAGGCAGACCAAACCGATGGCGCCGTGGCCGGTCTGGATCGAACATCACCGTTGATCACATTTCAACCTTCGACTCAAATCCGGGAAGTCATTTCCGGTAGCCGAGTGGTTCTGCCACCAGGGCTGGCGGTAGCGCCTTTCGTCGGCATGCCGGTCACCCAACCACGTTGCCCGCACTTGCCTTCGACCCGGAGATTTGTTTTCCATCGGGCGACCTCATGATCCCACTTCCCCATCTCGATCCCGAAGCCGCGACGGTCGGCCCGGACGTGGTACGCATCGAGACGGGCGTGCTGGTGATCTACTCGAAGCGCGATATGAGCGAGTGGGTCGTGCGCGAGTTCAAACGGCCGGCCATCCGCTTTAAAGGCCATAAGTTCTATCTGCGAGACAAGACATCGGCCGATAAACCCTTCCGCTGGAAATACACCCTCTGGCCATGGACGGACGATGATCTGGAAATGCCACCGTATGAGATCGATTACGACGAAGACTATGTGTGCGAGCGCGAGTCCGAATTCAAGGGGCGCATGGCCGCCGACTCAGTGCATTGGTCGCTGCTGCCGCTGTATCCGTTCCTTGGCTTTCTTTGGTCGGGCGTGAAGGACCGGCTTCAGGATTTTGGCTTTGTTCCGCGCTCGATCACCTCGCAGTCCGTAATGCTGGAGTTCGGCGTGATGCTGCTCTGGGGCATCTACGTGGGCTATCTGTTCGGCGGATCGCTTCTCAATTACACCATGCTGCTCGTGCTCGTCGTGGACGTGATCATGCGCTACGATGCGGTGCTCGGCGACAAACCGATCCAGCCGGGTTTCCTCGAATGGATCTTCCGGCGGTGAGTTGAGACAGGTGACTTACAGTGGTGGCCCGAGGACGACACGAAATCCAATGTCGCTGCAGCGGTTGTCGGGGCCGTAGTTGTCGCGGTTGGCGGAGCGGCTGAACGACGCGTCATACAACCACGATCCGCCGCGTGCGACGCGCAGCCAGCCGTCTCTGGGACCGGAGTAGTTCGTGACCGTCCCGCCGGGATACGCATCCTGCCAGATGTCGTGGCACCATTCCCACACGTTGCCGTGCAGGTCGTGCAAGCCCCAGGGATTCGGTTTGAGCTGACCCACTGGATGCGATGACGACTCGCCGTTGGTGATGAACCACGCGTAGCCAATCAGCTCCGTTTCACCGAGATCGTCGCCGAAGCTGAAGCGTGTGGTCGTGCCCGCGCGGCACGCGTATTCCCATTCCGCCTCGGTCGGCAGACGATAAACGTAGCCGGCCGGCAACCGCCCCGCCTCACGTTCGCTCGCAGTCAGGCGTTCGCAGTAAGTGTTCGCCTCGTTCCACGTGACGCGCTCGACGGGATTATTGGTCGACTCGACAAAGCCGCTCGGGTTCGTGCCGATGAGCGCCATGTATTCGGCCTGTGTGACCTCGTGCTGGCCCATCCAGAAGCCGCGTGTGATGACAACTTCCGTGGTGGGATCCTCGTCCGTGCCGTGGTCCTTCTCCTCGGGCGGGCTGCCCATTTGAAACCGGCCGGGCTTGATCCATACCAGTCCGGCGGGCGACGCCAGCGGAGCGTCCGAAGAAGGATCGCCGGCGACCTCCTTCTCCGCCGCGAATTCCTTGCGCACGACCAGCGGCAGTGAACCGCTGCGCGCGAACAACGTCTTAAGGTGCGCGAGCGGAAGCTGAAGCTTCGGACCCAAATCGAGTTCGAACTGGATTGAATCGCCGGGCAACGTGCCAATCTGTTCGCTGCCGTTGCGCATGAGAATGTTCACCTCGCGGGTTCCGCTGCTGAAGCGCACCTGTTCGAGATCGTCCAGTCCCGCAGCGGTCGCGCCGGCGCCCGGTCGCACTTGCAGCTTCCAGTCCAGCAACTGACCGCTGAGCAGGTCGCCGTTGTTCAACACCAGGAACCGGCGCGTGACGCCGTGGCCCGCTTCGCTCTCGCGCTGACGAAAAACAATCCGGCTGAGGGTGGCTTTGCCCAGCTTGCGGGTTTCGCCGGTGGCATCACGAAATTCAACTTCATCGTTTTGAAAACCAGTGAGCCGGTTCCGGTTCACGGTGCTGACGCGGTCGAGGTTTCCGGGCTGGAGGTTCAACTCGATGCCGGCAATCACTTCAACGTTCAGTGGAATTGATCCGTACGCCGTGTGCAACGTGAGTGAGGTGTTCGCGACCGTGCCTTTCAATACCTCGCCGTTGGTCAGTTGGATCACATCGTGATCGGTTGGTCGCAGAATGCCGGCGATGGTCGTGATGGGATGGAAGTCTTCTGTCTTTGCCGTCTGCGCCGAGGCGGTGATGAGAAACGCTAAGGCGACTCCGCACACCGCGCTCGCGAGTTGGTCACGCGTACTGTGGAAACGGAGCGCCGAGCATCGCTCGGCTTTGGGTACCGATGAGTAACGCCTGGCCGGGCAATGCTCGGCGCTCCAGGTCTGATGGCCATTCGTCATAACCATCTTACTTCGGCGGGTCTCTCGTGATGAACAACGTCATGGCCACGGACGCGAATACGGCCGAGAACCCAAGCATCCATGCGATGGCAATGAGTTCGTCCGCGGGGCTGACGATGCCGCCCAGCACCTTGTCCATCGTGCGGATGATTTCGAGATACGAGAGCTCCGGCAGGCCGGCGAAATCAAACGCGAGGTTGGACACATGCCAGAGTCCGATCGCGCCCAGGATCGCGATCAGGTAGTTCCGGAACATCACGACCAGCATCAACGTCAACGTCGTGACCATCCACGCGCAACTGACGATCTTCGCGGTCGTGATCGCCATCCAGAACGGCGTGACCGACGCCGTGCGCGAGCCGATGTCCTCGTCGCTGCGGCCGGTCAGCGCGTTGAGAACGGCCTCGGCGCGGTTCAACTTCTTGGACTCGGGTGGTGGCAGGGTCATGCGCACGTCCGCGTTTATGCCCAATAGACCGAGCGCGCCTTCGCCCTTGAAGCGCACGATGGCGTAGTTGCTCTGGCGCCCCCAGCGATCGGCCTCGGTCATCGCACCGAGTCGATCGATGATGCCCTCGTACTCGGTGCCTTGAATGGTGATGAACGCCTTCAGCCCGACCTTGAGCCGCTTGAACTCGTTGAAATTGTAGATCGGCACGCGCAGTTGATATTCGTCGAGCGGCGCGATGGTGAACAACTGCGCGCCCACGCCGGCGTATTGCGAAGGTCGCACGAGCACCTCGGTCAAGTAGCCGGACACCGGGGCCGTCACGGTTGCTTTCGCCATCCGCTTGCGGGTGTCGAGGATCTTGGCCTGCGCATTGGCGACCGAGCGCTCGGCGATTGCGACGCCATCGAGCGCGATGCGCAGATCGTTCTCGGCGTTCTTCAAGTCGCGCTTGCGCATTCGCAAATCGGCGGCGCGATCTGCCTGTTCGAGTTTGCTGAGGAGATCCTTCGCGAGCAGCGCGCGTTCGGCCCGCGACAGCGACTCCTCAGATTGCGCCACCATTCGACGCGCGTTCTCGGCCCGGCGTTGGGCATTTTCGACCTCTTGCCGCGTGTCATTCTCACCGCGCCGCTCGCGTTCGAGTTCGTCCAGCAATTTGCGATCGTCGATCAAGGCGAGCAGTTCGCCGGTTCGGACGGCGTCGCCCACCTCGCGGTCCATCGAGAGGATCGGCCCATCGACTTCCGCGAAAACCTTGTGCGGATCCCACGCCTCGACCTTGGTGTTCTCGGTGCGCGCGGTCAGATGGCCCGTCTCGGTGCGGACCAGCTTGTCCTGGCGGATGGCCCAGAAGCCCGCGGGCAGGAGCACTCCGGTGATCAACAAGGCAATCATGCAGCAACGGGCGAGCAGCTTGCCGAACAGGTATTCGCCGCGCGTGATGCCCCGGCAGAGAATCGCGTCGTTCAGGCAATGTTGTTCTCGGGCGAGCGCGCCGCCGGCGATGAAGATGACCGCGTGCATCCACAGCACGACGTAGCTGACGAACACCGTCTCGAGCATCTTGCTGGCGACCTGTTGCTCCGCCTGCATGCCCTTCAAGCCCAGGACGGTGAGCCCGGCGCTCACGAGGAAGAAGCCGCGAACCAGCCACGATTGCAGCATCGCCACGAGATCGACACCCGTCAGCATGCGGATCGTGCGCCAGCGGCCGGGTGAAGACGCCGCACCCACCGCGTCGCGCACCGGTGATTCCGGTGACTGCGGGGGCAAGGCTGATGAGGAATCCTTTGCCATGGTGGCTAGGCAGTGACGCGTTCAAACCCGCGAAATTCGTCCTCAACGATCAGTTTCAAATAGGCGTCCTCGAGCTGGCGGCCGATCGAGTTGATGCCGGAGATGGCGACGTTGTGCTGGCGGGCAAGCACGAGCAACTCATTCACCACTTCGCCGACGACATCGTCCGCGTTCAGTTCGATGCGAATGCGGCCGGGTTCATGGCTGAAGATCTCGCGGTTCAGCCGGTTTTGAATCTCCACGCGAAAGACTTCCATCGGACCCACCACGCGCACATCGAGGAGGCGATGGGGCAGGGTGTTCTCCAGTTCGATCCGGGGTCCGTTGAACAGCAACTGGCCTTTGTTCAGGATGATCAAACGGTCGCAGACACGGTCGATGTCGCCGAGGATGTGCGAGCTCAACACGACCGTCTTGTTGCCGCGAAATTTCTCCAGCAGATCAAGCGTCTGCATCCGGCTGATCGGATCGAGGCCGGCCGTGGGTTCGTCCCAGAACAGCAGCTCCGGGTTGTTCATCAACGAAGCCGCCACGCCCAGCCGCGTCTTCATGCCGGTCGAGTAGGTGCCGATGCGGCGGCTCGCGTCATCGGTCAAGCCGACGGTGCGCAGGAGCGAACCCATGCGCGCTTTCTGTTCCAGCCGGCTGAGCCCGAAACAGTGTCCGACGAAATCCAGGTACTGGATGCCGTTCATATCCTTGGGAAAGGACGGGTCATCCGAGAGGAAGCCGAGTCGCTGACGAAGCGCCTTGGCGCCGGGTGTCATCGGCTGGCCAAACAACTCGACCTTGCCCGCGCTGGGCGTGAGCAAGCCGAGCGCGATGCCGATGGCGGTGGATTTGCCCGACCCGTTCGCGCCGAGCAGGCCGACCGTCGCGCCCGCCGGGATCTCGAACGAAACGTCCGCGAGCGCCACCTGCCGGTTTTGGTAAACCTTGGTGATGCGCTCGAAGCGGATTGCCGGCGGGTGCATGAGCCGGATTGTGAACGCAGCGCAAATCAGTGGCGAGTGAAAGTTAAAGAGCGCACGCCGGCACGGCAGCGAAGTCAGGGCGATCGGGTTTAGGGGAGCGCGTGCGTCTCGCGTGCCGTGTTCGGCGTCGCGCCGAACACCGTTTGACTCCCGCACCGCCCCGCACCGTTTGGTTTGCCAACATGCGGCCGCCAGAAGGCGTCGCCGGGACGGCTCCGCGGCACGCGAGACGCGTGCGCTCCCCAATCCAACTGCATGGATCCGGCTTCGAAAGCCCAGGGCGACGCCCTTGGTGGGAGATCGGAGAACAGCGAAGCCCGGCAAGGGCGAAACAACGATGACTTGAAACGTTCGAACCTTGGTCAGTTGGTGTGGAGTGTCGCGTCCTTTCAGGGCTCGGCTTTCTTGCGGGCAGGGTACCCAGGGCGTTGGCCTGGGCTATCGAATTGCGCCCCGGTTGGGGCTTGGCAGATGGAACCGCCTGCCTCAGCGCCTACCACCGGACACACCGAGCCGGGTTTGATGCGGAGCGCGCGGCAGAGGCGCACGAGTTCACCCACCTTGCGAAGGCGACGACCGACGGCTTTCGGTGACATGTCGGGTTTCATTCCAGCTCTTTCAGTTTCGCGATGTCATCCAGATCCTGGCCGCTTCCGCGGAGGGTCTTGAGCTCGATCAATCCTGATGGCGATACGACCACCAAAGGCCCGAGGTCGGAATCGATGGCGCGACGGCTTTCCCAGGCACTTCGGGTGAGTTCACCGACCAGCAGGAGATCGACGACCACAAAATCCTCTGATTGGCGGTCGGGTTTAAAGAACCGGTGCATGACCACGCGACCCTGTTGAAAAGTAAGCGGTGCCTTTTCCGGTAGATATCCAAGTTGGGCAAGCGCTTCACTCAATCCCGGCAGGTCTGCATCTCGAACCAACAGATCGATGTCTTCTGTCGCGCGGACGATTCCATACGCCGCGAGGGCGAATCCGCCACACAGGGCATACTCGACTCCGGCTCTGCGAACTGCCGCAAGTGCCAGTTTAAATTCTTCCGTAATGTCCATTGAACTCAGTGGTGCCGGCTCGAATTGATTGCAGAGAGTCCTCGCTTGGGCCAGACAAACGATAGTCGCGGCAATTGTTGACGAGAAATACCCGTCCCGTAAACATCGGCAACAGACCAAATGATTCGGCGCTTCTTCCATTATTTGAAAGGGCCCAATCCACTCCACCCGGACGTTGTGGATCGACCGGTGCCGCCTGTTCGGTTTCGTAAGTATTCCGAAGCTGACCGGGATGCCTGCCTTGGCCTTTACCAAGCAAATGAGGCAGGACGTTTCCCCAACGATGGAAAGAAACACTTTGAAACGGCGCTCGACAATAGTGCCGCCTGTTACCTGGTGGGCGAACTCGAAGGGAAGGTGGTTATGAGTTGTGGCGTCCACTACTGGGGTGGTTACGGCTGCGCTGTTCTCTACTACGGCTTGATCGCGCCGGAATTCCAACGAAGTGGACTCGGCGTGGCGATGGTGAACGTCCGGTTGGCGCTGCTCCGGACAGATATCTATGGGATCAACGTGATGATCTTTGCGGTGAAGGACTCCATCGCTTACTACGAACGATTCGGTTTTCGTGGTCGGGACAATTGGACCGATCAGAGCGGTGAAGAGAATCCGTGGGCGGTGCTAAACATTTACCCGATGGACATCATCCCGATTCGTGACTGGCTTCAGAAACGTGGAATTGCGTATCCGGCCGACGAATCGCTGGTGCCACTTGTTCCATCTCCGGAAACTAAGGCCACCGAAGGAGAAGGCCCGACTGCGCCTTAGTCGGATGATACTGCGTTGCCATCCAAACCAAACAATCGTTGCCATCCCCCAAGGCCGCCGCCACTATCCGGCCCCGAATTGATGAGCGCTGTTGCCGAAAATCCCGTCCTGTCGCCGGCCCCGATCACGCCGGCGCCCATGCCCAACCCGCGTTGGGAAGCGTTGCCACCCGTGAAACGCCAGGCCAAGGGCAAGTGGCAGCTCTTCAAGGAGGTCCTCGACCACGGCGGCCCCGGTTATCTCCAGTTCGCCATCACGAACATCTGCAACGCGGACTGCGGCTTCTGCGGTTTCGCGCGGTCGCAGTTCGATCCCAAGCAGCGCAAGAGCGTCACGCTTCAGGAGGCGAAGGACGTCATCGACATCTGCGTGAAGAATCACATCGGCTACCTGCTTTTCGTGGGTGGCGAACCGATGGCGCATCGCGACTTGCGGCACATGGTCCGTTACGCAGCCGAGCGCGGCATCAACCCGATGCTCTGCACCAACGGCGCGCTCTGGACCGAGGAGAACATGCGCTGCCTGGCCGACGACGGGTTGAGCAGCGTGATCATGTCGATCGACGCGCATGACCTCGCCAAGCACGAACAGAATCGCGGCTTGCCGGACGTGTGCCGGAAGATCAAACGTGCGAACGAGTTTTTCCAGACGGCCGGCATCCAGACGACGGCGAGCATAACGGCGAGCCGGTTGATCGACGACTACGACAAATTGCCGGCCTTCCTACAATCGCTCGGGTTCAAGAGCTGCACGTTTAGCTATCCGCTGACCGCGCTCGAATCCAGCTACCTCAGTTTCAGCGATTCGAAGCTGGTCAGCTACACGACCGACGAACTCATCGAGGTCTTCGAGAAGATCAAGCAGATGAAGCGCACGAGTGGTTTCCCGGTGGTGAATCCGACCGAGTCGCTCAACGAGATGCAGCGGCACTTGCGCAAGGAGAAGGAAGCGTTCGGCTGCCTGGGCGGGCACAAGTATTTCTACCTCGACTGGAAGCTCGATCTCTACCGCTGCCATTTCTGGGAGAAACCGATGTGCAACATCTATGACTTCGATTCGTCGAAGCTCATCCGCGACGGCTGCCAGCGGTGCATGATCGATTGTTACCGCGACCCGAGCATCCTCCAGCACGTGGCCATCAGCGCCAGCGACGCCTGGCACGCTTTGAAGAAGGGCAAGCTGGTGACCGCCGCCAAGCACGTGGCCGATCCGCGCAACGCCACCTCGATCCGCGCCGTCGCGGAAGAATGGCAGTGGATCGGGAAGGTGTGAGATGAAGAATTGGTGCCTGCTAGTCGGTGTGGCGGTTCTGGCCGCCTGCAAACCTCCAGAAGCCGCCAATAAAGTGGAAGTTCATATCTCGATCGAGAACAAGAGCACAAAGAACATTGTTAGTAGCTGGGTGAATGGCGGACGGGGCGAGGCGGATTTCGGGTACACCATCAGAGATGGTACGAGGACTTACCACTTTTTCGCGGCGAAGGCGGATGCTCCACTTGCTTTTAAGTGGCAGTTCGAGAATGAATCGGCAATTCACAACGCCACGAACCTCCTTGGACGAGGGCTTCGGAACGATGAAGAGATCGCGATCACTGTCACTGACGAGATGGCTTCGGCCAAGTCGGTCAACTCGAGCGACTGATCTTGAATTGGCGAATGTCCTGGCCGTATCGGTGGAGCTACTTTTTCGTTGGTCGCTCGATGGATTCGACGGCGGCGCGGCAGCACCGCCCTACCCAATTTGGTAGGGCTGACCTGCCGGTCAGCCGTGACTTCCCGCAAACCAGCGCAGCGATGTTTGCGGCTTCGGGCGCAGCCACTTGATCAACCAGCATGGGGAGTGGAGCGCCGATCTCCGATCCGGCGCGTTTCGAAACGAGGGTCAATTTACGCCGGGCCGGAGGCCGGCGCTCCGGGGCTCCCATTCCTTCCTTGGCAGATTTGGTCGAACGGCTACCGTGCCGCCATGCCCACCAACTGTCCCCAATGCAGCGCAGACACGAGCCAGTCGTCAGGCATTGTCTGCCCCGCGTGCGGCCATATTCTTCAGCCGGGCGCGGATGACCTGGCGCACGAACAGCAGGTGAAACGCGGAAGCCGGGGCGTGCGACTTACGCTGGCCTTTTCCATTCCATTCGTGCTGGGCCTCGCCTGCGTTGGTTCGCTGGGCGGTCCCTCCACCGCCGGCCTGGTTTGCGGCACGGTGTTGGGCGTCGTGTTTCTCGGCTGCTTCGCGCTGGCCTCCACGCGGACATCGACCGCGCTGGGTCAGGCGTTTGGCGGGTTCGTCCTGTTTCTGGGCCTGATCGCCGTGATTGCGGGTGTGATCTTCGTCGGTTGCAGCTTCGGGACTTTGTAATGGGTATCGAGGAAACCAACCGGTTGACTGGGAATATCGATTAACACTGCCGCGAGGGCATCAGCTAGAACCACGGGCGAAAAACCCAACTGCCATGAACTACTCGACGACTTCCCCGGCCGCCGACGCCAGCCGCAAAACCAACGGCGGACCGCGCCGCCCGCTTTGGTATTGGTTGCTGCTGTTTCTTCCCGCCGCGATTACTGCCGTACCTACCCTGATCGATTGCGTTGTCTATTCATTGCGCGGTGGACGAGATGGAACACGTCTCTTGGCAAGCGGGTTTACTTTTATGTTCATCAGCCTGCTGGTGGGATTGATCACCAGCGTACGTCTCACAAGTTGGGAAATTCGGAATCGTCCACCAAGGGCTCCCCCCGTCATCATGGCACTCTTCCTATACATCGGCTTCAACGCACTCAACCTTGGTCTCACTTCGGCGGGATGCATGGTTGGTGGTTTGGCTGGTGGACTTGCCGCAGACGCTGCTGTTCGCGTGATTCGCTAGTCCAAATATGCCTGTATGAAACCGATTTACTCACCAACTCTCGAAGCTTCCCTGAAGCACACCACCTCGCGCTGCCCGGTGTGCCTGGCCGCCTGTCCGGCGGAAGTCGTGCGCATTGGGGACAACCCCGGCCGCGTTTATCTCCGGCGCACGTGCATTGAACACGGCACCGCGTCCGTCTGCATCGCCTCCGACGCGCGCTTCTACTGGCTGGCGAAAGGCGATCCCGAGAACGCCTGTTGCTCGGGTGGCGCGTGTTGTTCCGCCGATGGTTCCAACACGGGCACGCTCGGCCGCAACGCGCCCGGCCGCGGTGAAGGGCCATTTGAAACCTTATCCACCTGCCTCGCGCTGATCGAGATCGTCAACTCGTGCAACCTCGCGTGTCCGACGTGCTACGCCGATTCCCCGGTGGGCGCCGGCGCCAAGGTCGATGCCGTGCCGCTCGCCGAATTGAAGGCGCGCATTCAGGGCGTGCTCGAGCGCAAGGGCAAGATCGAGATCCTCCAACTCTCTGGCGGCGAGCCGACGTTGCATCCGCAGTTCTTTGAACTGGTCCGCTGGGCGCAGGAGAATCCGGACATCGACTACCTTTTGCTCAACACGAACGGCGTGCGCATCGCCCAGGACGACGCGTTCCTCGAAGAGCTTGGGCAAACGTTTCGCTACGGCGGCATGCAGCTCTATCTCCAGTTCGATGGACCGCAGGAGGCCGGGCAGTCCGACCTTCGTGGTGCCGATCTACGAGAGTTGCGCGTGCGGGCGATCGAGCGTTGTCAGCAGATCAACCTGCCGATCACGCTGGCGATGACAGTGAATGAAACCAATCTCCCGCACCTCTGGGAGACGATCGAGTTCGGCCTGCGCTATCCGCATATCCGGGGCGTGAGTTTCCAGCCGATGTTCATGAGCGGGCGCTTGCCGCGACGGGCGGGCGGCTTGGTGCCGTTGGAACCCGCGCGTCGACTGAATGTCGCCGACGTTATCCTCGGCGCCGTCGAACAGTCGGCGGGCAAGCTGCGCTTCGAGGATTTTACGCCGCTCCCCTGTGGCGATCCGAACTGCGCGACGATCGGCTACCTGCTGAAGGTGAAGGGCGAGGTCCGCTCGATCAGCGACTTCGTGGACTTCGCCCAAGTGCAGGGATTTCTCCGCGACAAGATTCGTTATCAGCTCAGCGATCTTTCCCAATGCGGTTGTGAGAACGAACCGCTCGGGGCGCTGCTGAAGCAATTCGAGCTCGATGAAACGAACACCTTCCGGCTCTTCATCAAGCCCTTCATGGATGCCGGGACGTGGGACCAGGACCGCATCGATCGCTGTTGCACCCACGTGATCCGGCCGGACGGGAAGCTGGATTCGTTCTGCCGCTACTACTCCGGGTTTCCCCGACGCGATCTAGCTGGCGCCCAATCGCGGCGGAGTCAGCCACTGCAACCGCTTGAACCTGGTGGGGCGCGGAGTGACGCGTCCCACCTTGCCGAGAGCACGTTTGACCGCCGGTTCGCTTGCGCCTCCGGGCCTGGCTCGCTTGCAAATCCGTAACCGGCCTGTAACTTGCGCCCCACGCAAGTTATGATCTTCGCAAAGCGCTATCTCCTCCCTGTTTTTCTGGTGCTCGCCCTCCTTGCTTCCGCCGCCCGCGGACGCGCCCAGTTGGTCCTTACCGAATTCATGGCCGCCAACAAGACGAACCTTGTCGATGAAGACGGCGCGTTCTCGGACTGGATCGAGATTCACAACCCCACTGCCGCGCCGGTCAGTCTCGCGAACTGGTATTTGACCGACACCGCCTCAGACCTGACCCGCTGGCAGTTTCCAAGCACCAACATTGCGGCCAATGGTTACATGGTGGTGGTTGCGTCCGGCAATGATCGCCGGGTGCCCGGTCAGAACTTGCACACGGATTTCAGCCTTCAAGCGGCGGGCGAATATCTGGCGCTGGTGCATCGGCCAGCGACGACATCGATCATCGCGACCGAGTTTCCCGCGCCTTTTCTCCAGCAATATCCGGACGTCTCGTACGGCAGCTATCAAGGAGCGAACTATTACTTCGCGCCGCCGACACCCGGCGCGGCGAACGTGAACAATTTCTTCTTCAAGGTGAAGCACACCCAGTTCAGCCACGCGCGCGGCTTTTATGATCAGCCCTTCAATCTCGTCATCACCACGGAAACGGCCGGGGCCACGATTCGTTACACCACGGACGGCCTGCCGCCCACGGCGACGACGGGGACCGTTTACGCCGGGCCGATCGCCATTGGGAGCACGACCGTCTTGCGCGCGGCGGCGTTCCAAACCGGGTGGCAACCCGCCAATGTCGACACGCTGTCCTACATCTTCGTCGCCGACGTGATCCTGCAATCGGCGAATGGATCGGCGCCCGCGGGCTGGCCCGCGAGTTGGGGCGGCAACGTCGTCGACTACGGCATGGACCCCGACGTGGTGAATGATCCGGCGTACAGCGCCACCATTCAGGCGGACCTCAAAGCAGTGCCGGTCGTCTCGCTCGTGACCGATCTGAACAACCTCTTCAACACCTCGACGGGCATCTACGCGAATCCCGGGCAGGATGGCATCGATTGGGAGCGACCGACTTCGGCCGAGCTGATTTATCCCGACGGCAAGGATGGCTTTCAGATCGATGCCGGGCTGCGCATTCGCGGCGGTTTCAGCCGCAGCACGAGCAACCCGAAGCACTCGTTCCGGTTGTTCTTCCGCGATGAGTATGGCGCGGGCAAGTTGAAGTTCCCGCTGTTCGGCGATGACGGTGCCGATGAGTTCGACGGGATCGATCTGCGCACATCCCAGAACTATTCGTGGAGCTTCGGCGGTGACACGCGGTGCATCTTTATCCGCGACCAGTTCAATCGTGATGCGCAACTTGAGATGGGCCAGGCCAGTACGCGCGGTTGGTTTTTCTACCTCTACATCAACGGTCAGTTCTGGGGCCTATACAATTGGGATGAGCGACCCGAGGCATCCTTCGGCGCCACTTACTTTGGCGGCAGCAAGACGAACTTCGACGTCGTGAAGGTCGAGGCCGGGCCTTACACCATCAACGCCACCGACGGCACGCTCGACGCCTGGCAACAGCTATGGAGCCTCTGCACCAATGGCGTGAACGACGCCACCTATCAGTACGTCCAGGGCAACAATCCCGATGGCACGCGCAACGTGAACTATCCGGTGCTGGTCGATGTGCCCAACCTGATCGACTACATGCTGATCGTTTTCTACGGTGGCAATCTTGACGCGCCGATCTCGAATTTCTTGGGCAACAATTCACCGAACAACTGGTTCGGGCTGCGCGACCGCACGGCGGCTGACGGCTTCCGCTTCGTGGAGCACGATTCGGAACATACGCTGCTGGACGTGAACGCAAATCGGCTGGGACCTTTTCCTGCGGGCGATGTTTTCAACAAGAGCAACCCCCAGTGGATCATGCAAAAACTGGGGGCCGGCAGCCCAGAGTTTCGCCTGCGAGTCGCCGACCAGGTGCATCGCCATTTCTTCAACAACGGCGTGCTCACCCCGCAGACCGCCACGAACCTGTTCCTCACCCGCGCCGCCGAAGTCAGTCGCGCGATGGTCGGAGAATCGGCGCGGTGGGGAGATTCCAAAACTGCCACGCCGCTCACGCGGGACGTGCATTGGGTGAGCGCGATCAACAACGTCCTGACCGGTTTCTTTCCGAATCGCAGCGCCGTGGTGCTCAACCAACTGCGCGCGGCTGGCTACTACCCAGCGACGCCGGCCCCGTCGTTCAGCCAGCATGGCGGGATCGTCGATCCGGGTTATTCGCTCACCATGAGCGGTGCTTTTGGATCGATCTATTACACCACAGACGGCACTGATCCCCGCTTGATGGGTGGGGCCATCGCCAGCGGCGCCCGGCTTTACACCGGAGCCTTTCCGTTGACGGAGAGCGCGCTGGTGAAGGCCCGGGCGTTGGACAACGGCGAATGGAGCGCGCTGAACGAGGCCACGTTTTACCTGCGGCAAAACTTCACCAATTTGCTGGTGTCAGAGGTCATGTATCATCCGCCTGATGTGCTCGATCAGGACGGTGACCGGTACGAGTTCATCGAGTTGAAGAACGCGACGGCTTCCGAGATGGAACTCAGCGGCGTCAACTTTGTCAGCGGGTTGAAGTTTACGTTTCCGTTGGGCGCGCGGCTGTCCCCCGGCGCGTTCGCCGTGCTGGTGAAGGATGTGACGGGCTTCCAAACGAAGTATCCCGGCGTGCCAATCGCCGGGGTGTTCACGGGCGGCCTTTCCAACGGTGGGGAGAAGATCGAACTCAATCACGCCTCGGGCACCAACCTCGTGACGTTCACCTACGGTGATCTTGCGCCCTGGCCGACTGCGGCCGACGGCGTGGGTTTCTCGCTCGTGCCTTTGCTCGCCACTGGCAATCCGGCACCGAACGATCCGCTCAACTGGCGCGCGAGCACCGCGTTGGGCGGTTCACCGGGCGCGGACGATCCGCCGTCGTCGCAGCCGCGCGTCGTGATCAACGAAGTGCTCACGCACACCGATCTGCCGTTAAAGGACTCGATCGAACTGCGCAACCTGGCCAGCACGAATGCGCCGGTCGGCGGTTGGTATCTCACGGACGATCTCTCCGCGCCGAAGAAATTCCGCATCCCGAACGGCACGGTGATTCTTCCAGGCGGGCACCTGGTGTTCGATGAAGATGATTTCAATCCCACGCCCGGCGTGGACCCGAGCTTTAACCTCAGTTCGTATGGTGACGAAGTGTTTCTCTTCTCGGCCGATCTCGCGGGCAACCTCACTGGCTATAGTGATGGCTTCGTGTTTGATGCCGCGCAGAATGCCGTCTCGTTCGGGCGCTACGCGAACAGCGTCGGTGAACTTCAGTATCCCGCGCAGCTCAGCAACACCTTGCCGGGCGTCAACACGGGGCCCCGCGTCGGGCCGGTCGTGATCAACGAAATTCACTACGCGCCCAAGCCGGGCGATGACGAGTTCGTGGAGTTGAAGAACATCACCGGCGCACCCGTGCCGTTGTTCTTCTCGGATCCGCAATACCCGCAGTGGGCGACCAACCGGTGGAAACTTTCCGGCATTGAATTCTCCCTGCCGGCCAACACCACCATCGCGGCCAACGGCTTTGTGGTCGTCACCTCTATCGACCCCGCCACTTTCCGCACAAAATACAACGTGCCCGTCGGTGCGCTGATTTTTGGCCCCTACACGGGTTCCTTGCAGGACAGCGGCGAACTGCTTGAACTCAAGCGGCCCGACAAGACGGACGAGCTCTCGCCCGGCGTTTTCTTCACGCCCTATTACGCGGTGGATGCGGTGCGGTATAACGACAAGGCACCCTGGCCGCTTGAAGCCGACGGCCTCGGCTCTTCGCTGGAGCGGCTCAACGCCGCGGCCTATGGCAATGACCCGATCAACTGGCGCGCCGCCCCCGGCCTGGCCTCGCCGGGTCTCGACAATTACGCCAACCGCTACCCGCGCGTCTTTGCCGGGCTCGATCAATCGCTCAGCGCCACGCAATTTCCGATCGCTGCCTCCCTGGCTGGTTCGTACATCGACGATGGGCTGCCCAATCCTCCGGCGGGTGTGCTGCCGACGTGGAGCCAGCTCGCGGGACCACCCGGCGTCGTTTTCTCAGATGTCCATGCGTTGGCGCCGTCGCTCACGCTGCCGGGCGCGGGCAGCTACACCTTTCGCCTGACCGCGAATGACAATCTGTTGCAGAGCGCGGACGATGTGACGGTGAATGTCGCGCGTCCCCCCAGCCAGGTGGTGCTGCTGCCGGCCGGTGCGACGTGGAAGTACTTCGACACCGGTGCGGATCTGGGCGCCGTGTGGATGGTGCCGGGTTACCCGGACGGCGCGTGGGCGAGCGGACCGGCGGAGCTCGGCTACGGCGACGGCGGTGAGGCGACGGTGATCGGCTTCATTGACACCGACCCCGTGACGGCGGGCGTGCAGAAGAATGCGACGACCTATTTCCGCACGACCTTCAACGTCACGGGCTCGGCCCAGTTCATCGCGCTGACCGGTCGGCTGGTGCGGGATGACGGCGGAATTGTCTACCTCAACGGCGGCGAAGCTTTCCGCCAGGCCATGCCCGTCGGTCCCGTCACGTATCAGACCCTTGCGAACCTCACTGCGGGTGGCGCGGACGAATCCACGTTCTTCCCCTCACCGATCCCGTTGAATCTGATTGAGGAAGGAGCGAACACGGTGGCGGTCGAGATTCACCAGTCCATCGAGACCAGCAGCGACGTGAGCTTCAATCTACAGATCGAAGCCACGGCTTATCCTGTGAACACGGCGCCGGTGGTGAGCGCGGGAAGCAACCAGTCGATCGACGTCGCGGCCGTGGCGTATCTCGCCGGCACCGTGACCGACGATGGCCTGCCGTTGAGCCCCGGCTATTTCACCAATGGTTGGTCGAAAGTTTCCGGGCCGGGCACGGTGACATTTGCGTCGGCCACTTCCCGCTCCTCGCAGGCCGCATTCTCAGCCACCGGCACGTATGTGCTGCGACTGACGGCCGGCGACGGCGCGACGACGGCCACCAGCGACGTGACCATCACCGTGACCAGCGGCATCGCCACGTGGAAGGCGCAGTACTTCAACGCCGGCGAATTGGCGAACCCGGCGATCAGCGGCGACAGCGCCGATCCCGACGGCGACACGCACACGAACTACCAAGAATACATCACCGGCACACACCCGCGCGACGGCGCCAGCTACCTCAAGGTCAGCCCGATCGATCACGCGACGGGCAGTGTGACGCTCGAGTTCAACGCGGTGGCCGCCCGCGCCTATTCGATCCTGTGGCGCGACTTCGTCGAGAGCGGCGCGTGGATCAAGCTGACCGATGTGCCGTCGTCCGGCACGACGCAACCCGTACAACTCGTGGATATCACACTCGGCAGCCGGACGCAGCGGTACTACCGCATCGTAACGCCGCCGGTGCCGTAAGCGACTTACGGGAATTTTCCGCGGTCCGGTAACCTTCAATAACTAAAGTCAGAATACAGGTTGTGAAAATTAACGTCCGCAATTTGGTGCCATTTGCATTCCTGCTGGTTCTTTGTGGTTGCGGACAACGCAAGAAGGGAGTGGATTGGACAAGCGAGGCGATCGTGTTTTCAAATCGAGTTGCTACTGTCTATTGGAAAGCGGAGGAGTGGGTGGATAGTTCACCGCTCTCCGGCCGGCTCAAAGGCCGCGTTACCAAGCACCGAACAAGCCGCCATTTCCTGGTATCGCGTCTGAACCTCGACACGAGAGAGTGCGCAGAGGAATTTGTCCCGGAGACCGTGTTTAAAGACGCCTTGGTGGCAAGGGAAGAATGTATTCGCAGGTCTGCTCCCACCAACGTTTCGGAGAACCTCCGCGTGTTGGATGCAAACTGTCTCGGCGGATATATCCTTATGGGTTCTCTCTTTGCCGACAGCCTCGTCATCGTCCGTGGCGACACCTCTAGGTCCCCTCCAGACTTTCGGCCGTCGCCCATGATGGGAAAGGCCGGGATTAATGAGCGTGGAGAAGTCTTTTTTGTCGGGTTCGATGCAGGAAATGATCAAGGCAACCAAGCTCGAGTTCCATTTGCAGTTTTCCGAGACGGCAAATGGTGGACTGGGCATATTCCCGGGAAGATGCCAGAACTGGGTAACAAGAATTGGGCTCGGACTTCCTCCTTTCCCGCACTTGTCGAGACAACCATTGGGCAGTGATGGCCAACACGCCGCAGAGCGGTTTGCCCGTGAGTTTTGCCTACCAATACAATGACGCGAACCAGCGCATCCGCACGGTGCTGGCCGACGGGAGCTACTGGGTCTATGAATACGACGAGCAGGGCCAGGTGATCCGGGGCCGGCAACATTTGACGTGATGGGGGTGGCCACCGCCACCAGCGCAGTGACGGTGGGTCCCGTTGGGGCTGCGTTACGAGAGCGGGTCGAGGCGGGCGTCGGGTGCGAACCTCATCTGTCGGCGCGTGTCTGCCACTCAATCTGATTTCCTCGTGGCGAGTTGGGGAACTCCCAGACGGCGATCCCGGCTTCCCGATTGAACGCCGGCTTCACTCGTCGCCCGTTGACCTTGACCGCCACCTTCCTTTCGCAACCCCGCAACAACACACGCCACGTTTTGACCGACGATGCTCGTTGGCCCGTGGCTCCACCGATCATCAACCGGCCAACCGTTTCGCTGGATGAAGCCATGATGGTGCGCTCGCAGAAGTCGCCGCGTTCGTGTGCGAGGCTGGAACCGTCGTCTTCGCGCCAGTTTAAGGAGTCCATGCCGCCGGGCCAGAGGTGCAAGGTGACTTCATGGAACGGCTTTTCGCCGACGTGCTGTTGGACATCGCGAAAGGGAATCACCGCACCGGCGCGGACGAACATCGGCAACACTTCGAGGGGCGCATGAGCAACCACGTGCTGGCCGCCGGAGATGCGTTGGCCGGACCAGAACTCAAACCAGTCGCCCGTCGGCAGGTAAACGCTGCGCGCAACGGCGCCCTGACGAATGACCGGCGCGACGAGCAGGTTGCGTCCGAGCAGAAACTGATCGCTGATGCCCGCGGCGATCGGATCATCCTGATGATGCCAGAACAGCGGACGCATGATGGGCGCGCCCGTGCGGCTGGCCTCGACGAACAGCGACTTGAGGTAGGGCAGCAGTTGATAGCGCAGCTCGATGTAATGTTGGACGATCGCTTCCGCGGCCGGACCGAACGCCCACGGTTCGTGGTCGCGGGTGCCGACGTTGGTGTGCGAACGGAAGAAAGGCGTGAAGGCTGCGCACTGCATCCAGCGGATGAACAGCTCGGGCGGGCAGTTGTCGAGGAAGCCGCCAGCGTCGCAGCCGCAGAATGGCACGCCGCTCAGGCCGAGGTTAAGCAACATTTGGAGCGAGTCCTCGAAGTGCTGCCAGGTCGAGCTGTTGTCGCCGGTCCAGACGAGCGCGTGACGTTGCACGCCCGGGGAGCCGGCGCGGGTTATGATGAACGGGCGACTGTCCGGTTCGGCCGCGAGCGCGCCGTCGCGGGAGGCGCGCGCCATTTGAGTTCCGTAAGCATTGTGAACTTCCGCGTGTCGGCGCGGTCCGTGATCCGTGACATGCAACGCCCGGGGATCGAGCGTCTTGTCCGGGCGCGCGAAGTTGGCCGGCTCGTTCATGTCGTTCCAGAAACCGGCGACCCCGAGCCGCGAGAGTCTGCCTTGCTCGCGACCCCACCAGCGACGCGTTCGTTCGTTCAGGAAATCCGGAAAGCACGAGATGCCGGGCCACACTTCACCGAGAAAGTCTTTCTTACCGGAGCGATCCTTCACGAAGGCGTCCAGCTTGCGCCCGCGCTGGAGCACGCCGAACTTTGGATCGTTCTTCACCCCGGGATCGACGATGCACACGGCTTTGAATCCCTGGCGCGCCAGCTTGCGGATCATTTCCGCCGGCTTTGGAAATGTTCGGCCGAACGTGAACACCCGCTTGCCGTCCAGGTGATCGATGTCGAGGTAGAGCGCGTCGCACGGGATGCGTTTGCGGCGGAAGGTGGCGGCGACTTCCTCGACGCGGGCGCGGGTCTCGTAGCTGTAACGGCATTGATGAAAGCCCAGCGCCCAGTCCGGCGGCAGCGGCATGTGGCCGGTGAGATCGGCGAAACGGCTGACGACGCGTTCGACGCTGGGGCCGGTGATCAGGTAGAGATCGATCGCGCCCGAGTCGGCGCCGAGCTGCCAGCGATCGAGGTGCGTCGCGCCCAGGTCCCAGACCTGACGCGCGGGATTATCCCAGAACAAGCCGGCCGCCACGCCGCCGCGCAACGACACCGCGAAAGGGCTCGACACGTAGAGGCTGCGCAAGCCGGGATGAATCGCGCCGGCGTGGCCGAGCACGTCGATGTTCCAAAACTCGCGGACGAGTCCGCGCTTGTCGAACGTGCCCGTTGATTCGCCCAGGCCGAAGAGCTTCTCGTCGGACGCGAGGGCGAGTTCGAACCGGGGCTTGCCGTCGTCGAATTGAAAACCGGAGCCCGCGAACAATTCGTTGCCGC
>JANLTG010000124.1:0-7702 GCA_031362805.1 bacterium
AGATCGACGCCTTCGTCGAACTGACCGCGAAGACAAGGAGCATCCCCAAGGAGGCACTGAATGCGTACCGCGACATGATGCGGGGCAGCTTGTTGAACGAAGGCTTCAAGGCGATCGCACCGCATTGGGCCGCCCGACAGGCCTACATTGCGCTGGGCAACTTGATGACGGCCGCGGCCGTGCTGGGCGTCGATGCCTGTCCAATGGAGGGCTTTGACCCCGCTAAGTTCGATGAGTTGCTGGGTCTCAAAGCGCAGGGACTGGCGGCCGTGGCCTGCTGCGCGGTAGGCTATCGGAGTGTCGATGACAAGTATGCCGGGCTCGCCAAGGTCCGCTTCGCCCGGACGAAGCTCGTTCAGCACGTGTGATTCAAAACGCGAAACCAACTCCGACACCCCACTGAAGCTTCGAACATGAAATCACCCCACCTGCTCTCGCCCTTTCAACTGCGTGACCTGACGCTAAAGAACCGGGTTGTGCTGGCGCCGTTGACCCGTTCGCGGGCCGGCGTCGAGCGCCTGCCCAACGACTTGATGGCGGAGTATTACGCCCAGCGGGCCGGCGCCGGTCTGTTGATCAGTGAAGCCACGTCCATCTCCCAACAGGGGATCGGCTGGCGGAATAACCCCGGTATCTGCAACGATGCGCAGACCGAGGGCTGGCGGAAAATTACCAGCGCGGTGCATGCGAAGGCCTCACCCATTTTCCTGCAGCTCTGGCACTGTGGCCGGGCGTCGCACAGCAGCTTCCGCGAGGATCAATCGCTGCCCGTTTCCGCGTCGGCCAACCGGCTGAACGGCGACCATATCCACACACCGACCGGCAAACAAACCTACGAAGTTCCCCGCGCGCTGGAGACCGCGGAGGTTGCGCAGGTGGTCGGTGATTACCGGCGGGCGGCGGAGCGGGCGAAAGCCGCCGGCTTCGACGGCCTCGAGATCCATAGCGCGAACGGCTATTTGATCGATCAGTTTCTGCAATCGAAAACCAACCAGCGCGCGGATCGCTACGGCGGCTCGATCGAGAATCGTTTCCGCCTCCTGCGGGAAGTGGTGGAGGCCGTCAGCGCCGTATTCCCGGCCAACCGGGTGGCGGTGCGGCTCTCACCGAACGGCGTTTTCAATGACATGGGCTCACCCGACTTCCGCGAGATGTTCCACTACGCGGCGAAGGAGTTGAATCAGTACGGGCTGAGCTACCTGCACGTGATGGATGGCCTGGCGTTTGGGTTTCACCAACTCGGCGAACCGGTGACGCTGCGCGAAGTCCGCGGCCTGTTCTCGGGACCGTTGATGGGCAACTGCGGTTACACGGAAGAGACGGCGGAAGCCGCCATTGCCACGGGCGACGCTGATCTGATCGCCTTCGGCCGGCCGTTCATCAGCAATCCCGACCTGGCCGAACGACTCGCTCACGGCTGGCCGCTCGCGCCGGAGGCGCCGATGGACGCGTGGTACTCGTTGGAGCCTCAAGGCTACGCGGACTGGCCGGCGCATCGCTAGCATTCGAGCGGATCTTGCGGACGACGGTTCAAGAAAACAAAGGGCCGGCTTCGCTTGAAGCCGGCCTAAATCGTTCTTGGAGACGGCCGAAGGACTAGGCCCGTTCCATGTACTTGCCCGTGCGGGTGTCGATCTTGATCTTCTCGCCCGTCTTGATGAAGAGCGGCGCCTGCACAGTGACGCCGGTCTCGACAGTGATGGTCTTCATCACGTTGTTGGCGGAGTCACCCTTGATACCATCGGGGGCATCGGTGACGGTGAGGATGACACTCGACGGCAGCTCGACGGACACGGCGCGGTCATCGACGAAGGTCATGGTGACCACTGCGTTCTCGACGAGGTAATTCTTCACGTCGCCGACAATCTCGGGCGTGAGGCTGACGGTCTCGAAGGTTTCTGGATCCGAGAAAACATAGTCCGCCTGGTCCATGTAGCTGAACTCAACTTTCTTGGTCATCATCGGCACGATCTCGACTTTTTCCGTCGAGGAGAAGCGCACATCGCCGGATTTGCCGGTGCGGATGCTGCGGATGATGGCCTGCACGAAGGCCCGGAGATTACCCGGAGTGCGGTGCTGGACTTCCAGCACAACGGCGACATCGCCATTGTACAAAATGGCCATGCCTTTGCGGAGTTCGTTGGCGTTGACGGAGCTTGCCATAAATTTCTATGCGTAGTGTTTGCGGTCTCAGTCCGGCGCGGTCCGGCAATCATGGCCGGCACCCGCGTCAAAAAAATTGGTGGGCTGGCGGGGACTCGAACCCCGAACCAACGGCTTAAAAGGCCGCTGCTCTACCATTGAGCTACCAGCCCGGCCCAAGGGGGCGAGAAACTAAAGGCCGCCCCTACCCCACGCAAGCCACTTTTCCGGCTCATTTCGTGGTTGCAGCCCCAATCCCCCGCGACCGGTCCACAAAAGGGAAACACCGACGGGAGCGGGTCGAATCGGGTATCCGCTGACCCTCGCAGCCCGGCCCGCAATTTCAGCGCGGGTCCACCACCCGCCCGAGGAACAGGCAGGCACCACTCGCTCGCTGCTGGATCGCAAACAGGAACGGCCGGTCCACCTTCACCTCGATCGGCTTGGGCGGATCGGGCGCGATCGACGTTGGACGCATCATCACCACCGCCGTCGCGGCGGCGGCCTCGGTTCCTTTTTCGTCGAGCTCGAGGAAAGTCTTGTGGAACACATCTGAAATGAAGAGGTAGTCATCCGGCTTGCGCGGCGCCATGCGATCAAAGTTCGCGCTGCCCTCGGGTTTGTCGAACGCGGTCTTCATCCCGAGGCCTGGCAGCACTTCGCCGAGGCGCATCAGCGGCGGTTCGAGTTTGAATTTCGGCAGGTGCAGGGTGACTTGCGTCGCGTTCAGTTTGGCGAACGAGGCCAGCAACTCCGCCGTCAACTTCCCCTCCACCGCGGCGAGTGCATCCACGGCATCAGGCACGACGACGACGAACTGCAAGTCACCGCCAGAGTAAGGAATCGTCACCACGGCGAAGCCCTCGCCGCGTTGATAACCGAAGTCATCCTTGCGCGCCATCGTCGGCACCGGAACCGCGTCGCCGCCCTTGACGTGAAACGGCTTTGGCTTGGTGGCATGCTGGGGAAACTCCTCGGCCCAGGGCGCCTTGAGGTAAACCGCGTTCACCAGCACCAGCCGCGTGTCTTTGTTCAGGCCATCGACGGGAACCAGATCGCGAATGCGCTGGCGTGATTGCTCCTCGACCCACGCGTTGATCTGCAAGCGCGCAGCCTCCCAAGCGGTCTTGAAATCCATCGGTTGCAACGGCGCCTGGTAGAGGTCCTTGGTCAGCGCCAGGAACGGTGCCCGGAACTCGTAATCCCGCTGACCGAACAGGCGGTTGGCAACGGTCAGCATCACGGGCTCGCTCGGGCCGCCCCGTTCCTTGGCGCGTTTCGCCCGCTCCTCGCTCGCCTTCGACATGGCTTCGAGCCGGGCTCGCAGCTCGGCAAAGGAACCATGCAGTTCCGCCTCATTCGCGGGAAAATGAAGCACGCGGGCCATCTCCGCCTGCGTCTCGCCTGCCGCGCCGCCGTAGGTCATGGCCAGCGCCGACTGGATGGAATACGGCGACAGCAGGGCGTTGCCGTTCGCGGCCGTCCCATTCGCCAACAAGTCGAGGCCCAGCTCATTGATGGCCTTCGCGGCGATGGACGGATCGGCGACGGCGGACGGGCGATCCGCGGCTGGCAATTTGCAACTGGCGGCCGTCATGGCGAGCAGCATCGTCGAACAAAGCAAGGTTTTCAAAATCAGTTCGGGTTGAGTTGTACGTCTGTGTTCACGCTGCGCCGGCCAGCCTGACGACGGCCGCCGACAACGGTGGTTGGACGGGACGCGTCGCCATTTGCTCTCGTTTTGCTCCGAGGTGCCCGGGACCAACACCGGTGGGTGCTCTCGAAAATACGCACTCATTGCGATTCGCTCTTTGCCGCAAGCCAAATTCCAGCGAGCGCTCCGACATAAGCTCCAAGACCACGCCTCACTGTTTCCCGGAGTCGGGCCATGTTCTGGTTGTCGGCATCCTTTGCGCCGCCACCGGCTTGCAATCGCAAGGTCGACACGCTCTTTGGTTCCGACGCGTCCGAATCCCTTCCGGAGAGGAGCGCCTCGATCTGGCCGAATTGTCTACTTAACACCTTGGAAGCTGATGAGTTTTCGACCCCTTGCAACAGCCTTTTCAGTTCTTCAGCGACCTGCAGTTCATCCGCCGCCGCACGACACCGCCGATAATCGGCAACCAAGCGAGCAGCGTCCTCGACATGGCTGGCGGCATCGGGACCAACCGCTGCCAGCAAGGTAACGCTCAAATTTAACCGCCGAGTATAGGCGGCGGCTATTTCATGCAGGGAATGTCGCAGCGAATCGATCACTTCCTGAAATCCAGCCACTTTTCGCGAATCAAGCCTTGCTGGCGAGATGACAGCCGCCTGAATACGCTCGGCGGCCGCAGCCTTCGCCCAACCGGCGCGGGCTGCGAGATACTCCCCGGCCAGGGAGCGTAGCTGCGGTTCGAGTGCCGCCAACTGGCTGTCCAGTAGTTCAATCTCCTGAAGCGTCGCCGCAGCGTCCTCGCTGGGAACTGGAGGACTCAGCTCGATCGGCAGAAGCAAGTCGCCCAAGCCGAAGTACAAATCCGGTGCACCCGCATCGGCCGATTGATTCGCGACTTTGGCGCTACTTTCATCAGACTCGGTTGGAGTCAGCATTTCGGGCAACACCGGCAGGCCGATATCCTCTGAGTAGTGGAGGATGGTCACCTGTCGGGCGGGAATGGCGAATCGCTCAAAGAGTACGGTCGCCGGTCGATCGTCGTGAAAGATCCCAGCTTCGACCTCGCGACGCGCCTGGCGGATGCGCTCGGCCGGCGAAGGATGCGTTGCAAAGGCGCCGCTCCGGCGCAGCCCCAATTCGCCGTGAATCTTGCTTACCATTGAGCCCGGCAGTTGTTCATGCGTCAGCCGCAGCGTTGCGGGCAGGCTGTCCGGGAGATGCCGGGAGGTGTTCCATTGCACACGCAGCTCTTTGTAAGTCTTTTCGAGCGCTGCCCCGAGCGTGGCCAGCTTTTGAGTCGTCTTTTCAAAGACGTCACTCCCGGCCAGGCGGATCTCATACAGATCGGCATCGTACTCCATCTGCCGCGACATAAAGCTGCTGATGCCATGCCCCACCAACATCAGTCCGTGCAGGATGAGTCGTGAAAGCCCCACGCCGGCCTGGGCGATTGCAAACAGCACCACTTCCCACCATTCGTCCGCCTGTTCCGTTGCCTCGGCCAGCCAAATGTCCCAGCCATCGCGTTCAAAAACCACGCGGGCGAACCATCGATTGATGCTGCCGATCAGGTAGCTCAATCGCATCCCCAGTCCCTGACCAAAGTGTCCGAATTCGTGGGCGAGCACTCCCGCCAGTTCGGCGACGGTCAGGTTGCCGGCCAGCGGCAGGCCGATCACGAGCACCAAATCACTGCCCAAGAAACTGAGGAACCCGCGCCGGAACCCGGCAGCTGCGTTGAGCTGGCAATCAAGGTCCACCCGGCGCGGCATCGGCGCTCCCACCGCCCGACATACCGCCGCGATGAAGGCGAACAGCACCGGTTCAGCGGCCGGATTCAAGGCCAGGGATTGCGGTGGCTTGGCCCGCCGGCTTAGCAGCGGCTTGAGCAGGAAGAATACGACGATCACGCCCACGACAATCGGCGCCGCATAGATGAAGAACTTCAGCACCATGACCCGCCAATTGAGGGTGCCCCACGACATGATGGGTTGAAAATGATGAACCGTGTGATAATAAACGGCCCAGCCACCCAGCCCGATGAGCGCGAGGTAGATTAATGGCAGCAACACCATCGTAAAAGCCACCAGCAGCAGGCCGCAGGTGTAGACAACTCCCGGCCGGGGCCGCCGAATGCCACCTTCCAGCGGTTCAAGAAAGGAGTAGTCGCGTGCTGTCCCCGATTTTTCCTCGTCGATTGACATGCTGGCTCCCTATTGCCTGAAAGTTCAGATAACGCGCCATTTCTTGCGAGTCAATGCCGGAACATATTCAGCCCACGCGCTTTTCCCCTTTTGCCCACCGTCGCAATCCGTATCATCGCGCCCGTGATCAACACGGAAACCGCGTTGCGCGACTTTTTGCCGGAATTACACCAGGCAGAATGGATCGCCGTGGACACCGAAGCGGACAGCCGCCATGCCTATCCCGAGAAGGTCTGCCTGCTCCAATTCGGCATCGCCTCCGGCGACTACCTCGTGGACCCCCTGGCCGGCTTCGATCTCGGCCCGCTCTGGGACGAATTGCACGGCCGCGAATTGCTGCTGCACGGGGCGGATTACGATCTGCGCCTGCTGCGCCGGCAGTACGGATTCATTCCCCGCGCGGTCTTCGACACCATGCTGGCCGGGCGGTTGGTGGGCAACACCGCCTTTGGCCTGCGCGATCTGGCGTTGAAATATCTCGGCGTTGAACTGGAGAAAGGCTCGCAAACGGCCAACTGGGGCCGCCGCCCGCTCACGCCGCGCATGGAGCAATACGCCCGCAACGACACGCATCACTTGAAGGCGATCGCCGAAGTGCTGCGGAAAGAACTCGAAGCGCTTGGCCGCGTCGAGTGGCATCGCGAAACCTGCCAGCGCCTGGTCCACGACGCGGCGCAACCGGTCGCGATCGACCGCGAAGATTTGTGGCGGATCAAGGGCAGCAGCAAGCTGCGGCCCCGCGGGCTGGCCGTCCTGCAACGGCTCTGGCTCTGGCGCGAGCAGGAAGCCATCAGCAGCAACCGCCCGCCGTACTTCATCCTGCCGCACGAACTCGCGATCCATCTCGCCGATGAGGCCGAGCGTTACCCGGACCGACACCCCCGCGTGCCGCGCTTCCTCACGTCACGCCGCAAGGCCGGCTTGCAAGTCGCCTTCGAGGAAGGGCTGGCCGTGCCCGACGCCGATTGCCCGCAACCGCTCGCCCGCCGCGGCCGGCGCGCTTCCGAGCAGGACATGCAACGCTTCGAGCGCATCAGGCAACGCCGGGACGAGCAGGCCACGGCGCTGGGCCTCGACCCGACGCTGATCGCCAGCAAGGCCGAGTTGATGTCCCTCGCGCAAGACGGCGAAGCCGCCACCGCCGAGTTGATGCACTGGCAACGGGACTTGCTGGGGTTGAAGGGGTGAGACGGCGACGGCGGTTGATCTCGGGCAGTCAGGGGAACTCCAACCTCGGAAACATCGCGTTCAACGCCGGTGGATCGCTGACACAGGTGATGCGCTGGGCGTATTGGTGGAACTCAACCGAGGCGATGCCGGACGACATCACCAACGAACAGGTGTTGATTGAACTCAACACCCATCACAGCGCGAAGGGTCTGGCCTCACAGGACATTCAAGCGATCGTCGGCGCCTGGCAGGCGGGTGCGATCAGCCGCGACACCATGACCGAATTGTTCCGGCGCGGCGAAGTGTTGCCGGAAGGTCGATCGATGGAGGAGGAACTGGCGTTGATTGCGGAAGACGGGCCGCCAACAACGGCGAAGAAGCAGGTGCTAGTTGTCAATAGTCAGAACTGACCCGAATGGCGCTTAGATAAGGGTCAAGATTTCCTGGGGTTGTTCTTCCAGTAACGGGTGCGGTGGGGGATTTCTTTGAACTGGCGTCTGGGTTTGTTGAGTAGCGGATAGGGTTTGGG
>JANLTG010000129.1:0-27578 GCA_031362805.1 bacterium
ATGATCGAAGTCCCGCGCGGCGCGCTCACGGCCGACGAGATCGCGCAGACCGCCGAGTTCTTCAGCTTCGGCACCAACGACCTCACGCAGACCGCGCTCGGCATGTCGCGTGACGACTCCGGCAGCTTCCTGCCCGGCTACGCGGAACTGGAAATCGTGAAGAAGAATCCCTTCGCCACGATTGACCAGACCGGCGTTGGCCAGCTCATGCAGATCGCGATCGAGAAGGGCCGCAAGACCCGGCCCGACATTAAGCTCGGCATCTGCGGCGAACACGGTGGCGAACCCGATTCCGTGAAGTTCTGCCACAAGCTCGGCCTCAGCTACGTGAGCTGCTCACCCTACCGCGTCCCCGTCGCCCGCCTCGCCGCCGCCCAAGCCGCCATCGAGGAGAAGCGCAAGGCCGCCGCGCCGAAGGCGAAGAAGAAGTAAGGATTGTCTCCGCAAGGAGACCTTGTGCGGACGCTTCGGCGTCCAGCACGCAGGGTTAGCTCGCCCTCGTGGTGAGCGCCCATCTGGCCGCTCCGGGAAACCGGGGCGGCTTTTTGTTTTCGCCACTGCTATCTCCAAAGCAGGGCTGACTTGAAACGCTTGGGAAGCGGTGAAAGGAATTCGGCAGAGCAGAAGGCCTGTGAGGGCCGAGTGAGCGGGAGCGAGCGAGTCCACGCCCGACCGATGATAGCCCAGGGCAAAGCGAGTCCGCGAGCGACGCCCTGGGTCAACCGTGCAGAGAATCTATGCACCCTGAAGGGGTGCCAGAAGTCAGAACCGCAACTCCACCTCTGCCTCCGCATACTCCACACGGAATAGTGTCCGGCAAAAAAATCACTCCCCTGCGCCATCCAAGTCGCTCTCGCGCACCTGATACTTCTCCCGTTCCTCCGGTGTCATCTTTTCAAACGCCACCGTCTCGCGGTATTCGCGCGCTTCGGCGGTCATTGTGAACGTCGCTTCAAGGGTTTTCTCAGCGACGAACTCTCGAAGGCGCTGGATGGGAACGCGGAAAAACTCCTTTCGATAGTTCACTTTGTTCACTCGCAGATCATCGAACCGCTCGTGCAGCAACCGCTCCAAGGCGGGTGCATCGTCGCTTCGAATCATAGCATGAACATCGAAGTTGAAAGGCACGGACGCGTCGCTGAGTTCCTTGATACGGTCATCAGGTTCCAGACGCCGGGTCATGCCAATCTTGAGCACGTCTTCCCCGAATGAGCCGACGTTCGAGATGATATAGACGTGGCCGCTGCGAGTCTGCTGCGCCATCGAGAGGGCGCGCTGGTTCTTCGCCTCCGCCTCGGTGAGCTTTTGGCTCAATTCGGCCAGTTGCGCTTCGAACTTGGCGCGGTCTTGGGCGTTGGCGTGAGCGGCTTCGGCGCGCGCCTTTTCCATCGCCTTGCGGATGGTTTCCTCTTCCTTCGCGGCTTCCTGCATCGCCCGCTCGTAATCGCGCCGCGCCTTTTCCTCCTCGCGAATCTGCTCCTGAATCCGCCGTTGCTCCTCGCGCTCCTTGAGTTTGAGTTCCTGCACGACGACCGCCCAGCGCAGTTCGGCAATGCGGGCATCGCTGTAGGCCGGCAGGACGCGCGCATTGCGGAACGCTTCGCCGTTGAGATTCACGAGGCTGAACGCATCGCGTATCTCCTGCTCCAGCGTGCCGTAGTTGTCGTGCTTCACACGGGAGAGAATTGCATCCACCCGGCCGTTGAACGCAGCAATCACGAAGCGGATAGCGGTCTCGCGCCGGTTCGCTTCGGCGTAATCGCATGTCGCCGCCTGTCCCTGTTCAACCATTCTCCGGGATTGATCGCGCGCGGCTCGCAAGGCTTCGCCCGCAGCGGTGTGCCCAAAGTCTGACGCAAGCTCGTCGAGCAGGCTGTGAGTCGGGATGATGTAGCGGTCGCCGTAGCCTTCGATGACGTTGTGAATCGCCTTCACGGCTTGCTCCAACATCTGCTTGTCGCGCAGAGCCGTGTAGGCATCGCCGCCGATTTGCTGCGCCTGGGCCTCGGCGGCAGTGACAATTCGTCCGGCATCACGAGTCGCCTGAGCCAGCAACGCTTCGGCTTGGTCGTAAAGTTCTTTCGCCCGCTGCTGGCCTTGTTTACGCTCATCCGTCGCCGCCTGACGTGACTGCTCCAGGAGTGCCTGTGCCTGCGACTGCAGTGCGGATGCTTCGACAAGCGCGCTGGCCAGCGTAGCCCGAACTTCCGCCTCTGATTGTTGCAGCGATGCCAGCGCACGCAACGGCTCCAACTCGTTCCGCGCTTTCACCAGATCGGCATGGATGTCCTCGATAATCTTGCGCGATTCCGTTTCGTAATGCTCCCGCACACGCTGTGCTTCGGCGTTCAATTCAGTAGTTTTCCGTTCGATGATGCCCTGCGCGTTTGCCGTGGCCGTTGCGGCTTCCGCACCAAGTCGGGCGATTTCAGCGGCGGCCTGTTCGCGCTCTTTGGCGAAAGTCTTCTCGGCTTTCTGCTTCAAGAAAAATAGAACGGCTGCGGTCGCGCTTGCGATGCATGAGAGGATGGTGAGGAAAGTAGTCATGTTGCGGGTGGATTCGCTTCCGACGTTGGCGGAGAGTCGGGGTCTGGTCTGGTCAGTCTTGTGGAAATCTTGGAGCGCATGTCGCGAACGCGGTTCAACACATCAGTCAGATTGAGTTGAGCAGGCTCATCCCCGGCAATGTCCTCTGGTTTCAGTGGGACAATCGCCACAAACTCGCCTGACTTCCGTGAGGCCATCACGTCACCCCGATGAGTGAAGTTCTCCATCGAGTCCGAAGGGTCGAGCTGTGCGAAATCAAGTCGGTCGAGAGACTGCCGGGGAAAAGCAACTGACAAAACCGGCGTATCCACATTCGTGCCCGTGCTCGCTTGCACCGTGGAAACCAGCGCCGTGACGATAACTGAATCGACTGGGAGCAGCGCGAGCGATTCACGCGCGACGCGCAGCACGCAACCGCAGACGTAATCCTGATAGACCTCATGGAAGCGCGCCTTGGGCATGGCTTTCACGGAAAACTTTTCCGCCGTTGTCAGCGATTTCACTTCCGCCGGAATCGCGTCGCGGCCATTCACCTTCAACTCACATTCGATCAGCTTGGGATGATGGACACGGAAGGCAATCGAGGAACCCAGCGTGGACAACTCGCCGAAAGCCGAAAGCTCTCGGAGCGCCTCGCCGTAAGCCTTTTCTTCGCCCGCGAGGACACGCTTGGCCAGTGAACGCATTTTCTCCCACTCAGCGCGCTCTTGCTCATACGCCGCCAAGTCTGAATCCATCGGCTGGTGGGGTGGAAGTGCGGAAAGTGGTTCCATCCAATCGAACTTCGGCCTGGCATCCTTGTGAACCGACAGCAACACCTCCATCGAGTTTTCAAACGCCTCCACCTCTAACCGCGCCTGATCCTGTGCGGAGAGCTTCGCCTGCTCCTTGAGCATCCGCTCGAGTTCCTTCTGTCTTTTCAACGACGCCCGCTCGTCTCGCTTGCGCGCAGCTTCCATTCGTTTCTGTGCGGCGGCCCAGCTCATGTTATTGGGAAGTCATCGATGCAAGTTCAGTGGCGCAAGGCGCGGTCATGGTGAGAGCGGAAGGCGAAATTTCCTCGGGGCGGCGGTGCATTGGACGTGAGACTCGCAAAACAGTTTGAGTGCCGCAAGCCAAGCGTGGCATGCTGTCACCCCTTCGAGGTGCATGACTTTTTGGCGATAGTTTCCGAGGATGGTCACTCGCTTCGATCACTCGATCCTCCGACAAATTTCTGCCACGCCTACACCGTGAGAGGTTGACCGTCCTGGCCGACGAGATTGCGCAGACCGCCGAGTTCTTCAGCTTCGGCACCAACGACCTCACGCAGACCGTGCTCGGCCTGTCGCGTGACGACTCCGGCAGCTTCCTGCCTGGCCACGCTGAACTCGAGATCGTGAAGAAGAAGTCCTTGCGGACGGCCACCGTTCGCCACGATTGACCAGACCGGCGTCGGCCTTTTCGCAGCGAGACGCGCTCAGGCAGGCGAGTCGCCCGCCCTACCCCATGCCGATCGCCATCGAGAAGGGCCGCAAGACCTGGCCCGACATCAAACTCGGCATCTGTGGCGAATGATCGCGCTACCATCTACCCGAGCATCAACAGGTCGCTCCCAGAAATCAGTGCGGCCTCTGCCATCTCCCCGTCGCTCCCCCCGGGAGTTCTCGCGGGACTGCGTGGCGGACGTCGAGCGAGGTCGGGAGCCGAGTTGATGTAACCAGATAAATGGGAGATGGAGCGGGAAACGGCCAGGTCACCGTTGCCAGGCGAGCCAGCGTTGCATGACTTTTTTCACGAAGGGCGTGAGGCGCGTGCGGTTATAGAGGTCCCCGGTCCGGCGGATGGCTTCGGCTTGTGTCGGATACGGATGAATCGTTGCGCCGATAGCTTTGAGACCGAGCTTGCCCTTCATGGCGAGGGTGAGTTCTCCGATCAAGTCGCCCGCGTGCGCAGCGACGACGGTTGCGCCGACAATTTCGTCCGTGCCTTTGCGCACGTGAACGCGCACGAAGCCATCGGTTTCGCCGTCGAGAATCGCGCGGTCCACCTTGCTCAACTCCTGCGTGAACGTGTCCACCTCGATGCCCTGCGCCTTCGCGTCCTTTTCGTAAAGGCCGACATGCGCGATCTCGGGCGATGTGTAGGTCGCCCACGGGATGTTGAGCGAACTCACCTTGGCTCGGCCCTTGAACAGCGCGTTCTGAATGACGATGCGCGCCATGAAATCCGCCGCGTGCGTGAACTGATACGGCGAGCAGATGTCACCGCAGGCATAGATGCACGGGTTGGCCGTTTGCAGCCGGTCGTTGACCTTCACGCCCTTTTTGTCGAACTCGACACCGACGGTTTCGAGTCCGAGTCCCTCTACGTTCGGGGCGCGGCCGACGGCAACTAGGAGTTGATCGACCACGACATCGCAGCCTTGGCCATGCGAGCCGACTTGCAGGCGCACGCCATTCGGGTCGCGCGCCAACTTCAGGTCTTTGCCGCAGCAGAGGAGTTTGACCCCGTCGCGCTCCAGCGCGGTGCGAACAATCTCCGAAGCATCGCGGTCCTCCCGTGGCAGAATGCCGTGCTCCGCCTCGACCAGAAAGACCTCCGAGCCAAAGCGCGCGAAGCTCTGCGCCATCTCGCAACCAATCGGACCAGCGCCGATGACGCCGAGACGCTTCGGCAGTTCGGTCAGCGAGAACAGCGTTTCATTGGTGAGGTAGGGAACATCCTTCAAGCCCGAAATCGGCGGTGCGGCGGCTCGTGCGCCCGTGGCGATGACGGCCTTCGCAAAGCGCAAGGTTTGCCCGCCGACCTCGATGGTGTCGGGACCGGTGAACTTGCCCGTGCCAAGAAAGATGTCCACGCCGAGTTCCGTGAAACGCTGGGCGGAGTCATGGAGACTGATGTCAGCGCGCAGACGCCGCATTCGCTCCATGACTTTCCCGAAATCCGCCGTCGTGCCGGGCGGAACATTCACGCCGAACTTACCCGCCTCCCGAACCGCCGCCACCGCCCGCGCCGCGCGGATGAGGGCCTTGGACGGCACGCAGCCCACGTTGAGGCAATCGCCGCCCATGAGATGCTTCTCGATGAGCGCGACTTTCGCGCCGAGTCCAGCTGCGCCCACGGCGGAAACCAAACCAGCCGTGCCACCGCCGATGACGACGAGGTTGTAGCGTGGCGCAGGCGTGGGATTCTTCCAATCCGCCGGATGGACGTTGGAAACGAGCTTCTGATTGTGCGCGTCCCACGGGAGTACGGGCGGTGGAGCTTGGTCGGTCATAAACTTTTCCCGGTGAACTCTACGATGTGATTTTCTTGGCGAGCGCCTGTTTGGCGATGCGCGTGACAAAGATGGTTACGACCACGGTGGCGAGCAGCCCGACGCCGTAGAGCACCCATTCGCCGGTGGTGCGCGTCCGTTCACCCGACGCGGCCTTGGCCAGCGAACCGAGATACACATACATCACCGTGCCGGGCATCATGCCGATCCACGACGCGAGCACGTAATGGCCGAGCTTCACCCGCGTGATACCGAAGGCGTAGTTCAACAGCGTGAAGGGAAACACCGGCGAAAGCCGCGTCAATCCGACAATCTTCCAACCCTCACTCGCGACGGCTTTATCGATGGCAGCAAAACGTTCGTTGCCGGCAATCTTGCGGGCGATGGCGTCCCGGGCGAGATAGCGGGCCACGAGAAAAGCGCAGGTCGCGCCCAGCGTGGCCGCGATGGAAGCGTAAATCGAACCCCACACCACGCCGAAAACCGCGCCCGCGCCGAGCGTCAGCACCGACCCCGGAACGAACAGCACGGTCGCCACCACGTAAATCGCGATGAAGATGACCGCGCCCCACGGCCCGAGTTGCCCCACCCAATCGAGCGCCTGCCTGAGCAGGTCTTGCGCGTGGAAGTATTTCGCGGCGGCAATGAGCGCAACGGCCGCACTGACGCAGAGCAACCATTTCCAGCGGAAGCGGGATTGGCTGGGGGCGCTGTTCGAGTCACTCATGGCAACGGTTACAGTGTGGGGATTCACGAAGGGTTGGCGAGCTTAGAACTGCGCCATGCCACCGTCGGCCACCAGTTCCTATGGGGTGATGAACCACGCGTCGTCAGGGGCAAGGAAGGCGACACTCCTGGCAACATCTTCGGACGTGCCGAAGCGTTTCAGCGGCACACCCGCCAGGATGCCCGTCGCGACTTGATCCAGCGCTTCTTTATCCACGCCCAGCTGGTCGCAGAGCGGCATCGAGATCGGCCCGGAGCTGATGACGTTGACACGGATACGGCGTCCGACGAGTTCGCTGGCCAAAGTCTTGTGTCGGCCACGCGCCCGACATCCGCCGTCACACCCAGGGAGTCGCCGCCAATTTCCACAGCCGCCTTCGATTGCCCGGCACCTTCCGCGAACTCCCGAGATTGCCAGCAATCCTTACCGATGGGCTTCAAGCGGCGATTGCGTCTTTCCAAAAAGCTCCTTGCCGTCAATGTGTCATCGCATGGTCGCACTCGCAGAACTTGATCCCGCCACTCTCGCTCAGCAATTTGCGACTTGGGGCTACAAGCCCAGCCATGCAGCGCGGGTGCTGCGGGCGTTCTATGCGGGCGGTGAAATGGTGGCTTCGTCTGCGCGCGGACTGCCGCAGGGATTGGTTGAGCGGTTGCGGGCGGAACTCGCACCGAGCGCGGCGACGCTGGCGGTGCGGCAGGTTGCGACGGATGGGACGACCAAACTCCTGCTGCGACTTGGTGACGGGCGCGCGGTGGAATCGGTGCTGATGCCGGATTTTCGCGCGGACCGCGCGGCGGGCTGCCTCTCGTCGCAGGTGGGGTGCGCGATGGGGTGTGACTTCTGCGCCACGACGAAGACGGGGTTTGAGCGCAACCTCACCGCCGGAGAAATCGTGGAACAGTTCCTGGCCTTGCGACGTGAGGCGCACGCGGTTGGGCGCAAGCTTCAGACGGTCGTCTTCATGGGCATGGGCGAACCGTTGCTCAATCTCGATGCCGTGCTCACGGCGGTGGAGCGGATGGCGGACAATAAACTTGGCGCGCTCGGCTGGCGGCAGATCACCGTCTCGACCGTGGGCATCGTGCCGGGCATTGATGCGCTTACGGCCACGGGTTTGAACATTCACCTCGCGGTCTCACTTCATGCGCCTGACGACGCCACGCGCGCCCGGTTGCTGCCGATGGGGAAGCGCTTTCTCATCGCCGACATCCTCGCGGCGGCCGATCGTTTTCAGGCGAGTCGCGGCCGGCCGGTGACGATTCAGTATTGTCTGCTCGCGGGCGTGAACGACTCGCTGGAGCACGCGCGCCTGCTCGCCGAATTGATCGGTGCGCGGCGTATGCACATCAATTTGCTGCGCTACAATCCCACCGGCCTGAGTTTGCGTGGCGTGGCCTACGAACCTTCGTCTGACGAAACCGCCGAGGCTTTCGCCGAAGTGCTGCGCGCGCGGAAGCTCGTCGCGCATTTCCGTCGTTCGCGTGGCAAGGACATCGATGCGGCGTGCGGCCAGTTGCGGCGGCGGAGCGCGAAGTTGTCCTGAAGGATTTGCGCTTTACTTGAACGGCAGCAACTTCCCAGCAATCAACGTGAGCACCAGCCCGGTGACGCTGATGGTCGAGACGATGAGCGTCCAGCTTTGCAGCGTTTCCCGTTCGGTGAAACCGCTCAGCTTGCTCACTGTCCAGAACCCGCTGTCGTTCATCCACGAAAGCATTTTTGAGCCGAAGCCGATCGCGAGATAGATATAGAGCGGGTGATACGGCAGGCCGCCCTCGCTCAGCATCGGATAGATCATCGCGGAGGTCGTGATCATCGCCACGGTGGCGGACCCTTGCGCGATGCGGATCACGGCGGACACCGTCCACGCCAGCAGGATGAGATTCACTTCGCGGCCCTCCGCCAGCGCCTTGATCGCTTCGCCCACGCCCGCGCTTTTCAGCATGAAGCCAAACGCGCCGCCCGCGCTCGCGATGAGGATGATCACGCCCGCGGTGGCGAACGGCGGGCCGATGATTTCGCTCACCTTCGCCAGGGATATTTTCCGCTGACGCATCAGGAGCCACACGGCCAGCCCGGCGCCGATGACGAGCGCGATGTTGCGGTTGCCAATGAACTCGAGCGCGGCATAAGCGGTGGGAAAATTCTCGCGGACACCAATCAACCCGAAGAAGGAGGCGGCGCCGATGAGCAGGATGGGCAACATGATCGGCGCGAGCGACCAACTCAGCGAAGGCAATTCTTCTTCGCGGCGTTGCACCATTGCCTCCAGATCGGCCAGCGGCACGCCGCCGGTTTCACGCATGGGGACATCCAGTCGGCGACTGGCCCAGCGCGCGACCTGCCAACCCGCCAGTGCTGGAATGATCCCGGCAACAATGCCGACGAGGATGGTCAACCCGATGTCGAGGTGAAGATTCTCCGCCATCGCGAGGGGACCGGGATGCGGCGCCACGAGCGAATGCGTGACCGTGCCGCCACAGCAGATCGCCAGCACGAAGAGCATGTAGTTCCGGCCCGTGCGCACGCGCAACCCGCGCGCGAGCGGCAGGAGCAACATGAAGAACGTCTCGAAGAAGAGCGGGATGGACAGCAGGTAGCTGCTTGCGAGCAGAGCGTTTCCCGCGCGCGGTTCGCCGAACAACTTGAGGAAGCGCCGCACCACCTTGTCTGCAGCTCCACTTTCGACGAGGCACGTGCCGATCACCGACGCCAGCGCGATCACGATGCCGATCTTCGCCGCGATGTTGCCGAAACCTTCCGTCGTGAGTTCGGCGGCATGCACCCAATGGCTGCGTTCCTTGGCCGGCGTGGCGGGCAGCGTGCCGTATTCGCCGGGTAGTTTCTCCGCGAGCACACCGGCCAGGATCGCTGCCAGGATGAGTGCGAAGAACGCATGCACGCGCGCCACCGTCACGAGCACTACAATCGCCACCAGACAGACGCCGAGGACCAAGAATGGCCGGAGGGAGACGGAGGCATCCGTCGCGACGGCAAATAATTGGAATGAAGCAGGCAAGGGCGGTTGGGTGGAACCCGGCCACTTCGCCAGAAAAGAAGCGATGGAGCAAGGCGGCAAACGGGTTTGCTCAATGGCAAGTTGATCACAACGGGAAAGCAATCATCACATCGGACAAGACTTCTCGGCAGTTCGACGCTGCTTTTGTCGTCGCGTTTCCACTCGCCATTTAAGGAGGGAAGCCGTGCATTGCCGCAGCTTGCAACCACTCATGAACCGCCGGCACTTGCGCAGCCTACTGAAGTTCCAAAGCCGGCTTCCCGCGTGTTTCCGGATGACTGGGAACGATCCAGTCGTAAGTGGGCCGCTGTTCGCCATCGTGAAAACGGACACCTTCCGGGTTCCATGGAAATCCTTGCGGATGCGCCCGCGAGCCGACGCTAACCGCCTCGATTCCCCAAGCTGCGAGTGGCTTCACCTCGCCAGGTTCGCTTTGGCCGTTGGAATTCGCGTCATGCCACAGCGACAGACCTGTCAATTCGGTGCCTTCGAGAAAGCCATCGTCGTTGTCGTCCAACGCACGCAGCGCCTGATAACCATTTTCCCAAAAGATCCAGAAAGTGAAATTGCCGAACAGTTGCCGGCCCGACGTGATTTCGCCGCGGCCGGTGTGATCATAAACGAGCCAGGCGGCTTTGGGCGTAATCCAGCCCCATTGCCGGTCGGGATACAAGCCATCGAGGTTGAACTGAACTCGGGCATCCGGATCGACCAGATCGCCAAACTCGCAATCTGGCGCCAGCGGAACCAGGATCGGCGAAATCCAGAAGGATCTCGGAATGGATTTCAACTCCGCCTCCTGCGCCTTCAATTCGGCGATCTCTTTCTTGTCCTTCACCGGGTCCAGCAAACGAAACAGACACCGGAAAGACTCGTCCGTGAAACAGGGGCGAGCGTCGATGCGTTGTTTGCGGTGGGCGTGGATGGGGTTGCGTTTGGCCTTGATGTCCTCCCAGCGCTGCGACAGCCAGTCTTTCCAAATGAACTCTCCCACCACCTCGATTTCCCAGGCGATGGCCAGCGTCCCACGGTAGGCATCCAACGCCCGCTCCCGCTCGCCACACTGTTCCAGCGACCAGGCATAACCCAAATGCAACGGTAGAACGATCCAGCGATGCCGTTCGTTTTCCCGTTCTTTCCTAAGGAGTCTGATCGCGTTTTCATACTGATGGACGGCATTGGTCAGGTGAGCCTGGGCAGTGGCGCGAGCCTCGGCGGAGGCAGGGATCGTCACCTCGGTAGGGCGCCCAAGATCCGAATCTGGAAGCCCGACGCGGGGCACGAAGTCTTTCTTCGATGCCTCCAGCGTCTCCGCTTGAATGGCATAGGCCAGCGAATGCACACGAGCGAGCCAGTAAGTGTAAAGCACGCGATTGGTTCCAGAGGTCGCCTGACGTTCGAGATCGGCGACAAGTCGTTCAATGGGAACTTCCGCTGATTCCGGAAATATGAACATCGCCGGACTCGTTGCTGGCACGAGGGTCAGCAGCAGCCACGCGACTGGCAGATGGATGGACTTCATGGTTCACGATGAAAAGCTGCCCGCTCATGCTCGTCAACTGTCGATCCTCAAATCGGTCACGTACAGAAACCTGGGGCACTCAGCGCCCTTGCGCCGGCTTCAACGCTGGATCATCCAGGTCGAGCCGGTAGAGGATCTGGTTGTAGTCATAACGCGGCGTCGGCACCGGGCGATCAGCGAACTGCAGCGTGTATGTGCCCTCGAAGATCAGGATCGGTGAGCCTTCCGACGTGAACTCCGGGTGCAAGCGTGGATTGTAGAAGGTGTAATTTTCGTGGCTCAATACTTTGACCGCCTTGCCCCACGGGCCCGTTGGCGCGTCGGCCTCGGCATACCAGAGTTCACCAAAAGCGGAGGGCTTGCCGAAGGCCTGCATGAAGACCGTGACCCAGCGTTTGCGAAACGGGTTCCACGCGATTGAGCCACTGTGCGGTTTCACGGGCTGCCCGCCCGACGCCGACTCGAGCGTGGCCTGCGGCTTCAACACCTCCCATTGCGCCGGGTCCTGCCAGGCCTCGAAAGTCGCCCGGCAGCGCAGCGTCGGCAGTGGATTGCCGAAGAGCACCCATTCGTGGCCTTGTTCGTCTTTCCAAAACGCTGGCTGGCCTTCGGGCATTGGCGGATGCTCGGGTTGCTCAACCGATTTCGACCACAACACGCGGTGTCGCTCGAATTCCGCTTTGTCATCATTCCAGACGCAGAGGCCCGTCTCGTAACCCTCCATCGGCGGCCGGACATTCAGGTAATTTCCCACCAACCTCGCTTTAAGAGCCTTGTCGGGCAAACTGACATAGCCGCTCACCCAGGTCGGTCCGTCACCCGGCATCCGGGCAACACCGCGCGGGCGGCGTTGTTCATCGGCAAACATTTCGAACGACAGGCGCAGGGGTGGCTCGAACGATTTCAACGGTTGAATAGCGGTGGTCGCGCTGGTCATGTCAAAGATGCCGAGCGGATAGCGCGCGAGCGTGGTGTCGCCCCAGGCCCAGAACAATCGACCACGATGCACGGCGCTCTGGACGCTGTCGCAACCCAGCACGCCGGACTCGGGCCAGTCGAGTTCGCGACCGAGCTTCTGGCTTTCGGCGAATAATCCGCCGCCGGTCAAGCGGCCGAGGCGCCTGGCGATGATCTTTCGTTCCACCTCGATGCGCAGCGTCTTGCCGGGCTCGGGCGTGAGCCGCACGCCGCGAAAACCAAAGCCATCCTTGGGAACCTCGTAGCCGTTGCCGAGCACGTTGAACCATGTCTCGCGACCCATGAGCTCGGGCAGATCGAAAGCGATGACGCCAGCGTTGTCGGTGATGAAGCGGGCGTGATGGGTGGTGCGCAACTCGACGAGTGGCACCGGCCAGCCGCTGCCTTTTTCGACGACCTCGATACGACAGGGCTCGGCGGCCAGGGACAGGCCCGCGACGAGGAGGAGCGCGAAGGGGGCGGCACTGCTTGCGGCTGGTTTCATGGCCGCCATGCTTACATAAAGCAAACGGCCGCCACAAGTCGTGACGGCCGGGCGCAACTGGACTCCAACGGAAACTATTTTTCCTTCTTCTGCTTCAAGATCACCAGCCAGCTGCTTTCATTTTCACTGACGCCCATGAGAAAGACCTTCTCGCCGGGCGGCATTTTTTGAGTGCCTTTGGCGACGCGTTCGCCTTTGCCCATCAAGACCACTTCAAATTTATCATCGCCCACGGCCTTGATCTCGATGGCGCATTGATCGCTCATCTTCAACGCCTGTTGCCTGCCTTTCACGAGCTCCACGACCTCCGTCTTGATGACAAAGTAGTTTTCCCACTTGAACACCTTTTTCAAATCCTCGGCGGTCTTGCCGTCAATGGGTTTGTGATCCTTGCTGGAAGATTCCTTGAGGTTGGTGCCCCAGACGAGTTGGGCCTGCACCGTCACATTCGTGCCGTCGCCCGCGCCAGCGCGGGACGCCAGCAGAAGCGCGAACAAGGCGAGTGAAACGCAACCGAAGCGATGGAAGATTCCCGAAAGCATGGAGTGGGACATTAAAGAGTCAGTCTCCCGAGGTAAAGCCCGGCGTGGAGCGGTCGTAGAGCATGACCACGGTGATGCCGTTCTGGTAATCGCGCAGGCTGACCATGCCGGTGTCCGGATGGAGCACTTCCCAATCGGACTCGGTGGCCCGCGCGCGCACGGGGAAAAAGATCAAGGTGGCAATGACCGCGGCGACCGCGACGCCGGCACCGGCCAGCGAGCGGACGTGACCACGCAGCCAATGGAGCAAACCTTCGCCAACGGCCGGTGCTGAGTCTTGAGTCGGCGCATTGAGTTCGCGTTCGATCCGGCTCCAGTAAAATTCGCGCGAGCAATCCAGCGTTCGTTCCGGCTCGTTGCCGTGGATCGCCGCCCGGGTGTGTTGCAACTCGGCCAGCAACTCGCGCGCATCAGCCCGCGCGTCGAGCAACTCCGCCACTTCTGCGCGCTCGCGACCGGTGAGCTCACCGTCGAGATACGCCTGAAGTTTCAATTGTTCCGATTCGTTCATTCTTCGTTCTGTTCCCGCTTCCAACCCGCCATCAGCGCCGCCATCCGCCGCCGGGCGTAAAAGAGCCGAGACATCACCGTCCCCAGCGAGCACTTCATCGCCTTCGCGATAGCCTTGTACTCCAGCTCTTCAAATTCATGTAGCACCAACACCGTGCGATGCGCGACCGACAACTGCGTCATCGCCTGATCGATCCGCTTCCGCAGCTCCGATCGTTCGAGTCCCTCGGTGGGATTCGGGTTGATCACGGGCATCTGACGCTCGACCCCTCCGGTCTCTTCGGACATTTGTTCGATCGACTCAGCGCGCTGCCGTTTCTGCTTCCGCATCAGGTCGAGGCAGAGGTTGATCGTGATTCTCGTCATCCAGGTCGCGAAACTTGAATCGCCCTGAAACTGCTTCAACCGCTGCCAGCCCTTGATCCAGGCTTCCTGAGAAAGATCAACCGCATCGTCCTCGTTCCGCATCATGCTGAACGCCCGGGCATACACCTTGTCGCGATGCCGGGACACCAGCTCTTCGTACGCCAAGGTGTCTCCGCGCTGCGACCGTTTCACCAACTGCTGGTCGGTGAGCGGGGTCATGTCTGATTGCGACGCCATCGAAACTGACGGGGTGGGTGAAAGGGTTATTCAGCGATCTTCAAAGCCGCCCCTTGGTGCTGGGCAACTGGCCGGCAATGCGCGGATCGCGCTGACCCGCGGCGTCGGCCGCCCGGGCGAACGCCTTGAACAATGCTTCAACGATGTGATGCGGCTCGTCGCCGTATAATAGTTCGAGGTGCAGGTTGCAACGGGCCTCGTTGGCAAAGCCCTGGAAAAACTCCCGGGCCAGGCCGAACCGAAAGGCGCTCGACATGTCCTGGGTTCGCGCCGACTTGGCCAGCTTCGCGTAAGCCTGGTCGTTGAGCCCGCGCCAGACGAGATATGAACGACCGCTGAAGTCGATTACGCATCGCGCGAGGCATTCGTCCATCGGCACGTAGGCTTCGCCGGTGAGCGGATTGCGCGGATCGAAGCCCGCGCCATAGCGGCGGATGCCTTTCTTGTCGCCCAGCGCCTCGCGAAAGGCCTGCCCGAGCGCTATGCCGCAATCCTCGACCGTATGGTGGGCGTCGACTTCCAGATCGCCCTTGCAAGTCAGGTCGAGGTCGGTCGTCGAGTGCTTCGCGAAAAGCGTGAGCATGTGATCGAAGAACGGCACGCCGGTCCTGATCTTTGACCGGCCCTGGCCGTCCACGACCAGCTTGAGCCGGATGCGGGTCTCTTTAGTGTCGCGCTTGACGAGCGCGGCGCGCAGTTGCATGGCGGGGTTCTATACGACGGGCAGCGGGAAACAAAGCGGAAAGGCATAGTAACCCCACCCGGCGCTGCCACCTGGCGCATCGCTTTGCTGCCCACCCCGGGGCGAGTGGTGCCGGCCAGTTCCCTGGTCGGCCCAATTCTGTGAACAACTCGTGGACAACTTCTACTCGCAAGCCGCTTCGACCATGCAATAATGACGGTGCGCGACGAAAGAGTCTCGGTCCAAGAACCGGCAATAGAGATCCCTGTGCCGGAGCGTCAGGACAAACTCCACGGAGTTGCAATCCCGCTTGCGGGAGCGCCCGATCTCCTTAGACCTTCGCCGCGCACTTTCTTTTTCCAGGCTCGTTATCCACACTCGTAAAGTCCCGGCGCCAGTTGCTAACCAACCTACGCAGGACTTTTCAGCAATAAACCCGGAGCGGCGAAAAATCAATTAATCCTCAGGTAAATGAAGTTTTCCAGGGACGGAACAAAGTTCCAGTAATGAGTTGGCTTTGTCCGCAGTGGCCGGCTTTGCCTCGTCCGCCCTCCTGATCCATCGCCCGGTTTGTGGAGTTCTGCGCCTATAATGGGCCGTTGCCACAAGCCCTACCAAAATCCAAAACCCGGCCCGCCCGCTGCCAAAGGGTATGCGCCCAGGTAATAAACCAGCCCAAACCCGCGTGAACGGCACTCCAAAATTGTGAGCCCTTCGCCTTCCGTGCCTGACGGCGAACAGGGCCCACTCCAATGTAGTGAATAAGTCGAGCAACATTTTGCCAAATAGCCCATTTGGCGAATGCCGACACCTTTCGCCCAACGGCAATTCCGGAGAATTTGCCTGTGGTGCGGGCGGTTACGTGACGGCGGTTTGACACTCTGCCGGGGGTCTGAGAGCGTCGCTTCCGTTGCAGCCTAAGTTGACCTGCCTTCCTGCGGGTCAACACGGGGAAACCAATTCCTCGGATGAAAATCCGGGGACGGGGCAAACGCCGGTGGCGAACCACCTGCGCGGTCACTTTCAGGACCGAGCCCGTCAGCTAACCTCGTCGGCATCTGGAAGGGCGATCCTCTAGTCCCCGCGTGTGCGGGGCACCAAGGTCTCCCCACTCAAACGCGCTGCCGGTGCCCTCCCGTCGACCCGGGATCGCACCGTACAGCCGCATCAGAAATGAATGGTATGAAGAGACTGACGACATTCGCCCTGATCACCTTTGGCATCTGGGCACTCGAAACCTGGTGGCTCAATGACCGACAAACCGACCTCTCAACGGAGTTTGCGCTAAGGCAATTCACCAGCACCAACGCGGAGGCAGCAGTGTTTCGACAGTTCGAAGCCGGAAAGGATGCGGCCCATCTGGTCGCCTGCGCGATCACCCTGTTGACGGCCTGGCTGTGTTTCGGGCGTCACGTGATAGCAGTCTTCGACAGAATCAAGCTGCGCATTCGCAAGGTCGCGCCGGCGGTGTTCGCATTGCTCTGCCTGGGGGCGACATCCGGCTGCATGAAAGCGTACGACCGGCCGGAATTTATCGAGATCGACACGTCGGAAACCGGCTTCCTCATCCCGCTCGAAGGCGATGCGACCCTGCAGGCAAAGTTTCAAAGCGAGGACTACTTGAAGCAGCGCAAGGTGGCGACGAAGCGGGTCCAGATCACGCATCGCTGGTCCCAGGAAGGCCGCCTGCCGGGCGCCGGCCGCTGGATTCCCACGGTGCGATTGGTGAAAGTCAACCGGTCGCCCATCACTCGTGAATGGGCCACGGCACAAACGACTGCTGCCAACGGCGCGATTCAACGCTCGGACAAGGCGATCTGGATCGAAAGCGCGGACAGCGTCGGTTTCAGCATGGGGTTTACCTGCACGACGTATATACCGGAAGACGACGCGGCACGGTTTCTCTATTGGTACCCGAGCGGCTCGCTGGCCGAGGTGATGGATCGCGAAGTGCGCGGCCGCGTCCAGCAGGTCGCGGCGGAAGTTGCGGCCAAGTATCCCCTGGACCTCCTGCGCGCGCGAAAGCAGGAAATCGCCGATGCCGTGAAGAACGACTTGACCAACTTCTTCGCCACGCGCGGCGTCACCATCACCACCATCGGCATGTTCGGTGGCATGACATATGAGAATCCGGAGATCCAAAAATCGATCGACGGCACCTTCATCGCGCAACAGCTGAAGGTCGTGGCGGCAGCAAAGTTTGAGGCGCAGAAGATGGAAAACAACCGCATCGAGCTTGAAGCCACCGCCGTCGCGGAAAAGGCACGACGCGAAGCGCTCGGCCTGGCCGATGCGAAAAAGTCGGCCGCCGCCGCCGAAGCGGAGGCGATCCGCGAAGTGAACCGGGCCCTGAGTGAAGCCCAGCAAAACCCCGTGCTGTACCAGCTGAAGGCGCTCGATGTGGAACGGGCCCGCGTTGAAAAATGGGACGGCAAGTATCCCACTTACTTCATGGGCACCAGCGGCAGCACTCCGAATCTGCTGCTGCAGATGCCGGCACCAGGCCAAACCGCAGTAACCCGATAAAGCAAATCGTCAGGTGATGACCGGCCTGACCTCGAACCAAAGTTGAATCACCGCAGGGCGCAAGGGAGCGGGCCCGCACCGGCCGCTCCCTTTCCTGAAGCGCGGTGGGCGGTGGGCTCGTTCATGTGCAGCGTTGCTTTCTCCCCGGCTTTGGCCTTAAACCATCGCGCATTGAGCGCCACCCACGAACTCACTCTCACCAAGATCGTAGCCACCCTCGGCCCGGCCAGCAGCACGCCAGAGGTCGTCGAGGAACTCATCACCGAAGGCGTCCGCGTCTTTCGCATCAACTTCTCGCACGGCGAATTCTCTGAACACCTCGCGAGTCTGCGGCGGGTGCGCGCGGCCGCGGAGAAGTTGAACCAACACATCGGGGTGCTCGGCGACTTGTGCGGCCCGAAGATCCGCGTCGGCAAGCAAGCCGGCGAAGGCACGCAACTCGCGGACGGGTCACGCGTCGCGTTCATCCCCGAGTTCGTCGATGCACAGGCGGCCAGCCGTGAACTTGACGGCCTCACCTGCCTGAAAGTCGGATTCCACGATTTCATTTTTGAAGCGCGCGCCGGCCACCGCATCCTGCTCGATGACGGCACCTTGGAATTGCGCGCCGCCGAGCAACGGCCGCTCAACGAAGGAACCGCCCTGATTTGCGAGGTCGTGGTCGGCGGAATACTCAAGTCGAACAAGGGCATCAATTTTCCCGACACCGAGCTGACCGTGCCCGCCATGACGGACCACGACTATCGCTGCGTGGATTTCGCCGTGGAACACGGCTTTGATTTCCTTGCGCTCAGTTTTGTGCGGACGGCGAAGGATGTGCGGGAGCTGAAGGACTACCTGCGCAAACAGGGTGCCCGCCCGGCCCGGCCCCAGAACCAAGCCGAGGGCAAACACCATTTCTCGACGTTTGGCAGCGAGTGGCGCGCTTTTATTCCGGTCATCGCCAAGATCGAGAAGCCGCAGGCCTTGCAAAATCTCGAAGCGATCGTCACCGAGGCGGACACGATCATGGTGGCCCGCGGCGACCTGGGAGTGGAAGTGGACGCCGCGCAAGTGCCCGTATTGCAGAAGCGGATCATCGCGACCTGCCACGACTACGGCAAACCGGTGATCGTCGCCACGCAAATGCTCCAAAGCATGATCGAGGCGCCGGTACCCACGCGGGCCGAAGTGAGCGACGTGGCCAACGCCATCTTTGACGGCGCTGACGCGGTGATGCTTTCAGGCGAGACGGCCGTGGGCAAATTTCCAGTGAAGGCCGTGCAGATGATGCGGCGCATTTCCCGGCGCTCGAATGCGCATCTGCGTTCACTGCCGATGTCGACCTCCACCCCGGTCAACGCCCGGGAATCGCGCTACCGCACTGCGGCGCTGGCCCACGGCGTCAAGGTCGTCATCCGCGACCTCAATGCGGAACTGGTCATCATGTGGTCGCAACTGGGCGGCGGCGCGAGCTACCTCTCGCAAGTGCGGATGACCGTTCCCGTCCTGGCCTTCAGCTCCAGTCCGGAAGCTCTCCGCCGGATGTCGGTGATGTTCGGCATCACACCGCTCTACATGGAACCACCCAAAGATTCGAACGACTTTCTCGTCAAGGTCGACCAATTGCTCATCGAGCGTGCCTGGGCGCGCGAAGACGAGGCCGTGGTCATGGTCGCCGGCCAACCTTTCGGCCGCCCTGGCGTGACCAACACCCTGCGCATCCATTACGTGGGCGAAATCTGACCGGCGAGGCCGCGATCGTTTTTCCCATCGACAGTCCGCCGCTTGCTTCGGAAGCTGGGCCGATGAGTTCACGAGCCAAGTCTGATGCGTTGTTTGCCGAGGCCCTGCGGTGGATTCCCGGCGGCGTCAATTCACCCGTACGCGCCTTTCGCGGCGTGGGCGGAAACCCCTTCTTTGTTGAGCGCGCTGCCGGCGCCCGCGTCTGGGATGTGGATGGCAACAGCTACGTGGACTATGTGGGCAGTTGGGGGCCAGCCATTTTCGGGCACGCGCCGGACTTCATTATCAAGGCCGTGCAGGAACGCGCGGCGTTCGGCACCAGCTTCGGCATCCCCAATCCGCTCGAAGTGCGCATGGCGGAACTCGTCGTCAAGTGCGTGCCCAGCGTGCAAAAAGTCCGCATGTGCAACTCCGGCACCGAGGCCACGATGTCCGCCATCCGCCTCGCACGCGGTTTCACGAAACGCGACAAGATCATCAAGTTCGAGGGCTGCTATCACGGGCATGTCGATTCACTGCTGGTGCGCGCCGGTTCGGGCGCATTGACCTTCGGTTACCCCGACAGCGCGGGCGTGCCGGCCGCCTTCACGCAGCACACGATTGTGCTCCCTTTCAATGACAAGACCGCGCTCGAAGAGGCGTTCAAGGCGAACCCCGGCCAGATTGCGGGCGTCATCATTGAGCCCGTTCCCGGCAATGCCGGTCTTTACCTGCCCCGACCGGGCTATCTCGAATTCCTCCGGCAGATCACGAAAAAGAACGACTCGCTGCTGATTTTCGACGAAGTGATGACGGGCTTCCGGCTCAGCCTCGCGGGTGCGCAAGGTCGCTTTGGCATCACGCCGGATTTGAGTTGCTTCGGCAAAATCATCGGTGGCGGGCTGCCCGTCGGCGCCTTCGGCGGCCGGTCGGAGATCATGGATTACCTCGCACCGCTGGGCCCGGTGTATCAGGCGGGCACGCTGAGCGGCAATCCGCTCGCGATGGCGGCGGGCATCGCGGCCTTGGACCATCTGCTGGACGGCAAAGTTTACGAACAACTGGAAGCGCTCGGCGCGCAGCTCGAGGCCGGCCTGAAGGAAGCCGCGAAACGGAATGGCGTGGCGGTCACCTTTCAGCGCTGCGGTTCGATGTTCTGCGGCTACTTCACCGATCAACCGGTTCACAACCTCACCGATGCGATGCGCAGCGACCGCGAGAAGTTCGCCCGCTACTTCCACGGCCTCTTGCGCGAGGGTGTTTACCTCGCGCCGTCCCAATTCGAGGCGGGCTTCATCTCGGCGGCGCATGGCACGGCTGATATTGAACACACCGTCAGCGCGGCCAGCCGGGTGATGAAATCGCTATAACTCGCGGCAATCGGGTCGCAGCGCTGGGTCTGGGGCGACTTGAGCGCGTTCTTGCAATTGGAACGCGGTTTGCCCTCTCATCCCACGAGTACTTCAATGTCTTCACTACTGGCCAGATTCTGGAGCCTGCGCCAGAGCCCGAATTCCACCGAGCGTTTTGTTTGGTGGCTGGTGGTGATTGGCGGGCCGTTGGCCGTCCTCGTCCCCGCTTTCTTCGAGGTGCAATTATTCCTGGCGCTCTGGTACATGCTGGCCCTGCTGCTGTGCATCGTCCCGGTGGTCTGGGGATTCTACCATCGGCAGGCGTTGTGGGAGGCCGTACCGCAGGCGCGCAACTGGGCCGCCGGGCTAAGTCTGCTGAATACCCTGGTGCTGTATTCCACCATGCAGCAAACCGGCCGCTGGGAGTCCCTGGAACTGCTGAACGCGGTGATCATCGCGCTGGCCTTCACTGCGGCCTTCGTCGTGGTGTTCATCCTGCAACTGGTGGGGGCATCGATTGGCATCATGGCCGGCGCCGGCATCACCGACCTCGGGGCCGCCGCCAAACGCGGCACCCACGCGTGGGGTTTGGGAGCCTTGTTCCTGGCTTTTCTGCCAGGTCTGCACCTTGAGGGCTTTCCGCTTTTTCTAAAGGCGTCCGTGCCGACGACCACGCTGATCCTATGCCTGCTGGCGCGCACGCCGGAACTCAACCCGCACGGCATCCTGATGCAGTGGGTTCACTGGCTGGAACGGCGGCTCATCTTCCGGTGGAATCGCGAACGCGCGGTGCTCTTCTTTGATTTTCGCGGCGCGGCCTTGGGCGTCCTCGCCGGCGTAATGGCGGTCCTGATGTCGGTGACCGGAGTGTTTCTACCGATGCAGCTTCAGACGCTGGCCCCGCTCATCCGGCTCCGCAACTCGAGCGATACCTTTAAGAATCTGGGCATCTCGCCCAGCGCCGCCGCCAACACCCATAGCATGGTGATGGTTCAGTTCGATCCCTCCACCCGCCGGGGCATGATGACCGACACGTCGGAGACGGCCATGCAGGCCGCCGCGATTCAACGGCTGTCGGATCTGGAAGTGGCGGCCATCGTCCTGCCCATGCCGTTGCTCGATTCGGCGTGGTTGTCCAACCGCCTGACGGGCGGCTTTACTGGCGACTTCGAAGCGCCGGAACCTGACGGCTCCGATTACGAGCGGGCCAACACCGACCTGCCCAAGCTGGTTGAGGCCATCAAAGCCAGTGGCAAGGTGATCGTTGCGACCCACACCGGAATCTCGGGCAGCGGCGCCCAGTCCGTCCTCAGCGCCAGCAAATCTTCCGGCGACGCGAACCTAGCGGGCTATCAAGTGCGCAATAGCGTCGTGCGCCGCATCAAGACGATCCCGACCGATTGGGTTGAGCGGCCGCCGCTGCCCTACTTGCTGGCGGCGCTTTTGCAACCGTCCGCCTGGCAACTGCCCGCTTCGCCCGCCAATGAAGTGAAGCACCTGGAAATTCCCGAGGCCGGTGATCCCGTCATCATCAGCTTTCAAAGCATCGATCGCGACCAGGTGTTTCCGCGCACGACCTACAGCAGCTTGTTGGAAGGCGGCAACGGTTTGATCTATATGATCCCGCCGCTGGATGTTAACCGGGACTTTCCCAAAGACCGCGCGTCCTGGCTTCGCGAAGAGGGCTTTTTCAAAGACAAGATCGTCTTTCTCGATTCGATTGCGTGGCACAATCAACCCACCCCGATCGGCGACATGCGGATGCCTGAGTTGCAGGCGCACGCCACCTTGACGCTGACCAACCACTCGTTCATTCGCAAAGCGGGTCTGCCGCTCGACCTTTTGATCACGGTGCTGTTCGGGCTGGTCGCCGGGCACCTCAGTCTGCGGCGCGATCCTTTCAGCGCCGCGTGGCGGATCGGCTTGGCGGTCTTGTTGCTAACGGTGGTCATCAGCCTCGCCTTCCTGCTGCGGTCAACCTGGCTCGATCCCGTGCTCCCGCTGATTGCCGCCGCGCTGGCCTTCATGTTGGTGACACAGTTCACGTTCTCCCTGGAGCATGTCGCGCTGCAACGTAACCGTGCTTTGCTGCAACGCTTCGTGGCGCCGCAGGTCGTCGAGGAATTGCTGGAGGATCCGGAGAACATGTTGGGCCTGGGTGGCCGCCGCCAACGGATCTGCGTCCTGTTCGCTGACGTCCGGAATTTCACTCCCTTCGCCGAGCAACACACCTCCGAGGAGGTCATCGAGACGATCAACGCCTACATGACGGCGATGACCGAGGCATTGCATGCGTACGGGGGCATTCTTGACAAGTATACCGGCGACGGCTTGATGGCCTTGTTCCGCATCACGGAGGATCCACCTGATGACCAGATCCAGGAGGCGGTGCTGGCCAGCCTGGCGATGCGCGACGTCGCCATAATGGTTTCCAAGCGCATGCAGGAGCAGGGCAAGGAAGCCCTCCAGGTCGGCATCAGCATGCACTACGGCGAAGCCGTCGTCGGCCTCGTCGGCAATCCCAATCAGTTCAACTACACCGCACTGGGCCACACCGTCGTGGTGGCGGCCCGGTTGAACTCCGTTGCTCAGGCGGGCGATGTCCTCGTCAGTGACACCGTTTATCAGGCGATCTCCGACACCTTTACCGTGGAGGAATGCGAGGAGGTGATGGTCAAGGGACTGTCGCAGCCGGTGCGTCCGTATCGCGTCGTCAAGGCCCACCGCGTGTCGCGCAAGACCCGCGTGGCCCGCATCCTCAGCGGTATTTGAACCATCATGTTCCAAGAACTTGCCCACGCCGACCGCATCGAGTGGCAACCCGGCCCCTATCCCGGCGTTGAACTCAAACTCCTGCGCAAGGATCCGGCCACCGGCGGCGTAACGGTGCTCAGAAAATTCGCCGCCGGCGTCACCGTGCCCGCCCACGTTCATCCGCTCGCAAACGAAACGGCGTACAACCTGTCTGGTGAATGGTTCGAGGACGGCATGGCTTACGGACCTGGCACCTGCTTCTTCGCGCCCCGCGGCGAACGCCACGGCCCACATCACGCGCGCACGGAGGTGATCAGCCTCACCATCTTCGACGGGCCGCTGACGGTGACCAGTTGAACCTCAGCGGTTGCCCGGCTCCAGCAACGCGGCCCGCACCTTCTCCACTGGCTCACGACGTTCCTCGGGCGTCATGAAAAAGCGGTAACCGTGATCTTCGAGACGCACTCCCAGCCAACGCTCGAGGGCGATCCGCGTAAACTGCCGGTTCAAGAGATAAGGGTCGTCGAGGACGTTGATGACGGACGGCAACGCCCACCTGGCATCGGCGCGCGCCACCGCATCCACCGCGACCAATCGCGTGGGCTCGTGGGGACTTTTGAGCCAGCCCAAGCCGACCGGACCCGCGCGCTCCGGATAACTGGCGGCCATTTTCGCCCCGTCGTAGGAGCGATAGCGATCGACCTTGTACCAGCGCGACAGCCACGTGATCGTCCAGTCGATCGATTTGTCGAGATGGCAGAGGTTGCAGGCATTGGGCTGATTGGACTCGATCATCCCGCGCCAGCTGGGGTTCGAGATCGAATGCGTCCGTACGACCTGTTGCAGCCCTTCGTTGATGCGCGGCATGTGGCAGTTTAGGCAGCGGGCGCCTTCGGTGCCGCCCTGATGGCGGGTGTGCCGGGCGCGCTCCGGCTCGGGTTGAAACTTCGCGTGACACTTCAGGCAGGCCGCGTCGTCCTCCTCCGGCGTCTTGGACCACGCTGATCCGATCGGCTCGTGGGGATCGTGGCAGGCGGTGCAAGCCAGGATGTCGAGCTCGGGGTGGCTGTTCTGCTTGCGGATGTAACAATAACCGTTTTCAGCATCGCTAAACTCAACGGAATTCCAGGTCGCCATGCCGGACGCGAACAACGGCCGGCGTCCCGTGTGGCAGCGCGCGCAGATGAAATTGATCGTCTCCGGGTTACGCCGATACGCCTTGGACGAGCTGCTCGCCTGGGCCACCACGTTCGAGCTGACCGGAAAGAAATGCGGTAACAGGGCACTCTTGTTCTTGTCGCTCGCCCGCACGTGTTCCTGCGAGCCGTTATGGCAGGACTCACAACTGATCCCCAGATTGACGGCATGCTGCACCGCGTTCTGATCGCGGACCGACCGCAGGAGTTTGAGCTTGTTCGACTCGTCCACGACGGGCCCCGCAAACGTCGGCTGGAGCAGATCCGGGCGTTCCTCAGTCACGTAACCTTTTACATCGAACGAGACCGGCACATGCGAATAATAACCAAGCCGAAGCACGCCATTTGGGTTCAACATCCAGTCACCCATCGTGGGCGTGGTGTGGCAGACGGCGCACGATCCGTCATACGGAACGTCACTCACCGTCGCGAACGGATCCCATCGCGCGCCGTCCGGACCTTCCGAATCGATATGCACTGCGGGAATCCATTCCTGCCGATCGATCCACCAGCCAATGGGCAGCACATGCTCGACGGTTCGGGCCGGGATGTCGGCCGCATCGGGTCCGTCGGTCAGCAGGCCGACGTAATACTGGGTGAAGCGGGAGCCAATGGTGCGCGTGATCCGGTAGGCGCGATTCGTGGCACCTCGCGTAAAAGTCATGAAGCGATTGGTGCCCGTCTGCGAGAATCGCACCTGCCCGTGCAAGTAGCTCATCTCCCGCCGGCCGGAGAAATCGCCCTTCACGATGTCATCCGTCGCCAGCGCATTCATCCAGCGATGCGAATGTCGCGACCACTTCTCGTAATTCTTCTCGTGGCATTCCTTGCATGCCCCGGCACCAGCGTAGTCTTCCTTGCGAATGTTGCTTTGAATCGCGGCCAGCACTCCGCCTTCCCGCTGCTGTTCGGTCAGGCCATCCCAGACATAGCGCGCCTGACCTTGCATTCCGGGTGAGACCTTCGCCGAATCGGTTCCCAAGTCGTCACGCGGTCCGGTCAAGAGCGCCGCGACGTCCGGCATTTCGCTGACCGCCGATGGTTTGGTTGCGGTTGCGGTCACGGTCACGCCCGCTACCGCCGGTTTGATCGAGGACTCGGAACTTTTTCGCCACTGGAAGGTCGCCGCCCCAATCAGCGCGATCACCAGAAACAACACCGCGACCATCGAGGCGCGGCGCCTGCCGCTCGCGCTGCCCGCGGGCGAGCGAGGCGACCGTTGTCGCTCGGACTTACGGCGTTCGCGGGGAGAGTTCTTCATGGGCGGCGCCACAACATTGCGGTGATGCAAAAGTTGTAAACGCAGCCGCCGGTTCATGTCAAAGCCCCGTCGCGCCCGCCGATTCAATTGCACTACTCGAAATTGCCAGAAGAACGGAGCCCGCGCGCGTTCTCCCCCGAGAGCAGCCGACCAAAGCCGCCCGCGTGCGGGCTCCAAATCGAAGGCGGAACCGGCCGGAGCCGTGATCGCCGCCACCCGAAGGCCTGTCCGGGTTCATCACACGATGATCGGCCAGTCACTCCGGGTGCCGGTTGGGCGGTCGTCGGCCCCTGCGCCGGTTCACCTTGATTGAGACGGACTCCCGGTCGGAATGCTCCCGGTCGGAATTGTCCCGCCGCCGACGCGGACATCGGGTCGTTGAGCCACACTTTCGAAAGTGTGTCCAAAACATGGAGCCCCGCTCGAAGCCGGTTCCGGCCAAAGCCGTCCGGGTTTACCCCGGCGGCGGGCGCCCGCAAATTGCATTGTCTCGCGTTGGGCCCCTGTGATTTCCTCACGCCATCCTATGACCGACCCACGTTTCACCAAACTGGCCAATCTCCTCGTCAATTACTCCTGCCGCCTCAAGAAAGGCGAGACCGTCCTCATCGACGTCATGGACATCCCGGATGATTTCACGGTGGAACTCATGCGCGCCGCCCGCAAGGCCGGCGCCACGCCGCTGGTGGACATCCGCCACAGCCGGATCACGCGCGAGATCGTGCGCGACACCAACGCCACGCATGCCCGGCTCCAGCGCACCTTCGAGATGTTCCGCATGAAAAAGGTTCAAGCCTACATCGCCTTGCGCGGCGCGAACAACGCCAGCGAATCCTCGGATGTATCGTCGAAGCTCACTCAGCTTTATTCGAAGACCTTGCGCCCCGTGCAAAACCATCGCGTCAACAAGACCAAGTGGGTCGTGCTCCGCTGGCCGTCGCCGAGCATGGCGCAATCGGCGGGCATGAGCACCGAAGCTTTCGAGGATCTTTACTTCAACGTCTGCACCCTCGACTACCCGAAGATGTGCCGGGCCATGAAACCCTTGGAGAAGCGCATGCAAAAGGCCGACCAGGTTCATCTCAAGGCCCAGGGCACCGACCTGCGTTTCAGCATCAAGGGCATCGGCGCCAAGATGTGCGGCGGCGACCGCAACATCCCCGACGGCGAAGTCTTCAGTTGCCCGGTGAAGGATTCCGTCAACGGCGTGATCCAGTTCAACACGCCGACGCTTTACGCCGGCACAAAGTTCGAAAACGTCAGGCTCGAGTTTAAGGACGGCAAGATCGTCAGCGCCACGGCGAACAACACGAAGCGCTTGAACGAGATTCTCGATACCGACGCCGGCGCGCGTTACGTCGGCGAGTTTTCGCTCGGGTTTAATCCGTACATCCTGAATCCGATGTGCGACATCCTGTTCGACGAAAAGATCGCCGGCTCGCTGCACTTCACGCCCGGCCAGGCCTACGAGGAATGCGACAACGGCAACCGCTCGGCCGTGCATTGGGACATGGTGCTCATCCAGCGACCGGAATACGGCGGCGGCGAAGTGTGGTTCGACGGCGAACTGATCCGCAAGAACGGCCGTTTCCTGCCGAAGGATTTGCAGGGATTGAATCCGGAGAAATTGAAGTGAACGAAAACCCTGCCGCTCGTGAACGACTCACGGAGTGGCTTTGCCCGGTCAGCATAGGTTCATCCACATCGCCAAACCGACGGCCGTGGCACGCGGCGGTTGCAATGCGGGACGCAAGAGAGATCGACAACCAGTTGTCAATAGTCAGAACTGACCCGAATGGCGCTTAGATAAGGGTCAAGATTTCCTGGGGTTGTTCTTCCAGTAACGGGTGCGGTGGGGGATTTCTTTGAACTGGCGTCTGGGTTTGTTGAGTAGCGGATAGGGTTTGGG
>JANLTG010000138.1:0-10946 GCA_031362805.1 bacterium
CGCGCCGAACACTGTTTGGACTCCGCATCTGCCAACACCCATTGGTTTGCCAACACGCGACGGCAGGAGCGCGTCGCCGGGACGGCTCCGCTGCACGCGAGACGCGCGCGCTCCCCAATCCAATTACATCGTTCCGCCTTAATCCGGCGAAGGTTTCTGCCGACTGCCCCGCCTCAGAACTTCTGCACTTCAAAGGCGCCCTCAAACCAAACGCCGTTGAAATCCAATTGCATTTGTTGCTCGGTGAAGTCCAGGCGGTAGAGCAGCAGTTCATTGCGGTGGGTCAGCAGGGTCAGCATTTCGTCAAACATTGCCGGTTCGAAGCCCAGCAGCCGGTAGCGATTTGGGCGGAGCTCAAGGCGCCGCATTTCCTTTTTCGTGGCGATGAGTTCTTCCGCGGAGCGCTGCACCACCCAGATCTCCGCCAAGGGCACCTTGACCGCCAGTTTATCGAGTTTCGAAGCGGGGGTGTCGCCGCATTCGATCCAGAGGGTGGGTCGCATTTCGTAGTCGAGCTGGAGGACATCCGGCACGAAGGGGATGTTGTCGTCATGGAGGCGCGGCTCGATCTGGAGGCGCTCGCGTTGAAAAAGGACGAACGCAAGAAGCTTCAAGAGGACATGGCTCAGCGGCTCCAAGGGCTCTTTCGTCAGCAGGATTTTTGCGGGCAGCGGGTGGTTCGCGATCTCGCTCGCGAGCCGGACGTTAAACTTGGCGCTCACGTCGGCTGGCGGGGCTCAAGGTTCAATCACCACGGGCAGACCTTCCCAGGCGAGCTCCAGCAAGGTTTGCGCATTCCAATTGGCCAGGCGGAAACACCCGTGCGACTCCGTGCGGCCCACTTTCTCCGGATCGGGCGTTCCGTGGATTCCGTAGCCCGGCAGGCTCAGCCCGATCCACGCGAGTCCGACCGGGTTGTTGGGTCCGGGCGGGATGCGCAGCTTGCGCCCAAGTTGCCGGGCCTCCTCCGATTCCGTGAAGACTTCCGGGTCAAACGTATAGTCCGGGTCGGGTGCCAGCACAATGACCCGGAGTTCGCCCACCGGCCGCTTGTCGACGCGCTGCGCGATGCTGCAGGGAAAGTGAACCAATAACCGCCCGTCTTGCGCGAACGCCTGGAGCACTCTTTGCGCGAGTAAGATCCGGATCTGAGCCGCCTTCTCATCGAAACGCGGCCGCCAAACATGCGGAATCTTTAGGCTGACGCCGTTGCTGATCCGGCTCCAATCCACTCCGGGATTCAACTTGCGGACGAAGCTCTGATAGGCCCATCCCTTTTCGGCGACCTGTTCCACCAGGTTTTCGTAAGCGAGGCTCGTGGCTTGTGATTTTCCAAGCCACGTCTTGGGGACCGGGCGCAGTCGGGACAAGTCGTCGAACGACGCGACAAAATTCGTCATGGGCGGCTCGGCCAGCCACATGGGCGCCCGGGTGGTTGCGTCGAGTTCACCGGTTGTGGGCAGGCCGCGTGACTGTTGAAAGGCACGCAGCGCGGAGCGGGTTTGGCTGCCCATCAAGCCATCGATGGGTCCGGGCGAAATGCCCAGCCGGGCCAGGTAGATTTGAGCCTCCAGCACGTCTTGCACTGGTTGCGCCACAGCGGCATCGGCGGCGGAGGGTTGAAGCAAGTTAGTGGTGGTGATGCCGGCGCTGGGCAATGTTTCCGGCGCCGTGGCTGCACTTGTGGGGGTTGCTGATGGCGGAGTGGAAGCCGTGGTAACGGGTGGGATTGAAGTTGCCGGCTTGAGCGATCCGCTGCTGGTCCCAGGTTTTGTTTGAAGTCGGGAGCTTGCCGGGGCAGGGGCGATGGAGGTGCCCGGTCGGACTTCTTGCGCGGCGATTTCAAATACAACCGGCACGGCCAACCAGCAGAGCCCGACCAGCGACACCACCGCCGACCATGGACGCCGGCGGCATCGCTGCTTGGCGAGTGGGAGAGCTGGCTGGCTGTGGCGGGGTTGGCGCACGCCGGCAATCTGGCCACTGAGCCTATCCTTGTCGAATCAGATTGAGCGGACTGGGGCGCGCCTCATGGAATAATGACGCGATAGTAGCGCTCGGTCGCTGCTGTTAAACTGTTGGTAAAGCTAAGTCGGCCATCCGTCGTTAGGGGCCCTAGCAAGGGAAGGCTGGCCCAACCTCCGGCAGTCAGCGCGGGTCGGAACTGGGGTGCGTAGACCGTGCCCGCTTTCGCATCGAAGCTCACTTCAACGGTCGCCCCGTTGCGGATGATCGCAAACGCGGACTGTTCCAGTAGCGAATAGGTGATTGTCAACTGGGGTCGGTAAGCAAGGGTTTCGTGCTCGCGCGATGCGAAAATGCGGGCGGTGCCGTTAACTAACTCCGATTCAGTTTTCAATACCCAGCCAAAATTGGCCTCGGGATAAACCAGCCAGTCACGAAGATCAGTCGTTCCAACCCCAGCCAGTGCGATGGTGTAGTCACGATCGCCGCCCAGGCCGATCGAGATTTCGCCGCTCGGCGCTTCTGCGAAGTCGCCATCATTCAAATCGCCGCCCGGCGTGATCCAGCGCTTCGTGGGGTCACCAAAAAATCGGTGAGACCAAGTCGCCTCGCCGGCGGTTGCGCCTACGGTGCTGGTCATGGGTGTCTGCGGGTCGGCGTACGACTTGTTCCCTTCACCCCACGCCTGGAGAATCCGCCTAATCGTGAACTGGGAGAGCTGCGCTGGGTTGTCCATCGACGACGGCGCTCGCACCACTCGCAGGTATAGGCTGGCGGACTCAATCACCGCGTTCACCGGGAGATTCCCTGCCAGCTCAAACTTGAACAGCAGGCGGCCCCTGGCATTGCCGTCGGAGCCCGTCCGTCCCGCTATCAACAAGTCCGAACTGCCGAGGTTGTGGTTTGGCTCCCGCTCCCATAGGGCGGTATCTGCCACCGCGGTGAGAGTTACTTGCGCAGCCGGGGCGGTTGGCGGGGCCAAGATAAGAACTGAGGCGGCCAACAAAATACGAATGGCGGACATCATGGCGACAAAGGAATCACTGGTGTTGATTTTGGTCAATCGTTGGACCTTCGCGTTCACATGAGGAAGCATCACGCTTCGGCCAACTTTGGGTGGCAAGAATCTTTCAGCTAAATTACTTAAGCAGATACAGGCAAAGGCCGACCACGACCGTGGGCGGCAGCGCTCCCAGGCAAAGGCCGAGCGGCGACACCCCATCCGGGAAAAAGCGGCTGAGGATGGATTGGCCGGCCGGGTTGGGGGCATTGGCAATAACGGTCAAGCCACCGCCGGTCACGGCGCCCGCGACGACCGCATGCTTCAGGCTGTCCGAAAGGTTTGGCACCAGGGTCGCCAGGTAGGTGATCGCCGCATTGTCGTTGAAGGCCGTGAGCACGGTGGCGCCGATCATCATCGGCAGTTCGCTCAAGCTGCCCAGCACGGGGGCGATCCACCAGGCTTGCAGACCGCCGTGAATGACCAGGCCCGCCAGGAAGAATCCCACCAGCATCGGCGAGCGCAACGAGAAGGCCCCCTGGTAGTCTTCGGTCACTTCGAAGAACGCGAGGAAGAAGAGAAAGCCGCCCACCAGCAGCACCGGATTATGCACATTCAAAACTGACCAGGCCATGAAGAGGAGGTGGCTGACCGTCACCCAGACGGGCACGGCTTCATTCCGCTCGTTCCAATGGATGGGCCCGGAGCTGCTTGGATTCGCGGGAGCCTGGAGCTTGGCGAACTCGGCCTTGAACAACAGGTAGTAGAGAACATTGGCCAGGCCGATCCCCAGCATGGAGTGCCAGCCGAAATGCTGGAACATGAAGCTGGTGCCCCAGCCCCATTTCGCCGCCACCATCAAGACCGGTGGGGCCGCAAAATGGGTGAGAGTGCCGCCCACGGAGATGTTTACGAACAGCAGGCCGATCGTGGCATAGGCCAGCCGCAGCGACGGCTTGTGCAGGTAAAACTGTTTTGCCAGCAGCATCGCAGAAATCGTCATGGCCGCCGGTTCGGTAATGAACGAACCCAGCAGCGGGCCGAGCGTTAGGATCGAAAACCACCACGCCACCGGTCCGCCGCCGCCCAACGAAGCCACCGACTTCATGCAGTTCTCTGCCAGGCGCAGAATGGGTCGTGTAGACGAGATCGCCATGACGACCACGACGAACAGCGGTTCGTTGAAGTGGACGACGTGGTTGATGTAATGGGTGGCCTCCGCCAGCCCGATCTGGCTCACCATCACGAGCAACAAGGGGATGACCCAGATCCCGAACACGACTTCCACTTCACCCAGGAAATGAAAAACGCGGGCCCCAATGCTGACGTCATCCTTTGCTTCCAGAAATTCCTTGGCGCGGGCGGTACGGCCGAGTTGCTCGATTCTGGTTTGATGGCGTTCTTCAAGGACGTGTGCGTGATGCCGGAACTTGTGGGTGAGAAACGTGTGAATGACCGCACCCAGAAACAACAATGTTGCGACGAGATTGAAGGGCTCGACCTGGATCCGGTGTTTGAGCTTGCCCACCACTGAGTCGATGACGGTGTCCTGGTAGTCGCTCAAGGGAATGGGAAAGGGCCGCAAATCGCTGGTGCTTGTGGCGCCGTCGGCGGGGGCTTCCGCCGCAGGTGCGGACGGGACGAGGGCGTTGAACCCGCCGAGCGCCAACCCGAAGAGCAGGATCACACACAGCAGTCCGCGACGGGCGAGGCGAAGGCGTGGGTTGGTTTGGGTGGGATGCACGGCGGTGGGTAATAGCGGGGCAAAGCTTGATCTGCAAGTCATGTGCGCGATTGGCGTCACCATTTCCGACCCAAACAAAGACACCCGCGCAGCGTGGCGCGGGCGTCAGTGTCTGGAGTATTGGAGGGCAATCAAGCGGTCGCGACTTCCCGGAGGCAGTTTTGAGTGCCGAAGGGATTGGCTTCATAGGCCGTTGCTTGCGGGTCATCGATCCATAGACCGTCAACCACGAACCGGTATTGGTGGGCGCCGGGATCGAGCGGCACGGTCGCGGTCCAGACGCCGGCGGGGTTCCTTTTCATCTGGATCGGCTCCATTTCCCAATTGGTAAAGTCGCCGGCCAGCAGTACGGCATCGGCCGCGGGCGCCTGGAGCTGGAAGGTTTCTTTTATCTTACGAGTTTTCTTGGCAGGCATTTTCTAGTTCAGGTTCAGTTTCGAATTTCAGTTTCAGGATGAGCCGGCGCCAGAAGCGCACGGCTCAAGCCGGGGAGAATAGCGGCCGCGTTTGGCCTGACAAGTGACGATTTTTCGGTGGTTCGCATTCTTTCGCGGGGAACAATGGCCGCTTTACACGCGTTCAACTCGGCTCTTATCCTCGGCGGAGCTTAACCGACCCATGGCCAAACAAATCGTCGAAATGGAGATCGAAGCGGTGACGATGGAGCTCCCGGACGTCAAGACCCTGCGGCTCAAGTGGCCGGAAGGCTACGATCCCGACTTCAAGACCGGCCAGTTTATCACGCTCTACTGGCCCGATACGCCGAATTACAAACGTGCCTATTCGCTCTCGTCGTGCGCCCTCGACCGCGGTTGCTTCGAAGTGACCGTCAAGCGTGACGGCAAGATGGGCACCCGCATTGTCGATTGGGCAAAACCCGGTGATCGTATGGTTGTCATCCCACCGGTCGGCAAGTTTCTGCCCGTGCTGGAGCGAGACAAGCACTTGATTTGCATCGCGGGCGGCTCGGGCGCGACCCCGTTCCGGGGATTCGTCCGGGATGCGACCCGGCGCGAGCTGGAGACGAGGATCACCGTCCTTTACAGCGTGCGCACGACCAACGACATCATCTTCAATGAGGAGTTCCGCGAACTGGCCCAGCAGAATCAAAACTTCTGCTTTCACGTCACCTGCACGCGCCTTCATGAGCAGGATTCCTGGACCGGCCGGCGCGGGCGTATTGATGCGGCCTGGATCAAGGAACACATCGTGGATCTGAACAACACGGTGTTCTACGCCTGTGGCCCGACGGCGCTCGTCGACGCTACGGAACATCTGGTGGTCTCGGAGATGAGTGTGCCCAAGGCGCAGATGAAGACGGAGAAATGGGGCTGATGACTCAGGAGATTATGGAATTAAAGCGAACCCCTTTGTATGAGGCGCATCGCCGGCTGGGCGCGCGATCGATTGATTTTGGCGGCTGGGAAATGCCGGTGCAGTACTCGGGCATCGTCGACGAGCACCTATGCGTTCGGAAAGCCGCGGGCATCTTCGATATTTCCCACATGGGCGAAGTTGAAGTGTCTGGGGCGGGCGCCCTGGAGTTTCTGAATCGTTTGCTTACGAACGATGCTGCGAGGCTGGCGCACGGTGAAGGGCAATACACCCTCATGTGCAATTCAGCGGGCGGCGTCATCGACGATCTTTATCTCTACCGGCTCGAAGCTGAGAAGTTCTGGTTGATCATCAATGCTTCGCGCGTGACCGAAGATGTGAGCTGGATCCATGAACAGCGCTCAGCGCTGGCGGCCGGCCTTGACGTTACGATTGTTGATCGTTCACAGGAATTGGCCGCCGTGGCAATTCAGGGACCGAGGGTTGTCGAATTCATCGGCGGCGTGTTCTCGGGAGCTTCCACGGCGGGGACGCCGGGCAGCTCCATACTCGCTTTGAAGAAGAATCAGATCGGACGCTTCAGGTTTGGAGCGGTGGAAGCATGGATCGCGCGCACCGGCTACACGGGCGAAGATGGCTTTGAGGTGGTGGCACCTGCCGCCGCGATTGAGTCGATCTGGAATGCACTTCTGGCGGCTGGCCATGTTGGTTGCCTCCAACCCTGCGGACTGGGCGCGCGCGATACCCTGCGCACCGAGATGGGTTATCCGCTCTACGGACACGAGCTTTCGGAGTCCATCACGCCGATTGAGGCCGGGCTGGGCTTTTTCACTGCCCTGGGCAAGCCCGCGTTCAATGGTCGGGCAACCCTCGTTTCCCAGAAGGCGAACGGTCCTCAACGCAAAGCCATCGCGTTTTCGATGTCCGACAAATCACCGCCGCCGCGGCCGCATTACCTAGTCTGCCTTCCCGGTGCGGCGGGCCTCGTCATTGGGGAGGCGACCAGCGGCACCCAAAGCCCGTCGCTGAACTGTGGTATCGGCTTGGGACTCGTTTCGGCTGAACATGCCGTGATCGGTAGTTCCGTCGCGATCGAGATCCGCGGCCGCCGCTTCAACGCCACTATCGTGAAGAAACCCATTTACCGTAAAACCACTTCCTGAAATCCTTTCGCACCATGCACAATGTTCCCGCTGAATTGAAGTTCGCCAAATCGCACGAGTGGGTTCGCTTGACCGGCGATGTCGCCACGGTCGGCATTTCCGATCACGCCCAGCACGAGTTGACTGACATCGTTTTTGTCGAACTGCCGGCCGTGGGGCGAAAGGTCGCCGGCGGCGAATCCTGTGCGGTGGTGGAATCCGTGAAGACGGCGAGCGACATCTACTCACCGGTGGCGGGGGAAGTAATCGAGGTGAATGAAGCGCTGGTGGGCGATCCGGGGCTGGTCAACCGGGAACCCTTTGTGGGCGGTTGGTTCTTTAAGGTGCGAGTGACTCCGGGTGCCCCCGCCGGGGAACTGCTGGATGCCGCTGCTTACCTGAAACAAATCGGAGGCTGAACAGGTTTTACGGGAGGCTCCGACAGGGCGAAGGGCGTCAATGGATCTGGCGATAGAGGCGAACCGCCCGGCCGGGCTCAATCATTCCGATGATGGAAAGGCACGAGGTGCCCGCCGTGCCGTTCACGGGGCTGCGGAAGCGCAGCCCTTTTTTCCGCGAGGTTGAAATCGTGAGCGTCGCGAGCCGCGACCTGCGTGAGGCGCCGCCGCCGCCGTCAGTATTGGCAAACGGTCTGACGTTGGTGGGCTCGCTGCCGCCTTTCAGCACCAGTTGCTTGAGTTGAATCGACAACGGAAAGCTGTCGCTCGCGAATTCTGTAATTTGAACCTGCACAGTGCTGCGTTAAGCAGTGAACGTGCCTGACCGGCGGTTCGCAAATACGCAACGGATTGCCTTGGAACCGGGCTGCTCACTCCCAAACGAAAGGTGTCCAAAGGTTGGGACCGGGGCGCCCGCGAGAAAGTAAAACTTCCTGAAGCGGAGCTGGGTTAAGCGGTTTTGACGGCTGCCGGTTTGCCAATTGACACGATTTGGGGACGCTTCCTAATCTGTCGCCTCGAATTAATGGGAGCTTCGCTGGGGGTCCGAGCCCGCTGAAGTACCGATCTAAGAGAGGATGTGAGACAGATTGACTGAGATAAGACTAAAGAAAGGCGAACCAGTGGATAGGGCCCTGCGGCGACTCAAAAAACGGGTCGACCGCGAAGGCACGCTCCAGGAAGCGCGCAATCGCCGCCGCTTCGAGAAGCCCAGCGAGCGCCGGCGGCGCAAGCTGAAAGCGGCCCGTTTCGCGGCCATGCTGAGCGCCCGCCACGCAGACAATTGATCCATTGCTTGTTTCCAGCCGGGTGTCCGATTGCAGTGCGAGCGGCACTCGGCTTTTCTTTTTACCGATGTATTCATTATCGACTTGTTGGAATTCCCACCGGCACACGGACGGCCGTGACATGCTCCGGGAGATTCGTTCGCTCGGCTTCGAGCACGCCGAGCTCAGCCATGGCATTCGCATCAGCCTGCTGCCCGGCATCATGGCGGCCGTGGACGCCGGTGAGATCAAGATTTCATCCGCCCATAATTTTTGCCCCTTGCCACTCGGGGTAAATGCGGCCGCGCCCAACGTCTTCAAGTTCACCACCTCTGATCGTTGGGAGCGGGACAACGCGATCAAGCACACGCTCAAGTCGATCGAGACCGCCGTGCGGGTCGGGGCGCGGGCGGTCGTGCTGCACATGGGGAAGATCACGATGCGCGATTACACCGAGAAGTTGCTCGAGCTGGCGCGGCAGGGCGAGCTGGGCTCCCCCAAGTATGAGAAATTGATGACGGAGGCGATCGAGAAACGGGAGAGCCGCAAGGAAAAGTACACCGAGCGCGCCGACGAACTGCTCAAGCAGTTTGTCGAAGCCGCCGCCAAGGCGGGCATCCGGTTGGGCATCGAGAACCGCGACGCGGTCGAAGAGATTCCCTTTGAAGGCGAACTCCCGTTTTGGCTCAAGGGCTTTCCCGCAGAAACCGTTGGCTACTGGCACGACACCGGCCATGCCCAGATCAAGGAGCATCTGGGCTTGATCTTGCACCGCTTTCATCTCGAGAACCTGGCCGACCGCCTGATCGGCATGCATATCCATGATGTCCTGGCACCGGGGCGCGATCATCAGGAGCCGGGCACCGGGTCGGTGGACTTCGCGGCCTTGGCTCCGTTCGTGCGCCCGGACCTGATCAAGGTCTTCGAGTTCAGCCCGTCGCTGACGACCGAGGCCGTGCAACGCGGCGTGCGGCACGTAATGAATTTGTGGGGAACCGAGTGAGCACGGGCATCAGGATTCGTAAAATTGGGTGGCGGCTCGCTGTTTGCCTGCTGCTGCTGGGCTGGGTCTTTAACGCCATCTTCCTGAACGAAGGCAAACTGGCCTGGGCCGGGCGCACGCCCCTTTGGGATGAGCTGGGGCGCGGCGAGCAGTGGCGCATTGCCTGGCAGCTCGGCCCGGCGCAACTCTGGGACAACCTCACCAAAGTTCAGCCCGTCCCGTTGCTGGCGTCCTTCGTGATTATGGGATTCACAATCCTGCTCGGAGCGGGCCGCTGGCTGATCGCCTTGCGCACCCAGGGGTTGAATCTTTCTTACGGACGGGCGTTGCGCATCTCGTTGGTCGCCCACTTTTTCAACTCGTTTCTCCTGGGCTCCACCGGCGGCGATCTGGTGAAAGCCTACTACGCCGCGCGCGAGACCGCTCACCAGAAGACGGAGGCGGTCGTCACGGTCTTTGTCGATCGCGTGATCGGCCTCTGGACCATGCTGGTCTTCGCGGGATTGCTGACCTTGCTCAACCTCGAACTACTGCGCACGCATGAGAAGCTGCGGCTGCTCATCCTCTTTGTGATGGCGATGCTCGTGATCGGAACCGGCTTCGTCGGTCTCGCGTTTTGGGGTGGCATCAGCCGCCAATGGCGCGGTGCCCGCGAATTCCTGCTCCGCCTGCCCAAGGGCGACTGGCTCGAACGCTCGCTGATTTCCTGCCGTGAGTTTGGGCGCAACCGCCGCTTCTTCCTGCGGATGGTTCTGGTCTCGATGGCGTTGAACCTCGTGTGCGTCGCCCAATACGTGATCCTCGCGCGCGGCCTTGCCATCGACGTGCCGCTCGCGGTTTGGGGCTTGGTGGTGCCGGCCATCATCTGTGTGTCGGCGCTTCCCATTACACCGAGCGGCTTGGGAGTCCGCGAGAATCTATACGTGGCCGTGCTTGCTGCGGCGCCATTCTTCATCTCGACCACGTCAGCCTTGACGATCTCTTTGCTGGCCTACGCGGGCAGCCTGGCCTGGAGCCTGGTCGGCGGGGGTGTCTATCTGTTCCTGAAAGACCGCGAGCACCTCGCAGAGGTCACGGTTGAGTGATCGCCCGTCCGCTCCCAGAAATCACTGTTAAATCCGCTCAACCCAGCTAATCCTCGCGCCCGTTGAGCACCTTGCGCTGACATGGAAAAGATTCTGTTAATCGACGACGAAGCCGACGTGCAGTACTCGTTTCGGCGGATATTTGGCTCGCGGGAAATCACTTTGGCCACCGCCAGCAGTGGCGAGGAGGGGCTGCAATTGATCCCGCGCGTCCAGCCCGATCTGGTCATCATGGACGTCCGCATGGGGGGCATGAACGGTCTGGAAACCCTGCGCCGCCTGCGCGAGATCGATACCAAGCTCCCGGTCATCATGATGACCGCCTACGGCACCACCCAGACGGCCATCGAAGCGATGAAGCTGGGCGCCTTCGATTACCTCCTGAAGCCGTTCGACATCCCCAAGCTGAAACAAATCGTGGCCGACGCCCTCAAGGCCTCGCGCGAT
>JANLTG010000145.1:0-7681 GCA_031362805.1 bacterium
GCTGGCGGCAATCTCGGCCGTGCCCCTGCCTTGGTCATAGAGTTCGATGATGCGCTCGCGGACGGCAAGCGGGATGGCTTTCATACCCAAGCCATACCCCAGCTGCCCACAATACGCTACCTTATTGATGGAAACGCTCTAATTCGTGGAATTCGCGTAAAAGGTCTTTGCTTCCCGATCTGACGGAGCGCCGAGCATCGCTCGGCCGGTATGCGTTCGCAGGCCTCCGGGCCGAGCAATGCTCGGCGCACCGGATCCGGATTGCCCGGTTGACCAGACCGATGGGAAGCGCTGTCCCACCTTGCTCACGAAACCCGCTTGTGACTTCGCTCCTCCACTGGTTTCATCCCGGCATGCCATTGCGTCGCGCATTCACGGTTGCCCTGTTCATCGTCGGCCTGCTGGCCAGCGTCGTCGGCTGCACGACCGCGCCCGTCACCGGCCGCAAGCAGTTCAACATCTTCAGCTCGCAGGAAGAGATGCAGATGGGGCTCACGAGCTTCTCGCAGATGAAGAAGGACCAGAAGATCAGCGCCGAACCCAAGGCCAATGCGTTGCTGCAAAAAGTCGGGAAGAAGATCGCGGCGGCGGCGGGCAATGATCTGCCCAATGCGCAATGGGAGTTCGTCGTTTTCGAAAGCCCGGAGGCGAACGCCTTCTGTCTGCCCGGCGGCAAGGTCGGCGTCTATGCGGGCATTCTCCCCATCACCAAAGACGAAGCCGGGCTGGCCGCAGTGATTGGTCACGAAGTCGCCCATGCTGCCGCCCGGCACGGCGGCGAACGGATGACCTCAGCGACCGCGAGTTCAGTCGCGCTGGGAGTGGGTTCGGCAGTCGTCGGCGCAGTGACCAGTGAAAAGAGCAGCGAAGAGAAGCAGATGTGGAATTCACTATTTGGTGTTGGAGCTGGAGCCGGGGCCGCCGTGCTCTACACCTTGCCCCACAGCCGCAAACAGGAATCCGAGGCGGACCGCATCGGGCTCACCTACATGGCGCGGGCTGGCTATGATCCCGCCGAAGCGGTGAATTTCTGGAAGCGCTTCGCCAACTTCAACAAAAAGGCGGGCGGCGATGTGCCGTGGTTCCTGCGCACCCATCCGCTCGATGAAACGCGCATTGCCGACATCGAGAAATGGATTCCCGAAGCGAAGGCGGCCGCGGCGGCGAAGGCGCCGTGAACGAAGCGAGGACGACGACGAGGACGAGCACAAGGACGCTGCATCCAACCCGAAACCCAAAACCCAAAACCCGAAACTGATTTGACCATCCCTTTCCTCAATCTTAAGGCCCAATACGACGCTTTAAAGTCGGAGATCCTTCCGGCCGTTGAAGCGGCGCTCGCCAGCGGCCATTACATCCTCGGGCCGAATGTGAAGGCGTTCGAGGAGGAGATCGCCGCCTACACCGGCACGAAGCACGGCATCGGCGTCAACTCAGGCTCCGACGCACTGACGCTCGCCTTGCGCGCCCTGGACATCGGTCCCGGCGACGAAGTGATCACCACTCCGTTCACCTACATCGCGCCAGCGGAGTCGATTCATCAGATGGGCGCCAAGATCGTCTTCGCCGACATTGATCCCGGCACGCTCTGCCTTGATCCCAAGGAAGTCGAACGCCGGATCACGCCGCGCACCAAGGCGATTATCGCCGTTCACCTGTTCGGCCAAATGGTGGACCTCGCCGCCCTGCAAAAACTTGCGGCAAGTCGCGGCATCCACTTGATCGAGGATTGCGCGCAAGCCATCGGCGCCCGCAACGCCACGCATCGGGCCGGCAGCTTTGGGGCGATGGGTTGCTTCAGCTTCTATCCGACAAAGAACCTCGGAGCGGACGGCGACGGCGGGATGGTCGTCACCCAGGACGATGCGCTCGCGAAGAAGCTCCGCATGCTGCGGGTCCACGGCATCGAGCGGCGCTACCATCACGACCTGCACGGGTTCAACTCGCGCCTCGATGAACTTCAGGCCGCGATCCTGCGCGTGAAGCTCAAGCACCTTGACGCCTGGAACAATCGCCGGCGCGCAATCGCGGAGCGTTACACGGCGGGCTTCGCCGGTTTGCCACTGACCACGCCCGTCACCGCCCCCGGCAATCACCACATCTTCCACGTTTACGCGATCCAGACGGATCGCCGTGATGAATTGCAGCAACACCTGGAACGCAACGGCGTGCCGACGTTGATTTACTATCCCCTGCCCTTGCACTTGCAAAAGGTCTATGCGGACTACGGCTGGCGCGCAGGCGATTTCCCCGTGTCCGAAGCCACGTCGAAACACATCCTCCCGCTGCCGATGTATCCCGAATTGACCGACGAACAGGTGGACTACGTGATCAAGTCGGTGCGGAAGTTTTGGTAGCCAATCCCGACGAGCCTTCGCAGGTGCTTCGCTAAACATAACCCCCAAGCCGTCGGTGGATCGGAGTTTGGATTTTGGACAAAGTCGATCACTCTGCCGCAATGAAAGGGCACATCCAGAAGATCGCAGGTGGCAGCTCCCTCGCCTTCTTCGGAATTACCCTCTGGTTTATCACCGCCCGTGGTGTCCTGGAACCGGCACGTCTGGACGTAGATCATTTCGACGCCGGCGCCGGCGACGACTGGTTGTTGGTCCGCGCAGGACTGGCTCTCGGCTCGGCCATCCTGCTGGGGATCATGGCCGGCCGGCCGGGATCCCGGCGCGTACGTCTGGTCGCGGCGTTATGTGCGCTGCTCACCGTGCCGGTGTTCATCTGGTCCTGCCTGGGATTGCAGCGGTGGGCGCCGCAATACAGCGAGCAGTCGTTTCAGGAACTGCTGGACCGTCACCGCGGGGGAGAAGCACTCGATACCCGGGATGTGGTTACCACGCTGGGTCAACCCCTGTTCACGGGATCGCACCCTGGCGGCACAGTGGTCTGGTCCTACAGTTACATGCCCTCTGCCGGTTTCGGCTGGGACAAGCGCATCCTGTGGTTCGACAACGACAGGGTCAGCTACCTGTATTCGCTGGACGAGCCGTAACCTCCCCGATGCCCGCCTCCGCCATACTCATGCGGCACAGTTGACAGCCACGGTCCGTGCGCGAAATGCTTGCGACCGGTGGCCATGCGCTTTCAAGTAAGGCAGTCCATCTCTCCGGACTTGCAATCGAGTATCAGGCGATATCCTTGTGCTTCATCTGCACCTCGTAGATTTCGAGGTAGGGCACCTTCACTTCTTCGGAAGCATTCCCTTTGGCGACGCGGATGTGCAGGTCGGCGAGGTCGAGTTTGGAAATGTAAGTCGTGAGGTGGTTGCCCCGCGACGTCTTGAAGATCAGCACGAAATCTTTCGCGTCCTCGGGCGGCACGATCTTGGTGAAGCGCGTCAGCTTGCTCTCGAAGAAGCGGCGGTTAAACGTCACCACGCCCCGCGAATAGGTGACCGTCTCCGGCAGCAACGGCGTCAGGGTCTCCGGCGGCAGGGGCACTTCCTCGAACACTTCGCCGGGAGCGAAGACGGTTGGTTGGCCGCCCGCGGGCGATGATGGGGACTGCGCGGCGACTTCGGCGGCCGATTCTTCTTCTTCCGCTTCGACCGGTGCCGACACGGCGTCCCCTTTCCCGCCCATCGCGCCGACGAGCAATTCCCGGGGCGTGGCGAGCAGCACCGCTTGACTGATCCAAGGCAGGACGGCGGCGAGCGCGCAGACGACTTGCGGCGAGTAGGCGCGATAAAGCGCGACTTCGTAGGCGGAGAACAGATTGCCGAAGTAGATCAGCAACACAAGAAACCAGCCGACGCCGGATGAAAACAACATGCCGACGATGCCTATGTTGCCGGTGGGTCGATCAAGGCGCGGCACGTCCTCCAGTTTCAAACCGGAGAGCTTCTCACTCTCTTCCTTGGTAAGCTTAATGAACGGCTCGACAAAGCGGGCCGCCTTCGGATTGGCGCGCAGTTCCTTCAAGGTGGGCTGCGAGAGCTGCGCCCACGGCGTGGCCGAAGAATAACTGCCGTCCGGCAGCTTCATCACCAGGCCTTTGCTCGAAAACCCGACTGGATCGCCCGCGAGCGCCCGGCCCTCCTCGGTCTGGTAGGTTGCCGCCCACGCGCTGGACGCGATCAAGAATCCGAGGAAGATGATTAACAACCGCTGTGTCATGGCGTCGGACGATACCGATCACCCTGCTACGACGGAAGCTTTTTGATCGCGCATCGGCCGGGTTCATTAGGTGATGATTGAGTTCAAGAAGGCGTCGCTGTACGGTCAATTCATGTCGCGGTCACCGGATAATCGATTCAGCTGGCTGCCAACGGGGTCAGCCGCCTTCGCACGCGCCCTGGCAGCGATCGATTCCGCGCGGGCCTCGATCGACCTCGAGATCTACATCTTCGCGGATGACGAACCGGGTCGGGCTTTCCGTGAGCAACTGGTCGCGGCCGCCAACCGCCGGGTACAGGTGCGCGTGCTGGTGGATGCCTTCGGCTCGATTGCGCTCGCCGATTCGTTCTGGCAGCCGCTCCGTGCGGCGGGTGGAGATGTCCGCTGGTTCAATCCGCTTACCCTCGAACGTTTCGCAATCCGCAACCACCGCAAGCTGCTGGTGTGCGATGTCGCGGTTGGGTTCATCGGCGGCTTCAACATTTCCCAGGACTACGCGGGCGACGGCGTGACGCGCGGCTGGCGGGATCTCGGCCTGGAGATTCGCGGTCCAGCGGTCACGATGCTGCAGCATGCCTTCGCGTCGAGCTGGCACAACGCCGGGCTGCGCCATGCGCGCATCCCGCAATTCCGCCGGTCCCGCGCGCGCGACGCTTTGCAGGGGCATCAATGCGAGCTGCTGCTCAGCGGGCCGGGCCGCAATTCGAACTTCATCCAGCGCCAATTGCTCAACGATCTCCACCGGGCACGGGAAGTGGACATCATGGTCGCCTATTTTCTCCCCACCCTGCGGCTGCGAAATGCGTTGAAGCGGGTGGTCCGTCGTGGGGGACGGGTGCGCATGATTCTCGCCGGCAAATCCGACGTGCCGATGTCACAGGACGCCGCGCGCAGTTTCTACCGACGCCTCCTGCGCGCCGCCATCGAGATTTGGGAATACCAGCCGCAGATCCTGCACGCCAAAATCATCGTGATCGACGATGTGGTTTACGTGGGTTCGTCCAATCTCGACACCCGCAGCCTTCAGATCAACTACGAGCTGATGCTGCGCGTGAAGGATGCGCCGCTCGCCGCCGAAGCACGCGCCCTCATCGAGCACGACCGGCAACATTCACAACAAGTAACCCGCGCGACGTGGCGGGAGCGGCAGACACTCTGGTCGCGCATCCGCCAGCGCTGGGCGCACTTCCTCTTCGCGCGGATCGACATGTACTTCGCCCGCCGACAGATGAAGCTGCTGCGTTAACTCATCCCACACGAAACAACTGTCCCATGCGTTTGCCGAGCAACTTGCCGGCGAGCAGCAGACTGGTCATCAGGATCACCATGCCCACGACGCCCAGCGCGCAGGCGACCGCCGGGGCATCGGGTTCGATGCGGCCCATGAGCTGGTAGATCATCTTGGTGATCGGGAAAAACTGTTCGCGCATGGCGAGGATCAAACCGTCGCTCACCTCCAACATGGCGAAGGAGAAGGTCAGAATGGTGCCGGCCACCAGATTGGCGGCGATCAACGGCAGCGTGATCTTGCGCAAGGTGCGAAGTGGGCTGGCGCCAAGATTGGCCGAAGCTTCCTCCAGCGTGACGCTCGTCTGCTGGAAGCCCGCATAGGCCGCGCGAACAATGTAGGGCAGCCGCCGCACGCTGTAGCTGATGACCAGCAGCAACGTCGGATTCGTGCGCGGGTTCAGCCAATCGATGCCGAAGTCAAAGCCCGCCACGTAGCCAAACGCGAGCACAACGCCGGGCAACGCCAGCGGCAGCATCGCCAGCGCGTCCAGCAAACCAGCGAAGGGAATGCGCCGCCGCGTGAGCAGCCACGCGATGATCACGCCAAGGATCAGGTCCACGAACGCGCTGAGGCTCGAATAGAAAAAGCTGTTGCGGATGCTCGACGCCGTGAGGCCATGCGTCGTGAGATCGGCGAAGTGATCAGTCGTCCATTGCTCGGGCAGCACGGTGAAGAACCAACGGCCGGAGAGCGATTGGAGCACGACCGCCAAATGTGGCAGCAGGGCGACCGCGATCAAGCCGCCCGCGAAGAGCCAGATGCCGAGCGATTGACGGCGAGTGGCGCTGCCTTCCGCGCCCAGCGTGTGACCGCGCGCAATCATTTCGTAACGGCGACTGGCCAGCAGCCGCTTGCTCGCGAGGAACAGAGCAAGGACCAGCACAAGGACGAGGACAACGAGCGCATAGCCCGTGGGGTTCGTGTTGATCTCGCTGACCGAGTCAAAGATCTGCACGGGCACAACCTTCGAGAAGCCGAAGATCAACGGCGTGCCGAGATCCGTGAACGCCCAGATGAACACGATGATCGCGCCCGCGAACCAGCCGGGCAGAATCAACGGCAGCGTCACGGTGCGGAACAAACGCCAGCCCGAGGCGCCGAGATTTTGCGCCGCCTCGCGCAACGACGGGTCGATGTTCGCCATCGCCGCCGCGACGTTGAGATACATGATCGGATAGAGGCTCAACACCTGCAGGATCACGATGCCCCAGAAGCCGCCGTGGCCTAGCCAGTCGATCGGGTGCGCCGGGTCCATCAGCCCGATCTTCATCAGCAACAGGTTCAACGAGCCGAATTTTGCGAGCAGTTGGCTCAGGCCGATCGCGCCAACGAACGGCGGCATGATCATCGGCACCAGCAGGAAGCTGGCGAGCCACGCCTTGCCGGCGAATCGGAAGCGCGTGAACAAATGCGCGAGCGGCAGCGTGAGCAGTGCAGTGAACCCGGTTGTGAGCAGCGCGATGGCGGTGGAGTTCCCAAGCGCCTCGCGCTGGAACGGGCTGGCGAGCAGGAGGCCGAAATGGCTCAACGTGAAATGGCCGTCGACGAAGAACGCCCCCTTGACCATGTAGCCGACCGGGTAAAGCAGGAACACGCCGAAGAAGAGCGCCAGCCCGCCGAGGAACAGCAGCGTCCAGCGGTTCAGGTCGTATTGGTGTTTCGCAAACATGTAGCAGCCGACGTACGGAGGCTCAGCGCGAACGCAGCGTGACGAACGGCGAAGCCGGAATCAATGCGGCAGACGCAATTGACCATTGTGCTCAACGATTGCGCGCCAGCGTCTTGGACTGCGCCGGTGCTCCGGCGCTTTGTGGGAGGTTCGCATGTTCGAGAGCGCGACAAAGCGGCAGAACACTGCCGCACTCCAAAACCTGACGGAGAACAGTGCTCCAACCTCGGTGCCGGTCACCCGCGAAACACACATTTCGCGGTGCAAGTTTCGGCCACGACAATCTCCTTGAGCAACGGCAGCGCGGGCTTGAGGCGTTCCCAAATCCAGACGGCGACGTTCTCGCTGGTCGGATTTGTTAGGCCAACAATCTCGTTCAGGTAATTGTGATCGAGCTGTTCCCAGAGCGGCTTGAACGCGGCCGAGATGTCGGCGTAATCCATCACCCAACCGAGCCGGGGATCGTTCTCACCCTCGACCACGATCTCGACCTGAAAACTGTGGCCGTGCAGTCGGCGGCACTTGTGCGCCTCGGGCAGCAACGGCAGCAGATGCGCGGCTTCAAATTGAAACGATTTTCGCAGTTCCATTTTCATA
>JANLTG010000214.1:0-14798 GCA_031362805.1 bacterium
GCTGATCGGCGCCATTCGACCCAGGTATTCACTATGCCCGACTCTGTAAAGCTCGCTTTGCTTTTAATCGGCATTCTCATCGGGTTGCCCTTGATCCTTTTGTTAATTCGAGACCGACTCTCGCAATACTCCAACAAAGTGATAGTGGATAACTCCAACCCCTTTGACCAACGACTACTCAATCCAGACATCGCAGCGTTGGAACAACACTATGGTCATGCCTTGCCGACGGCACTTGTCGCCCTGTACCAGAACGATCAGGAAGTGATCCGGGGGGGCTTTTATGTCGCGCGTTCCGTTGATACCTCCGAGGAGAATCGCTGGTACGTCGCGTTTTACATGCCTGCTGATCTCCGTTCGGTCAAAGATGCCTGGCCGGGAACGGAGAGATATTTTGCTTTCGCCGATGATGGTTGCGGTAACGGGTACTTGGTTGATCCAAGACTTGATGATCCGGCGGTATTTCTTCACGACCATGAAACGGGGGAGTTTCATCCGGTTGCCAACCGATTTTCCGAGTTCATGATTTGGCCCAGAGTTGAGACCTCCGCATGATCGCTGTGGCCGCTTCAACGAACCGCGAACCACGAACCACGAACCTGCTCGTTCGCCTGTTCCAGTCCGAGTACCTCGTCCTCTTCCTCTGCGTCGCCTACTTCGCCGCCCTCGCCCCATTCACCCCGGGTTTCGCTTCGACAAGCAACCTCGCCAACATTCTCTCCGCCCTGTTGCCGTTGCTGGTCGTGGCCACGGGTCAGACGTTGGTGCTGATCACTGCGGGTATTGATCTCTCGGTCGCGTCGATCATCGCGCTGGCCAGCGTGACCGGAGCCATGGCCATCAACAGCGAGACGGGCCCGCTCGCCGGCAGCGCGTTGGCGACCCCGGTGGGAATCCTCGTCATGCTGGCGGTGGGCGCGGCGATTGGCTTGCTGAACGGTTTGTTGATCACAAAGTTCAAGATGCCGCCGTTCATCGTCACCTTGACGGCGATGATGTTCTTCAGCGGCTTTGCCATCTGGCTCACGAAGTCGAAGTCGATCTCTGGTTTGCCGGGCAGCTTCCTGTTGCTGGGCAAAAGCACCTGGCTCGCGGGCGGCATCGCGCTGGTCGTCGCCCTGATCGGACACCTGTTGCTGACGCGAACACTGCTCGGACGCTGGCTATATGCGGTCGGCCACAATCCCAAGGCGGCGTTAATCTCCGGCGTGCCGGTCAATCGCGTGCTCGTGCTGACTTATGGGGCGTCGGGTTTGTGCGCCGGAGTCGCCGCTGTCCTGATCTCCGGCCGGTTGGAGACCGGTTCCCCGGTTCACTGGCAGCGAAACCTGTTGGACATCGTCGGCGCCACAGTGATCGGCGGCACCAGTCTCTATGGCGGACGCGGCAAAGTGCTGTGGACCGTCTTCGGCGTGCTGTTTCTCACGCTCATCGACAACAGCCTCAACCTCCTCAACCTCTCGCACTTTACGATCATGATGGTGAAGGGTGGCGTCATCCTCGCCGCGGCGGTGCTGGATGCGGTGAGGAATAGGATGGTGGTGACATGAAGCCAGCAGCGCGGACGGCTCGTCCGCACGAAATTGCAGTGAACAAACGAACTCCAGCTCATCAGGTAGTTGCGACCAAGCAGGGCTGGCACCTAACGGTATCGACGGCCGAAGCCGCCGGTGGTTTTCGGGGCTGGCATACGCGCGGCTACCTGCCGCACTTCGACAAACCAGGCCTCGTCCAGATGGTCACCTATCGGCTCGACGATGCCATGCCGCACGAGAGGCGAGCCGAATGGGAAATCATTTTCTTGCTTGAAGATGAACGGGAGAAGTTTCGCAAGATAGAGGCGTACTTGGATGCGGGTTATGGAAGTTGTCTCTTGCGCCGCACGGAAGAACCAACCACTGGCTGCAATCGCCTATCGCCCGGAACCCAATCCGTTGAACTGTCCCGATGACTATCGCGCGAAATGATATTCGAGCGGACGAGCCGTCCGCGCTCCGGTTCGAGGGGATCTCGAAGTCCTTCTTCGGCGTGAAGGTGCTCAAGGGCGTGAGCTTTTCTGTCCCGGCTGGTCACACGCTCGGGCTCGTCGGTGAGAACGGCGCGGGCAAGTCCACGCTCATGAATATCCTCGGCGGCAATTTGCTGTCCGACGGCGGGGAAATGATTCTGGCGGGCGCCGCCTACCGCCCCACCGCACCGCAAGACGCCCGGGCGGCGGGCATCGCTTTCGTCCATCAGGAGTTGAACTTGTTCAGCAACCTTTCGCTGGCCGAGAATCTTTTTCTCACCGACTTCCCGACGACCGGTGGCTTGATTCGTCGTTCCACGATCAATCAGCGAACCACCGTTTTGCTTGATGAAGTCGGGCTCAAGCTGCCGCCCGACACGCTGGTGGAGCGACTGTCCGCCGGTGAGCGGCAGCTCGTCGAGATCGCCAAGGCGCTCAGCATCGAGCCGCGTCTCATCATTCTCGACGAACCCACGACCTCGCTCACGGCCCGGGAGACGGAACATCTTTTCGCGCTGCTGGGTCGCCTCCGCGAACGCGGCATCGCCCTGATCTACATCTCCCATGCGTTGCAGGATGTGCGCCGGCTCTGCGACGACGTCGTGGTGTTGCGCGACGGCGAGGTCGTTGGCCAGGGAGCGCGGACGGAGCTCACGGTCGAGAGAATGATCTCGCTCATGGTGGGTCGCGAAATTGCCCAGCTTTTTCCCAAACGCAAAGCCACACCCGCCGACCAGGCGGTGCTCGTGGTGCGGGGCATCTCGCAGCCCGGCATCGTCCGGGACATCAGCCTCGACGTGCGCGCCGGCGAAGTAGTGGGCATCGCCGGTCTCATGGGCAGCGGACGCACGGAACTGGCCCGCATCCTCTTCGGCCTGGACCCGATGGAGCGCGGCAGCATCGAAATCAACGGCGTCCCCATCGACACCTTGAGCCCGCGCGAACGGGTGACCGCGGGTCTCGCGTTCCTGACTGAGTCCCGTCGCGACGAAGGGCTCTGCATGGACGCCTCGATCGCCGACAACCTCACGCTCGCCGCCGCTGCGAAACGGACCACCGGACCGGCGGGCTGGCTCGATCGCCAGGCTTTGCACAGCGACGTTGATCGCATTCGCCGATCCGTGACGTTGACCGCCACGGCCCGCAATGAGCAACCGGTGAAAACGCTCAGCGGCGGCAACCAGCAGAAGGTCGTCCTCGCGAAGTGGCTGTTGAACGAACCGCGGGTCTTCATCCTCGACGAGCCGACGCGCGGCATCGATGTCGGCGCGAAGTTTGAAGTTTATTCGTTGATCAACCAGCTCGCTGAACGCGGTGCCGGGGTGCTCATGATCTCCTCCGAGATCGCGGAGCTGATCGGCATGTGCGACCGCATCCTGGTGATGAGTCGCGGGGCGATTCGGGATGAGATTCACCGGCACGAATTCGATCGCGAACGCATTCTGAAAGCGGCCCTGCACGATGGCGAGCTGGCCGGAAAGGGCCTCGAAACATGAACCGCAAGCCGCTCCTGCTCCTGCTGAACAACGCGCCCATCGGGTTGTTCCTGCTGGTCTTCGCCGTCTTCGGCTCGCTCTCTGCGAAGTTCCTCGATCCCCAGAACCTGCTGAACATTCTGCTCCAATCCAGCGCGACTTCCATCGTCGCCATCGGCATGACCTTTGTGCTGCTGACGGCGGGCGTTGATCTGAGCGTCGGCAGCGTGATGTTCGTGGCGGTGGCGGTGGCCGGCAAACTGATCTTCCACGGGCAACCCATGTGGGTAGGGTTCGCCGCTGCGATCGGGGTCGGCATGATCGCCGGCGCGGTGAACGCTTTCTTCATCACTCGGCTGCGCATCGTCGCCTTCATCGTGACGCTGGCCATGTTGTTCGTCGCCCGCGGCTTCGGCCTCTGGCTCACCAAGACGCGCGCCATGAACATGCCGGACGACGTGACCCAGCTTGGTTCCTCCCAGCTGCTCGGCATTCCCGGGCCGGTGTTTGTTTTCGTCCTGATCTGCCTGGTCGCGCACGTCGTGCTGACCCGCACCCAGTTCGGACGGCAGATCTACGCCGTCGGTCAGGACGCGGACGCCGCGCGCAAGGCAGGGATCAATGTTACCGGGATTCTCTTTGCCACCTACGTCATTTGCGGTTTCTGTGCGGCCGCCAGCGGGCTCGTTTCCCTGACGCAGACCGGGGCCGTCTCCCCCAGCTTCGGTGACAAGAAGGAGTTCATCGCCATTGCGGCCACCGTGCTGGGCGGCACGAGCCTGTTCGGCGGACGCGGCAGCGTTTTCCCCGGTGCCGTCCTGGGTGCGGTGCTGATTCAAACCGTCGAGAACGGCCTCGTGATCATCAACGCCAATCCTTACGTGTATCCCCTCGTCACGAGCGGGATCATTTTCCTAGCCGTGTTGATCGACTGCCTGCGGGGTCAACTGCTCGCCAAGTTGAATCGCCGTCGGATCTACGCGACGGCGTGACGCCTGCCAGAAGGCGCCCGCCGCAGAATTTGATCGGCTTCACGGCCGGCATTCGGCATCGTGACCGCCCGTGAAACGGCGCCGCCCAAGCAAAGCCATCAAGACCGAGCCCGCGTTGCATTCCCTGCTCGCAACCTGCCACCGCCTTCGCTTTGAGCCCCATCACATCGGCGACCTGCTCGACGATACCGGGCGCTACGAGGAACCGCTGGATCGGGAGTTTCCATTTTTGATCCGGCTGTTCCATTACGCCTCGCGCCATGTCACCCGCTCGCAGACCTGGCACGATCGGCTGGAGCTATTCATCCCGCTGGACGGGCCCGTGCGTTTTGTGACGGCGGGCAAAACGCAGGAACTGCAAGCCGGTGACCTGTTGGTCGTGGACAACCTCAAACCGCACTGGGTCGCGGATTTTCCCGGCTTCAACACCCGCGTCATCGTCATCAGCTTTTTCCAGGAGTTTGTCTACAGCCTGGGTTCGCCATCGCACGACTACGCCTTTCTGCTGCCGTTTTATTCCAAGTTCGACCAGCGGCCCCATGTCCTGCAAGCCAGCGACGACGGAGCCCAGATCGCCTATGACTCGCTTGCCAAACTGGTGGCCTGTTACTTCGGCAAAGAGGAGCGCGCGTTGTTTCGCACCGGCTGCAAGGCCTACTTGCTGGAACTGCTCTACCATCTGGCCACGCGCTTCCGTTCGTCCGAGATCTTGAAGTGGGAATTCACCCGGCAGCAGCAACGCTCCGAGCGGCTCAAGAAATTATTCGATCACATCAGCCGACAGTACGCGGAGAAGTTGTCGGTGGCGGCCGCCGCGAAGCTGGCGGGCATGAGCTCGCCGCAGTTCATGAAGATCTTCAAACGGGTGGCCGGCATGACGCTCGTGGCCTACCTGAACCACGTCCGGCTCGCCAACGGTGCCCGCCTGTTGCGCGAGACCGATCACTCCATCGCGGAGATCGCCAGCGAAACTGGTTTTGCCGATCAAAGCTACTTTGACAAACGCTTCAAACTCGCCTTTGGCAAATCACCTAAGGAGTTTCGGCGGGAAGCCGTCCAACTGTAAACCGCGACACCCCGGTTAATTTCGTCCAAGAATTCTGCCGTCGGTGTTCTAGTGGACTTGTTTCGCCCCGGGCAAACTGTCCCGATGAAACCCTTCAACACGGCCCGCCTAGGCATCGGTCTGGCGCTTGGTCTCGCCCTCTCTTCCACTGTTTCCAGCCCGGCGGCGCCCCTGCCCCGGCTCAAGGTCTCCGTGAACAAGCGCTTCCTCGTCACCTCCGAGAACAAGCCGTTCTTCTATCTCGGCGACACGACGTGGGAACTCTTCCATCGGCTGAATCGTGAGGAGGCGATCAAGTTCCTCGACAACCGCGCCGCGAAGAAATTCAACGTCCTCCAATCCGTCGCCATCGCCGAGCTCGAAGGCCACACCGATCCGAATCCTTACGGCCATCTGCCGTTCGTGGATCTCGACGTTACGAGGCCCGCCGTAAAGGACGGGCCGCAGAACGACTACTGGGATCATGTGGACTTTATTGTGGCCGAGGCAAACAAGCGTGGCCTCTACATCGGCTTTCTCCCCACTTGGGGCCGCTTCTGGCATGACACAAACAACGACCGCAAGCCGCTCTTCACCGTGGGGAATGCTGAAGTCTATGGTGAGTGGCTCGGCAAGCGTTACAAGGACGCGGGGTTGATCTGGATCCTCGGCGGCGATCGCACCGTGGACACCGACGAACAGAAAGAAATCATCCGGGCAATGGCGAAGGGTTTGCGCAAAGGCGACGGCGGTGCGCATCTCCAGACCTTCCACCCGCCCGGCGGCGGCGGTTCGGCGAAATGGTTTCATGATGATGCGTGGCTGGATTTCAACATGCGGCAGAACGGTCACGTCGCGGATTTCACCGAACGCTATTCGCAGACGCGCGTCGACTATGACCGCACGCCCATCAAGCCGGTGCTGGATGGCGAACCCATCTATGAAGATCACCCAGTCTCGTTCGACGCGAAGAAGCTCGGCCATTCGATCGCTGGCGATGTCCGCCGTCCGCTCTATTGGAACCTGTTCTCCGGCGCCTTCGGCCACACCTACGGCCATCACTCCGTCTGGCAGATGTGGTCGGCGGGCAAAGGGCCGATCAACAACCCGCTCATGCCGTGGTCCGAGGCCATGGACCAACCGGGCGCAGCACAAATGCAACACGGTCGCGCGCTCATCGAGTCCCGTCCATTCCTCACCCGCATCCCCGACGATTCGATCATCGTGACCGACCGAGTGCCGACGAGCGTGCCGGGCGCCGGACGTTACCACTTCGCCGCCACGCGCGACACCGACGGCACCTACGCGATGGTCTATGCGCCGGTGGGCCGGAGCTTCAAGGTCCGCATGGACGTCATAAAGGGCGCGAAGGTCAAAGCATGGTGGTTCAATCCGCGCGACGGCAAGGCCACGGCTATCGGCACGTTCGAAAACAAGGGCGAGCGCGAATTCACGCCGCCGGACAAGGGCGAGATGATCGACTGGGTGCTCGTGCTCGACGACGCGGCGAAGAAGTATCCGGCACCGGGAAGCGAAGGGTGGCGTTGAACGAGGACGCCCGGGTATCGCCAGAGTTGAGGCGGTTCCTTTGAACTGGGCCGATGACGCTCCCGTTGCTCCGAGTGTCTTTTGATTTGAGTCAACTCGCGTTCCGGTTGAATTTCCAGGAACTGCATTCTGAACTGTGAATGCTCTCAAGCGATCACTGACATGAAGACGAGCGCCACCCGCGGATTGATTTTGAGCCTCGCCCTGGCCACCCTGCCGGGTGTCGCCGCAACCTCCGTCAGCATCCGTGCTCACGGGGCCAAGGGCGACGGATCGTCGCTCGACACGCCGGCGATCCAGAAGGCGTTGGACGAATGCGCCGCCAGCGGCGGCGGCACGGTGACGTTCCCGCCGGGCCGCTACGTGTCCGGCACGATTCAACTGCGCAGCAAGGTCGCGCTGTGGTTCGAGATCGGCGCGACGCTGGTCGGCACCACGAATCTCAGCGACTATCGCCAGCCTGCCGTGCCGGACTTCCTGCCCGAGGCCAAGTGGGGCAAGTGGCATCGCGCACTGCTGCTCGGCGAAAACATCGAGGACGTGACGCTCGCCGGGCCGGGCGTGATCGACGGCAACAAGGTCTTCGATCCGACCGGCGAGGAGCGGATGCGCGGGCCGCATACGCTCGTCTTTGTGAACAGCCGCCGCGTGACGGTGCGCGACGTGACCTTCCTCGACTCGGCGAATTACGCGGTGTTCTTCCAGGTCAGCGACGATGTCGAATTCCGCAACGTGAAGTTCATCGGCGGCTGGGACGGCATCCACTGGCGCGGCGCGCCCGAGCGCTGGTGCCAGAACGTGAACATCATCGACTGCCAGTTCTTCACCGGCGACGACGCCATCGCCGGCCGTTACTGGAACAACACCGTGATCAAAGATTGCCTGATCAACTCGTCCTGCAACGGCATCCGGCTCATCGGCCCGGCCACGCGCCTGACCATCGCCAACAATCTCTTTCGCGGCCCCGGCGAGCAACCACACCGCACCTCCCGCGACAAGCGCCGCACCAACATGCTGTCGGGAATCATTCTCCAGCCCGGCGCGTGGGACGCCACGCGCGGTCCGCTCGACGACGTGTTGCTCGCCAACAACGTCATGCAACATGTCGCTTCGCCGGTCACGCTTTGGACCAAGCCCGGGAACACCGTCGGCAAAGTCACCGTGAGCGGCTTGAACGCGACCGGCGTTTACCGTTCTGCCATTTCCGTTGAGAGCTGGGCGGACGAGCCCATCACCAACGTCGTGCTGCGGAACGTGCAGGTGGAGTTCGCGGGCGGTGGCACGGCGGCCCAGGCGCAGCAGCCCGTCAAAGGCCCGGGCGTTGATGCGCGATCGCTTCCGGCGTGGGGGCTCTACGCGCGCCATGTTCAGACCCTCACGTTGGAGGATGTTCGTTTCAGCCTCGCATCGGATGATTTTCGGCCGGTCGTCCACGCGGATCGGGTGGAGCAGTTGAATCTGGACGGCTTCAAATTCACCCGCGTGATCGGCGTGACCGAGCCGTTTGTCACAACCAATGTTAGCAAGCTGTTGCAAAATCCATGAACCTGGATCTTGAACGCACGCGGTCGAGATTGGTCTCCTTCTTTTTTCTGCTGACGCTGATCTGGGGGATTCCCGCCATTGCCACCAGTTCCTTCGCGGCCACCCTCCGCGCCGGCGCGGCCACGGCCAACATCACGCCGCCGCTCGGCATTGAGATCAACGGCGGCACTGCGCCGGTCATCGCCACACATGTTCATGACGAACTGCACGCGCGGGCGCTCGTGCTCGACGATGGCTCGACGCGCCTGGCCTTCGTGCTCGTGGATGCCTGCCTCATCGACCGCGCCGTGTTCGACGAGGCGAAAGCGCTGGTGTTTCGGCACACGGGCATCGCCTCCAATCAAGTCTCGATGTCCTGCACCCACACCCACAGCGCCGGCAGCGTGTGTGGCGCGCATCTGAGTGAACCCGACCCGGCTTATCGCGCATGGCTGCCGCGACGCATCGCCGACAGCGTGCGCCTCGCCGTGAACCAACTCGCCCCCGCCCGCGTGGCTTGGGGCAGCGGTTCCGTGCCGCAACACGTCTTCTGCCGCCGTGTGACCGTCAAACCGGACGTGATCTACACCAATCTGCTCGGCGCAGTCGGCGACCGTGTGAAGATGAACTGGTCCTCGCCGCAGCCCGAAGTGGACGGTGAATTCTCCGGCCCGGTCGATCCCGAGGTGTTTGTCCTGAGCGTCCAACACGCCGACGGACGGCCGCTCTCGTTGCTCGCCAATTATTCGCTGCACTACGTCGGCGGCACGGGCCCGGGCCACTTGAGCGCGGATTACTTCGGTGTGTTCTGCGAGCGGATGAAGGAACTGCTCGGCGCGGAAAAGCAGGATCCGGCCTTCGTCGCGCTGATGAGCAACGGCACCAGCGGCGACATCAACAACAACGATTTCCGGAAGGCGCGTCCGCCACAGAAGCCCTACGAGCAAATCCGGATTGTCGCCGAGGATGTCGCGCGCGAAGTGCAGCGCGTGGTGAAGACGCTGACGTATCACGACGACTTGAAGTTGTCCGCCGTCAGCACCGAGCTGGAGATCGCGGTGCGCAAACCCTCACCCGCTGAAGTGGAGCGCGCCCGCGGCATCGTAGGTGGACGCGACCGCCTGAAGCTTCGCACCTGGACCGAGTTCTATGCCCGCGAGCAATTGATCCTCGCCGACTATCCGAAACGGCTGTCGCTGCCGTTGCAGGTGTTCCGCATCGGCGAACTCGCGGTGGCGCAGTGGCCGGGCGAAATTTTTGCCATCAGCGGACTCGACCTGAAGCAGCGCAGTCCGGTGAAGCCGCTCTTCAACATCAGCATGGCCAACGGCTGGTATGGTTACATCCCGCCGCCCGAGCAACACGCGGCCGGTTCCTACGAAACCTGGCGCGGCCGCACCAGCCCGCTGTCGACGAACGCGATTCCGCAGATCACGGAAACGTTCCTGAAACTCTTGGAGAAAACCCAATGACTCTTTCGCACTTCCGTCTTCCTGTGTTCCTCGCCCAAGGCGCCGTCCTGCTGTCCGCAGTCTTCCAGCCCGTTGCCGGGGTGACGGCGGCCGAGCCAATTGTTTTCCGCCCGGCCTACGCGCCCGGCCCGGCGGATAATCCGCTCAAGGGCTTTGTCCCTTACGCCGGCCAGGGGCGGGATTTTCCGCATTCGCTGGAGTTCAATTATCTGTCGCTCGCTTCGATCATGACCGGGCCGACGAACTTCAACTGGGCGCCGATGGAGCAACTGTTGGACGGCATCGCCTCGCGCGGTTGCCAGAGCGTTTTTCGCATCTACATGGAATACCCGCGCAAGCCGAGCGGTGTGCCGGCGTATCTCGTGCAGGCGGGCGTGAAAGTCCGGGCGTGGACCAACACCAACACCCAACCGTTCCCGCCCGCGCTCGACCACACGCCGGATTACGAGGATCCACGCCTGCGTGCGGCGCTCACGAACTTCATCGCCGCACTCGGCGCGCGTTACGACGGCGACCCGCGCATCGGCTTTATCACCGCCGGCCTGCTCGGCACGTGGGGCGAATGGCACTGCCACCCGCATTCGGAATGGTTCGCGTCCAAAGCGGTGCAGGCGGAGGTCATGGACGCCTACGAAGCCGCGTTCAAAAAGACACCGGTGCTGTTGCGCTATCCGGCGGGAGAAAATGATTATGCCCACGCGCCAAACGGCCAGCGGAAGCTGGGTTATCACGACGACTCCTTCGCCTGGGCCACACTGGATACCGGCCGCAAACAGGATGACTGGTTTTATCTCGCGGCCCTGCGCAAAGCCGGCCCGGCCGCAATGGACCGCTGGCAGACTGCGCCGATCGGCGGCGAGATCCGGCCCGAACTTTGGCCATGCCTGTGGAAGAAAGATGGCTGCAAGGAGGGTCAGGATTTCGCCCAATGCGTCCGCGAAACCCACGCCTCGTGGCTCATGGATTCGAGCACATCCCGCTCGCTTGCGCTCGACGAACGGGAACGCGCCCTGGCGGCAGCGCGGAGTCTCGGCTACGAATTGCAGGTCGTGCAGGCGACGGCGGCGTTGACGGGTCGCTCGCTCGAAGTCTCCGTCACGATCACGAATCGAGGCGTCGCGCCGTTCTACGCCGACTGGCCCGTTCGGGTCGTGGCTGTCAGTTCTGATGATGGCGAGTCGGTTGCCAAACTTCCCTTCGTGCTGAACAAGTTGCTGCCCGCCACCTCCAGCACACAATCGGTGACGCTGGATCTTGCGAAACTCCCTACCGGTGAGATCAAGTTGTTCGTCGGCATCCCGAACCCGCTCAAGGACGGAAAGCCGCTCCGCTTCGCCAACGCGGACCCTGAACCGCTTCGCCCCGGTTGGCTCACGCTCGGTAAGATCGTTGTCCCATGAATCTGACTTCCTCCATCGCTATCCTTGCTTTGTTTGCGGGCGCTTTTCCGCTGGCCGCCGAATTCCGCGTGGGCTTCGCGTCCGCCGACATCACGCCGCCCGTCGGCTGGCGCCGCGCCGGGAATTACACCGAACTCATCAGCGCGGGCGTGAACGATCCGCTGATGACCAAGGCGATGGTCGTGCAGGAAGGCGCGACGACGTTCGCGTTCGTCGGCAACGATCTCTGTTCCGTGCCGCGCGACCTGACGGACCTGGCCCGCATCCGGGCCGGCCAGCTCACCGGGATTCCCGTCGCCAATATCGTCATCACCGCCACGCACACGCACGGCGGGCCGGAGTATCTGGGGCCGTTGCGCCAGTTCCTCCACCAACGCGCGATGAAGGCGAACAACGGCGTCGACCCGCACGAACCGATCGATTACCGCCGACAACTCGTCGAGCGCTGGGCGGACGTCATCGCCACCGCCTGGTCGAATCGCCAACCGGCATCGCTGGAAGTCGTAATCCCACGGCTCGAAGGTGTCGCGTTCAATCGCCGCTACTGGATGAAGGACGGCTCCACCGGCTGGATTCCGCGCAAGGGCGACACGAATATCTTTCGGCCCGCCGGCCCGGTGGACACCGACTTCCCGTTCCTGCTCGCGCGGCGCGCCGGCTCCACGGAAGGACTCGGCTCGCTCGCCATCTTCGCCATGCACACGGCGGTGTATGGTGGTCCGGCTTTCGGTGCGGATTTCCCCGGTCACTTGCAGACGAATCTGACGGCGGCGTTTGGCCCCAAGTTCGTATCCATTTTCGGCGAAGGTTGCGCGGGCGACGTGAATCATGTGAACCCGTTCAACCCCGACCCGCAGCATTGGACGAACGTGTCGCCCGCCATTGGCCGCGCGATGGCGCAGGTGGCGCTGACGAATCTTCCCTGGGCCCGTTCGGTGAAGCCGGGTTTGTTCGCAGTGCGCTCGGCCGTCGTGATGGCGCCAGTGACGCCCATCAGCTACACAGAGATTTATGCCGCGAAGAAAGTGATGGAGACGTTGGACCAGAACGGCGCGGCGTTCCTTGTGGTTGTGGACGCGTGGCGGAAGATTTTCCGCAAACAATTCTGGGACCGCCATGACGGGCGATTGCCACAGGAGGTGCAGGTCGTGCGCTTCGACGCTGACACCGCGCTGGTCACGTTGCCGCACGAGATTTTCACCGAGCTGGGCATCGCCATCAAAGCCGCGTCGCCGTTCCGTCGCACGATGGCCGTCTCGCTCGCCAACGATCTCGACTTCTACATCCCCACGCGCCGCGCCTTCGAGGAAGGCAACTACGAACCTACCACCTGCCCGCTGGAACCGGGTTGCGGCGAGCGCCTCGTCGCTGCCGCCGTGAAACTGCTAAACGAACTCAAGCCATGACACGCATTCTGACTGCCTTGTTGCTCCTTACGGTCGTGGTCGCGCTGTCCGCCGCGCCCGATTTTCCGCTCAAGATCAGCGAGAACCGCCGGCATCTGGTGGACCAGCGTGGCACGCCGTTCCTCTACAACGCGGACACGCCGTGGATGCTTTTCACCAAACTCACTGAGACCGACGCGAAGGAATACGTCGCACGTCGCAAGGAGCAGGGCTTCACCGCACTTCAAGTGATGCTGACCGGCTTTCTCGGAATGACGAATCTGGCCGGGGAACTTCCCTTCGCGGGGACTCCGCCGGAACAGGACTTTGCCCAACCGAACGAGAATTACTTCGCGCATGTGGACCGTGTCGTGACCGAGGCGCGACGACAGGGAATGCTGCTCGCCATTGCGCCCGTGTGGTCGGGCTGTTGCGGTGAGGGCTGGGCGGGCAAGGAGAAGAACGGCGCGCTCAAGCCCCTCAATGCGAATGGCGCGGAGAAATCGCGTGAGCTGGGACGCTGGCTGGGCAAGCGTTACGGCAAGTTCGATAACGTCCTGTGGATTCTCGGTGGCGACAACGACCCGCACAACGCCCGCGCCGAGATCCGCGCGCACGGCCTTGGTTTGAAGGACACTGCGCCACAACAGCTCATCACGTATCACGCTGCCTCGACGCATTCGAGCACTGACGTGTGGCCGGCGGACGAACGCTGGCTCGATGTGTCGATGGTCTATTCCTACTTCCGTGGCTTCAACAAGGCGTGGAACAAGAATCAGCCCGACATCTACGAGGCCAGCCACGCCGAGTTCGCGAAGATTCCGATGCGCCCGTTCTTCCTCGGCGAATCCACCTACGAAGGCGAACACGGCGATTGGGGCAGCGCGGTGCAAGCGCGCAAGCAGGCTTACTGGTGTTTGCTCGGCGGCGGTTTTGGTCACGCCTACGGTTCGCCGAATTGGAACTTCCCCAAGAACTGGCGCGAAGTGCTCGAACTCCCCGGCGCGAACAGCCTCAAACATCTGCACGCGCTGCTGGAATCGAAGCCGTGGTGGAAGCTCGTGCCCGACGTTAACAACGTCGTCGCCGTCGAGGGTCGAGGCGCGTTCGCCACGAACGACTACGCCGTCACCGCGCTGGCCGACGATGGTTCGTTCGCTCTCAGTTATCTCCCAACGAAACGCACGCTCACCATCGACCTCACCAAACTCTCCGGCGAGCGCGTCGTCGCCTCATGGTTCAGCCCGCGCACCGGCGAGACCACGCGAATCGGCGAGTTCACCGACAAGAAGCGCCACGCCTTCGAGCCGCCCGGCGACGGCGACTGGGTGTTGGTGCTGGAGGACACGGCGAAAAAGTTCCCGCCACCCAGCACACGCAAATGAGTGAGTGCTCTGTCTGTTGGTGCGGTGTATCAAATCAGCAGCCATGAAAACCATCCTGACCATCGTCCTGTCCCTCTGCTTGACTCATCTGCTCGTCGCTGCGGATTCGCCGGAGTTGAATCTCGCCACCTACCGCGCGGAGCTGGCCGCTTGCCGCACGACGCATGGCGGGAGCTACGACGTGCCCGATGTGAAGTTCTTCCTCTTCGGGATGGGCGCGCGCACGAAGCTGCTTTACCGCGACGGCATTCTTTTCGACGCGCGGAACGGGCGTGAATTGCAGCGATGGAAAGTGCGGAAGGAAATCATCGTGCCGCCGGACTACACGGTTTCGCTGGAGACGGAGGATGGCAAGTCCGTCACGCTGCGCGAGGATTCTGAGGCGGTGTGGCTGGAGCAAGGCGGGCAACGCACGGCGCTCGAAGGCACCAAAACGCCGGTGAAGTTGCCGGACTTTGCCGGGAAGACATTCCCACTCGTGCTGCGTGTGCTGCATCAGGAGTTGCTCGTGAACATCGTCGAGGCCGGGCCGGTGCCGAACTTCTTCGTCTATGACAAGGCGTG
>JANLTG010000220.1:0-31114 GCA_031362805.1 bacterium
GCCCGTGTAGCGGCGGTCTATGACCGCCGGTAAAATCTTCGGGCATTCCGGCTGAAGGATGATGGCGGCGCTCATAGAGACGCCGCTACAATCTTGAGGGGAGGGACCGCATGATGCGGTCCCTGAAAATGGGGACGGCGACACGCCGTCTCGCCCAATTGATCGTTCCTCGCCCGCACGGAGTGTCAGCGGAGGAATAAATGAAAACGCCCGGACTGGGTTCACCAGACCGGGCGGCTTTGATTTACGCTAGCGGATCCGTTTCGCGGTACCGCGGCGGCGGTCGTTGGTTACAGCACCTTAACCGTAACGATCTTGCTGCTCACGTTGCCCGCGGCATCCTTGCACTCCACCGTGATGGTGTAAATGCGTCCGGTGCCCGACCCCGCCCGCTCAGCCCTCAAGTCCACGAACATCGACGACCCAGTGGCCACCCAGCCGGTGGTTTTGATCACCCAGTCGGGCGCGACGTCACCGTCACCCGTGCCGTTTTCCGGCTCGTTGCTGGTGACGCTGGCAATCCGGGTGGTCGTTGCTCCGCCTAGGTTATCCGTGGCTGCCGCCGTCACCGTCACGCTTTTCATCTTGTGATTGTTCGGCGCAAACACGGACGGATTGGCCGTGACGCTGGTGATCGTTGGGGCGGTGGTGTCCCGAACGGTCACGGTGAACGTCTTGGCGGATGTGTTGTTGGCCATGTCCTTCGCCGTGACGTTCACGGTCGTGGTTCCCAGCGGGAACAGACCTCCCGAGGCCGGCGTGCTCACCGTTGCCACGTTGCCACTGACGAGATCAATCGCCGACGTGGTGAAGGTGACAATGGCGCCGGTGGGGCCGGTCGCGCCGGCGGTGATGTTGGCCGGGACCGTGATCACCGGGGGCGTGGTGTCGCGCACGGTCACCGTGAACGATGCGTTGGATGTGTTACCTGCCGCATCAGTTGCCGAGACGGCCACGGTCGTGGTGCCCGGCGGGAACGTGCTCCCCGACGCCGGGTTGCTCGTCGGTGTCACGCTGCTGACGGCATCGCTCGCCGTGGAAGGAGCGAAATTGACAACTGCTCCATTGGAGCTTGTCGCCTCCGCGATGAGGTTGGCCGGCACAAAGGTGAACGCCGGGGCCGTGGTATCTTGAACTGTCACCGTGAACGACGCGTTGGATGTGTTACCTGCCGCATCAGTTGCCGAGACGTTCACGGTCGTGGTGCCCAGCGGGAACAGGCTTCCCGAGGTTGGGGTGTTCATGGTCGTCACATTGCCATTAACGATATCAAGGGCCGACGGGTCGAAGCTGACGCTGGCTCCGCCGGGGCTGGTCGCCTCCACGGTGATGTTGGCCGGGACAGTGATCACCGGGGGCTTGGTGTCCGTCACCTTCACGGTGAACTGTAAGGTGGACGTGTTGCCCACGGCGTCGGTCGCCGTGGCGGTCACCGGCGTATCCCCCAGCGGGAACACAGCACCGGACTCCACTACTTCGCCAGTCGCGTCTTTCCTGATCACGATCGTCACGCCGCCGGCATCGCTCGCGGTCAGGGTGAAAGTGACCGGCGCCCCTTCGGACCCCGTCGCTTCCGTGGTGAAGGTGACCCTCGCCCCATTGGGCCCCTCCGCCTCGGTGGTAACGCCGAGGGCGAGACTTGGATCGTCGAACGTGGGCGGATCCGCATCAATGATCACGCTGATGCCTGCGTCCGATTGATTGTAGCGATCGTCGTTCAGGGTCAGCGGTGGGGCGAACGGGATGACGCCCGAGAAGTAGGCGCTGATGTTGTAGCTGCCGCTCGGCAGGTTCAGCAGCGCCCGACCCAGGTAGTCGGTGATGACCGCACTTTCCTTCGGCCCACCGGGCCCGGTCACGAAGAAGATCACGGTCTTCTCCTGGAGCGGCGCGCCTTCCAGGACGCCATTGGCGACTTCCTTGAGGGTGGCGAAGAGACCTGTTTCTTCGGGCTTGGCGTTCGGCAGATTGGCCGGTTCCAAGTTCAGCACGGTGTTGCGCTTGCTGACGGCAAAGGGCGCGCTCGTCACGGACGGCAGCAGGCTGCGGGTGCCCCGGAAGGTGACCTGAACATCATAGCCACCCGGCAACGCGAGCAACGGGAAATCTACCGTCGCCACGCCGTTGGCATCGGTGAACGCCTGCCGCTGGGTGGTGCCGAGACCAAAGGTGACCCGCTGGTCGGCGAGCGGAGCCCCATTAGCCATCAGCAGGGCACTGAAGGTCACGGGCTGGTTGTAGACGCCCGCGTTGGGCAGCGGATCCAACAACTCGATCGTCGTGGCGACCGCATCGGGGTCGGCCGCGAGGAACGTTTCACCGGGCGTGAAGAACTCACCGAGGTTGGCTTCCATGGTGACGAGGCCGACGCCATTGACGGCTTGCACCAGGTAACGCACCGCACCGGGGTCCGGCTCCGGCACCGCGCCATTGAGCGGCAGCGGCAGCGCACCCTCCCAGAAGGAAGAGTCCAGCGCGTTCTGTATCAGGAACACCGACTGCCAGGTGCCTGACCCAGCGACCGTATAAGTGATCCACACGTTCTGCATGCCGGCGCTCGGGTTGCCGACGACCTGGGCCGTGATGTTCACCTGATTGCCCACGATCTCGTCCGAGACCTGCACGATGGTGGGCGCACCGGCAAACGCGGGCACGCTGGCCTCATCGCCAATTCCGTAGGTTTCGGCATTCGCACTGTAGAACAGGCGGAAGTTCAAACTGCTGAAAGTGCGGATGGTATTGGCTGTGGAACCAGGCTCCGGTGAGACCACCTGTGCCGGCGTCAGCAGCAGGCGGGTGGCGCCGCTGCCTTCGCAGAGGGCGTCGAGGTAGTTCACGTTCCAGATGCGGACCGGGAAGAAGACGTCCGAGAGGAACGGTGCGTGAACACCACGGATCTCGGTCGCCGGCGCGCCCGTATGCGCGATGACGTCGACCAGATCCGCGTAACTACCACCCAGGAAGCCGACGCCGCGCAGGACGGTGCCGGTCACGGAAACATTGTAGCTTTCCAGCGGCAGGATGGGTTCGGCGGGATTCGCCACCACTCCCGCAGTGCCGGAGAAGTAAGTCGTGATCACCGGAGGGCTGTTCGGCGGCGCTTCGGAATTGACCAGCGCGGGATCCACCCGGGTGAGATTGGGCGACACCGTGATGTCCTTGCTCTCGAGCCCGAGGAAGTCCGCAGCGGAAGAGGTTACGTCCGGATCGCCATCACTATATGAATCCAACGAGGTCGTGATGATCTTCGCGTCCGTAGGCAGGGCACCGCGACCGTGGAGGAGATCAACGCTCAACATCGGCAGGCCGAAGAGCGTGGTGATCAGCATCGATTTCTCGTGGATGCCGCGGAGTTGGGCCGTTTGCGCGAGGAAGGTGTTCTTCGCACTCACAAGCGCCTTGCCGATGGCGACGGGGCCGTTGCCTGCCCGCAGATTGCGCGCGAAGTTCAGATAGATCTGCTCGCTATACTCGATGAAGTCGGTGTCACCGTATTGGTAGCCGGTGCCGCCGATCAACGTGGCGCCCTTGCGTGCGAAGGCCTGCGCCCAATCGGGTTCGCCGGTCACGCCGGGGATGCCGTGCTGGTTGACGACATTGTAACCCGAGTGACAGCCCGAGCTGAAGATGATCGAGTTCACGAAGTCCGCGCTGGAGGCCATCAACTGCTCGGTCGTGAAGCGGGTGGTGTAATCCGCCGCGAGCGCCACCGACGAGCTGAAGTGACCGGCGAGGAACACTAGGTCGTGACGGTCCGTTCCCAGCAACTGCGCCGTCAGGTCGTCGGCCGTCCAACCTTCGGACGGGGGTTCGTTCGCCGGTGCAATCAGGCTGTCGCTGACCGGCGTTTCCAGCGCGGCCGCAAACTCGAGTCGGACCGCCTCTGCCACGTCGGAGAGGAAGTCATACCCCGTGACGAGAGCGCGGGTCGGCGTCGGCACCACGCCGTCCGTGGTGGTGAGATAGGCGTCCAACTGCGCGTGAATGTCGGCCGGCACTTCGACCAGACGGCCCACCGCAGCGGAGGGCAACGGCAGATCAGCAGTCTTGCGGGCAATTTCGCAACGCGCTCCGTAGAAGTCCTGCCCGAGGATAAAGCCCAGCTTCAAGCTTGCCTGTGAAGATGTCGCGTCCAACACCGGCGGCACGTAGTTGTTCTCGTTGGCGAGGAGCGCCTCGTCAGGATGCCGGTAGAAGGGGATCACCTGATCGCCGCCGACGATCACCACGTACTCGATCAAATTGAGCGCCATGTAACCGTCCACGATTTCCTTGATCGCTTCCGCCACGAGGTTCTTGGCAATCGGGCATCCGGCATTGGCGTCGGCCTGCGCGTTTGCGTTGCTGACGCGTTCCCACTGGTTGAGGTCAGCGTTGAGGTCAACGATCACGCCCGCGACTTCCGGCCGATTGGCCAGATCAGTGAGCCGGGTGCTGTCCACGCCGGTCAGCCGTTTGGAATCCGTGAGGATGATCGTCTTGAAGCTCCCGCCCGTAGGTGACAGCGCGTTGACGCCCTCCAACACCGGATTCACACCACCGCATTGGCCGGTGTAGAGGACGACGTTCAGCTTGAACTGCTGGTCCTTGGTGAATTCACCGTTGCGGCCCCGGACGCGGAGGTAGAACTCGCCGCTGTTATCCCAGGTGTTGACGATCAAGCCTTCGCCGCCAAGTCCCGGGAAGGCCGAGACACCAATCACGCTGCGGGTCTGCGCGCTGGAGAAGGCGGCCGGTGAAAAGGCGGCCGGCGAGAATGCCGCCGGGCTGAAAGCGGCGGGACTAAAGGCTGCCGGTGAAAACGCCAGGGGCGAGAACGCCGCGGGCGAGAACGCCGCCGGGCTGAACGCCGCCGGGGCGATGGCCTCCGGACTGAAGGCTGCCGGCGAGAAAGCGGCTGGCGAAAAAGCTTCCGGACTGAAGGCCGCCGGCGAGAACGCCAACGGGCTGAATGCTGCAGGACTGAACGCGGCCGGGCTGAAGGCTGCCGGGCTGAACGCTGCTGGGCTGAACGCTTCCGGCGAGAACGCCGCCGGCGAAAATGCGTCGGATGCGAACTCAGCGCCCAACCGGAGCAGGGCGTCCTGCGAGGGCTGGAGCAGTTCGTTGTAGGCAACCCTGATGTCGCTGAACAACACGACGTCGTAATTCGCCGCCAGCTCGGTCAGCGTCACCACCAGCTTGCTGCCGGGCTGAACCCGGAAGCGGTACCAACGCGACTGGCTGGTTTCGATGATGAACTGCTTCGCCTCAGCGGCGAGCACGTCATCGGCTCCGGCAACGAGCGGTTGCAAATTCAGCTCATGCGCCAGCGGCCAGGCGACATTGAACCAGTCGGCGACCGTGATGGTAAACTCGCACTGGCTGGAGTTGCCGGCTTCATCGGTCACCGTGCAGGTGACCGGATAGATGCCCACTTCGAGCTCGGTGCCGGAGGCAATGCTGCAACCGACCACCAGGCCGGTACCGGCCGACGCGTTGTCGGTCACGACGGGCGCGGGGTAATCGACGATCGCCTTGTAGCTGCCGAAGGCGGTGTTCGCCACCACGTCGATCGGAGCGGTTTCCGGCACCATGTCATCGGGAGCGGTGATCACCGGGGCTTCATTGTCAACCACCGTCACGGTAAAGGAGCATTGCGCAGTCAGGCCGACTGCGTCCGTTGCCGTCGCAATGACCTCCGTCGTTCCCACCGGAAAAGCATAAACACCGGGTTGGATTGGTGCGCCGCCGGAGACCAGATTGTATGACACTGCCGGTGGGGTGCCACTGGTGTCCGTGGCGGTGGCGGCGAAGTTGACGACTGCCGTAGCCAGGCCGGGATCTGTATTGACGGTGAGGTCCGTCGGGCAAGCGATCTGCGGCGCGTCATCGTCCACGACCGTTACGGTGAAGGAACATTGCGACGAGTTGCCGTTTAGGTCCGTGGCGACCACCGCGACCGTGGTGGTGCCCAACGGGAATTCGGTGCCGAAATTCTTGCTGTAGGTCAGCATCGGCGCGAAGCCGCTGTTGTCGGTCGCGGTGACAGAAAAATTCACGACTGCGGTGGCCAGGCCGCTTTCCGTGCCGATCACGACGTCCGCTGGGCATGTGATGACCGGAGCTTCAACGTCGCGCACCGTCACCGTGAAGGAGCATTGTGATGAGTTGCCGGCTGCGTCCGTGGCGGTGGCGGTCACCGTGGTGGTGCCGATAAGGAACGCGGCGCCAGACGCCTGGCTGTAAGTCAGGCTGGTCACACCGACATTGTCGGTGGCTGTGGCCGCGAAGGTGACGAGCGCGCTCGACGAGCCTGCCGGGCTGGTGTTGACGACGATAGTTGCCGGACACGTGATGACCGGATCCGTCCCATCGGTGACTTCGGTTACAACGGTCGATGTATTGTTGGCCAGGATGGGATCCGTCACCGTCGAGGTTACCGATGCCGTGTTGGTCAGCCGACCGACAAACGAGGGATTAACGAGATTGGTAATTTGGATCGCGGCCAGGGCGGCGCTGCCGGGCGCCAGATTGCCCAGGGAAAAAGTCAGCGTCGAGTTGGCGCCGACTGAGTAGGTCCCCTGCGACTGAAGTACGCTTACAAGTGAGGCGTTGAGTGGCAGGATGTCGGTCACCGTAACCCCGGTGGCCGTGATCAACCCCTTGTTCTCCACGTTGATGAAATAGGTCAGGAGATCTCCAGAATGCACCGGTGCCGCATTCGGATCCGTCAACTTTGTGATTGCCAGGTCGGTGGACGAAATGATCGCGGATGGGTTGATGGAAACATTTTCGTCGGAAGCGCTGTCGAGTTTGGTGAACACCTTGCGCGACGCGCCGGGATAACTTCCGGCGCCTTTGCCGGGCGCCCAATCCGTGGCTTTCGCCAGGTGCGCGCCCCAGGCGAACACCACATTCTTATTTCCAGAAGTGCCGTCCACTTTGAAGGTCAGCGTCAAAACGCGCACGCTGCCTTCGAAGGAGTAGTTGGCAGCCGTCGGTTGGGTCACGGTCACGTTCCAGGTGGTGAGGCTGCCCGGCAATTGCCGCGCCCCGACTTGAGGATCGGCCGGGATGGCCCAGAACTTTTTGTTGGCGGCATTGGCGACGCCGCTGATGGGATTCACTCCCGCCACGGTCGCGTCGACGTTCGCAAGGAAATCAATGAACCGGTCGGCGCCCGAACTGAAGTCGTATTTGATCTTCAACGTGTGCGTGGTGCCGCCGCCGAGCGACTTCACAAAGCGGGCCGGGATGCTATCCCCCTCCCCATACGTCGAGTTGCCGGCCTGGAGCGTGCCACCCCAAATATTCACAGTGTCCTGCCAGAGCTCCAGGCTGGCGCTGCCTGCGGAAGCGCGGTCGACGTGTGCGCCGAGGCAAAAGAATAGAGCGATGACCAAAGCGATGGTCGACCGGCCATTGAGGTGAGGTGAATGAGTTTTCATAGGTGTCGCAAATATGGATGGCAAGTCGCGCCGCGTACCGCTGGGTGCCTCTACTTTTCTCCGGACAGGCGAACCCAAACAGGCATTCTCAATTTAAGGCCGCGATTATCGCCATGATTTTGTGGGGTGCAATGATTCGTTTCGAGCAATTCGTAACCCTTTGGGAGGCAAGCTACAAACTCAAATTGCGCCGCAGGGCCGTTTGGTGACATGCGCAATCCTTTGCCGTCCTGTCACTTAATCGTAACCCGCCGCCTATCGACGCGCCCACGATTCGTTTCTAGCCTGCCCCCTCAGACGGTTTGGCGCTGGATTGATAAGATCGGCGTCGTTACTTTCGAACCAGTGCAATTATGACAACGCTCAATCTGTTTCAACACTCCAGCGATGCGGTGCCTTACAAGGCGGGAGAGATCATCTTCACAGAAGGCGACCAAGCGGAAGCGATGTACGTGGTGATCGAGGGGGCGATCGACATCGTTCACAACGGCCAGGTCATCGACGAAGCGCTGCAAGGTGGGTTGATCGGCGAGATGGCTTTGCTCGATGCCAGCCCGCGCAGCGCCACCGCGCGGGCGCGGACCGATTGCCGCGTAGTGCCGATCACGGAGAAGCGTTTCCTGTTTCTCGTGCAACAGACGCCGTTCTTCGCGTTGCAGGTGATGCGCATCATGTCCGAGCGGCTGCGGCGCAAGATCAAGTAGCCTCGCCGGCCACGCCCGGCGCCAGCACCCGGCCGAACCTCGCTGCTCGCGTTCTGCGATGACCCGGCGTCCGCGCAATCCTTTCAAGTTGTCGCTCGCGCGGCAGCGTGTTAATCACCGGGGGTTGTCTGAGCAAATGTGGTCGGCACTTCCATTCGTCACGTAGCAGGCGGATCACATTGAGGGCGGACCGATCGGGCCGATGAACGATACCAAAATACAACGCCGCGCCGGGTTGCTGGCGGCCTCCACCTATCTTCCGGAAGATCGACTCGCGGCGGTGATGGCGGGCCGCACGTTGCCCGACCGGACGAACGGTTCCGCGTTGTTCGCTGACATTTCCGGTTTCACGCCGCTGACCGAGGCCGCTTCCAAGGCGCTGGGTCCCAGTCGCGGCGCGGAAGAGGTCACGCGCCAACTGGAGGAAGTTTATGCGGGCCTGATCCGCGAAGTACACCGGCAGGGCGGCAGCGTGATCAGTTTCGCCGGCGACGCGATCACGTGCTGGTTCGAGGGCGACGACGGCTGGCGCGGGGCCTCGGCGGGGGCGGGCATCCAGCGCCGCATGAAGGAGCATTCCCGGCTGGAGATCAAAGGCGTCGGCGTGTTTGAGCTCGCGGTGAAGGTCGCCGTCGCCACGGGACCGGCGCGGCGTTTCCTGATTGGCGATCCCACGATTCAACTGATTGACACCGTGGCCGGCCGCACCATCGCCCGGATGATCGAGGGCGAGCACCTGGCGAATCGAGGCGATCTCCTCCTCGATGAAGCCACCGTCGCGGCCCTCGGCGAGCACCTGACAATTGCCGAATGGCGGCAGGAGGAAGGGCAGGCGGACCGCTTTGCGTTGGTCAAGACCCTGGCGGAAGCGCCGGAAATTAAACGCGGGGACCTGGATTCTCAATCGCTCGATCCGAACGCGCTCGAGCAGTGGTTGCTGCCCGAGGTCTTTGCACGGCTGCGCGCCGGTCGCGGCGAGTTTCTCACGGAGTTGCGGCCGGCGGTCGCGATGTTTGTCCGCTTTGATGGCATTGACTATGACGGCGATCCCGACGCGGGCAAGAAGCTGGACGCCTTCATCCGCTGGTCCGCCGGCGTGATCAAAAAGTACGGCGGCGCGCTGGTGCAACTGACGATTGGCGACAAAGGCAGCTTCTTCTACGTCGCCTTCGGGGCGCCCGTGGCCAATGAGAATGACAATCGCCGCGCGCTTTCGGCGGCGCTCGAGTTGCGCACGCCGCCGTTGGAGCTGCAGTTCATTCACATCGCCGGCATCGGCTTGAGCCGGGGCACGATGCGGACCGGCAGCTACGGTGGCTCCACGCGCCGCACCTATGGGATCCTGGGGGACGAAGTGAACCTCGCGGCGCGGCTGATGCAAAAGGCGGGTCCGGAACGGATCCTCGTCAGCGGCTGGTTGCAGCTTACGCAGGCCGACGCCTTTGCCTGGGAATCGCTGGGCGGCATCACCGTGAAGGGCAAGAGCGAGCCGATCCCGGTGTTCGAGCTCAAAGGTTTTCAGGAGGGCACCACGTTCACCCGCCGTGAATCGCGAAAGGCTTCGCCGATGGTGGGGCGTGACCGCGAGTTGGGTGTGGTCCGTGAAAAAATCCAACTGACACTTTCAGGCGTGGGACAAGTTCTGGGCATTACGGCGGACCCGGGCATGGGCAAGACCCGGCTGGTGGCTGAGGCGGTACGGTTGGCGCGGGAAGCCGGCTTGCAGGCGCACGATGGCGAATGCCAGTCGCATGGTCAGAAGACGCCCTACCTAGTTTGGTGGAATTGCTGGCGCCAGCTTTTGGAAGCCGGGCCCGGCACCCCCGAGGAGCAGGCGGAACGCGTCGCCCGCAATGTTCAGGCGTGGTTGCCGGAGGTGGCGGATCGCGTGCCGTTGCTGGGCGTGGTCTTGAACCTGCCGATTCCCGAGACGAATTTCAGCCGGTCACTCGAAGGCCAGGTGCGCAAGCGTTCGCTCGAGGCGCTGATCATTGATCTTCTCCGGGTGCTGGCGGCCCGCAGCCCGCGGGTGCTCGTGATCGAGGACGGACACTGGATGGACCCCTTGTCACTCGACCTGCTGGACGTGGTGATCCGCGTGACGCGCGAGCTGCCGGTGCTGGTGTTGCTGGCCTATCGTCCGGGCGATGAAGCAGCTTTCCCCGGCCCGGCCATCCGCCAGCGGTCGCGGTTCACCGAGATCGTGCTGGGCGAACTGGATCGTGATTCGGTGGCCCGGTTCATCGAGCTCAAGATGGGCGGCGGCGTAAAGGTCAGCCGCGAAATCGTGGATCGGCTGTTGCAGCAAAGCGGCGGTAATCCGTTTTACATCGAGGAGATACTTCAGTTCCTGCGGGAGACCGGCCGGGCTTTGGATGAACGCGCCAGCGGTGGCGGCGAGCTGCCGCACACGTTGCAAAGCCTCATTCTCAGCCGCATCGACCGGCTCACCGAGAGCGAGCAGGCGACGTTAAAAGTGGCGAGTGTCATCGGCCGCCATTTCGAGGCCGCGTTGTTGTGGGGCGCCTATCCGGATCTGGGGCGCGATGAATTGATCCGCTCGGATCTCGAACGCCTGACCCGCCAGGACATCACCTCGCGCGAGTCGCTCGAGCCGGCGCTGGCGTACGTCTTCAAGCACGTGCTCACGCAACAGGTGACCTACGAGAGCCTGCCCTTTGCCTTTCGGGAGCGCCTCCATCGCATGATCGGCGAGTTTCTCGAGCGCGGCGCCGGCGAAAATGTCACGAGCGTGCTGAACCTGCTGGCGCACCATTTCGGCCACAGCGACAACACGGACAAGAAGCGCAATTATCTCCTCAAGGCGGCGCAAGCGGCGCAGGCGGCGTACGCCAACGCGGCGGCGATCGACTACTTCCGCCAGGCGTTGCCGTTGTTGGACAAGCCGGCCCAGGTTCCCTTCCTGCGCCAGCTCGGCACCGTGATGGAGCTGGTCGGCGACTGGCCCGAGGCCGGCAAGCAATACGAACAAGCCCTCGCCGCCGCCCACGAGTTGCAGTTGACCATCGAGGCCGCGCACTGCGAAGCCGCCTTGGGCGAACTGCTGCGCAAGCAGGGCCGCTATGACGACGCGCTCGCCAAGCTGCAGGCCGCGCGGAAACTGTTCGACCGGCTGAACAATTATGCCGGCGTGGCCCAGACGCTGCACACGGCGGGCACGGTCGCAGCCCAACAAGGCCGCTACGATGAGGCGCGCAAATGTTACGACGAGAGCCTCGCCCTCTGCCGCCAGTCCGGCGAACGGAAGCGGGAAGCCAGCCTCCTCAGCAATCTCGGCATCATCTGCATGTTCGAGAAAGACAACGCGGCCGCCCGGCCGCTTTACGAGGAGTCGCTGCGCATTCGCCGCGAGTTGAACGACCTCTGGGCGGTGGCGATCTCCCTCAACAACCTGGGGCTGTTGCTGAGCAACACCGGGGATCACGCCGGCGCCCGCGCCATCCTCGAGGAATGCGTCACGCTCAACCGCCGCGTCGGCGATCGCTGGGCGCTGGCCAACTCCCTGACCAGTCTTGCCGAAGTGGCTCTCAGCGCGAGCGAGACGGCCCTGGCGCGGCCTGCGCTCGACGAGAGCCTGGCGCTGAATCGTGATCTCGGTGATCGCCGGGCGGTTGCTTATCTTCAGGAATCCTTTGCCCAGCTCGCCTTCCTCGAAAATGACTTCGCCAGCTCGGTCGCCCTCGTGGCCGAGGCGGATGCCTTGCGTCAGGAAATCGGCACGCCGCGATCTCCCTCGGAGCAGGCGCGACTCGACACGTGGTACGTGCCGCTCGCGCGATCGCCCCTCGCGAAACCGGACGGTGAGCCCGGGAACAATCCGCCCGCTTGAGGCGCGGTGTCGTTCGGCGGGTTTGCCCGGCCGGTTGATTCCCCAGAAACAGAGTTGCGAATTCGCCGCCACTGGTCCAGAAATCCCCGCGGCCCGCGTCGGAATGAATCAACCTTGAGGCACCATGCAAGACAACGAAGCTTCCTATTACAACGTGTGGGGCGTGGACAATGTGGCCTACGGCCCCATCGAGCTCCCCGCGCTCATCAACTGGATCCAGGATCAGCGGGTGGTGGCCGATTCGTGGATCTATCGGCAGGACGACGCCACCTGGAGCCGGGCGGGCCAGCTCGCGGAGCTGAAGATGTTCTTCAAGGACAAGCGGGCCACGCAGCTTGATGACACCACCATCCGCCAGCGCGCCGGCCCCGATGTGCAGCCCGCCATGCTCCGCCGGATCAAGATGTTTGCGGAGATGGATGACCTGCAGATCATGTCCTTCGCCAAGTACCTTGATGTCGTCCGCGTCCGTCAGTTTGACACGGTCGTGCGGGAGGGCGAAGCGGGCGACGCCATGTACCTGATCATGGACGGAGAGCTGCGCAGCCGCGCCATGCGGGGGGGCAAGGAAACCACCTACAACACCATGGGCATCGGGGAATTCTTCGGCGAGATGGCCCTGCTGGATCACGGCCCGCGCTCGGCGGATGTCGTGGCCAACAAGGACAGCATGCTGTTGAAGATTTCCGCCAGCGCGTTTGACCGGATCGTCAAGGAAGCCGCCGCGCTCGCCACGCCGTTCCTCTACGCCCTGAGCAAGACCGAGGTGTCGCGCATGCGCCAGCTCATCCACAAATACGAGGCCTCGATCAATTTCTCCCGGACGGCCGGAGTCAGCGTGCCGGGTGGCGGGCAATAGTGCGGCTCGACCGCGCGCTCCCCGGGAAGCCTTCCCAGCGTGCTGGCAGCGGGAGGTTGCGCCCTTCGCCCCCCTTGATTACGGTTTGCCCATGACATGTCGCTCCGCGCTGGTTCGCGGTTTAAGTTTAACCATCGTCTGCCTCCTGCTCGGCGGGTGTGTGCCCCCACCCGGCGCGGGTGACCAGACGCAGGCCGAGCGCTATTTCAATGCCGGCACGACCCGCGCGAAACAGCAGGATTTCCCCGGTGCCCTCGCGGCGTTTGAGCGTGCGCTCCAGACGGATCCTCAATACGCCAAGGCACATTACCAGATGGCGATGCTGTTCGACCGCGAGCTTAACTCCCCTGAGAAAGCGTTGTATCACTATTTGCGCGTGCTGGAACTCAACCCCGAGTACGAGGGTTCGGATCTGATTTCGAACCGTCTTTCCGTGGTGAAAATGGAGCTGGCACGCGGCTCGGTGCCGACCATTCCCAGCCCGCTGCTGGCCGCTGAGATCGATCGCTTGCAAAAAGATCTGGATACAATGCAAGCCGAGCGCCAGCAGTTGGCCGCGGAAAACGCCGGCCTGAAACAGCAGGTGGCCTTGCTCAGCCGGCAGCCGATCACTCCGTCCAACCCCCCGGTGCGCCCGCTCCCCGGCACGGTGGATTCGCCCCAGCCCGGCGGTGACCAAGTGCGGCCATCCGAAAGTCCACGCGCCGGTGCGCCCCGCGAAACGCCAGGCGTGACCCGCACCCACACGATCCAGAAAGGCGATACGCTTTACGCCTTGAGCCGACGCTATCAGGTCAGCCTCGCGGAGCTCCAGGCCGCGAACCCCGGCTTGTCCGAACGGAATTTTCCCATCGGCCGCACCCTCAAAATTCCGCTTAAGTAATTTATGTGGTCCCGGTTGCTCGCATTTCTTTTCGGCGCGTTCTGGCTGGTGATGCTGGGCATGCTCTGCTGGTCAGAGTTTGGCGGGCAACGGCACCTCGGCTCCGGCGCGTCCCTCGACTCGGTCTGGAACAAAATGCTCACGTCACCGGACGCCTCGGCGCTGTCCATCTATTACGAGGGCGAAGATATTGGTTGGTGCAAGTGGGCGCCGACCATCCTTGAAACGGGGGCCAAATCCCAAGGGGCCACGGACGCCCGCCAACTCGAGGGCCGGGTCAGCGATGTGATCGGCTACAGCCTGGCTGTGGAAGGCGCCCTCAGCCTGCCCGGCGACACGAATCGTTATCAGTTCAAGCTGCAGCTCGCCTTCGACAACCCGGAACAGTGGCGGGATTTCAACCTGCGCCTCAATGACCGCGTCACCACCGTGCGCTTGAAAAGTACCGCCGCGAGTCGCGAGCTTGAGTTGAAAACCGAAGGCGCCATGGAGCTCGATACCCGCTTCAGTTTTGACGACCTGCAAAACCCCGGGCAACTGGCCGGTCAGCTCGGCGGTCCGCTGGCCGCCCTGGCGCTGGCCAACTTCCCGTTCCTGCCCCGCGGCACCAATGGAACCTCCGCGCTCGCGAATTTCAAGTGGGACGCCCAACACGACTGGACGCGCGTCTTGAACCAGCGCGTCCGCTGCTACCGGCTCAGCACCCGCGTGCTGGATCGCTACGAGATCATCGTCCTGGTCAGTCGCGTGGGCGAGATCCTCAGCATCACGTTGCCCGGCGGCGTCACGCTTGTGAACAACACCGAAGGCCAGATGATGTAGCCCGCCCCGCATGATCGAACTCCATAATCTGGTGAAGCGCTTTGGCGACCTCGTCGCCGTGAACGACCTTTCGCTCACCGTTCCCAAAGGCGAGTTCTTTGCCGTCCTCGGACCCAACGCCGCCGGCAAGACGACCACCATCAAGATGCTCACCGGGCTGATCAAGCCGACGGCCGGCAGCGCCCGCATCGGCGGCTTCGATGTGCAGGCGCATCCGCTCGAAGCGCGCCGCCGGCTCGCCTACGTGCCGGACTTTCCGTTTCTTTACGACAAGCTCACGCCGTGGGAATTCTTCCGCTTCACCGGCCAGATGTTTCAAATGTCTGACGCAGCGATCGAAGCCAGCGCGCGGGTGCTGGTGCCGCGCTTCAACCTCGAACCGTATGTAAAGAAGTCCATCGAAGGGCTGTCACACGGCACCCGGCAGCGCGTGGCGATTGTCGCCGCGTTGCTGCACAACCCCGAGGTATTCGTCATCGACGAGCCGATGGTCGGCCTCGATCCGCATCACGCCCGCGTGGTGAAGGACGTCCTCAAGGAACGCAGCCTCCAGGGCATGACCGTGTTTCTCTCGACCCATCAACTGAGTGTCGCCGAGGAGATGGCGGATCGCATCGGCATCATCCATCGCGGCAAGCTGATCGCCGTGGGCACGCACGATGAGTTGCGCAAACTCGCCGGTCACGAAGGCCCGCTTGAGCAGGCCTTTCTCACGCTGACGGCGGAGGAAGCTGTCGAAGCACCCGCAAGCGATCCAGTGATTTAGGCGTCGACGGACTTCGCATTGTTGGGGACTGGTACCAGGTCCAACCGAGAATCGGTTCAATGGGGAGGTGGGAGGGACCGCGTGTCGCGGTCCCTAATTTCACGGACGGCGACACGCCGTCCTTCCCTTTCTTCCAGGCAAACAGGACGTTTCCCTTTCAGACCCTCGGCGCTTCACACCTCGTCACGTGAAAGCTGACAAGCCCCGCCGCGCCCGCTAGCGTCCCATCACGACATGCGCTTTGGCCCGCTCCAGTTGAAGTCCAATTTGTTTCTCTCGCCCTTGGCGGGTTACACCAACCTGCCGTTCCGCCTCACCGCGCGCGAACTTGGCGGTCTCGACCTGGCCACCACCGATCTCGTCAACGCGCGCTCGCTGCTGGAGAAGAATCACAAGGCGCTCAAGCTCATCGAGACGTGCCCGGAAGATTCTCCGCTGGCGGTCCAGCTCTTTGGCAGCGTGCCGGAGGAGATGCGGGATGCCGCGCAATACCTGGAGTCGATCGGGGTTCACGCCATCGACATCAACATGGGTTGTCCGGTGAAGAAGGTCTGCCGAGTGGGCGGCGGCTCGGCGATGATGACCGAGCTCGACAAGACGGCGGCGCTCGTGCGCGGCATGGTCAAGGGCGTGAAGATTCCCGTCACCGCCAAGATGCGGCTCGGCTGGGACGACGAGAATTTAACGGCGCCCGACCTCGTGCGGGCTTTGGAGGACGCCGGGATTTTCGCCGTGTTCGTGCATGGGCGCACGCGGGAGCAAGGTTTCTCGGGGCGCGTGAATCTTGCCGGCATCCGCAAAGTCGCGGCGGCGGCGAGATCCATCCCGGTCATCGGCAATGGCGACGTAACGACGCCCGAAGCCGCGCAGCACATGATCGGACAAACTGGTTGCGCCGGCGTGAGTGTCGGGCGCGGAGCGTTTTACGATCCGTGGATTTTCAAGCGCACCCGGCACCTGCTCGACACGGGTGAGCTGTTACCCGAGCCGACCTTCGAGGAGCGCGTGCGCGTCATGAGCCGGCACCTGGACCGGATGATCGAGGTGTTTGGCGAAGAGCTGGGCTGCATCATGTTTCGCAAAGTCGCGCCGTGGTATGCCAAGCGGTTCGGCCCCGCCAAGCCGTTCTCGAAACAGGTCGTGATGATTGCCACGCGGGCGCAGTTCCATGACATTCTCGAGGAGTATCTTCGCTGGCGCCGGCAATTCGTCGATGACGCGGGTGCGCTCCTGCCGCGCTACCAACTCCCGCCCATGATCGCCTCGTTTATGGAGAGCGACGACGAATCGGCCGTCGCGCGCCGCACGGCCATCCCGGTGCCGAAAGGTCCCGTCGAAGTTTGGTAACGAAGAACAACCTATGCACACGAACGAACAGTTTGCCACCGAAGCGGAACTCACCGCCCGGCTTGATCATCTGCGGCAGGCGCCGACGACCGGCAGCCCCGTGGCCTACATTATTCGCCGGCCAGTCACCGACCAGCGTGAGTTGCTCGAGACCGCCGAGCTTACGCCCGCCGCCGGCATGGTGGGTGATCGTTGGGCAAAGACGTGTTCGCACAAGCTGCCCGACGGCGCGCTGAATCCCGACACCCAAATCACGCTCATGAGCACCCGCATGCTGGAGTTGCTCACGGACGACCGCGCACGCTGGCCGCTCGCCGGCGACAACCTGCTGCTGGATCTCGATCTCAGCGACACCAACCTGCCGGTCGGCCAGCGCGTGCGCCTTGGTACGGCGGTGCTGGAGATCACGGAGCGCCCCCACACGGGTTGTTCGAAGTTTTCCCGGCGCTTCGGACCGGACGCATTGAAGTTCGTCAATTCACCCGAAGGCAAGGCGCTGCGTTTGCGCGGGGTGCATGCTCAGGTCGTGACGGCGGGCCGGGTGCGGGTTGGCGACTGCCTCGAAAAATTCTGACGCTGGCCACGCCGTGGGCGCCAGCCTCAATGCGTCATCACGTAGGTGAGGATGTTGATGCCCATCGGGTAGGAGAGCTTCTCGGAGAAATTTTCGAAGAACCAGGGGCTGCGGGCTTCCTCCTCCCAGCCGTCGCTCAGGTCAGTGTTCCAGCAGACCAGCATCATGAGTCGGCCCTGGTCATCAAAGTAGCCGCGGAAGTCGGCCGGTTGCGGCTCCAGATTGGAGAAGTCATATTCCCACGTCCGCCGGGCGGGATCGGGGTCGTCCTTCATGTCGTGCGCCGAATCCTCGCTCGGCACCTGCGGCGGGCCGGCCAACGGGAAGGCGATCCGGTAGATCGGGTGGTCCGGCGTCAGGGACTGCCACTTCCGGCCCGGAAGCACGAGTTGCATCTGCTGTTCGATGTGATTCCACATCTGGTTGCCCCAAAAGTCGTCCACCAGCAGGAAACCGCCGTTCAACAAATAATTCCGCAGCGCCTCGGCCTCTTCTTCGCTCAAATTGATTGACCGCGGATCGTTCATGAAAATGAACGGGAAGTCAGGCAGCCGCGGGTCGGTCAGCGGCATTGAATCAGGTTCGGATGCGACCTCGATCGACGTCATTTGATGCAGCCGCCAGGAGAAATTTTGGTCGGCACCGGGGAAATCATTTGCCCACCCACGGCCCCCGAATCGCCCACCGCCACCCGACCTGAACTGGGCACGTACAAAGGTAAAAACATCATGTGGAAACCGGGGATTTACCTCCCAAGTCGGCAAGTCGCGGCCCACCGGTGGTCGCCCGCGATTGCCGGGAAACTGCGCCGCGGCGATCACCGCGAACAGAGCCAGGGCAATGATAAGCAAGCGACGAGTCATGGCGAACCGCAAACGGGCAGGTGCAGGGACGGTATCACTCCGGACGTTCGAGAGGAACCTCTGGTTTCAGCAACGTCAGCGCGGTCTGGAAGTCCGCCGGCAGCTCGGCCGAAAGGGTCAGCTCCTTTTCCAGGCGCGGGTGCATGAACTTGATGGTCCGGGCATGCAGCAATTGGCGCGGCGCGGCGTAGTTGGTCAGCTCTTTCAGCCGCAGATTCTGCCGCTTGCCGTACGTGTCATCGCCGACCAGTGGGTAGCCGATGAATTGGAAATGCACGCGGATCTGGTGGGTGCGACCCGTATGCAGATGCGCCTCGATCAAGGCCGTGCCTTTGAGACGCGACAATACCTTGTAGCTGGTGTGGGCGGCCCGGGCATGTTCGTCGTCCCGCACCGCCATGCGTTTGCGGTGACTCGGATGGCGCGCGATGGCGGCCCGAATGACGCCGCTGCCGGGGATGGTGTCGCCGCAAACGAGGGCGAGGTAGATTTTCTCCATCGTGCGACTCGCGAACTGTTTCGCCAGTCCCAGGTGCGTGAAATCGTTTTTCGCAACGATCATGCAACCGCTCGTGTCCTTGTCGAGGCGGTGTACGATCCCGGGCCGGGCCACGCCACCGACCCCGCTCAGCTTGCCTTGGCAATGATGGAGCAGCGCGTTGACCAGCGTGTGGTCATCATGGCCGGCGCCCGGATGCACCACGATGCCCGGGTCTTTGTTCATCACCAGGAGATCGTCGTCCTCGTAAAGGATGTTCAACGGAATCTCCTCCGGCGCGGCGGTCGGCTCGCGTGGCTCGGGCCAGCTGATCGAGATCACTTCGCCAGCCTTCGGGAAATACCGGGGCTTCACCGGTTCACCGCCCACGACGATGTGCCCCTCACGGATCAGCCGGACGAGTTGCTTGCGCGAGACGCCGGGGAAGAACTGACGCAGGTAGGAATCGATCCGCTCGTCGGGAGCGGCCTCACCAACCGTCAGCGTTTGGGTAAAGACAGGCATTTGGTCGGACAGTCGAGAATAAGAATCGTCCCGGCAGCGGGGTGGGGCCACGCCTACCGCGTGGGCTGGCTCGGAGCATGGGCGCTTGGGCTCAACCAGGCGAGCATGAACAATAAACCAACGCCGACGCAGATCGCGCTGTCGGCCACGTTGAACGCCGGGAAACCCAGCTCCGAACCATCGCGGCGGATCACGTAAAAGTAGATGAAATCAATCACGTGCTGGTGAACGATGCGATCAATCAAGTTGCCGACAATGCCGCCGAAGATCAGGCCCAAGGCAGCTTGCCCGGACATCGTATGGGCATCGAAGTGGTGCCGCGTCAGATAGAGGACGACGATCGCCGCGATCGAGATCAGCGCCAGCACGCCGTTGCGTCCCTGAAACATGCTGAACGCCGAGCCGGTGTTGCCCCAGTGGACCAGTTTGAAAAAACCTTCGAGCACGACCCGCTCGTCGGGGAATTCCAGCACCCGCAGCACGATCGCCTTGCTCACTTGATCCAGCAACAGCACCGCCAACGCGATGAGCGGGATGCGCCGGGGCGGCGCCAGCCACCAGGATGGATCTCTCAGGGACAAGCCAGGGGCGGGTGAACCCGTCAAAACTTGACGCTGGCGAGATGCTTCAGGCTCTCCGGAATCTGGGCTTCGGAAGTCGGCGATTCGTCCTCGATGAAATACTGCTGCACGCCTGATTTTTGTGCGGCGGCGAGAATGGCCGGCCAGTTCATCTGGCCCGTGCCGATGGCCACGTCGTTCTTCAAATCACTCGTGCCACCGGTGAAGACACCCTTCACGCCCTTCTTCATATCCTTCACGTGCATGAGCTGCCAGCGGCCGGGATACTGGGTGAGATACTTGACCGGATCAGCGCCGGGATGCACGACCCAGAAGACGTCCATCTGGAATGCCACGTTTTTCGGATCGGTCTCCTTCATCAGCAAATCCATGTAGGTGCCGTCGCCGTGCGGCTGAAATTCGTAGCCGTGGCAGTGGTAAAAGAACTGGATGCCCTGCTTCGCGAGGGCCTCGCCGGCCTTGTTGAAAACCTTGGCCGCGTCGTGCGCGTTGGCTTCGCTGAACTTGCCACGCTCGTGCGAGATCCACGCGCAACCGGCATACTTCAAACCTAGCGCCTTGGCGTCCGCGGCGACCTTCTCCGGGTTGTCGCGATACAGATCATAGGAGAAGTGGCCGCTGACTGCGGTGAGGCCATGTTCCTTGAGCAACTCGGAAAACCGGTCGGCGGAAAGATTGTAGGTGCCGGCGAGTTCGACGTTCTTGATGCCGAACGCCTGCACCTTCTTGAGGGTGGCCGGCACACCATCGGCCGTGAATTGCGCGCGCAGACTGTAAAGCTGCAAGCCGATCGGGCCCTTGAAACTGGCGCCCGTGCCGACGTCAGCGGCCTCAAGGTTGGGAGTGAGAGCGGCGGCGGCCAGGCCGAGCGCGACGACAAGCTTGTGAAGCGTGTATTTCATGGGCGGGATTCAAGCCCTACCTTGCCCGCGCGGTAAAGCAGGATTTCTGGCCGGCGGAAGAACGGGCGGCGGGAGTTGGCAGATTGCAAACCCGTTCTCACTTGGGCCACCTCCTCAAGCGAGCCTTGTTTGGCCACAAGTTGAACGCTCTGGGGATTGCGTCCGCCGAACGGGCGAGTTCGAAGTTGAAAATCCTCGCGGCCGAGCGTGACGTTTCCAAATTGGCGCGGTCGAAACCCTTGAAGCCATGCAACCGACTCTTGCTCATCCGCTGCCCCCGCAACCTCAAGCATCAGGCCCTGGCGGCGTGGCTGTCCCTTTGCGCGGCGGTGGTTCCGGCTACGACTTCGCCTGGAGGCTGGATGGTCTCCGGGTTTACAAACTGCCGGGCCACTGCCGTCGCTAACTGAACGACACATGAAACCTCCCCTGCGCACCTCGGTGATTCTCGCGCTCGCGCAAACCGGCTTGCTGGTCACTGGGATTCTGGCCGTGGCGACCAGCAACCGGGTCGCGCACACGCTGGGTTATCCCGACGTGCGTGACTTCCTGTTTTTCATGAACCAGGGTTGGCTGCTGTTGCCGTTGCCGATCATTTGGATGGCCGTGGCCGGCAAGGCGCTTTTGTCCAAGGACGCCCGCGGCGCCCGCGAGACGGCCGTGTATCTGAGCGGCATCGCGCTCTTTATGGTGCTGGCCGGAGCCCTCACGCTGGAGGCGATCGAGCCGTGGCGGGCCACCATGCTGCCACGAGCCGCGACCGTGGAACTCGAAAACTAATCCGTAGTCATGTCGGTTCTGAAACTTGATTTCGCGAGGCCGACGGCATTTCAAGTGATCATCGCGAACCGCTCACAACGGCCGCAGGTCATAATCTATCCCAAGCATTTTGGTGGTTTAATCATCGGCCGTCGGCTACCTATACGCAGACATCCAAGTAGAATTGTCCCGCGCGCCTTGTACTTGAGCGCGGAACGGCGGCGAATCGGAACGCCGGGCGGGCGGAGATTCAGCGGAGCAATATGAGCCGGTTCGTCAATCTTGAGCTCAGCGGAAACGGGGAGGAATTCTCGCGTCGGGCGCGCGTTGTCAAAGATGGCCCCTATTACTTCGTGGAAGCCACGGCCGCGTTTGAAAACATGGAGTTTGAGGAATCGCTGCGCTTGCACGGCAAGGTTCTCGAGCATGACCCCGGTTGTGCCGCCGCCTGGACCGGCCAGGTGCGGGCGCAGATCGAGCTGGGCGAATACCGCGAAGCCGGCCTCTGGGCGGACCGGGCTTTGGAACAATTCCCGCGTGAAGCGGAGTTGCTGGCGGCCAAGGCTGTGGCGCTCGGTCGCATGGGCGAATTCGGTGCGGCGCTGGCGTTCTCGGATCAAGCCATCGAGCAACCCGGCCAGACTCCTTATGTCTGGCTGGCCCGGGCGGACGTGTTGCTCGGCGGCAAAGAGCAGCGCGCCGAGTATTGTTTCGAGAAGGCGCTGGCGATGGCGGCGGGCAACTGGCTGGTCGCCTGGCTTGCGGCGCGGATCCAGTTTTTCCACCGCCAGTTCCTGCTCGCCTTGAAGCTTGCGCAGCGCGCCGTCGAGTGGCACCCCAGCCATGCTCCGTGTTGGTTGTTGCTCGGGTTGTGCCAACAGGAGGCCGGCCTGGTGGGCCCGGCCCGGCAATCGCTCGAGCACGCGGCGGAATTGCGTCCCCGCTGGACCGAAGTGAACAAAGCCAACCGGGCCGTCGACGACACCAGCTTCTTCCGGCGGGTGGCCGGTGGTGTCCGCGGCCTGTTTCTAAAATGATCCCCGCCAACCTCAACCGCTATCTGATCGCCGCGAACGAATTCAACGCGTCAGATCTGCATTTCATCGTCGGCGTCCCGCCCTCCTATCGCGTGAACGGCGAGATCATACTGGCCCAGGAAGATGCGTTGACGCCCAAGGATGCGAACGAGATGACGCGGGCGCTGTTGAACGATCAGCAATTCGCGAAGTTCGAACAGGAATGGGAGCTCTGCATTTCCCTCCACCACCCCGAGGCAGGTCGCCTGCGGGCCACTTTTTACCGCCGCAGCGGGCAACCGGAGATTTGTTTCCGCTTTTGCGGTGACCTGATTCCTTCGCGCGAAGAGCTGGGCCTGCCGGTGCGGCTCGAGGAACTTGCACGCAAGTCGAACGGTTTGATCCTGATCACCGGCCCGACCGGTGCCGGCAAGACGACCACCCTCAATTACCTGATCGACCTGATCAACCAGGAGCGCCGCTGCAAAGTCGTGACGATCGAAGACCCGATCGAGTACGTGCATCGCAACAACCGGGCGATCATCGTCCAGCAGGAGGTGCTCACGGACACGAAGTCCTTCAACCGCGCCTTGATCCACGTCCTGCGACAAGACCCGGACGTGATCGTGGTGGGTGAGTTGCGCGATCATGAAACCATTTCCACGGCGCTGACCGCGGCCGAGAGCGGGCACCTGGTCATGGCCACGCTGCACTCGCCCAACGCCGCGCTGGCGCTCGAACGGATCGTCGGCGTTTTCGAAGGCAACGCCCAGCGGCAGGTGGTGCTCCAGATGTCGAACACCTTGCACGGCGTCATCTCCCAGGAGCTGCTTCCGGCGGCGGATCGCACGCGCCGGGTCCTCGCGTATGAGCTGCTCATCGCGACCAACGCCGTCCGCAGTTTGATCCGCGAGAACCAACTGCATCAGCTCGACAACGTGCTGCAGACCGGCGGCCGCGAAGGCATGGTCATGATGGACAACTGCCTTTATGACCTCTACTGCCGTTGCCTGATTACTTACGACACGGCAATGACGCGCGCGCGCGAACCGGAGCGCATTCGCAATCGCATCGACCGCAACCCGGCGCGCGCCTGACCCATGACACTGAACCAGGCATTTGGATTGTTCCTCATCCTCGCGATGGCGGCGGGCTTCGTCTGGTTTTATATCTTCATGCTGAAGCGGAGCGATGACCCGCCCAAAATTCTGTTTAAGACCGCCCTCACGATCGCGCTGATCGTTGGCTTCGGCCTTTACGTCGCGCCGAGGGTCAACGCGATTGCCGGGTTGCTGATCGCCGTCGTGTTCGGCCTGATTGCGGCCATTCTCTGGCGCCAGCATATCACGAATTTGATGGCCCGGCCCTTCGAGAATCTTTTCACCGGCGGAAGCGCCCCACCCGATCCGGAGCCGTTTTTCAGCGTCGCGCGCGCCCGGCGCCAGCAGCAGCTATTCGAGGAAGCGCTCGAGGAAATCAACCTCCAGCTGGAACGGTTCCCCGATCATTTCAACGGGCTCATGATGTTGGCGGAAATTCAGGCGGAGAATCAGCACAACCTCACCGGCGCCACGGAGACGATCGAGCGCGCCTGCGCCGCGCACGCGGACAATCCGCGCCTGGTGGCCAGCGCTTTGAGCTCCCTCGCGGACTGGCAGCTCCAGATCGCCCGGGATCGCGAAACCGCACTCGCGCTGTTCGAACGGATTCGCAACACGTATCCCAAGCACCCCGTGGCGATGGACGCCGCACAGCGGATCGCCCACCTGCCGCCCCAGGATTTGTTGGATGATAAACTTGAGCGGCGGAGAATCGAGCTGAAGGAAATGCCCAAAGTGGTCATCCGGGAGCGAACCGACGTGAAGGTGGAGATCAAGGCGGAGACGCCGGACGAAGCCATCGGCCGGCTCGTGCTTCAGCTGGAGATCCATCCACACGATCGCGCCGCGCGCGAGGAGCTCGCGGGGCATTATGCGAATCACCTGCACGATGTCGCCCTTGCGGTTGAACAGCTCGATTGCCTGCTCCGACAGCCCGGCCACGAGAAGCAAAGCATTGTGCGCTGGCTAAACCTGATCGCGGATTATCAGATTCGGGTCGGCAACGATCTCGAGTCGGCGGAAGCGGCGCTGGAACGCATCGAGAAGCGTTACCCCGGATCACCAGCGGCCACGCAGGCGGAACGGCGGAAGATGCTCTTGGGCCGGGAGCTCAAGGGCAACGAAAAGAGCCGAGATGTTCATCTCGGCTCTTACGAAAAGGACGTGGGGCTGCGCTGATCAGTTCTTCAGCCGCAGCGCGATCTGCTTGTCGACCTCGGCGGCCAGATCGATGTCGGAGCCACCGCTCTTCGTGAAGACCTGCACCAAAACCCGGGTAACCTGCGGCTCGATCTCTTCGAGCTTCACATAGACGCGGCGGTTGTTGACCTGACCCTGAATAACACGCGTCACCGAGTCATCGCTGGTGATGGTGCCATTGAAGGCAAGGGTCTCGCGAGCGGCCAGCTGCACTTTGTCAATCGAGCGGGGATAGCGGGACTCGATCGTGTCCTTCACAAAGGGGACCGCGAACTTGTTGCTACCGGCAACCGTTTCCCGGCAGCCGCTGGCAAGAGGCAAAAGGGCACAGAGCAAAAGGCAGGCAAGCCATTTCATTTTCATGCGCGGGATTGCAACGGGAACGTGCCGCTTCGTCAAGCCATAAGCAGGCCAGCGGCGACACCTCGACGAATGTGGCTTGAAAATGTGCCGTGCTGGGGGATGCTCCCGTGCGTGATGACAGAACGGCGCCTTTGCGGCTCGAGCGGTCGGATGGTTTTGAGCAGGCGCTCGGTCGCCGCCGTCAGTCCCCGCCCGGGCGGCGGACGATCCTAACCATGAAAAAGCTACTCCCCACCCTGTTGATCGCCACTTCGCTGGCCTTGTGCATTCTCGCCGCCTTTCAATGGGTGCAAAGCGCCAAACAATGGGAACGCATTGAGCGTCAGGATCTGGAGCTCTTTGAAAAGGCAAAATCACTGCAGAGCTTTACCAATCAGGTTGGGATCTTGAGTGGCCAGATCGGCGTGATGGAGGGGAGGATCGAGGTGCTGAACGGTATCGTGAACACCAACAAGCAGGAAATCACTCAGTTGAAGGACGGGCTCAACAAAGCCCAACTCCGGAGTACGAATCTGGTGCTGCAGTTGGAGCAGTACCAAAATGCTTTCGAGGTCGCCACAAACAAGCTGGCGCTAGCTTACGAAAGCATCAAACAGCAGAACGATACGATCAAGGAGGCGATTGCCCAGCGGGACGATTTCGTGGCCCAGTTGAACGAAAGCAGGAAAGAACACAACGAAATCGTAAAGCAGTACAACGAGCTTGTGGAGCAAGTGAAGAAGCAGCAGGAGGCGGCGGCGCAATCCAGCACGAAGCCGGCAAAACCCTCGTCGTAGGCTCCCCGCCTTCCATCCCGCGGGCCGGCTACTTGTCGCCGGCAGTCTTCACCGGGCGCTCTGGGTTGACGGAGAAAGCAACCTTCACCGCGCCGGCGCGGCGCACGGTATCGAGGATAAAGATCATCGACGCGTGCTTGGTTTCCTTACTGCCGGAAATATAAACCGGGAGGTCAGGATTGGCGGCGAGCCGGTTGGTCAGAAGCAAGTTGAACTCACCGTAGGTGACCGCCTTTTTCTCCACAGAAACTTTTCCAAACGGATCCACTGCGATGTTCAGCATGTCCGGCTTGACCGGCGACTGTTGCAGTGTGGCGGTGGGCAGGCTCGCGCGGATGGTCTGAACCTTTTGCATCTGGAGACTCACCATCATGAACGACGCCAGCAGAAAGAACATGATGTCGATCAACGGGATGATCTCAATCCGCGTGCGCCGTTTCGGTCGGAGGGAAGGAATCTTCATTGAGCATCAGGGAGTGAAGGCGCCCGGGCTGGCATTGCCCGTCGGTGAGGCAACCATAAACGAGACTTTTTGAACCCCAATTAACCGAATCAAATCGTAGAGCGGCAACAGGGCGCCGTGGGGGGTGTCGGCGTCTGCGCTGACATAGACCGGAAGGTTGGTGTCCGTGTGGTAACGGCTTTTGAGTTCCGCATCCAAGGCGTCCCGCGTGATCGGCTTTTTCTCCAACCAAAGCCCGCCGTCTTTATCCACGCCGATGTTGATCATGCTGGCATTGAAGTCCGACTTGGCCTGCCAGGCCATCGGCAGGGCCACTTTCTTGTTCTGCGTCTTGCTCATCTGCAAGCTGACCATCATGAAGGACGCCAGCAGGAAGAACATGATGTCGATCAAGGGAATGATCTCGATCCGTGAGTGGCGCTTCCCAACCGGGGAGGAAAACTTCATGGGAGGAACAGCTTAGACCGACTCTGCGGTCGCGGCGCGGTGCGCTTCTTGTTTCAGCATGATCTCGACATTTGTCGCGGCGGTTTCCAGCTCGAACTGTAGCCGGGAAAGCCGGCCGTTGAAGTAATTGAAAGGAACGACGGCGAGGATGGCAATGCCCAGACCGCAGGCCGTGGCGATGAGTGCTTCGCCGATGCCGCCGGTGATTGCCGAGGGGTCGAGTTCCGCACCGCCGAGTTTGAGAAAAGACCCCATCAACCCGACGACGGTGCCTAGCAGGCCGAGCAACGGCGCGAGCGTGACCAGCGTATCCAGGACGGTTAGAAACCGGCCGGCTCTTTGCAGTTCGACTCCGGCGGCGACCTGTAACGCCCCTTGCAGTGATGTGTGCTGGTGATTCAATCCGTGATAGATCATCCGTGCCACCGGATCTTGCGACTGACCGGCCACTTGCAAGGCGGACTGGGGTTCGCCCCGTTCGATGGCAGTGAGGATCTGGGCCAGTTGCGCTGGCGAGCGGCGTCTGGTCTCGCGAGTCCACCAAAAAATGCGTTCCCCCACGACGGCGACAGCGACCAAGGCGCAAATCAAGATGGGGTACATGATGTAGCCACCTTTGATGAAGAACTGAATGATGATATTACCGAACATAAGTCTTACTGGCTGGTTGTGAGGTGAGTGGGTGAATTATTCAAAAAGTCCAAGCGGAGCACTACTTTTTGGGGGCAATTTGGAACGTGATCGGACAACGATACTGGCGAGGTCCATCGGCCTTGGGAAAACGGATCCAATGTTTGAGAACCCAGAGATGAGTGTGATCATCGAGATCCCGGTTACCCGAACTTTCTTTGATGGTAACCTCCTGCTTTCGACCGTCGGCATCGACACTAATCAAGAGAACCACCGTGCCTTGAACGCCCCGGTTTTGCATTTGCAGGGGGTAGGTCGGCGCCGGACGGTCCCCGGTCGAATCAGTCATCTGGATGTTAAAGATGGCTGGACCCTCTTCTTTTTTTGCCACCTGTAGCGGGCGGGCAGGTGGTGCCTGTGCGGCGGATGCCTTGACGATCAAATTGCCTACCGTGGGAACCGAAAAGCTCACTGACGGCGAATCCAAGGTTACGGCCACCACGGCGGGTGCGTCCGAATTGTCCGGCTCGCTTTCGGGCTCCCGCTCCTCGGGTGTGGTCTGGGCGGGGGGCGAAGTCGGCTCGATCACGATGTTTTCGATCGCGGGATCATCAAGCGGCGTCAACTCCCGGCGGGCAAGCGCGCGCTCGGGGGCACCTGCCATCCCGACCGCGAGGAAGAGCAAATTGATGGAAATCGCCCAGGCGTAGCGGCGGGGAACATTTTGAGAATCATCGGGGAGCGCGAACGAGATCAGATCATCAAAAGCTTCCGGCCGCTGGCTGGCACCCGGGTCAGGCGCGCCACCCGCCGCGATCGACGATGCAGAATGTTTTGGCGACAAGCGGTTCATCTGTTGCGCCCCAACCGGGATGGTCCAACTGCCATAGTTTTGCTGCGACTACCGACAACCGTGATTCACCGCAGGATTCCGTTCCGCGAGGCACAGGTCTCAAACGGATCGCCTGTTCTTGCCACAAAGCAACCCCCTTCGTCCATCGGCATTATTGCTGACATTCTTATCCTGGAACCTCGGTCGAGGTGTGGTCCTCGTCGATCCGCGACCGACGCTCGCTGCGAGCTGCCACTGAAGTTGGTGGCGGGTGCACATTGATTGGGGTCATTTACAAATCATGGGTTGCCAGCATCCGATGGCGTCAGGCAGTCTCGCGACACGCTATGAAGAATGCTCTGCTCACCTGCATGTTCGCCGCCGGCCTTTTTTTGAGCCTGCCTCTGCCGGCCGCCGACTGGCCCAACTGGCGGGGTCCATTTCACAACGGATCGACCACCGAAAGCGGGCTCCCGGAGAAATTCTCTAAGACGGAAAATGTAAAGTGGACGAGCGAATTTCCCGGGCGGGCGTCCTCGACACCCATCGTCTGGGGTGACTTTGTATTTCTGACTTCGACCGACGAATCAACCAAGACGCTTTTGGTTTATGCACTCCGCCGCGCCGACGGCAGCACCCTCTGGAAGCACGAAGTAGGCAGCGGCATTTCCCGGGATGAGCGCAGCAACTATGCGTCGCCCTCGCCAGTGACCGATGGCCAGTTGGTTTACTTTTTCTTTGGCAACGGCGAACTGCTCGCATTCGACTTCGCCGGGAAGAAGGTCTGGTCCCGCAACATTCAGAGGGACTACGGCGACTTTGCGTTCCAATGGACGTTTTCCTCCAGCCCGCTGCTGCACGAAGGGCGCCTTTATTTGCAGGTGCTGCAGCGCGATCAACCGGCCAATGGCAGAGGCCGAACGGACGGCCCCAACGAGTCGTACTTGCTCGCCATGGATCCCGCGACCGGCAAGGAGTTGTGGCGGCATATCCGACCAGCGGAGGCACGCGTGGAGTCTTTGGAGGCGTTCTCCAGCCCGGTGCCATTCGAATTCAACGGACGCAAGGAACTGCTCATCGCCGGGGGTGACTGCCTGACCGGGCACGATCCGGCGAGCGGTCGGGAGTTGTGGCGGTGGGGCACATGGAATCCTAATCGCATTACCCACTGGCGCCTGGTTCCGACACCTCTGGGGGCTGGTTCGGTGGTGCTTGCCTGCGCCCCCAAAGGCTCGCCCGTTTACGCCGTGAAGGCGGGATTGTCCGGCACCTTGTCGGATGCCGACCTCGCGTGGGTAAGCACGGAGCGGGAAATTTCCTCGGATGTCTCAACGCCTTTGTTCTATCGGGGCAGCGTTTATCTGCTCAATTCCGACCGCAAGACCATCAGCCGCCTCGAACCGGCCTCCGGCAAAGTGATCTGGACGGGTGAACTCACTTCGCGGTCGAAGTTTGAATCATCGCCTTTGGGGGCAGATGGCCGCATATACCTCATGAATCATGACGGGCAGGTCCATGTCTTACAAGCCGAGGGCGAGAAGTTTGCCCTGCTTCACCTAGTCGACATGGGTGGCGAAGGGGATCGCGAACTTCGCGCGTCGATCATCGCCGCCCAAGGCCAGCTTTTCATCCGCACCGGCCGCAAACTGTATTGCCTTCAAAAGTAGGAATTGAAGAAAGAGCATGGCCGCGTGGCGGCCACAAGTGGCGTCCCCTCGCGACACTCGCAACTAGTCCTATGAGATCACCCAAGACGGTTCTTGTCACCGGCGGCGCAGGCTTCATCGGTTCGCACCTGGTCGAGCGGTTGTTGGCGGAGGGTTGTCGGGTGAGGGTCATCGATGATTGCTCAACTGGGCGCCTCGCCAATCTGGCGGGCGTGGCGGGAAATCCTGGTCTGGAAGTGGTGCAGGGTGCCGTCTCCACGTGCCAACAATTGAAACCTTTGGTGGCTGAGTCGGATTTCGTCTTTCACCTTGCGGCCGCAGTGGGTGTTGAATTGGTGGTGCGCTCTCCGATTGCCACCATCCACACCAATCTGCGAGAAACCGAAGCCCTGCTGGACGCCGTGAGCGAGCGACGAGTTCCCACCCTGCTCGCCTCCACTTCCGAAGTCTACGGCAAGAGCAACAAAGCAGAGTTTGTCGAAACGGATGATTTGCTGATCGGCCCGCCCAACCTTGGTCGGTGGAGCTATGCCTGTTCGAAGTTGATGGATGAGTTCATGGGGTTGGCCTATCACCGTGAACGGCAGCAACCGATAATCATCACCCGCTTCTTCAACACGGTTGGCCCGCGTCAAACCGGAAGCTATGGCATGGTGCTGCCGCGCTTTGTGCAGGCGGCGCTGCGCAACGAACCACTTCGGATTCACGGAACGGGTCTGCAATCAAGATGCTTTTGCCTGGTCCATGACACCGTTGAGGCGTTGTGGCGCTTGATGAATTGCAAACAGGCCATCGGTGAAGTGATTAATATCGGCGGCACGGAGGAAACGACTATCGAAAATCTGGCGCGCCAGGTCATCGCCGAAGTGCGCTCCCAGTCCGAACTAACTTTGATTCCCTACAACGAGGCTTATGCCCCGGGATTTGAAGACATGTTGCGCCGCCGACCGAGTATCGCGAAGCTGGAGCGGCTAATTCAATTCAAACCCTCAACTCCGCTTAGCGCCATTGTTCAGCTAACAGTTGCGGCGCTGAAATAGGAAAGGCGCCCCGAAGGGCGCCTTTCTTGTAAATGGTTCGCTAAGCACTCGACTCAGTTGACCGTTACGTTCGAGTTCGGAAACAGAATATAGTTGTCGCCATCACCAGAGTTTTTCAACTGCTGGCCGAGCGCTGCACGAGTGACTTGCTGAACGCTGCCATCAGCCAAGCCGATGTTGCCGTTCTTCTGGTGCAAGCGATCGGTCCACGCCACGAAAACCGGATTGGTGGTCACG
>JANLTG010000026.1:0-118999 GCA_031362805.1 bacterium
GAACAGCGTATTCAGCGCGGTCAAACGCAAAGCCCGAGGCTATCGCAGCCGCGAGTATATGACCGCCATGCTCTACTTCGTCGCCGGCAAACTCAACATACCTTCGCTATGCAGCCACTGAAAGTAGCGAGGAACCGGAAACTTTCGCTTGCGGGAACGTCCACCTTCATTATGCTTCGGCTGACCGAGTGGCGGGGTAGCCAAGTGGTAAGGCACGGCTCTGCAAAAGCTGCATTCGTCGGTTCGATTCCGACCCTCGCCTCCAGTCGCTGATGCTTGTGTGTCAGTAATTTAGGAGGAACCGCGAGGCGACTGTCAGCGAAAACGTCAGCAGCGCGGGGTGCCCAGTTAAACCCGCGCACTACCTGGCTTAACTCGCCGACTGCTCGTTAACACGTCGAGAGCGGGTTTCTCTACGCTCGTAACTGAAAAAGTTATGAGAAAGAGATTCCGCATGTTTCTTCGGGGAACAGTTTTCTGGTGCCAGGACAATGAGACTGGCAAACAGGAGACGCTGCGAACGAAGGACCGCGCCACCGCTGAGAGGCTATTCGCCGCCAAGAACGAGGCGCACCAGCAGCCGATCATCAATCTTCAAATCGCCCGCGCGTATCTCCTCGTTGGCGATCCTCAAATTGCCACGCGCACCTGGCAGTTCGTCATGGAGGAAATCGTGAAACTGAAACACGACGAGACGCAACGGCGCTGGCTTGTGGCCATCAAAGACAAGGCGTTTGACGGTCTGCGCGATCTGCCTCTTTTGGAAACGCGCGCGGAGCAGTTTTTGCGTGCCTTGGAGCAAGGGAAGGTTTCGACGAACGTTTTTCTTCGCCGCATCCACAACTTTGCGCTGGCCATGAACTGGCTTCCCGTGCCGGTGATTCCGAGAAAACAGTGGCCGGACATCCGCCACAAGGAAAAGCGGGCGATCACGTTGGAAGAGCACCGCGCCATTGTCGCACGCGAGACGAATCCTGAGCGACGGGCATTCTACGAACTAGCCTGGCACATCGGTGCCTCTCAGTCAGACATCGCGTTTCTCGAAGCCGAAAACATTGACTGGGAGAACAGGGTGATCAGTTACGCGCGGAAAAAAACAGGACAAGTGGCGTTCATTCGGTTTGGTGAGGAAGTGGACAGGATTTTACGCGAGCTTCCGGCGAGCGGGAATCTTTTCCCGTATCTGCGACGCGTTCGGGCAGGAGATCGGGCAACCGAGTTCAAGCAACGGTGCGACGGACTCGGCATCAAGGGCGTGTCGCTTCACTCTTACCGTTATGCGTGGGCAGAGCGGGCACGGAAGTGCGGCTATCCGGAACGCTTCGCGCAGGAGGCGCTCGGCCATCAGAGTCGTGCGGTGCATCGTGCTTATTCCAAGAAGGCAAAGGTGATTATTCCACCTTTGGAAAGCTACGAAAGTGGCGGGAAAACCGTTAAACTACTTGGATTGCCGACTATTCTTGCCTAGGATTGATCGTAGAAGACGAAGTCCGGTCAAACTCTAGGCGCGAGGCTACATAATGTCATGCACCGTAGATTTACGAATGGCCGAAACCCACAGCATTTTCACGTTCTAGCAGTCTCGTCACTAACTCGCAGTCATGTTGGGCAGCCTTTTCGTCGTACAGAAGGCTCACTAATAGATATAAAAACAGGGCTGCGGCATAAAGTCTTGAAATGCTCCGGGTTTACCACATGCAAAATACACCCAGCAATCGCAAACAACACATCTCTCCAAGCAGCTTCATATTCCGATATACGCCAGTCATCGACAAGTCGCTTAACCACGAACGGAAGGCCGATCCTAGTTCCAGCCTTTACTGCTCTCAGAAAACCGGCTTTAGTCCGCCGAAATCCGTCGTGTTGCTCCAAAACAGAAGTTGCCTTGTTGACGTCGAGTTCCCCCTTCTCACTAATCGACTGGACGATCGGTCGTAGCGCACCCACGAGAGTAGCGCAGTCACCGAGATTGGAAACGAAAACCTCCTTGAGTATACGTTCTATTTCCGCAAAAAGTCGCGTTGGTCGCTCTGCCCTATCCACATGAAAATCCTCAAAAAGCCCATAACCAACAAAACGAGCGTGATTGTCATTTTTCGCGTTGAATACTTGATGTGATCGGCGAATAACAATGTCAAAGGCATGGAGTATGTCTCCAGGTCTAGTGCCGTATCCGCAGAAATGAGCCAGATCTCTCAATGCTAGGCGAATTTTTCGATTGTCGAGAACGTAATTGAAATTCGCATTCAAAAAGCCCCAGCCGTGATGCTTATCCCTTCGTTCTCGGATGCGCTTTCCGTTTTCGACAACAAGGAACGCAATTAGCTGTGGAACCAAGACTGGATTCCATCGAGCAGCCTGAGTTGCAAAATCGTAGCCCAAGTGCCTAAGAAGAACCTCGGCAGCGTACAAAAGCATCTCAACCGACAAATCACAGTCCGAGAGCGTAAACGGATCGGGCCGATAGAAAAAATGCTGGCCACGCTTGGAAAGATCTATCGAAAATCTGCTTGGTTCAGGTATTATGGTTCCTTCCAATGATACAAAGACTATCGAACAATTCGGAGAGACGGTCAGGTAACTAACCGTCTCGGTCACGGCGTTTTGAAGGTGCCCCCGCACCTGGGGGCAAAGTTTGAATTGATCATATATTTCAAACGAACGCTCAAGCATTTGCGGGAGCGTCGAGTTAAGGCGGACCACACTGAGTGCTGATCCGAAAGAATTATGCCTATTTACGTGACCATTCATGGTCACGATTTTTAACATGTGGTCTAGGAAATGTCAACAAAAGTATCCTGAGACCACTGCGCGGAGTTAATCAGAGTCTCCGTGGTATCGCCGAACGATTGAGAGAATGATTTCGAGTTCTGTTAACTCTTCATCTCGAAATTCTTGTGAACGCTCGCGTCTTAACACATCCATGAGCGACTCCTTGGTTACCGGCAATCCAAGAAATTTTTCCCGCAAATGAAGCGGAAAGCCAACTTCGTGCCACGAAGGTTCTTCAGATAATTTAGGCCCAGACATGGCTGCACTCCTTAGATTCAGCCGCTCCCTGAATATTCAACGCGAACGCAAGGTACCAAATGACTTCAATGTTCCGATGAAGTGGAGAATCTCTTGCAGTGCCAGAGTCTGTTTGTCTGGCTTGAGGTCTGCAATCGCTGCGTCGATTTCGGCGAGTAGTGCATTCTTGCGAACCTCCTTCGGGTCTGTCTTGCGCATCAACTTAACGTGGGCTTCCAGTGAGTTTACTAGAGCTTGGCTTACTTCCTTATGATCGTTAACAACGTTAGAAATGTGCTCCCGGCCACAGCCGAGCAAAGCAGCAATGTTAGCTTGTGTCATCTCAAAGTCTTTGACTAACTCTTTGACCAGTTCTCGGAATCTGTCGTTCAGTGACATACTGTTTTTGGTGCTTCCATTGGCCACGGCGGGAAGCTTGGCATTGCTTTTACTCAACGAAGTTCGTTGAGGGCCATCGTGTTCTCTGCGAGTTTTGTGTTCCGTATCCTGACGCGACATCCTACACACCAAATTTGTTATCGAATTGTAGCGAAAACGCGCTTCAGCAAAGTAGAAAACGTCTACTCGCCACAATTCAAGATAAAAACAAAATGCCTTCGCTCTGCGCAATACGCTATGGGACTTTCTCAGGCTTAGTCACCAAGGGATTCTGCGTCCGAGTGGGCACGTAATTCCCTGATCGAGGTAATCAGGTTTCCTGAATAACAGATTCAGAGCTTCTTAGTCAATAGCCAGATATAGCTCTGATAACCTATTTTATCAGAGGGATTACGGTTGCCTCAAGAATGCGCTCATTCAGCCCGCAAAGCCAAACGCCCTTTTACCGGCTGCGGTGAACCCATTCCTCTCCCGCACCGCGTGATAACTGCTGGCTATCTGTATTCGTGACACTGGCTTCCCATTTTCTGCGATCTCGCGCGCGGGCACACATCCTGACCGCCCACAGTTCCTGGAAGTGAGTTTTGTTACCAGCCGTTCGACCGCGCTTACGACGGATCTCGCATCCGCTGGAAACCGACGAGGGACAGGCACCGGGGAGTCCCCGCTTGTACCCGAGGCCGGCAGTGGATATGATGGCAATGGTTTCCATTTGTTTGGACGGGAGAATCGTTTTCCCGCCGGGAGTTGCCATGAATCTCTTCGCCATTCAGCGGCTGGGTCGCAATCGCGACAGCCGGCGTCTTTGGATCGAGTCGCAGCGCCTCGATCACCTGGGGTTTTCTCATGGCGTGCCGTTCGCGGTCGAATGCGGGTCCGAAAGCCTCACGTTGCGCCCGGCTATCCTGGCCGAGAATCACGTTTCCAGCCGGGCTGTGGCGGGCGGACGGCGGCCCATCATCGATCTCGCCAATCAATCTCTCTTGTCGGGTCTCGCTGATTATTCGGAAGTGAAAATCATCGCGTCTTACGAACGCATTCAAGTGACGCCCTCGAAGCGCGCGTTTGCCATCCAGAAAAGCCGCACGCGGCAACCGCCCTTCCGCGTGCTGGAGGTCTTCGCGGGCGGCGGCACCCTGACCGCCGCGCTGGACTCGAACGCGCACTTTGAGTTGATCGCCGGAATCGAAATCGAACCGGACTTTGCGGACGAATGGCAGGCCCGGCATCCCGACGCCACGCTCGTGCAATCGGACATCCGTTCGTTGCACACCACGGAATTGCCGGAGTTCGACGTGCTGATGGGAGGCATTCCCTGCACCAGCCACTCGAATCCAGGCCGCGCGAAAAAGCGGCTGGCCGGAAAACCGGAGTTGGGCGACACCGGCGACCTGTTCCTGCCGGTGGTGACCTTGATCAGCGAACGGATGCCCGCCGCGGTGGTGTTGGAGAACGTGCCGGGCTTCGGTAACAGTCTGGCGGGTGAACTCCTCGTCAGCCACCTGATGCGCCTCGGTTATCACGTCGCTGTCACGGTCTTGCGACCCAACGACGAATGGGGCGAGATTGAAGACCGTCGGCGATGGTTGATGGTGGGGACATTGGACCGGCCATTCTCAGTCCGTGTCCCCGGCACGCCGTGCGTCACGCCTGTCTCGGCCTTTCTTGATCCACCGGACTCGGAGCGGGACAGCGCCGACGCCCGGCGCATCGCCCGGACCATTGAAGGATTGCGTGCGCACAACGCTCGTCATCGAGCGGCTGGTCACGGCTTTGAATTCACGACCATCAACGGGGATGAAACGCGGCTGCCGACGATTTTGAAATCTTACCACAAGATCAACACCGGCCCGTTCGTGCGAACGCCCTTCGGCCCACGGCTGCTCCGGCAATCCGAAATCGAGCGCATTCACGGCTGTGAACTGCGCACCCGGCACTACGCCACGGCGGTGCGGATGCTGGGCCAGGGCGTGCAGACGCCGGTGTTCGCGCGCGTGTTCCGGCAACTGGGCGGGCATCTGGCCCGAAATCCGCCGGGTGACAATCCTGACTGAACGTTCAGGAGGCGCGCGACGTTTTGAAATCGCGTTTGGAGCACACACCTTGACCGTTCCCTCGCCTTGGCATAGATGATAAAAAGTGAAATTGCGGCGGGATGGTTCCGCTCAACGAAGGTTTTTCAGGACAAGGAGAATGGATGGGGGCACGGAGCAGGGTCAGGAACGATGAGCTGCAACTTGATTTATTCGCGTTAAAACTGCCGGCGTCAGCCGCGTTTGACGCGCTCCGGCTATCGGGCCGGGAAACCTGGGTGCCCGTTGCGCCCGCAGATCGCGACGGACAAAGCACTCGACTGGATTCGCCGCCGGTGGATGCCGCAGGGTCTGCCGCCACGATAGCTGCTCGACCGGGCTTGGAAAACGGCGAGAGAGATTACCAGTCTCCTCCCGCCGGAGAGGTGGCGGATAACATCGTCGTTCTGCCGCCGCCGGTTCACGCGCCGGAACCGCTGCGTAACCAGAACAACTATCGCATCACCGATGCGGACAACTTGGGCGCTGGCTCGCTCAAGCAGAAGTGCCGCGCCAATCTTGCGGCTATTGAACTGCTCAAACATCTCGAAACCGAAGCGCGGCGTCCCAGCGACGACGAGAAGCCAGTCCTGGTGCGCTTTGTCGGTTGGGGTGGATTGCCACAAGTATTCGACCCGATGAACGAGAAGTGGCAGAAGGAGCGGGAGCGGCTGGAGGCGTTGCTCACGCCGGACGAACTGGATTCGGCACGGGCCACGACGCTTAACGCGCATTACACCTCCCCCACCGTCATCCGCGCCGTGTATGCCGCGTTGGGCCGCTTCGGATTCGAGTCGGGACACATCCTGGAGCCGGCGTGCGGTCTTGGTCATTTCATCGGCGTGATGCCCGATGAGGTGCGCGGTCGTTCGCGCATCACAGGCGTCGAGATTGATGCGATCACGGCACGGCTGGCCCGGCAGCTTTACCCCGACGCGGATATTCGCCATCAGCCGTTTGAAGAAGTGAAGCTCGTGGACGGTTCCTTTGACGTGGCGATCTCGAATATCCCCTTTGGCGACTACAAGCCGTTTGATCGGCGGCTCCGCCAATGGAACTTCGTCATTCACGATTATTTCTTCGCGGCGGCGCTGGCCAAAGTGCGGCCTGGCGGACTCATCCTCTTCATCACTTCGCGCGGGACGATGGACAAGGTGGACGGCGCGCTACGGGAATACGTCGCGCAACAGGCCGATCTACTCGGCGCGATTCGCCTGCCCAACGACGCCTTCAAACACAACGCGAACACCGAGGTCACCACCGACCTCGTGATGATGCGGAAACGGTTGCCGGGCGAACTGCCCCAAGGTCCAGCGTGGAAAAAACTCGTGCCTGTTGAGAACTCCCTCGGCGAGACCATCTCAGTAAACGAATACTTCGCCGCGCGCCCGGAAATGATGCTGGGTGAGATGCGCTTGTCCGGCAAAATGTATGGGCGCGGTGATCCGACCTTGGTGAGCAACGGTCGCGATCTGGCGGTGCAGCTTGGCGAAGCCGTGACGCGGCTGCCCGAAAACGTCTATCAGCCAGGGCGGCGCGTCATTGTTCCCCTGCGCACTGAGCCAACCATTCCCGCGCCGGAGCACGTCAAGCCCAACGCTTACGCGCTGGTCAACGGTCAGTTGGCGCGGCGCGAGGGTGATGTGATGCGGGTGCTGGAGGGACTTTCCACCCCCACGGCCCAGCGGCTGCGCGGTCTCATTCGTGTGCGCGATGCCGTGCGCCGCTGCTTGTGCGTGCAATTGGAGGAGGCGCCCGAATCCGAGGTCATCGTCGCGCGCGAACAACTCAACCAGACTTACGACTATTTCGTGGGGAAGTTCGGATTCATTTCCGAGCGCGCCAACACGGCGGCGTTTCGCGGCGATCCCGATCTGCCGCTATTGCTCTCGCTCGAACACTACGACGCGGAGGCGCGGCGCGCGACGAAGGCCGCCATCTTCCGCGAACGCACGGTGCAGCGGCTGCGCCCGCCGCAGAAGGTCGAGTCGGCGACGGACGCGCTGCTGGTGACGTTGAGCGAGCGCGGCGGCGTGGACGTGGATTACCTGGGCCAACTGCTGCACCGTCCGCCGGGCGAGTTTCTGCCCGAACTTCAGGGCGCGGTCTTCCTCAATCCGCAAACCCGTCGCTGGGAAACCGAGGACGATTATCTGTCCGGCAACGTGCGGGAAAAACTACACGCCGCCGAAGCGGCAGCGGTGGCGGACGCGGAGTTTCAACGCCATGTGGACGCCTTGAAAGGCGTGCAACCCGCCGATTTGACCGCCGTGGAAATTGACGCGCGGCTCGGCAGCACCTGGGTTCCGGTGGAGGACATTCAGGCATTCGCCCAGGAGTTGCTGAGTGAATCCGACATCACCGTGAGCCATGCCGCGCAGATGGGCTTGTGGGCGGTGCGCGGCGGGTGGAGCGCGAAGACGTGCGTCGTCAACACGACCGAATGGGGCACCGACCGGGCCAGCGCCCTGGAGTTGCTCGATGACGCGCTCAATCTGCGCACGCCCACCATTTATGACTACGACGAACGCGCCGACCGCAACGTGGTCAATGGCCCGGCCACGGAAGCCGCGCGCGACAAGCAGGAGAAAATCAAGGAACGGTTCAAGGCGTGGATTTGGCAGGACGACGAACGGCGTGAGCGCCTCACGCGCCTCTATAACGACGAGTTCAACTGCGTGCGTCTCCGCACTTTCAGCGGCGCGCATTTGACGCTGCCCGGAGCGAGTCCCGCTATCACCTTGCACCCGCATCAAAAAGCCGGCATCTGGCGCATTCTGCAAACGCCCAATTGCCTGCTCGCCCACGTCGTCGGCGCGGGCAAAACCTACACGATGGTCGCGGCGGCGATGGAGTTGCGGCGGCTGGGTCTCGCGCGCAAGCCGCTCTTCGCCGTGCCCAATCACATGCTCGGCCAGTTTTCGTCCGAACTGTTGATGCTCTATCCGGCGGCCAACATTCTCGTGGCGACCAAGGACGATTTCGAGAAGGAGAAGCGCAAGACGCTGATGAACCGCATCGCCACGGGCAACTGGGACGCGGTGATCGTAACGCATTCGGGCTTTGAGAAAATCCCCGTGTCGCGCGCGACCCAAGAGGCGTTCTTTCACGAACAGTTGCGAGATCTGAGTCTGGCCATCGAGCAGCAGCGGCAGGGCGAGAGCAATTCGCGCATCGTGAAGATGCTGGAGCGCGACAAGAAGCGGCTGGAAGGACGGCTCAAGGAATTGTGCGCCGATGAGCGCAAAGACGACATGCTGACCTTCGAGGAACTGGGCGTGGACCGCCTGTTCGTGGACGAAGCGCACTACTTCAAGAATTTGTTTTACGTCACCAAGATGACGCGCATCGCCGGGCTGCCGCAGACGGCGTCGCAGCGGGCGTTCGACATGCTGTTGAAAGTCGTCCACGTCCAGCGCGTCAACGGCGGCGCGGGCGTGGTGTTCGCGACGGGCACACCCATCGCCAACAGCGTGGCCGAGATGTTCACGATGCAGCGCTACCTCCAGATGACGGCCTTGAAGGCGCTCAACATCGCTCACTTCGATTCGTGGGCGGCGACGTTCGGCGAGCCGGTCACGGCGATGGAGCTTTCGCCCGATGGCGCGGGCTACCGGCTGCACACGCGCTTTGCCCGCTTCATCAACGTGCCCGAACTCATGCAGCAGTTCCGCCAGGTGGCGGACATCCAGACGCAAGCGATGTTGAAACTTCCGGTGCCGGAGATCGCGGGCGGAAAACCAACCACTGTCAGCGCGCCGTGTTCGCCAGAGTTGAAGGCCATCGTGCAAAGCCTGGTGCAACGCGCCGAGGCGCTGCGCACCGGCCGAGTTGATCCCCGCGAGGACAACATGCTGCTCGTCACCACCGACGGCCGCAAAGCCGCGCTCGACTTGCGGCTCCACGATCCTTCCCTGCCCGACCATCCGGACAGCAAGGTCAACCAGGCCGTCATCCGGATTGAGCGTCTTTGGCGCGAGACGGCCAAGCGGCGTTCCGCGCAACTGGTCTTCTGCGATCTCTCCACGCCAACGAACGGCAAGGGCTTCTCGGTCTATGAGGACCTGCGCGACAAGCTGATCGCGAAGGGTATTCCAGCCGATGAAATTGAATTCATCCAAGACCACGACGGCGATCAGGCGAAGCTCGAACTGTTTCGCGCCGTGCGCGCGGGCCGGGTGCGTATTCTCCTGGGCAGCACGCAAAAGATGGGCGCGGGCACGAACGTGCAGGAGCGCCTCGTCGCGCTGCACCACCTCGACGCCCCGTGGCGGCCCGCCGATGTTGAGCAACGCGAAGGCCGCATCCTGCGCCAGGGCAACACCAACCCCGAAGTGCAAATCTGCCGTTACGTCACCGAGGAATCCTTTGACGCCTACATGTGGCAGACCTTGGAGACGAAAGCCAAGTTCATCGCCCAGGTGATGACCGGCGAAAGCGATCTGCGCCGCATCGAGGACATTGACGGCGCGGCCCTCACCTACGCCGAAGTCAAAGCCATCGCCTCTGGTAATCCGCTGGTGATCGAGAAAGCCGGCATTGACGCCGAAGTTGCGCGCCTCACGCGCCTGCGCGGCCAGCACCAGCAGAGCCAATACAACCTGCGCCTTCGCTTGCGTCATCAAACCGACGACCTGCCCCGCCTGGAACTGCGCCTCGCCGCCATTCAGAAAGATTTGATCACGCGCCACGACACGAGCAGCGACAAATTCGTGATTGAGATTGAGGGCCAGGAAATCCGCGACCGTGGCATCGCCGGCGAACTCCTGCTCCGCCGGGCCGAGAAGTTGCGCCGCACCGGATTGGAACAAACAGTTGGACGATTTGCGGGCTTTCAACTGGTCGTCGCCGATCTCCTCATGGCCGGCCCGCAAGTGCTGCTCCGGGGCCAAGCCACACACACCGCCAAAGTCACCGACACCGCGCTCGGCACCATCCGCTCCGTCGAATACACCGTTCAAAACCTCGGAGAACTCGCCGCGCTGGTCGAACAAACCATCGCCGACACGAAGAAGCGCCTCACCGATCTCACCGCGCAAATCGGCCAACCCTTCGAGTATGAGGACAAACTCACCACCCTGCTGCGCCGCCAGCAAGAAATCACCGACGCCCTCGACCTCACAAAGAACCAAGCTTCCGCTCAACTCGCTGCTGACACCGCCAGGGAGACGCCCGTCGCCGAACCCGACGGCGAGGCGCTACGCGAGTGTTACGAAGGCGAGTGGTATTGAAACCGAATCCGGTGACTGGCGGACACCTCCTCGGCGACAAATCCTGAATTGCTTTCACCTCGCTGTCCTAACCCCCCCCACCGCCAGGCGTTTGCGAGCAGGCTATCCAGGCAGAACTGGCAACTTGAGTCACCGTTCACACAAGCAATCCCGTGCAGGTAAAGTTTTTTTGGAACTTCACCACACGTCGCGCCAGAGACCGGCGTTCGGATCGGCATGAGCATGGTTGGGAAATGGCCGTGCAGTTGACGCGGTTACTTCGTCGCGAAGTTCGATGGGCGGATCGTGAAATTCCTCGGCTTCTTCTCGCCTTCAAAATGAACCAGAAACCGCGCCATCCGGTTTTCGGCCTCCGCGTGATGAAGCCCGGCGTGCCCGTGTGCGCGGCGTTCGACGAGTGCCAAACGCGCTACAGTCTTGATTCGCTCCTCGTGTGCTGAAGCTTGCCTTTGGAACGCCCTGAAATACTCTCCCGGCTAACGCCATGAACTGGATCGCCCCAACCGAAAAAGACACCGACAACGCCGCGCTCGAAAAGCGCCTCTGGGACGCCGCCGACCAGTTCCGCGCCAACTCCGGCCTCAAATCCCAGGAATACTCCGCACCCGTCCTCGGCCTCATCTTCCTGCGCTTCGCCGAAGTCCGCTTCGCCGCCCGCCGTGGCTCGCGCGTCGATGAACCCGCCGCCTACCACGCCGAAGGCATCCTCTATCTGCCCGCCGAGGCGCGGTTCGATTACCTACTCAACCGCCCCGAAGCCGAGAACATCGGTGCGAAGGTCAATGCCGCCATGCGCGTCTTCTCCCTCTCCGCCTCGATCGGGGAGAGGGCTGGGGTGAAGTGTCGCTCTCCGCAGCTCACCGGTGTCCTGCCCAAGACCTACAACCTCTTCACCAGCACCCTCCTCAAGGAACTGCTCAAACGCGTCTCCGAGATTCCTGCCTCGCTGGACTACGACGCCTTCGGGCGCATCTACGAATACTTCCTCGGCGAGTTCGCCATGAGCGAGGGCCAGGGCGGCGGCGAATTTTACACCCCCAGCAGCATCGTCCGCCTCCTCACCGAAGTCATCGAGCCCTACCACGGGCGCATCCTCGACCCTGCGTGCGGTTCAGGCGGCATGTTCGTCTCCTCGGCGCGCTTCGTCTCCGAGCATAAGAAGAATCCCGCCGCAGAACTCTCCATCCATGGCGTTGAGAAAACCGACGAAACCGGCCGCCTCTGCCGCCTGAACCTCGCCGTCCACGGCCTCGAAGGCGAAATCAAACACGGCGGCAACATCAACAGCTACTACGACGACCCGCACGACGCCACGGGCCGCTTCGACTTTGTCCTCGCCAACCCGCCGTTCAACGTCAACGCCGTGGACAAGGAGCGGTTGAAAGACATGGTCGGACCGGGCCACCGCTTCCCGTTCGGCCTGCCGCGCACCGACAACGCCAATTACCTCTGGATTCAACTCTTCTATTCTTCGTTGAAAAATGGGGAGGCCGGAACTTCCGGCGGACGGGCCGGCTTCGTCATGGCCAACTCCGCCTCGGACGCCCGCTCCTCCGAACAGGAACTCCGCCGCCAGCTCATCGAAAGCCGCGCCGTGGACGTGATGGTCGCCGTCGGCCCAAACCTCCTCTACACCGTCACGCTCCCCTGCACCCTCTGGTTCTTCGACAAGGCGAAAGCCGGCCACCCTCGCCCATCGGATGGGAGAGGGGCTGGGGGTGAGGGCCGCGCCGACACCGTCCTGTTCATTGACGCCCGCCACATCTACCGGCAGGTGGACCGCGCGCACCGCGAATGGACGCCCGCGCAGATTGGCTTCCTCGCCAATCTCGTCCGCCTCTATCGCGGCGAAGCCCTCGACTTCACCCTCGGCGGCGACGAAGCCCGCGCGAAGATTCAGGAGATATTCGGCGAAGCCGTTGACCCAATCGGCAATCGTAAATCGAAAATCGTAAATGCCGCGCCAAGCTACCGGGACGTTCCGGGCTTGTGCAAAGCTGCGACCATTCAGGAACTCGCGGCCCAGGGCTGGTCGCTCAACCCCGGCCGCTACGTGGGCGTGGCTGCCGGCGAAGCCGTGAGCGACGAGGACTTCAAGGAACAACTCGAAACGCTGAACGAGGAACTCGAAACCCTCAACACCCAGGCGCGCGACCTCGAACAAACCATCGCCGGCAACGTGGCGGAGATTCTGGAGGCGTGACGATGGCCAACGTCTTCCAAGAAATTCCAATCGAGCAGCTCTGCTCAAAAGTGACGACAGGCGCGACGCCATTGCGAAGTCGCTCCGACTTCTACGCGGGCGGGACAACCGATTGGTATAAAACCGGCGAATTGAAAGATTGGTATTTAGAGCCGGCGGAAGAACGCATCACGGAAAAAGCTCTTGAGGAAACGTCGGTGAAACTTTTCCCGGCCAACACAGTTTTGATGGCCATGTATGGCGACGGGAGAACCATCACGAGTTTGGGGATGCTCCGAGCGCCGGCGGCAACCAACCAAGCCTGTTCAGCGATGCTGGTGGACGAAGCGAAATGCGATACGCGCTATTTCTTCTATGCTCTCAAGGGCCGTCGCCATTTGCTCCTGAAAGTTGCTTCCGGTGGCGCTCAAAGAAATCTGAGCGGCAAACTCATCAAGGAGTTCAAGCTCCCCGTTCCCCCGCTGCCGGTGCAACGGCGGATCGCGGGCATCCTGTCGGCCTACGACGAACTGATGGAGAACAGTCAGCGGCGCATCCGGCTCTTGGAGGCGATGGCCCGCGCCCTCTACCGCGAGTGGTTCGTCCACTTCCGCTTCCCCGGCAGTCGCGCCGAAGCTAGAGCGAAGGCGGACGGCCACGAAAAGCACCCGCGCGTCGCCTCCCCCCTCGGCGAAATCCCCCAAGGCTGGGAGGTGAAGCGCGTGCCTGAATGCGTGGACATCAGCCCACGTGTCGCCGTCCCGCGCGATGGCGAGAAGCCATTTGTGCCGATGGGCTGCCTCTCCAACGACTCGATGCTCATCACCGACATCGAAGCCCGCGCTGGCAACAGCGGCGCGAAATTCCAAAACGGCGACACGCTCTTTGCGCGCATCACGCCTTGCCTGGAAAACGGCAAGACTGGCTTCGTCCAATTCCTGCCCGACGCGCAAGCCGTCGGGTTCGGCTCAACCGAGTTCATCGTCCTGCGCTCCCGCACGCTCACGCCGGAGTTCGTCTATCTGCTCGCCCGCAGCGATGAGTTTCGCGGCGTCGCCATCAAGAGCATGTCTGGCGCGACCGGACGCCAGCGGGTGCAGGAGCAGTGCTTCGACGATTTCCAGATTGTCCAGCCTCCGCGCGCCTTGCTCGACCGCTTCTCCGCCATCGTCGCGCCGAGCTTCCGCCTCATCTACAAGCTGCATCTGCAAATCCAAAACCTCCGCCGGACGCGCGACCTGCTGCTGCCGCGTCTGCTGTCGGGGCAAGTGGAACTGCCAGTTCGCACAAACATCAGGACAGGAGCGCAAACTTTATGAGTGGGTTCTACAACATTTACTGCGACGAGAGTTGCCATCTAGAAAATGACCGCGAGCCCGTGATGTTGCTCGGCGCGGTTTGGTGTCCGAAGCCGGAGGCGGGGGTGTTGGCGGCAGAGCTTCGAGCACTCAAGCACCAGCACAACGCCAAGGGGGAGTTGAAGTGGACGAAGGTCTCCAAATCCAGAATGGCATTCTACGAGGCGGTCGTGGACTGGTTCTTTGCCCGTGCCCACTTGCATTTCCGGGCAGTGGTCGTTCAGCACAAGGAGCGGTTGAACCATCAGCAGTTCAACAAGGGTTCGCACGACGCTTTCTACTACAAGATGTATTTCTCGTTGCTGAACAAAATTCTCAGCCCCGACCAGAAATACAACATCTACCTCGACATCAAGGACACGCGCGGGCGGCAGCGATTGAAACTCCTGCGCGAGGTGCTCTGCAACAATGTCCACGATTTCACGAGCGAGATGATCGAACACATCCAGAATGTTCACTCGGGGGAGTTGGAGTTAATGCAGGTGGCGGATTTGCTGCTGGGCGCGGTGGCCTACCGTCATCGCGGCAAGACCGGCAGCCCAGAGAAGCTGGCGCTCGTCCAGCGCATCGAGAAGTTGCACCGACGCGACCTGCTGCATTCCACCTCGCTCTCCGAACAGAAACTGAATCTGTTCCTGTTCACTCCAAGACCCGCGAACCATGAGTGAGAAGCCATCATGGTTGCCCGAAATGTCCGTGGTCGAACCTTGGAGCAAGGAGCTTTACGACCGGCTTTACACCGAAGTGTTTTGCCGGGACTTCAAGGGCGCGGCGATATTCTATCGCGGGTGTGCAGTTTGGTATTTTCCAGAAACGGCTTACGGACGGGAGTTGATTTTTGTCCACCTGACCAGCCGTGAGAATAAGGCGACCGGCAAGCGGGAGATAGATCCGATGCGTTCCGCGCGATTGCCATGGGCACGTCCGCTGATTGAGAATCCAACCGCCGCTGAAGTGCTGACGTGGGACTTCGAGGAGGATGACCGAAGCATCAACACCTACGTCTGGCTGCCAGACCAGGATTACGCGATCATCATGCGGAAGATGGGCGACGATAGCCGCCGGCTCATCACGGCCTACTGGGTCGAGTATAGCCACGAACGAAAAAAGCTGCGGAGGAAATATGAGCGACGCCTTGCGACCTAAAAAAGAAGGCCGACGCAGAGCGTCGGCCCAACTCCTTCTACCGTGGGTAGATGAGATGCCGGATACATACACCCATGACGCGCACACCGTCAATACCCAACATTGGGTTTTTGACGGGTATTTGATGGAGGAGCGAGAAACCACGGCTTTGAACGCTGTCAAAGCACTGCAAACACCTGGAAACAAGGGCTGCCGCTTATTTGATGGGTATTTGATGAGAAGGGGCTTTGCGTCCTTGCGGTCGCCCCAGAAGTCTTTGGACAAAATGCACCCGAATCAGCCAGTTTCTTTTGAACCAAGCGGTTCGATTGGGCATCGGCATGTTCACGAAAACCACCATGTTCACGTTTCCGTGAACATTGACGCATGAGCGCCCACGCCTACACCGAAGACCAGCTTGTCGAGCAGCCCGCCATCGGGTTGTTCGCGGAACTTGGCTGGACCACGGTGTCGGCGTTGGAGGAAACCTTCGGCGCGACCGGCACGTTGCTGCGCGAGACAAAGGGCGAGGTGGTGTTGGTATCCCGGTTGCGCGCGGCGTTGGAGCGGTTGAATCCCGCCCTACCACCCGAGGCCATCACCGCCGCCGTGGATGAATTGGCCCGCGACCGTTCGGCCATGAGCCTGGAAGCGGACATGGCAGCTTGACCAATACTGGACTGATACTTGACCCAGGATTGACCCATAAGCAGACTGTCCGGCATGAGCTACCAACCGCAATTCACCATCACTCCGGCGCTGCTGGCACGGGTGGAAAGCATCGCCGCCCTGCGGGAGCGCATCCAGGGGGCGGCGGTGCAAGTGCCGTGGATTCCTGCGCTGCAAAAGGACACGCGGGCGCGGAACACGCACAGTTCGACCGCCATCGAGGGCAATCCGCTGACGCTGGAGGAAGTTCGCGCCTTGGAGGAGGGAACGACCGTGGCCGCACCGGTGCGCGCGCGACGCGAGGTGCTGAATTATTTCGCCGCCCTGCGGCATGTCGAGAAGCAGGCGTCGAAAAAGCGACTGACGCACGAAGACATCTTCCGGCTGCACGCCATCATCGCGGGCGAAGTGATGGACCAGGGCGAGGCCGGGCGCTACCGGACGATGCGGGTGCGCGTGGGCCAGTTCGTGCCGCCGCCGCCAGAGGATGTCTCGGGCCTGATGTTTGAGTTGCTGGAATGGTGGAACAAGGATGCGCCGGGCCTCTCGCCGGTGCTGAGTTCGGCCATCGTGCATCATCGCTTCGAGACGATTCATCCGTTCGCCGACGGCAACGGGCGGACGGGGCGCGCGCTGGCGTTGTGGGAGCTTTACCGGCGAGGGTTTGATTCGCATCACATCTTCGCGGTGGACGACTTCTACTGGGAGGATCGTCCGCGTTATTACGCGGCGCTGGACGCGGTGCGGCGCGAGAGCGACGACCTGACCTCCTGGCTGGAGTATTGCGCGGAGGGTTTGCGGCAAACGCTGGAGCGGGTGTGGGAGCGGATGGGACAACTCTCGGTTTCCACCGCGCGCGCGAAGTTGGTGCTGCGCCCGCGTCAGGAACAGTTGCTGAAGCTGCTCGGCAAGAGCGGCGGCATGACGCCGTCCGAACTTTGGGCGGCGCTGAAGGTGTCCAAGCAAGGCGCGATGGACTTGCTGCGTCCGCTGGTGAAAGCCGGATTGGTCAAGCGCGTCGGCACATTGAAAACCGGGCGTTATGTTTTGAAATGAGCGGCCACGCCTACACCGAAGACCAGCTTGTCGAGCAGCCCGCCATCGGGTTGTTCGCGGAGCTGGGCTGGCAGACGGTTTCGGCGTTGGAGGAAACCTTCGGCGCGACCGGCACGTTGTTGCGCGAGACGAAGGGTGAGGTGGTGTTGGTGTCCCGGTTGCGCGCTGCGCTGGTGAAGTTAAATCCCGCGCTGCCGCCCGAGGCCATCACCGCCGCCGTGGATGAATTGACCCGCGACCGTTCGGCCATGAGCCTGGAAGCGGCGAATCGCGAGGTGTATCGGTTATTGAAAGAGGGAATCCCCGTTTCCGTGATGGAGAGAGATTCGACACCGGGGCACACCTCATCCGGCCTGCGACCAGCCGAACCTCGGCCTGGCAACTCTCCCCAGCGCGGAGAAGGCAAAGGAGGACAGACCACTGTCCGGGTGCAGGTGATTGATTGGGAGCAGCCGGCGAACAATGATTTCCTGCTGGTCAGCCAGTTCAGCGTCACGGGCGCGCTCTACACCTGCCGGCCGGATTTGCTCGGCTTCGTCAACGGCCTGCCGCTGGTGGTCATCGAGTTGAAGAAGCCCGGCGTGCCCGCGCGCGCCGCGTTCGACGAGAACCTGACGCACTACAAGGCGGAAATTCCGCAGCTCTTTTGGTTCAACGCGCTGCTCATCGCCTCGAACGGCACGGACAGCCGCGTCGGCTCGCTCACGGCGGATTGGGAGCGGTTCTTTGAGTGGAAACGCAGCGAGCGCGAGGACGAGCCGCGCCGGGTGTCGCTGGAGGTGATGCTGCGCGGGACGTGCGACCGGACGCGCCTGCTCGATCTGGTGGAGAATTTCACGCTCTTCTCGGAGCACAAGGCCGGGCTGGTGAAGATCATCGGGCAGAATCACCAGTTCCTCGGTGTGAACAACACCATCGCCTCGATGCTCACCGCCCGCACGTATGGCCACGGGCGTGGTGGCGTCTTCTGGCAAACCCAAGGTTCGGGGAAGTCCTACTCGATGGTGTTCTTCGCGCAGAAGGTGCTGCGCAAGGTTCCAGGCAACTGGACGTTCGTGATCGGGACTGACCGCGTGGAACTGGACGACCAGATCGCCAAGACGTTCAAGGCCTGCGGCGCGGTGAGCGAGGCCGAGGGTGACCAATGCCATGCCGCGAGTGGCGCGCATCTGCGGGAATTGTTGCGTGGCAACCATCGTTACGTCTTCACGCTCATCCATAAGTTCCAGTCGCCGGAGATGCTCTGCGACCGCCCCGACGTGATTGTCCTCGCCGACGAGGCGCACCGCAGCCAATACGACACGCTGGCGTTGAACATGCGCGCCGCTTTGCCCAAGGCAATTTTCATCGCCTTCACCGGCACGCCGCTCATCGCGGGCGAGGAACGGACGAAGGACGTATTCGGCGATTACGTTTCCATCTACGACTTCCAGCAATCTGTCGAGGACGGCGCGACCGTGCCGCTCTTCTACGAAAACCGCACCCCGGAGTTGCAGCTCGTGAACCCGGACTTGAATGAGGACATCTACAATCTCATCGAGGCGGCGGAACTCGACCCGGAACAGGAAGCGAAGCTCGAACGGGAATTGAGCCGGCAATACCACATCCTCACGCGCGACGACCGGCTGGAGACGGTGGCCCAGGACATCGTGCGGCATTTCCTCGGGCGCGGCTTCGTCGGCAAGGCGATGGTGGTGTCCATCGACAAGGCCACCGCGCTCAAGATGCACGACAAGGTGCGGAAGTATTGGGCGGCGGAGCGGACGAAAGTGGAGAAGGAATTGGGGCGGTATGACCTCGCGGCGGACAGGAAGGCGGAATTGCTGGCGCGTCTGGAGGTGCTCAAGACCACCGACATGGCCCTGATCGTGTCGCCCGGACAGAACGAGATTCAGCAGATGCAGGCGCGCGGGCTGGATATTGCCCCGCACCGGAAGCGGATGAATGACGAGGCGTTGGACGAGAAGTTCAAAGACTCCGACGACCCGCTGCGGATCGTGTTCCTATGCGCCATGTGGCTGACCGGCTTCGACGCGCCGAGTTGTTCCACGGTGTATCTGGACAAGCCGATGCGGAATCACACCCTGATGCAGACCATCGCGCGGGCGAACCGAGTGTTCCCCGGCAAGCACAGCGGCATGATCGTGGATTACGCGAATGTGTTCGCCTCGCTGGAAAAGGCGCTGGCAATCTACGGTGCAGGCAAGGACGGCAAGAACCCGGTCAAGGACAAGCAAAAGCTCGTCGAGGATCTCCGCAAATCCATCGATGCCGCGACGACCTTCTGCGCCAGGCAGCAGGTCATCCTGCCGGCGATCGAGCAGCTGGCCGCAGGCAGCTTGAAGCGGTTGCAGAGGATTGATGATGCGGTCAACGCGCTGATTTCGCCCGACCCGCTCCGCCGGGAGTTCCTCGGCCACGAGCGTATCGTCGGCACGCTCTATGGCGCCGTGAAGCCCGACCCGGCGGCGTTGGAGTTCGCCGGTCGCGTGGCCACGCTGACCGCCCTTGCCGACGCCATCCGCGCCAAGCTCAATCCCAACCCGGCGGACATCACGGAAGTCATGGGCGACATCGGCAAGTTGCTCGACGCCTCCATCACGGGCGTGGACATGCCCGCGAAGCCCGCGCCGGTGATGGACTTGTCGAAGATTGATTTCGGTGCGTTGGCAGCGAAGTTCAAAGAGTCCAAGCACAAGAACACCGACCTTGAAGTCCTCAAGGCCGCCATCCGTGCCGAACTGGAAAAGCTGATTCGGCTCAACAAGACCCGCGCTGATTTTGCCGACAAGTTCGAGGAATTGATCGAGAGCTACAATTCCGGCAGCCGGAACATCGAAGATTTGTTTGCCGAGCTGCTAAAGTTGAGCCGCAACCTGAGCGCGGAGCAGCAACGCCACGTCCGCGAAAACATGACCGAGGAACAGTTGGTCATCTTCGACATCCTCACCCGCCCGGCGCCCGAGTTGAGCGACTCCGAGCGCGCCGAGGTGAAGAAGGTTGCCCGCGACCTCTTGGACCGGCTCAAAGCGTTGCTGGTTCTCAACTGGCGCCAAAAGTCCTCCGCCCGCTCCCAGCTCAAGCTCACCATTGAGGACACGCTCGACACCGGCCTGCCCCGCGCCTACGACAAACCCCTTTACGAGCAAAAGTGTTCCGCCCTCTTCGAGCACGTTTACGAGAGTTATCCAGAACGCGACGGCGGCATGTATGCCGAGGCGGGATGAGTCGTTGGGCGGATCAAGTTATGGAACCCAAGAAGCCGCAGTCGCTGGCGGACAAAGAAGCGGAAGCCCGAAAGAACAGCGTCCTGCTGAAATATGCTTATCTCTACACAACGGCGAAGGGTACGCTGCGACCATCCCACGAGCGAGCGGTGTCGCCCGAACTTTTGGCGGTATTCGAGGAATTGGTGGTGGCGGCTACAAAATACAAGGAGTTGCGAGGCCACCATGTTCCATTTCTCGGGGAGTTGGGCGAGTTGTTCGCCGAAATCATGTTCGGAATCACGCGACACGCGCCGAGGACTCAAGGGTCGGACGGGAAGCTCGGGAATGAGCTCGTCGAGATCAAAACCATCACGCCGGACAAGAAGAGGGATGTGGTTCAGGTGAAGCGCGCCGGCAATTTCAGTAAACTCGTGGTCGTCAAAATCACCGACGATTTCCAATTCGGCGCCCGGATGGTTCATCGGCGCACCTTGAAGCCGGGAAAGGACAAGTTCGACGAAATCTCCTGGGATGCGATGGTTGCCGGAGAACCGGACCTTGAGATTCATCGGAATTTTCCAATCAAGCGGGTTTCAACCAAGACATAGACTTTAGAATGCCAGATAATCTGACCCAATGCGTCGTAGTTCAAAAGTGCCTTTAGGCTCAAAGAAATTTGCCCTCGACCCATTGCTTGAACGGAGTCCCGCGCCGCATCGACCCCCCCCGCCCCTTCCGTTTTTGTGACACTGTTGCGACACCAAACGCACGCTTTCTTGCAACTTGGTGCGTCTCTCTCGAAAATGTTGCAGTTGGATCGACTGAAATAATCGCCAATGCTGGCGCGGGTTTGGTCGATGTTAGCGCAACGTGGCGCAACACACGAAATTGCCTCTTTTGGCTTCGACCCCCTCCATCGGCACCAATCAAAAAAAGGGGACTCGGTAATGGGGAGGCCTCAATCCCACTTCTCGACGCACTGGATACCCTTCCTGCCATTGATCCAGACCCAGCCGATCTCGCGCGGGTTTTCCCCTTCGGTCCACGCGGTGGCATCGATCCCACGGCGCAGCAGGTTCAAAAGCTCCTGTTCAACGTGATCGAAGTGAATTCGTTTGATCGTGTGGCTGCCGTGTTCCGTCTTCCAGGTCAACGTGACATACACGGGCCGCGTGGCACCTGCCGGGGGTTCGCTGTGCTGCTGACGCTGCTGCCGCTTGTCGGGCGCAAGCACCTTTCGGAACCATTGCTGAACGGTGTTCTGCTGCATCGCTGTCGGCATAATGTACTTGGTTAAGCCCAATTTCAAGACACGGATGTTTGCTTTTCAAAACTGTCGCCACCCAAGCTTCGGCCCCAACCGGGAGAACTACGGCAAACAGTGTCAACGCGGCCGGATTTCTTGCACACAATTTTCATCAACTTTGCCACCGCGCACAATCGGATCCAACCCGGCAGCTACCTCAGCAGGACTGTTGCCTTCCGAAAGGCTGATCCACCGCGGTCGCAGATGACGGCGTAACCAGGTCGCCTGGCGGCGGGCGAACTGCCAGGTTTTCGTCTTCACGTGCGCGATCGTTTCGGTCAAGGAACGTTCACCCCGCAGGTGTTCCGCCACCTGCCGGTAGCCGATGGCCTGCAGCGCGGTGCGGTTGCCCGCAAGCCCGCGCTCAAGGAGTTGACGGGTTTCAGCGACCAGTCCGGCGGCAAACATTTCGTCCACCCGGGTTTCGATGCGCTGGCGCAAGCCGGCCGGCTCACGACTAAAGGCAATCAACGTTGCCAGACCGGCACCGACCGGTTGCCAGTTCGACTGTTGTTCGGAAAAAGGGCGGCCGGTCAGGCGGATGACTTCCACCGCGCGCACCACGCGGCGCGGATTCTGTCGGTCGATCTTCTCAAACGTCGCGGGATCAGCACGCTCCAATTCGGCGAGCAAGTGTGCCAGCGGCGCCGCTTCCAGCTCGGCGCGCAGGGCCGAATCCGCCGGCGGTGCTTCACCCAATCCCGATAGCAAAGCCTTCAAGTAAAAGCCGGTGCCCCCACAATAAATGGGAAACTTGCCTCGCGCTCGGATGTCCGCATCGGCGGCTTCGGCCAACCTCACGAACCGGGCTGCGTCGAATGCTTCAGCCAGTTCCGCAACGTCGATGAGATGGTGTCGCACCCGGGCGCGCTCGGCCGCCGGGGGCTTGGCAGTGCCGATGTCGAGGCCCCGATACACCTGCATCGAATCCACCGAGATGATCTCGCCGCCGATCCGCTCGGCCAGCGCCAGCGCGATCGTGGATTTCCCCACGGCGGTTGGGCCTACGAGGTACCACGCGGGCGAAGCCGGGCGCGCAGCGCCCGTTGACGATGATTGGTGAAGGTTCAAACTCATCCGGAAGGTCGACCGAAACTACGACCAGCAGCCGGAACTGTCAGTGCGAATCTGAACCAAGCGGCGTCCACAGGTTTGACTTCGCGTTCGCCGGTCAGTCTTATCGTCCCATGCACCGCCAACTCTCTGCGCTAAGAATCGCCCCGTTGCTTTGGCTAACCCTTGGGTGGCTCGCGCTGGCAATGCCAGCGCGGTCCGCCGACGCCGGGGCGGACTCAGAAACACTCTTCGACGGCAAGTCGCTGAAGGGTTGGGCGGTGACGGATTTTGCCGGACACGGCGAGGTGACCGTGAAGGACGGTGCGCTGCAAATCGACATGGGCGCGGGCTTGAGCGGCGTGACCTATACCAATCCGGTGCCCCAGGTGGATTTCGAAGTTTCGTTCAAAGCCCGCAGAGTCGCGGGCGGCGACTTCTTCTGCGGCCTCACGGTGCCGGTGCGAGATTCCCATTGCACGTTCGTCGTCGGGGGATGGGGCGGTGGTCTGGTCGGCATCTCAAGCATCGACGGCATGGATGCGTCGGAGAATGAAACGATGAAGGTGCTATACTTCGAGACCGGCAAATGGTTCGACATCCGGTTTCGCGTCACGGCGGAACGACTCACGGCGTGGATCGACAACGAGAAGCTCGCCGATGTGGACATTAAAGATCGTCGCGTGAGCATGCGGCCCGGTGAAATCGAAATCGCCAAACCCTTCGGCCTCTCCACTTACGCGACCACCGCCCAGTTCAAAGAGGTCCGGCTGAAGAGGCTTCCTGCGAAGACGGCGAGTGCGGCGGCGCCGAATATTCTAGTTATTATCTCCGACGACCACGCATGGACGGATTACGGGTTCATGGGGCATCAGCACCTGCAAACTCCGCAACTCGACAAGCTGGCCGCCGAGTCACTGCTCTTTACGCGCGGCTATGTGCCGGCGAGTTTGTGCTGTCCCAGCTTGGCGTCGATCATCACCGGGCTTTACCCGCATCAACACAAAGTGGTGTGCAATGATCCGCCGGGTGCCAGCGGCATGGCCAAAGGTGACTTCTACAAGAGCCAAAAATACCGGACCGGTCGCGAGCAGATGTCGGCCTTCCTCGAACAGGTGCCCACCTTGCCCCGTGAATTGCAGCGCAAGGGGTATTTGAGTTTGCAAACCGGCAAGTGGTGGCAGAATCACTTTTCCCGAGGTGGCTTTACCCACGGCATGACGATCGGCGATGCGAACGCAGGCGGTCGCCACGGTGACAAGGGCCTCGAGATAGGACGCAAGACGCTCCAGCCAATCTATGATTTCGTCGATCACGCACTCGCTGCTGAGAAGCCCTTTCTCGTCTGGTATGCCCCCATGTTGCCGCATGATCCGCACACCCCTCCGGAACGCCTGTTTAAGAAATATCAACCACTCGCCGGTTCTGATCCGGTCGCCCGGTATTGGGGCATGGTCGAGTGGTTCGACGAAACCTGCGGCGCGTTGCTCGGCTTCCTCGACGAACGAAAGCTCACCGAGAAAACGATCATCGTGTACCTCGCGGACAATGGCTGGATCACCGACCCCGCGACCGGCCGCTACGCGCCGCGCTCGAAGCAGTCCCCTTACGACGGCGGGCTGCGGACGACCATCATGATCCGTTGGCCGGGTCATGTCGCCGCACGCAAGGTGGAGACGCCTATCAGCAGCATTGACCTGATGCCGACGCTGCTCGCTGCGGCCGAGATTTCTGCCCCGGCGGGATTACCCGGAATCGATTTGCTCAACGATTCACTGCTGATGACACGAAACCCGGTGTTTGGCGCCTGTTTCACTCACGATGGCGTGGACCTCGATCACCCTGCTTCCGGCCTGCGCTGGCGGTGGCTGGTTGACCGCGAATGGAAGCTAATCCTGCCGATGGTGCAGAATGAACCAACCGGACAGCCCGAGTTGTATCGCATTACCAGCGATCCCCTAGAGGAGCATGATCTTGCCGCCTCCAACTCAGAACAGGTAAAGCGACTCACGGTGCTCGCCGACCATTGGTGGGCGGGTCGGAATTGACGCCGCTGCGCTTGAAGCCGCCTCGAATTCAACGCTCCGGGGCTGCACGCCCGCCAGTCATCGCCCAGCGCCTGCTTGTGTGGTTCGCGAGCCACGCCCGTGACCTGCCGTGGCGGCGCACGCTTGATCCGTACGCCATTTGGGTTTCCGAGATCATGCTGCAGCAGACGCAGGTGAAGACGGTGATTCCTTACTTCGAGCGGTGGCTGCGCGAACTGCCGGATGTGACAACGCTTGCTGCCGCTCCGGCCAATCGCCTGCATAAACTCTGGGAAGGTCTCGGTTACTACACGCGCGTACGCAATCTGCAAAAGGCCGCGCAGATCGTCGTCACCCAACACGACGCACGTTTTCCAACTGGCTTCGACGCGATCCTCGCCCTGCCAGGCATCGGCCGGTACACCGCCGGAGCGGTCAGCAGCATCGCCTTCAACCAACCGCGGCCGATCGTGGACGGTAATGTCGTTCGCGTGCTGGCCCGGCTCTTCGCCGTCCGCGGTGATCCGAAGGACAAGACCGTCGCAGAACAATTCTGGTGGCGGGCGGCCACGTTGGTTGAAGCGGCCTCGCGGATCAAACTGGTTCCGTTGGCGGACGGCTCACCGTTGCAACTCGCGGGCAACTGCTCGGCGTTGAACCAATCTTTGATGGAACTCGGCGCCACCGTCTGCACGCCGGTCAATCCCCGCTGCGGCGAGTGCCCCGTCCGCTCGCTTTGCACCGCGCAGAGCACGAACCAAGTCGCGCATTTTCCACAGCTCGGCAAGCGCGCCGCGACTACCCGGCGGCGCTTCGTCGCATTCGTCGTGCGTCGCGCGAGGAAGGTGCTCATCCGCCAGCGCCCGGTCGGAGTCGTCAACGCGCAGCTCTGGGAGTTTCCCAATGTGGAGGTTGCGCTGAAGGAAGCCGCGCCCGCCGTGGCTGCCGCCCGTGACCTTGGTTTGAAAGTGGACGACATTCGCCCGCTTGGGACTGTCCGACATAGCATCACGCGATACCGCATCAGCCTGGAATGTTTCCGCGCAGAGGCGGCGGGCCGGGTGCCGCGTGCGGCCGGTTCGTGGACCCCCGTCAATCAACTCACCGACTTGGCCTTCACCGCCGCGCACCAGAAATTGCTGAAGCGGGCTGGGCTTGGACCGGCTTGAGCAGCAAATGGTGGCCGTCCAAGGAGCGCTGCGCGAAGGCAATCAGGGGCCAGGCTCGATCTCACACCGGGGACGATCATTCACGTGGCAGGATCGGGCACAAAAGGGTTCACGGGCGACGGCGGCCCGCTTCACTGCGGCCTCGCCCGTCCGCACGGCGCCTTCGTGGATGCCGCCGGTGCCCGCTACATCGGCGATAGCGAGAATCACCGGATTCGGGCGATCCGACCTTGAGGCGAACCGCCAGACCGACACGGCGCTTGCGGCTCGCTCTGAAGTTGGGATAACGTTCAGGCACAGAGATGAACGTCGAGCGATTCGCATACGCCGCCTATCCCGCCACCATCGGCGGTGCGACCCTCCGCCGGCCCGCCTGTGTGTGGCCGCACGCAGACCGGCCACCAGTCCCGCTCAGTGGGACCATCGGCAGCAAATTCGGCATCGACGCGACGAAAAAACTGCCGAGCGAATGTTTCAAACGCCCCTGGCCGCCCCTGATCAATCTGGATACGGCGGTGAAGGCGAAGATTGACCAGCTCTCTAGCCGCGGATGAACGGTATGGAACCAATTCTCTCCGTTGCATTCTTCCGCACGCCTGCCGGCAACGAACCGGCGCGCGAATGGCTCAAGTCCCTGCCGCGCGAGGAACGCCGCGCTATCGGCGAAGACATCAAGACCGTGCAATTCGGCTGGCCGCTGGGAATGCCGTTGGTGCGCAAGCTCGATAAGAGCCTGTGGGAAGTTCGCTCCCGCCTGCCTGCCCGCATCGCGCGCGTCATCTTTACGACGGGCGAACACCGGATGATTCTTCTTCACGGCTTTATCAAGAAGTCGCAGAAGACGCCGCGGGAAGATTTGGAACTGGCGAGAACGCGGCTATGTCTGCTACATTAGCACCATGAAACGCGAGCACATCGGGTCTGACTTCGACGGCTTCCTGCAAGAGGACGGACTGCTGGCGGAGTGCGAAGCCGGCGCGCTCAAGCGCGTGGTCGCATGGCAGATCGAACGCGAGATGAAGCGCCGCCGCATCTCCCGCGCGAAACTGGCCAGCCGCATGAAGACGAGCCCAGCCGCGCTCGACCGCCTGTTCGCGCCAGACCATTCCTCCGTCACGCTCCAGCTTTTGGAACAAGCGGCCCTCGCTCTTGGTCGCAAGCTCAAAGTCGAACTGGCCTAAAGCTCACCGCGACAACCGCTTCACCAAAGGCCCGTCCGACGTGCTTGACAATGCCACCAGCGAAATCGCCAGCGGCCGCAAACTCGGCATCGACGCGACGAAGAAGATCCCGGGCGAAGGTTTCAAACGCCCTTGGCCGCCACTCATCAAGATGGATGCCGCAGTGAAGGCGAAGGTGAAAAAACTTTTCGGAGGAGATGCGTGATCCCGCGACGCTGGCCGCGAACAATCCCAAAGGGATTGCGACCTCCAGCCCAAGGTTGCGAGGCACGAGCTACCTTGGGTATGCGTCCCAAAATGGAAACCAACCCCAACGGGGTTGTGACCAAAACCATTCGGTTGGCGTCGCGAAGAATTTGCCGCAACCCCGTTGCGGTTGTTCCCGTTTTGCCACATTCACCCAAGGTAGGCGCTGGCGCACCAACCTTGGGCTGAAGGACAATGCCCCGTTGGGGCAGTAGATTCGGGCTGACGGGCAACAAAACGCGATCCAGTTCGGATTGTCATCTCGTCGCCATCCCCACCAACTCCGCCATCGCCTCAAAGATCTTCGGCTCGATGTCGGTTTTGAACGGGCCATAGAAACCGTAGTAAATCAGCGAGGACTGCGATTCGTATCCGCCTTCCTTAAGGATGCGGATGTTCGGGATGTAACACGGCACTTCGTAGGCGTAGCCGATGGTCCACGGATGCGCGGCGGCGTACAGTCGCTTGAAGGCCCGCGAGTAATCCACCACCACCTCGCCGGCCATCGAGAGGAAGGTGAGGTCATCGCCGATGCTCACGGCGGACATCGGCAGCGACACGCCCGCAGGCAAGGGTTGTCCAGCATCGAGCTTCTTCAGAAACATCTCCGCGCGGCGGCGAATGAACTGGTCGTCGCTCTTCGCATCGGCCTCGATCCCGACGCGGTCGGGCGCGGGTGAGAAGGCCAACTCCACTTCACGATAGGTGTGGCGCAATTCACCGGCGACGGGTCGCATCGGCCGGTTAAGCACGCTGATCGCGGCGCCGGCGAGTTCCACCCCGTGGCGCTTGGCGTCCATGATACTGCCGCGCGGCGAGGGGTTGATGTCCGCGCCCATGCCGGTGAGATAGAGCGCGGTCGCGCCAGGGTAATGCGTCTCCAGATGCTGGCGCGCGTAAGCCATGTAATCGCCGTTCACCGCGTAGAAGCCCTCACCCTGAACGCTCGTGCCGTGACACGCGTAGCCGAAGACGATGCCGCGCAGCACGCCATTCGTGCCGGTGATGCGCAGCACGGGCACATCCCAATCGACCGGGCCGTCCGGGTTCTCACCGAAGTTCACGCCCTCGGCGCGGTAGATCCTGCGGTTCATCGCAAACGTCGTGCGGCCGACGCCGTGTTCGAGTTGGGCAGGTTGCAGATCCTTCACCGCCGCGACGGCAACCGCGACCAACTCCTCGCGCAGGCGGGCGCTATATTGCCGGACCACCTCGCGGTCTTTCTCGGGCATGATGGCCATGACTTCGAGGGTGTTCTCCAAGACCGGCGCGCTGTGCGTGTGGCTGCTCACGACCATCACAGAGCCCCGCTTCAGGTCATGATCCTTTTCGAGCCGCGAATAGACCGAGTCCATGAACGCGCGGCTGACTTCGCAGTTGTCGAGCGCGACGAACACGAACGGCTCGCCGCCGGTCGAGCGCAGGGCAAGCGCCTGCACCTTGAGTGGGGAATCAACGCTTTCGCTGGGCTTGCGGCGAGACGCGTAACCGGCGAGGAAGATCGGCTGGTCCGGCGTGATGTCGCGCGTGGCAAGGCCGGCTTCGATCTGGGGAGCGGCGGCTCGTGAATCGAGGTCGAGGACGAGCAGGAGGACGAGGACAATGCGGAAGGCGTGGGGCTTCATGGCTGGGAGTGGTTGGGCCAGAGGTTAGCAGGGCAATCGAGAATGGCCAGAACTCTGCCATCGCGGCCGCACGGCCGTTCAAAGCAAGGCGCTTCACCCCCTTTGCCCAAGGGCGGTTCAGCCGCCAAACTGGCAAGGGTGACTCCGTTTCGGGGTCGTCACAGGATATTACTTTCAACGCCTCCAAGCTTTCGTTACCTTCTCGCCGTTCCGAAATGGTCGTCGGTCAATTCCGGGGGCACGGAGACAAATGCACGCCACAGCGACAAATCAAAATGCGAACCTGCCGGCCGCGCTGGCATCGGGCATCCCACCCACGCCGCTGGCGGACATGGGCAACTACCAGATTCGTATGGCGGTCTCGCCTGAGGATCTGAAGCTCGCCCAGGCGCTGCGCTTTCACGTCTTTAACCTCGAAATGCACGAGGGCCTGCAGGCTTCCTACGCCACCGGCCTCGACTCGGATCAATTCGACGCGGTGTGCGATCACTTGCTGGTTGAAGACATGCAAACCAACGAAGTCGTCGGCACCTACCGGATGCAATGGGGCACTTCCGCCGCCGCGAAGCTGGGCTATTACAGCGCGCAGGAATTTGACTTCGGCCCGTATGAATCCGTCCGCCCTGAGGTCATCGAACTCGGGCGCGCCTGCGTCCACAAGGATCACCGCAATTTCTCGGTGCTGAATCTCCTCTGGAAGGGGATTGCCCGCTACGCCACCAAGCACAACGCGCGCTACCTGATCGGCTGCAGCTCGCTGACTTCGCAGGATCCGGCCGAAGGCGCCGCCTTGTATCAGAGCTTTAAGAAATATCTCCCGCCCGAGGCGTTGCGCACTTCACCGCTGCCCGCCTGCGCCTGCCCGCTCGACCAGGTGGCCAGCCGCGCACCGAAAGCGCCCAAGCTGCTCTCCGCCTATCTGATGTGCGGCGCCAAGATTTGCGGCGCGCCGGCCATCGACCGCGAGTTCAAGACGATCGACTTCCTCACGTTGCTCGACTTGAAGACGCTGCCCGCGCGCGTGGCGGATCGCTTCCTCGGGTGAGCCCGCGCTCCCCCGCTTCACCTGAATTGGCCATGCCCCGATACATCGCCTTTCTCCGCGGAATCAATCTGGGCAAACGGCGCCTGCCGATGAGCCGGCTCAAGGACGCTTTCGAAGAGCTCGAATTCACGGAGGTCGCGACCTTCATCGCCAGCGGCAATGTCCTCTTCTCCTGCAAAGGCACGAACACCAGCCGGCTGGAATCGCGGATCGCGAAACAACTGGAGACCTCCCTCGGCTACCCGGTGGATACGTTCGTTCGCACCGCAGAGGAGGTTGCTGCCATCGCCAGCGCCAAGGTCTTCCCCGAAGACGGCCAGGCCGGAGTTACGATCCACGTGAGCTTCTGGCAGCAGAAGGTCGCGCCCGACGTCGCCCGCGGATTAGCGGCGCTGCGGACCGACGAGGACGAATTTCGGGTCGCCGAACGGGAATTCTACTGGCTGTGCCGGGTTCGGACTTCCGACTCGAAAGTCTGGGCGCTGCCCGCGATCAAGGCACTCCAGTTTCCCACGTCGACGATGCGGAACATGACCAGCATCCGCAAACTGGTGGCGAAGCATCTCGACTAAACTTGCCCCCCTTGTGTCTCGAAAGAACCTGATCCCGATCCTCACGGGCAACCCGCTGACCGTTCGCCAGCTCGCGCAGCAATTGCGATTGAAGCCGGCGGAGGTCGAAGACGATCTACGACACCTGGCGAAGTCGCTGGTTCACGGCGAATGGAAGCTGCTGATCATGCCGGCGCGCTGTCGGAAGTGCGGCTTCGAATTCGGCCCCAACAAACTGCACAAGCCGTCAAAGTGCCCCGAGTGCCAGGCGACCTGGTTGACGGAACCAGCGATTGAGATCGCGCCCAAGGATGGCCGAATCGTCCTCGATGAAAACGAAGCGCAGTCGAAGAAAACCGAAGACGAGGACGATTCAGCCTGAAAACTGAAGTTCGAAATTTGAGATCCGAAACAACTCCGAAGCCAGAAACCCGAAAGTTCCCGATCTCATCGTGGCTCCCAGCGCACTTTTCTCCCGTCGTCGGCCATGTCATCCGGCCCTCGGATTCCGGGAATCGGATTTCGGAATTCGCGTTCACAGCACCAACTTGACCCCGGCGACCGCCCGGAGCGCGGCATCGATCTCCTTCATCCGCGCGCGCGTCTCGACCATGATCGCTGTTTCGTAGCTGATGTATTTCCCGTGCTTGGATTTGTTGGCTGGCTGGAAGGCGCGGTCACTGTAGCCGAGATCCGCCAGGCATTGATTGAGATTCTTATGCACGCCGAGGAGGTCGACGGCGATCACCTTGAAATGGCATTCCGCGGGAAAAAGCTTCTCGAAGTCTTCGGCCGTGGGCTCGCGCATCGGGGTCAGGGTAAACGAAGCGTCCGTCCAGCCCAAGTCCGAGTTTTGTGGCGGGCAGCAAAAGGCGATTCGTTCAAGCCCAACAGTGCAGAACTCCGCCGACACCGCTCTAAAACCGCTCGCAAAACCTTGCTTTACGCCCCGGCAGACCTGCTCTAGCTTCGCGCCCGTGCCGAAACCAGCCAAAGCCCCCGCCGCGAACGACAAGTCGAATGACCTGTCGTTTGAGGACGCTTTGAAGCAGTTGGAATCCCTCGTGGAAGAGATGGAATCCGATGACTTGCCGCTGGAAAACCTGCTGACGCACTATGAGCAGGGCACGAAGCTCGCCGCCGTCTGCCAGAAGAAACTGGCGGAGGCCGAGCTGAAGATTCAGAAACTGGAAAAAAATGCGGCCGGGGAACTTGAGCTGAAGCCGTTTCCGCTCGAGGAACAAGCCGCCGAACAGGAACCGTCATGAGCCGTTACTTCGACATGGTTGACAGCCCGGAACACGTAAAGAAACTCACGCTCGAACAGTGCGAGCAGCTGGCCGAAGAGATTCGCCAGGAATTGATCAACACCCTGGCCAAAGCCGGCGGCCACCTCGGCCCCAACCTGGGCGTGGTCGAGCTCTCCATCGCGCTGCACAAGGTCTTCAGCACGCCGAAGGACAAGTTTGTCTGGGACGTGAGCCACCAAAGCTACGTCCACAAGCTGCTCACCGGCCGCAAGGACCGGTTCCACACCATCCGCCAGACGAACGGCCTCAACGGCTTCTCCCTGCGCACCGAGAGCGAACACGATTGCTATGGCGCCGGGCATGCCGGCACGGCGTTGTCCGCCGCGCTCGGCATGTGCGCCGCGCGCGACCAGAAGGGCACGGACGAGAACGTGGTCTGCATCTTTGGCGACGCCGCGTTGACGAACGGCATCTCTTACGAGGCGTTGAACAACATCGCCGGCACGACCAAAAAATTCATCGGCATCCTTAACGACAACGAGTGGAGCATCGACAAGAACGTCGGCGCGATCGCGAGCTACCTGAACAAGCTCATCACCCACCCGCGCTACACGCAGATGGCGAAGGATCTCGAAGGCCTGCTCCGCCGTGTGCCCAAGGGCGACGTTGCGATCCGCGTCGGCCACAAAGCTGAAGAAGCGATCAAGGGCACCTTGACCGACGTGGCACTGCACCGCAGCGAGCCCGGCCTGGGCACCGACGGCAAGGGTGGCAGCAGCAGCAGCCTGATCTTCGAAGAGCTTGGCTTGAAATACATCGGCCCGATCGACGGCCACAACCTGCCGTTGCTCACCAGCATTCTGGAGTTCGCCAAGGAATGCCCGGACCCGGTGGTGATCCACATCCTGACAAAGAAGGGCCGCGGCTTCGAGGCGGCGCAGAAGTTCCCCGAAAAGTTCCACGGCCTCGGACCGTACGACGCAAAGACCGGCATGACGCCGTCGTCAAAGCCCGGCACGGCACCAGCCTATCAGGACGTCTTCGGGCAGGCGATGGTCCGCCTGTGCAAGAAAGACACGACGCTCGTGGGCATCACCGCCGCCATGCCGAGCGGCACGGGTTTGAAATTCCTGCGCGATGAAATGCCAAAGCGCTACTACGACGTGGGCATCGCCGAGGAGCATGCGGTCATCTTCGCGGCCGGCATGGCCACGATGGGCATGCACCCGGTTTGCGCGATCTATTCTTCGTTCCTGCAGCGCGCTTATGACTGCATCCATCACGACGTCTGCCTCCAGGATTTGCCGGTGATCTTCTGCATGGACCGCGCCGGCCTTTCGGCCAACGACGGCCCCACGCATCACGGTTTGTTCGACATCGCCTACCTGCGCTGCCTGCCGAACGTCATCGCGATGTCGCCGAAGGATGAGGACGAGCTGGTGGACATGATGTTCACCTGCACGCACACCAAGCACCCGACCTTTATCCGCTACCCGCGCGGTCCCGCGGAAGGAGTCGCGGTGAAGGAATCGCCCAAGCTGCTCGAGATCGGCAAGGGTGAAGTCACGCTGAACTTCGCCAACACCGGCAAACGCAAAGTGGCCTTGTTCGGTTTGGGCAACATGCACGCGGTGGCGCGCAACGCCGCCCAGTTGCTCACCGCCGCCGGTTACGATTGTGCCGTGATCAACCCGCGCTTCACCAAGCCCATCGACGCCGCGCTCCACAGCTTCTATGCGCGCACGGCGGACGCAATCGTCACGCTGGAAGACCACGCGCTGATGGGTGGCTACGGCACGTCGGTGATGGAACACCTGGCCGAAGAACGGATCACCACGCCGGTGGTGCGAATCGGCTGGCCGGACGAATTCGTCGAGCACGCCAGCTCGGTGGAATACCTGCGAGAGAAGCACGGGCTCACCGCCGAGAACGTGGTGAAGCTGATCGGCGCGGAGTTCCAGGCCGCAGCTCAGCCCGCTTCCACCAAAACCGTGGCAATGGCATAACGGCTTCCGCCAATTTCTGCGTTGAACGGCAGGCCGCGCATCGGCACGATGCGCGGCCTGACTTTTTGTTCAACCCTTACGAATTCGAACCATGGCTTACACAACCTGCACTGTTCCCGCCGGCGGCAAGATCACCATCCAAGCCGGCAAACTGAACGTCCCCGACCAGCCGATCATCCCCTTCATCCGCGGTGACGGCACCGGCCCCGACATCTGGGCCGCCAGCGAGCGGGTAATGGACGCCGCCGTTGCCAAGGCCTACGGCGGCAAGCGCAAGATCGCCTGGATGGAAGTTTTCGCCGGCGAGACCGCGTTCAAACAGTTCAACAACTGGCTGCCCGACGACACCGTCGAGGCGTTCCGCGAATTTCTCGTCGGCATCAAAGGCCCGCTCACCACGCCCGTCGGCGGCGGCATCCGCTCCCTGAACGTCGCCCTGCGCCAGATGCTTGATCTCTACGTCTGCCTCCGCCCAGTGCAGTATTTCACCGGCGTGCCGAGCCCGGTGAAACATCCCGAGAAGGTGGACATGACCATCTTCCGCGAGAACACCGAAGACATCTACGCCGGCATCGAATACGCCGCCGGCACGCCCGAAGCGCAGAAGGTTTTGGATTTCATCGCGAAGGAGTTTCCCAAGGACTTTAAGAAGATCCGCTTCGGCACCCAGCCCGCCGCCGAGGAATTCTGGAAGGCCGTCGGCGCGTCGAATTTCCCCTGCGCCGTGCAGGTCGGCGTCGGCATCAAGGCCGTCAGCTATTCCGGCACCGCCCGGCTGATCCACAGCGCGATCAGCTACGCCATCATCAACCAGCGCAAGTCCGTGACGATCGTCCACAAGGGCAACATCATGAAGTTCACGGAAGGCGGCTTCCGCGACTGGAGTTACAACGTCGCGAAGGAATTCTTCGGCGCGGTCGAAATCGACGGCGGCCCGTGGTGCAAGATCCCCGAGGGCAGGCCCGGCGCGGGCATCGTCATCAAGGACAGCATCGCCGACATCACGCTCCAGCAGGTGCTCACGCGCCCGACGGACTTCGACGTCATTGCCACGCTGAACCTGAACGGTGATTATCTCAGCGACGCGCTCGCCGCGCAGGTCGGCGGCATCGGCATCGCGCCCGGCGGCAACATCAACTACATCACCGGCCACGCCATCTTCGAGGCCACGCATGGCACCGCGCCCAAGTACGCGGGCAAGGACGTGGTCAATCCCGGCTCCGTCGTGCTCTCCGGTGAGATGATGTTGCGGCACCTCGGCTGGGTCGAGGCGGCCGACCTCATCCTCAAGGGCCTTAACGGCGCGATTGGATCAAAGAAGGTGACCTACGATTTCGCCCGCCAGATGGATGGCGCGACTGAGATCAAGTGCTCCGCCTTCGGCGACAACATGATTGCCCACATGTAGCCTCGCTTCGTAGCGGCTCGCGCGCGGCTTGGGGTATTCAAGCCGACTTTCTCTCGGCTACTATTGGAAATCCATTGGTGAGCGGCGATGAGAATGAGCTCCGCATTTGGTTGCCGCTTCTTTCAATTACTGCTGACCAAACCCACTATCCCGCCGTGAACGAAGACCGCGGCATCGCAGCGCTGATGAATCCGGGTGAGGCGGAGAACTTCTTCGCCATCGACGGCCTGCTGCCATTCGATCCGGCGGCGGCCGGTGGCTTCAATCGCAATAGCGCTCTCTGGCTGGCTGAGTTTAGCCGGGTGATTTATCGGCAGGAACGCGATGAAGTCGCCAATCGGCCAGCGGGTTTCAGAACTCGTGCTCAAATTCTCGCGGAGCACGGCTGGCGCGAGGGAGCGGTCCTGCGCAGCGGACAGGGCGTTCCGCAAGCGGCGGTCTTCGAGCGGACCAACCCCGACGGTGCGGTGCTCGTGTTTCGCGGCACGCTGGGTTTGCGCGACATGTTCACGGATTTGCAACTTGTGCTTCGGCCATGGGCGGGCCCCGGTCACGTGCATCAAGGATTCAAGGAAGCCCACGCCGCATTGTGGCCGGCTCTGAAACAGCAACTGCGCGCGCTTCAATGCCCGATTTTTCTTACCGGGCATAGTCTGGGCGGTGCCCTGGCGACGATGACGGCGGCGCTGTGCCGGACTGAGTTGCCGTCGCACGACATTGCGGCCCTCTACACCTTTGGTTCGCCGCGGGTGGGTGATCGCGTCTTTAGCGCAGCGCTTCAGAGCGTGCCCCACTTCCGCGTGGTTAACGATCTGGATGTGATTCCGCGGCTGCCGCCGATGATTCCAAATCCGGTATTGCCCTACTTCGAGCACTCCGGACAGTTGCATCACTTGGTCAACGGCGGTTTGCGCGTGATCCCACCGGGTGAGGATCCGTTTGCGGCGGTCGCGGGTTTGCCGACGGCGATCGAACTGAAACGGATGTTGGCGAACAACTCGGGGGTGTTGGGAGAACTGCCACCGTTCCTGAGCGACCACGCGCCGGCGAACTATGTCGCAAAGTTGGAGCGATTCGCCGACTGACGGTAGGATTTCCTATTTCGTCGTTGCTTCGTTGCTGGAGTTCGCTCGAAGAAGTCGTTGCCGGTGCTGGAAGCAGAACTTGATAAAGTCCTCCTCACCCACGAAGCGGCAGACCGGCCTTGGGAGCAGGTCATAGACAGCGCCGAACAGGTTGCGCAGAAACACATCATCCTGCACGGCTGAATCAACGCTGCGGGAGGATTCAGTCAACACCCGGTCGACGGTGCCTTGTAGCTTGGGAACGTAATCTTCAAGCACGCGCTCCTTCGCAGCGATCAGATTGTCCCGCTGGGCGCCCAAAGTGGATGAAACCGCGGTGACCGCGCTCTTGGCGGTTGCTTTGAGAAAAGTGGAGGCGCCGACTAACGAATCCTTGATGCCCGCGGGTACCGAGGCGGGTTGAACGGCGGGGGGCGGCAATTGCGAGAGTGGTTGCCAGTCGGCCTAGCCAACGGTCCAAAACAAGTCGTCGGGAAGCAACAGCCCGGCGGCGAGCAACTCGCGAACCTCGCCTAGCGGCATGACTCCGAGCTCGAGTTCACCGCGAGCCAGATGGATCATGGGTTCGCTCATCTTCGTTCAGAAACTAATGGGGGTTTTGATTTTCGACACCAGCCTGATGCCTTCGATCCGCATCCGCTTGTCCACGGCTTTGCACATGTCGTAAATCGTCAGCGCGGCGACGGACACGGCGGTCAGCGCCTCCATCTCGATGCCGGTCTGCGCGGCGATCTTTGCCGAGGCGGTGATCACAATGCGGTCGTGTGATTTCGGAATCTCGAAGTTCACCTCGCAGTGGGTGATCGGCAGCGGATGGCAGAGCGGGATGAGTTCGCCGCAGCGCTTGGCCGCTTGAATACCCGCGATGCGCGCGGTGGCCAGCACGTTGCCTTTGGCGACCTGGTTCGATTCGACGAGCCGCAGCGTTTCTTTCGCGAGGCGGATTTCACCACGTGCCACCGCTTCGCGAAGCATCACGGGCTTGGCCGAGACATCGACCATGCTGGCTTCACCGCGGGCGTCGACGTGGGAGAGTTGCTTCTTCATTTCAATTCCTCCATCCATTCCGCCACTGCCTGCCGGATGGCCTCGCCCGTATGCACCTTCGGCGTGACGAACCGCGGCGTGAACCACGGGAATGCGCCGACCAGATCATGGGTCACGAGGATCTGCCCGTCGCAGTCCGGTCCGGAGCCAATACCAATCGTCGGAATCGATATCCGTGCCGTGAGTTCCTGAGCAACGACCGGCGTGACCAGTTCGAGCACCACGGCAAAAGCGCCCGCCGCCACGAGCGCGTCCGCATCAGCCAGCAGCCCGGCGTGCTGTTCGTCCGTCTTGCCCTTGATGCGATACTTGCCGCCTTCTTCGAGCACATGCTGTGGCAACATTCCCAGGTGGCCCATGAACGGAATGCCGCCATCCACAAGAGCCTTCACCTGCGGCGCGATGGCGCGACCACCCTCGGCCTTCACGGCTTCGGCACCAGCGGCGATCAGGCGACGCGCGTTTGCCAGCGCCCGGTCAATCGTGTAGTAACTGGCGAAAGGTAGATCGGCGACGACGAGGGCCTTGGGCTTCGCGCGGGCCACGGCGCGGACGTGATGACACATCTCATCCATCGTCACGTGCGTCGTGTCGGGATACCCCAGCACCACCATGCCGAGCGAGTCGCCGACGAGGATCAAGGGCACGCCCGCTTCATCCAGCAGCTTCGCCCACGGATAATCGTAGGCGGTGAGGGAAGCGATCTTCGTCCGACCTTTCATCGACCGGATGTCGTTCGAGGTAAGCTTGCTCATGTTCGTCTTGGTTAAACCGCGGACTCGTGACTTACTCCGGCAATGGTCTGCCGCGCGTTTCGGGCGCGAGCCAAATCAACAACAACCCCGCCAGATAGACCAGCGTGATGATGGCGCCCATGCGCGCGTAGTCGCCGCTAAACGCCGCGACCAACTGTCCGCTGGCTACGGCGCCCGCCGCAGCGAAAACGCGGCCGGTGTTGAAGCTGACCCCCTGCCCTGTAGCGCGCATTCGCGTGGGAAACAATTCCGGCAGATAAAGCGGAAACCAACCGTAAAATGCAGCGGTAAAAACACCGACGAACAAAACGTTTAGCTGGAAGGCGAGACCGTAGGCCAGCCCCCCCCGGAATAGCATGCCGCAGGACAGCAGCGAGCCGAGGCACAGCAGAAAGTACGCAGGCCGCCGACCGATCCGCCCGCCGATGATCGGCCCGAGCAGACTGCCCACGATCGCGCCCAACGCGGAAACCATTTGGATGTCAGCCTTCGCACTGGGAATCTTGCCGCCCGTGAGTTGATCGACCCAGATGGGAATCCATTGCACCGATCCCCACGTGCCGATCAGCGCGATCGACGCAAACGCGGTGGCGAGCACGGTGGTGCGCCAGCGGCCGTCAGCGAAGATGTCGCGCAGCGGTTGCCCCGGTTCCCTGCGGACGGCTTCGCGCCACCGCTCGGACTCGGGCACCCAAAGACGAATCAAGAACACGAGCACGGCGGGCAACGCGCCGATCAACCACATGCTCCGCCAGTTGACCGTGGTGACGGCCATCATCTTCCCGACATAGCCGACGAGCAGGAAGCCCAGGTTGGCCGCGGCGCCAATGATGCCGGCGAGCAGCGGACGCCAGCGTTCCGGCCAGCACTCCATCACCAACGCCACGCCCAGCGACCATTCGCCGCCCATTCCGAGCGCGGCAATGAAACGGAACCCGCCGAGGTGCCACGGCTCCGTCGCGAAGTAACCCAACCCGGTGAACAGCGAGTAGCAAAGAATGCTAAGCGACATCGCGCGCACCCGGCCGATCCGGTCGCCCAACCAGCCGAAGATGAATCCGCCCGCCGCAGCACCCAGCAAGAACGCGGCAGTGATATAACCCATCCACTGACCGACCGCGGCATCCCCCGCTTCCGCGCCCAGCATGCTGAGCAGCGCGGGTCGGCCGACGATCGGGAACAGTCCCATTTCGAAGCCGTCGAACATCCAGCCGAGAAACGCCGCGAGCAAGGCCAGCTGAGGACCGTGCTTCGCGGTGGGGCAGGCGAGGTTGGCCATTGGCTCGGAGTTCGACAGGGAAATCAGGTGTCGCTCGGGAAACTCGCCAGCAATTCCCTGGGTGCGCAGGTGGCCGTACCGACCTTACCGACAACCACGCCCGCCGCGTGATTGGAAAAGATTGCGGCTTCGACGGGCGATGCCCCGGCCGCAATCGCCAGCGTGAACGAGGCAATCACCGTGTCGCCCGCGCCGGAGACATCGAACACCTCCTGCGCGGTGGTCGGCACGTGGAAGGGCTTCTCGCCCGGATGACACAGCAACATGCCCTGGTCGCCAAGCGTGATGAGCAGCAGCGCGGGCTTGAGCCGGCGTTGCAACACGCGGGCGACCTGCATGAGCCCCTTGTCTTCGAGGGGGTGTGCCCCCTTGTGTTCGTCTTCGACGCCCGCCAATTCGAAAGCTTCCTTGCGATTCGGCGTAATCAACGAGAGTCCGGAGATGTCGACGTTGTGAACCGGTTTCGGATCGAGGCTGATCCAAACGCCGCGCTCGTGGCAAAGCTGCTTCAGCCCGCTGAGCAACGGCTGCGTAATCGCGCCCTTGCCATAGTCGCCGAGAATGATCGCGGCGGTCTTGGGCAGCCGCCTTTCCACGATGCCCAGAATCCGTCGCACCGTCGCGTCATCGATCGCCGATCGCTCCTCGCGATCGACCCGCACCACCTGTTGCTGGTGCGCGACAATCCGCGTCTTGATGCTGGTCGGGCGCTTGGATTGCGCAAACAAGCCGCGGCAATTGACGCCCTCCTCTTCGAGCAACGACTTGAGCTTCGCGCCGTAGCTGTCGCGGCCCACCGGGCCGATCATGCTCGCCGGATTCTTCAGCACGGCCAGGTTGCGCGCCACGTTGGCGGCGCCGCCGGGCATGAAGTTCTCGCGCTGGAACTCGACGACGGGCACCGGTGCCTCGGGTGAAATGCGATCGACCCGGCCCCAGATGAACCAGTCGAGCATGACATCGCCAATTACGAGAATTTGCTGACGCGCGCCTTCAGCGAGCAGTTCGCGCACACGGGCAATAGGAAGGGTGTGTTGGTTCATAATAAGTCAGGTGAGCGCTGGCTTCCGATGCGGCGCGTTTCAAAATCGATCGCTAAATGCCGGGCCGGAAGCCGGCGCCGCTTCACGCATCGAGAAAAGCCGTCAACGGACTCGTCGCGCTGGCTTCAAAACGGTGATCGGCGAGGCCCAGTTCATAGGCGGTTCGACCTGCCTCGACGGCTTGCTTGAACGCGATCGCCATCCGGTTCGGGTCCGACGCCACGGCGATCGCCGTATTGACGAGCACGGCGTCCGCGCCGAGCTCCAGCGCTTCCGCGGCGTGACTCGGCGCGCCAATCCCGGCATCGACGACCACCGGAACCGTCGCCTGCTCGATGATGATGCGGATCTGGTCGCGGGTTTGAATCCCCCGATTCGAGCCGATCGGTGACCCAAGCGGCATCACCGTGGCCGTGCCGACGTCCTGCAACCGCTTGGCGAGCACGGGATCGGCATTGATGTAGGGCAGCACGACAAATTCTTCCCTCACAAGAATCTCCGCCGCCTTGAGCGTCTCGATCGGGTCGGGCAACAGGTAGCGCGGGTCGGGATGGATCTCGAGCTTCACCCATTTCGGCAGGCCGGCGGCCACCGCGAGGCGGGCTAGGCGCACCGCTTCCTCGGCGTTCATCGCCCCGCTCGTGTTGGGCAGCAGGAGATATTTCGTCGAGTCGATGAACTCGAGGATGTTGGCGAAAGGATCCTTCTTGCCGGACAAGTCGGCGCGGCGCAAGGCCACCGTCACGATCTGGGTGCCGCTGGCGGCCAGGGCATCGCGCATCGCCTGCGGCGACGAGAACTTGCCCGTGCCCACCATCAAGCGGGAGGAGAACTCACGACCGGCGATAATCAACGGCTTGGAAACGGCGCTCACGGGAAAAGAGTGTCCAGCTTTGGCCGGAGGGTCAATCGATGAAAAGGGATAATGCGAGTGAGCATGGCCCAACCCGTGGACGAAGCTGGAACCCGGAAGCTCAACCACGAATGGACACCAATTCACGCGAATCGAGAGAGGTGTCACATCCGCTCACGGGAGCAATGGCAGCGCCCACCAAACGGTGAAATACAAGCCAATCGAACAGCTTGGACCCACAACATCCAATTCGTGTCTCTTGGCGTCCTTCGTGGTTCCCTCACCGATACTTCCGGCTTGGCAGAAGGTCGATCATCCCTCGAAGAACACGTGCTCGCCGGCAAAGCCCGGCACCGCGAACCGCCGTGGTTCACCGCGCTTGAATCGTTCGCCTAACGCCGCCGCCGCCGCTTCGCTGAGTAGGATGCTGATGCCGTTCGTTCCCGCGACCTTCTCCATGCGGAAGGCGAAATTAAGCTCGGGCCCCGCCAGGCTTTCCTCACCGGTGTGGCCCACGCCGCCCAGGATGATGTCGCCCACATGCAGCACGACGCGGAAGCGGAACGACAGGTCATCGCGCATCCCGCGGAACTGCTCCAGCGCGGCCGCGACGTGATCGGGCATCCCGCCCATCATCGGCCAGCACGCGAGGAAGCCATCGCCCAGGAACTTGTTCACGACGCCGCGATTCCCCGTGATCGTCTCTTTGCTCTTGGTAAACCACTCATCCACATACTTCCGGTAAACGGCGGGGTCCAAGCTCGACGCCAACATCGTGGAGTTCTCGATGTCCGCGACCATCAGCCACCGGCGTTCGTGGCGTAGATCGATGATCGTCTGCTGCGTCGTCATCTGCGTGGCAACGCCGGCGACTTCGCTGGTGGGACAATGGAACTTGAGGGCAAAAGGACCGACGCGAATCTCATCGCCGGGCCGCAACCGCGTGGGCTGACTGACGCGCAGTTGATTGACGTGGGTGCCGTTGGCGCTGCTCAGGTCCGAGAGCCAGTATTCGTCGCCCGACTGGCGGTTGATCACGGCGTGCTTGCGCGAGACTTTGGTGTCCTGGAGCGTGAGTTCGCACGAGGACGACCGACCGACCGAGAACGAGGCGCCCAGGGGGATGGTTTCCCCGGACTCGTTTTCCAACCAGGCATGAGGCTGTTCGTTGTCGGACATGCGGTGCGCCGAGGATTGAACCGAATGTGGCCACTAATGGAAAGCTTGTTTCCACGGAGTCCAGAGAACCTTTGCGCGTGCGCCAATTTCCGGTAGAACCGGTGCATGCGCTTAACTCATCTTGCCCTGCTGATTGGTGTCGCCCTGCCGAGTGGTTTGTCCGCCGCCGATCTCCACTGGCGCAAGGTGAAGTTGTTTCACGACCCGAACGAGGCCTGTGCCGTGGCCGACTTCAACCAGGACGGCATGCTCGACGTCTCGGCCGGCCGCAACCTTTTCCTCGCGCCCAACTTCACGCCGCGACCGCTGCGCGAGGTGCCGGAGTTCGGCGATGATTACCTCGAGAACAACGGCGAACACGCCCACGACGTGGATGGCGACGGCTGGATGGATCTCATCGCGGGCTCGTACATGGGCAAGGAGGTTCACTGGTTCAAGAACCCCGGCGCGAAGGGACTCGACTACGGCAAGCTCTGGGTGAAGCAGGTCTTGCAGGTCACCGCACAGGAGAACGAGATCACGTTTCTGCGCGACCTGCTCGGCGATCGCCGGCCAGAGTTCGTCGTGGACAGTTGGAATCCGAAGAACCCGCTGACGATCTGGAAGCTGGCGAACAGCGACGGCAAACACACGTTCGAGCAACTGGTGGTCGGCAATGTCAACGGTCACGGCATGGGCTTTGGCGACATCAACGGCGACGGGCGCGAGGACATCACGTTTCGCTCCGGCTGGTATGAGCGGCCCGCAGGCGATCCGAGTGCCGCCCCCTGGAAGCTGCACGAAGACTGGCTCTACGATCAGGCGAGCTGCCCGATGATCATCGCCGACCTGAATGGCGACGGCCGCAACGATGTGATCTGGGGCAGCGGCCACAACTACGGCGTGTTCTGGATGGAGCAGCTCGCGCCCAAGGACGGCAAGACGCAGTGGCGCGAACACGTGATCGACAAGTCGTGGTCGCAGGCGCACGTGCTGGCCTGGGAGGATATCGACAATGACGGCCAGCCCGATTTGATCACCGGCAAGCGGGTGCGGGCACATCCCAAAGGCGATCCCGGAACCGACGACCCGGCCTGCATCTACTACTACACCTGGGATCGCGCGGCACTGAAGTTCACGCGGCACACAATCGATGCGAACGACGCGGGGACGGGCTTGTTCATCCGGGTAGCTGATCTGGATGCCAACGGCTGGAAGGATCTCGTGATGTCCGGGAAGACGGGCACGTTCATCTTGTTCAACGAGGGGAAACACTAGGCGATCATGCTCGCCCCGGCTTCAGCCCGACCGACAACGACGCATCACTCGTTGTCGGGAAGCGGCGGCGGTCCGGCAAGTCCGCCCTACCACAGTTTGGTAGGGCGGTGCTGCCGTGCCGCCGAAATCTCGACCGAACGCAAGCGATGGTACAACACCCGACGTCATCCAGCAACTTTACACGACCAATGCTCTACCCACTGACTTTCAATCCCATCTACAAGGAACGCGTCTGGGGTGGGCGCCGCATTGAAGAGCTTTACGGCAAGCCGCTGCCGGCGGGCGGTCCCATCGGCAAATCGTGGGAGATCTCCGATCGACCGGGCGACGTGAGCGTGATCGCCAACGGCCCGCTGGCCGGGCGCGATCTGCACTGGCTGGTCACAAACCATGTGGCTGAACTGTTCGGGGAAAGCTGCGTGAGGCCGGCCAATCAACCCCCGGTAGCAGCCGACGTTAGGAGGCTCAATTCCACTTCAGCAGCCGGCGGTAGTCAGAGCCTTCTTACGTCGGCTGCTACCAGTGCGGGGGAACGGCGTTTTCCCTGGTTGATCAAGATTCTCGATGCACAGGACAAGCTCTCGCTACAGGTGCATCCTCCAGCGTCCATCGCAGTCGCGCTCGGTGGCGAGCCCAAGACCGAGATGTGGTATGTCGCTGCGGCAACGCCGGAGGCGGACATCTTCTGCGGCCTCAAACGCGGCGTGACGCGGGCGGACTTCGAGCGCAAGACGGCCGACGGCACGGTGGCGGAGTGCTTTCATCGCATCGCGGTGAAGCCCGGAGACTGCATGTTCCTCCGCAGCGGCCGCGTGCATGCGTTGGGCGCGGGCAGTGTGATCTTCGAGATTCAGCAAAACTCGGACACGACCTACCGCGTGTTCGACTGGCATCGGGTCGGCCTCGACGGCAAGCCTCGCGAACTGCAAATCGAACGGTCGATGCGCTCGATCGACTTTGCCGACTTCGAGCCGGGCCTGGTTCCGTCGAAGGTTGCAGTAACCGACTTCGGCCTGCTTCGTCCGCTGGTGAACGATCCGCTCTTCCGCGTGGACCACGCGAAGCTTGAAGCCGGCAAGGCGTGGCACCTGAAGGCCGGCACAATGCAGGTCATCGGATTGGTGTCCGGCTCAGCCGAAGTGAATTCTCCGAATGGCAACCTTGTTTTGCGGGCCGGACAGTTCGCCCTGATCCCCGCCGGCATTGCCACTTCGACCGTCCACGCGAAGGAACCAGTCGAACTCCTGTGGGTCCGACCAGGCAATTGAACCATGCGAGCCGGGCCACCCACAGCCGGCATGGATGGCCAACGCTCCCCAGATTTGCGTTCCACGTGGATATTCAAACTCTGAACGACATCTTGCTGACGCTCGACGGAAGTTACGGCGGCGCAGCAGCACCGCCCTACCCGAGTTCGGTAGGGCGGACCTGCCGGTCCGCCGTGGAATTCCGCAAACAAGCGCAGCGATGTTTGCGGTCTGTGACTCGACGACCTCTTTCGATTGCCCCCAACAACCCCAACGACTACTTGTGACTCAAACTGATTTGCTTTCCCCTGCCCGCTCGAGTCGCGCGCAGAGCGACACGACCCACCATCGTCTTTTGCGCCCTTTGTGCTCTTTCGTGGCCATTGCTTTGGTCGGTTTCGCCTTCCACGCCTCCGCCGCCGAGCCGCAGCCGTTCCGCGCGGCGCGTTCGGTTCACTGGGGCTGGGCCGCGCCAGATTCGACGCTGTTCTACAACGAGATGGTCGTCGATCAGACCACGACCGGCAGCTACTTCATGGCGTGCGGCTGGAACACCGGCTACTTCGGCATCCAGGAACTCGGCGACGGCAAGAAGGTCGCCATCTTTTCCGTCTGGGACCCGAGCAAAGGCGATGACCCGAGTGCCGTGACGCCGGAGCAACGCGTCGAGCTGTTGCACGAGGGCGAGGGCGTCCGCATCAAACGCTTCGGCGGTGAAGGCACCGGCGGCCAGTGCATGATGGACTTGGACTGGGCGCTCGGGCAGACGAACAAGTTCCTCGTGCGCGCGACGCGGGCCGACGGCAAGACGGCGTACGAGGGCCACCTCTGGCTGCCCAAGGAAAACGTGTGGAAACATCTCGTCACGTTCCGCACACGCACCGGCGACCAGGCGTTCAACGGGTTCTACTCGTTCGTCGAAGACTTCCGCCGCGATTTCAAGAGCGTGAACGAGACGCGCACCGCCCGCTTCGGCAACGGCTGGGTGAAGTCGGTGGACGGCCACTGGGTGTCGCTGCGACGCGGACGCTTCACGGCGTCGGGCGCCGAATGGGAATCGAAGGACAACATCGACGGACGGCTGGCGAACGGCTGGTTCGTGCTGAGCACCGGCGGCGACATCAAGACGACCACGCCGTTGCGAAGCTGGGTGGAGTCCTCGCCTATCGTGTTCGATCCACCAGGGAAATAATAGCCACCATGATCGCATGAAGAAGAGCAAGAACTCTACATCTGGAGTCGCCTCCGTCGATTCCGTCATCAGAGCGAGCAACTGGAGACAGCTCTTGCGGATGCTCAACGAGAGTCGCCTCGATCCTAATTACCAGTTTGGCGACAACCGTCAGCCTGCGAAACCCCACTCCTTACTCGACATCGCAATCGATCGCCAAGCAACGAAGCTGGCGATCTGGCTCACTAGGAATGGGGCCGACATCAACCGCAAACGAACCGGCTGGACTCCTCTCATGTGCGCCTGCGCACGAAGCGATGCCAAGATCATTGATGCACTAGTTGCGGCCGGGGCCAAGATTGACACCCGCGCAAGCAGAGATGACGAGGGCAACAGTGGTGCAACTGCGCTAATGATTGCAGCGGATAGGGGAAACTTCCAGGCAGTGGATCGGCTGCTCGATGCAGGCGCCAATCCGGGCTTGCGAACTCCAAAGGGTCAGACCGCTGCCCATTTTGCCCTATCCACCAAGAAGGAAGACGCGAACCGACTGAAGGTGCTGCGCGAGCTGGTCAGGGCTGGATGTCCTCTTTGTGGCAATGAACTTCATCGTCCCGTCTATGAGAGGAACTGGCGGTATGTAGAGGCGCTCCTGAAGCTCGGGTGTCCGGTGAATGAGCGACTCCGCCACAACGTTGATCATGGGCCACGAAAGGGTGAAACGCCGCTAACTTTGGCGGTGCGAAATGACGGTCCCGATTGGCTGAGTATGGGTGGCGCTGGATTCACGAACACTATGAGAGTTCGCCTTCAAATCGTTGAAGCGCTGTTGGCGGCGGGAGCCGATCCAAATCTTCCCGATGCAAAGGGACGGGTGCCATTAATGGTAGTCGATGCAGAAGGCGAACCTCAGATTGCAAATCTCTTGTTGGATGCTGGGGCAGACCCATCACTCGTGGATAAGAAGATCGTTGCCAAGAGAGATGAGCGAAAGAAGAAAAACGCGCGATTGCTGTCAGGAGCGAACGAGAAGAACAAAAGGGAATTCCTCGCCTTGTGGAACGCGAATTAGCCCAAGTCTTGCCATTGCAGCCGTGTTCATTAACGTATGTCCATGACCCCGCTCACCCGCCGTCAGATGCTTTCCACTTCCGTCGCCGCCGTGGCCGTGGCGATGACCCAACGTCCGCTCGCCGCGTTCGGCTTTGACGCGCCCGCGGCCGACGAGGAACCCGTCAAGTTCCTGCCCGACCAGCTCGTGCCCAAGGACCGCCCGATGGTGAAATGGGACGAGCTCACGTCCTGGATCACACCCAATGACCAGATCTTCAACGTCGCGCATTACGGCTATCCCGAGGTCAACGCCGCCGACTGGAAGCTCACGCTCGACGGCTGGGTAAAGCGGCCGCTCACGCTCACGCTCGAAGACCTGAAGCGCCGCCGCCGCAAGACCGTCACCGCCACGCTCGAATGCTCGGGCAACGGCTCGAATCCCGGCTTCATGGGCGCGGTCGCCAATGCGCGCTGGACCGGCACGTCGTTGCGCTCGCTCCTGAAGGACGCCGGGCTGCACGAGCGCGCCCGCGAGGTCGTCTTCTTCGGCGCGGACGAGAAGGTCGAGAAGGTCCGCGAGCAGGATTTCGAGATGAAGTTCTCCCGCGCGCTGTCGCTCGACGATGCGCTGGCGGACGACGTCATTCTCTGCTGGGAGGTGAACGGCGAGCCGCTTAGCGCAAAGAACGGCGCGCCGGTACGGGTCGTCGTGCCCGGCTGGTTCGGCATCGCGTGGATCAAGTGGCTGACGCGGATCGAGGTGCATGACCGGCGGTTCATGAGCAAGTACATGGGCCGGGAGTATGTGACGATCCGCGGCGAAGAGGTCGGGGGCGAGATGCTCTGGCGCGAGACGCAGGTCGGGCCGATCGCCACCAAGTCGATCGTCGCCCGCGTCACGAAGCGTGCGGACGGCGCTTTGCGGATCACCGGCGCGGCCTGGACCGATGGCACGCCGCTGGACAAGGTGGAATTGCAAATCGACGACGGCGCCTGGAACGCAGTCGAACTCGACCGCAAAAATCGATCGAAGCACGCGTGGACGTTTTGGAGTCACGTCTGGGAGAAGCCAACCACCGGCGAGCACAAGCTGGTGTCGCGCGCGACGGATGTGGATGGCCGGGTGCAACCGGCGTTGACCGACACGCCGATCAAGAACAAGCGCACTTACTGGGAAGCGAACCAGCAGTTCCCGCGCAAGATCCGGGTGTGAACGAACTCGATCATTGACGCATCCGTAGCCGCCGAGGAGTTTATCGCGCCTATGTCAAAGATTGCGCGCGCCTTGCTCTCCGTTTCCGACAAGTCCGGGCTGGTGGACTTTGCCAAATCTCTCGCCCTTGCCGGCATCGAACTGATCTCCACCGGTGGCACCGCCAAGGTGCTGCGCGAGGCAGGCCTGACGGTGAAGGATATCAGCGAGCACACCGGCTTCCCCGAAATGCTCGACGGCCGCGTGAAGACGTTGCACCCGAAGATTCACGGCGGACTGCTGCATCTCCGCCACAATTCGGAACACGTCGCCACCGTCAGGGAGCACGGCATCACCCCCATCGATCTGGTGGTGGTGAACCTCTATCCCTTCGAAGCGACCGTCGCAAAACCGGACGTATCGCTGGAGGAAGCGATTGAGAACATCGACATTGGCGGCCCCTCCATGCTCCGCAGCGCCGCGAAGAATCACGAGAGCGTCACCGTCATCACGGACCCCGCCGATTACACGCGGGTCGCCGATCAGATTCGCGCGACGGGCAACACGACCCTGGAACTCCGTCGCGAGCTCTGCGCGAAAGTCTATGCCCGGACCGCCGCCTACGATGCCGCGATTGCCGCCCATTTGCAGAAAGCATTTACGCCCGCCGCCACAGGCCTGGCGCCCGCGTTAAGCATTTCAGCACCGCTCGTGCAAACGCTCCGCTACGGCGAGAATCCGCATCAGCAGGCCGCGCTTTACGGGAAGTTTCGCGAATACTTCGAGCAACTGCACGGCAAGGAACTTTCCTACAACAACATTCTCGACCTCACCGCCGCCGCCGCGTTGATCACCGAGTTCGCTGGCGAGGAACCGACGCTGGCTATTCTCAAGCACACCAATCCGTGCGGCGTGGGCCAGGGCGCGTCATTCAAAGAGGCCTGGGAAAAGGCGTTCGCCACCGATCGCCAGGCGCCATTTGGAGGGATCATCGCCGTGAACGGGCTGCTCGATCTGCCCTGCGCGGAGGCGATCTCCGAGATTTTCAGCGAGGTCATCGTTGCGCCGGCGTTTGCACCGGACGCCTTGGCGCTGTTGCAGAAGAAGAAAACTTTACGCCTGCTCCGGATCCTGAAGAACTCCGTGCAGGCCAGTCCCTGGGATGTGCGATCCGTTGGCGCCGAGTCATGGCTGATGCAGAGTCGTGATTTGAAAACGGCGACGGCTGACGAGTTGAAGACGGTCACGCAACGCGCTCCGAGCAACGACGAACTGCGGGCCATGCGTTTTGGCTGGCGGGTGGTGAAACACGTAAAATCCAACGCGATTGTCTATTGTGGACCGGATCGAACGCTGGGCATCGGCGCCGGCCAGATGAGCCGGGTGGACTCGAGCCGGATCGCGGTCTGGAAGGCACAGGAAGCGGGATTGTCGCTCAAAGGCAGTGTCGTTTGCAGCGATGCCTTTTTTCCGTTCCCCGACGGACTGGTGGCCGCCGCCGAGGCCGGCGCGACCGCCGCCATTCAACCGGGAGGTTCGATGCGGGATGGCGAGGTGATCGCCGCTGCGAACGAACGCAATCTGGCCATGGTGGTTACCGGGCACCGGCATTTCCGCCACTGACAGCGCGGACTCAAAGCCTAGCGGGGCAGCCAGTATATCAGGCAAGCTTCACTCACGACGACAGCCGCCAGGAAAAGCCAGGCAACAGCTTCACGCAGCCGCAAGTCGCGCGGTGGTGGATCGGCAATGGAAAACCGAAGACGCACCGCACCCAGCGAGATTTCTGAAGCGTTGGGCAACCGAAGCGTTTGCTCGACGGGAAGCGAATTGACTCGGGTCTCCGCCGCCGGGGTCGCGCACAGATAGAAGCCCTGAGCCGGTCGGTACTCAATCCGACAGTGCTCATCCCAGACCCCCGGTTCCAAAAGCGGCAATCCAGCTTGCGGTGAGCGTCCAATTTGGAAAGGAAAACGGCGGACCAGAATTGTCTGGCCCGCCTGTTTGCCGGAAAGAATATCGAGACGGATCACTACCAGTAACTACGCTTCACGACGATCTTGTCACCCGGTTGGATCTTGATGTCGTATTTTTTGGGGTCCTCGAGCGCTTTGTAATAGTTCACCTTGATCACCTTGCCGTCGGTACGGGTCACTTGGATATTCTTTTTGTTGGCGAATTCGGTGAAGCCCTTCGCCGCATTGATGGCCTCCCGAAGGGTCAGTTCACCGAGGTACGGGTGCCGGTTCTCATCCTTCACCTCGCCACCCACATAGAAAAACCTCTCGGCGGGAGCAATGGTGACCGAAAGCTCCTTGAAAACCGCCGGGACATACTTCGCGCGAATGGCGTCTTGAAGTTCCACGCGGGTCTTCCCCACAGCCTGGACCTTGCCGATGTATTGAAGAGTGATCTGCCCGCTCGCCGGAATGCGTTCCTCGTGTTCCGTGAACTGAAGATTGGTGGGCCCCTTGAAGGTGATCTTGAGCAGGTCGCCCTGCCGCAACAGTTCAGAATCCACCACGGGCTCGGCCGTTGAACCAGCGTCGCCACTGGCAGCATTGCCACCGTTCGTCGCGGTATTGTCCGTCTGACAGCCGCTGGTTAAGACGGCAAAAACCGCGAGCAACGAAAACAAGGCGGCGAAGGGGCGCGAAAGAAATGCGAGGTATCTCATGCTTCTGAAGAGGCGGGGATCAAGCAAACCGTTCAATACTTTTTAAGGTCCAGGCGGGAAGGGGTTTCAGCACCTTTGGCAGTTCCGCCATTTTTCTGGCCGTTCTTCTGGCCTTCGCCATCGTCGTCATCCGTGTGCTTGGAGTAATAATCGTAGTAATAGCCGCTGTAGTAATAGTAGTTCTCGTCCTGCGCCATGTTGATGTTGTTCAACACGACACCGAGCAACTGGCCCCCCACCTTCTCGATCATTTGCTTCGCGCGAATGGTCATCGGCTGCGGATAGCGACGATATTGAATGACCTGCAAGGTGAGGTCCACCTCGCTGGCGAGCACCGATGCGTCGCTGACGCCCATGATCGGCGGTGAATCGAAGAAGACGAAATCATAACGGCGCTTCAACTCTTTAACGAGCTCCCGCATCTTGACCGAACTCAGGATGCCCATCGAACTGCTGGGCAGTTTGCCGGACGGCATGAAATCGAGCGATTTGATGGTCGTCGTTTGGATGACTTCTTCGATCGGCTTCTGGCCGAGCAGGTAATTGGTGAGCCCCAACGTGTTGGAGACGCGGAGAATCTTGTGGATGCTGGGCCGCCGTAAATCAGAGTCAACAATCAGCACCCGCGAACCGTTTTGCGCGAAGATGCACGCGAGATTGAACAGAGTGGTCGATTTGCCCTCGCCCGCGCCGCCGCTGACGACGGTGATGGTGTTTTGCGTCTCCGCCTTGCGGGAGAACAGGATGTTGGTCCGGAGCACGCGATACGCCTCGGCATGGGGACTGTCGGCACCTTCGTCGAGCAGTGACCCGACGTTTTGCGGGATTACTCCCAGCACGTGGGTTTGCAACGCACGTTCCACGTCGTCGATGGTCTTGACGCTGGTGTCGAGGTATTCGATGAAAAACGCCAGACCGACGCCGACGACCAAGCCAACGATGACGCCGAGCAAGATGTTTAGCGTCTTGTTGGGACGCGCCGGACGCAAGGCGTCCTCGGCAATGTTGATCACCTTGACGATACCCGGATTGTTGAGGGCGGTGTTGATCTTCTCCTGGGCAATTTTCATTTCCACCGAGTTGCGAACATCGCGACGCCGGGTGTAATCTTCCTTCGCTGCCAGATAAGGCATGATATTCGTAGACCGAACCCGGAACGCATTCTCCTTTGCCTGAATCTCCTTGGAAAGAATGGCAAGCCGGCTACTTTCCGCGTTAAACTTGATGTTGATCGCCTTCAAGACACCAGCAATCCGTTCTTCGAGAGTTGCGGAAACAGCTTCAAGCTCGGCGCGCGCGGCCTTAACGCCACCAAACGTTTCTCCGTATTCGGCAAGCAGGCTCTGGAGGCGGCTCTTGGCCTCTGCTTCCTTTTGAAATAGAGCCGGGAAATTCACCGTCAACGATTCCTCCTGGAACGACGTCGGGATGGCGACCTTCAGTTCTGCCTTGTCCTGAATTGCATTGATCTCATTGAGCTGCCTTTCCGTCTTGCTGTGATCCATCGAGGCCGAGTCATACTGCGCCCGGTACGCTTGCAAAGTCTGCATTTCAAGAAACAAAGCGTTCCGGGTGCTGGTCTCGTCCATGTCAGTGACATTGAGGTTGCTCAGCAGCTCACTCACTTTCTTCTGACTGTTGTCGAGTTCCTCTTGGGCGGACTGCAGCGAGTTCGACATGGAAGCGAAGCCCTGGCTGTATTTCAGGTTGGAATCTTCCACGCGCCATTTCCGGTATTCATCGGCGATCTCATTGGCAATCTTCCGAGCCATCACCTTGTCTTCATTGTAGACGGTGATTTCAATGAGCTCCGTGTTGCGCTTTTGACTGATGTTGAGATCGTTCATGAGCAGCATGAACGTTTCCTCCGTTTTCAAATTGACGTCGTACTTTCGCGTGGTGCGATAGACTTCCCCGAGGTTTAAATTGGAGATGACCTGATAAAGCACGCTCTTGGACTGAATTTTCTCGAACTCAGTCTGCAGAAAATAAGGATCGAAGCCCTGCACCGCGGTCGGACTGCCAAATTTCTCCAAGGTGCTGGAGTCTTTCTTTACCTCGATGGTAACGGTGCTGGCGAAGAATTCCGGTAGGACGAACGTCACCAAGGTCGTCGTCAAGACCACCAGCAGGAACACGGCGAGAATCACCGTCTTACGGATCCGAATGATCCGCCAGTAATCCAAGAAATGGAGCGGGCTGGCTGCCTGCTGTTCCTGCTTAAAAGATTCCATAGCAATAAACAAAAAAGGGAGGCTGAATCTTACGGCTCCAGCCTCCCAAACTTTATGGCTTACGCGGGCCTAATAGGTGGCGCGAAGACCAATATATCCGACGTGGCGCGAGTAGCTGCGTCCAGCCGTATCGCTGTTCAAGTCGTCAAAATTATATCCGATTTCGCCGGTGAGGAACTGGGTAATAGTATACGACAAGTTCAAGCCGAAAATGTTGAACATTTCCTTGTCGTCTTCGTAAATGCCACTATAGCCCTGATTAAAAGAAGAATACTGCCATTGGTAGGTCAGGCTTGCATTCAACTGTGCAGTGATCCGATGAGTCCAGTTCAGATAGACCAGATCGGTTTCCGCATTGAGCACAGTCAAATCTGTTGCGGTACTGGCGTGGCGATAGCCAACCAGGAAGTAGCTGCCGGGGTTGTAGAGGTAGCTCAGATTCGCATCCACGTAGGGATTGGTGCTGCTATCTTCCACTTGGGCGCCGGTGGGCAAATCGGTGTAGTCCTGAAGTTGCACGCCACCACGCAAGGCTGCATTGAGCTGCGGCGAGAAGTTGTGTTCGACTCCTCCATAAAGGTAGTGCGACTGACTGTTGCGCCACGAGGGAGCTTGGAGACCAACAGCCCCAGGAAGGCCCACAAAATAAGGTGCGTCATCCTGATAATCCGACATACCGTATTGGTATCCTGCAAGAACCACCGTCTCGGGCTTGAGTGTATACCGCCCTTCAACCGGAATCTGGTGCTCCATGCGGTCGAGCAACTGAGACCGACTAGGAAAGACGTTCGGGTTAGCAACATCTCCAGCTTCCTGATCGTAGTCGTACCAATTGTTACCGTAACCGATCGTCGCTCCGAGCTTGGGGGTGAACTGTGCGGCTAGATCCAAGTTCGCCCGGTTCAGCATTGCATCGGCGAGTGTTCGGCCGGTAATCGCACCGCCCTGCTCCAAAACGGTCGGCTCGCTGGTCGCCACGAAGGTATCTTTGAGCGTCACCTTGTACTTCTCGTTAAACGAGTGGTCGAGCTTCAGGTTAAACCGATGAGTCTGATCCGTGTTGCCAGACTCCCGGCCTTCATACCACTTAAGACCATAGGTGTAGTCGGCGCCGAAGAACGTCTGGTCCAACGGCAGGTTGTAGCCGACCCCAGCCTCCACGCCGATACCAAAGCTCTCGACCGCAAACTCGTCCGCCGCCGCCGTGCTGTTGCTGTCGTAAAACCCACGCAACGAACCATTCACGCTCCACGACTTGGCGGCATCCTGACCGGACACGATGGAGACTTGTAACCCAGCGACACCTAGCGCGACCATCCCTGTGGAGGCAATTATCTTCTTCATAAATTGATTTATCTGTTCCTGCTTAAGGCCGATCTCTTTACGTTTCGGAATGCAATGTAGCAGGTGTTTTTTATGGATCGTGGCGATTCATGTCAAACAGAAAGCTGACCTTTTTTCAACTACTTAGACGGATTTAGGCTGGGTTATTCCTCAACCCAATCGTTCGCGGATTTCCCATAAGCCCAATCCGTTGACTCGATCTGACTACGCTACCATTTCGAGGAGTTTTTTGACGGGAAAATTCCGACCCGGGCAAATCGTAAAGACTGTATTGATCTGCTGATGCGTCTTGATAGCGGATCGACCCAGCCGGCAACGGGCGAGGAGATAATTGAACAAGGCTGCCAACGATTGAAGCTGGAGGCTGGTCGGGGCCGTTTCCTCAAAGTTTCCCACCAGACAAACCCCGAGGCTTATCTGGTTTAATTCTTCGCTCGCCAGATGCCCGCCTTGAAGCTGCTCCGTCCAGCGCCGGCTCGCCACAATCTCGCCATCCTTCATCCCTTTGCCGTTGCCGATCAGGAAATGGTAGGCAATGCCGTTTTCCATGTGCCGCCGTTCACGATGGTCGCGGTCAATCCCATGGAATGTTCCGACGGCCGTGGCAGTGTGATGCACCACAATGTATTTCCAGCGACCCGCCTTCACTCTGGTCTGATCAAACTGCTTCTTAAGCTCGCGACCCAGTTGGGGGCGCACCGCTCGCACGGGCACCGTCAACCGCTGGCCGGTTTGAACCTGCGTCCGGGTGGTCAGGCTGTTGGCGACCGCCAGTTCGGGCAGGGAAACGCCATACTTGCGCGCGATGCCAGACAGAGTCTCTCCTTTGCGCACCACGTGCACCATTGCCCCAAAGGCAGGCAGGCTTGGGAAAAGCGCGACCAGTGTGAGGCCGAGAAACTTTCGCCGCGAACAAGAAGGGCAGGTCATCAGTTCAAGTATTTAGCGGGGCCACTGAGCCACTCGGTTAGCACAGGCCGGGCAATGGGCGCGAGCATTTTTCCATTTCTAATTCAGGTCGCCTTCCGCCAGAATCCCTTCATGCCGATTTACGAATTCCACTGCCAATCCTGCGCCCGCGATTCCGAAGTGCTCATTCGCAACCGCTCGCAGAAGCCCCGCTGCCCGGAGTGCGGTTCCACAAAAATGAGGAAGCAACTCTCCGCTTTTGCGCCGGGCAAAGCGGGCGCGGAAACGCCAACTCCAACCTGTTCGGGCAACCCGAGCGCTTGCGGCCGTTGCACCAATTAAAATCGTCACCCTGCGCTTTCCACTCGCCTGCATCCCAACGCCGACTACTCTCAAACCCATGACCTTTTTCAAATCAGCCGCGCTCGCACTGGCGTTGCTCGCCACCATTGCCTCCGAAGCCGCCGACAAACGCATCCTCCTCATCGCCGGCAAAGTGAGCCATGGACCGGGCGATCACGAATTCCGCGCCGGCGTCTTGCTCTGGCAGGAAAGCCTCAAGTCCGTGCCCGGCATCCAAGTCGAAGTTTATACCAACGGGTGGCCGCAATCTGACTCGGTGTTCGACGGCGCGTCCGCCGTGGTGATTTATGCCGACGGCGGTGGCGGACATCCGGCGATCCAAGGCGACCGCATCAAGCTCATGGACTCGCTCGCCGCGAAGGGCGTGGGCATCGGTTGCGCGCATTTCGGCGTCGAAGTTCCGGCTGGCGATCCGCAGAAAGCGATGTGGCGCTGGATCGGCGGCGCGTACGAGCACCAATTCTCCGTCAACCCGATGTGGCAGCCGATCATGAAAGATCTGCCCAAGCATCCGATCGCAAACGGCGTCGGCTCTTTTGGCCTCGTCGATGAATGGTATTTCAATATGCGCTGGGACGAGAACGCGAAGAGTGTCACCCACATCCTCACCGACTCGCCGTCCGACGACGTGCGCGATGGTCCCTACGTCTATCCTCCCGGCCCGTATCCGCACATCGTGGCGGCAAGCGGTCGGCGCGAGACCATGATGTGGGTCTACGATCGGCCCGACGGCGGACGCGGCTTCGGCTTCACCGGCGGCCACAAGCACGTCAACTGGTATAACGACAACCAGCGCAAGGTCGTCCTCAACGCCATCCTCTGGCTCGCGAAGGTTGAGATTCCAGCGAACGGCGTCGAGTCGAAGGTCAGCGTCGAGCAGATCGCGGCGAACCTTGATCCCAAGAAGGATTCCACCAACGTGTCCAACGTCGCCGGCAATTGGGACGTCGAGGTGCAGGTCAACGGCAACACCGGCATGCCGAAGATTCAACTCGTGCAAGCCGGCAACAATTTGCTCGGCCGCTACGATGGCTTGCTCGGCCAACGCGAACTCACCGGCCAGGTGCGCGGCAAGGACGTGAACTTCAGCCTCACCGGCGAGTACGAAGGCAGCCCGCTCAAGGTCCGCTACAAAGGCAAACTACAGGACGATGGCACGCTCGCGGGCGACCTCGAGTTCGAGACCGACCAGGGTAAGATGGAAGCGACGTGGACCGGGAAGCGGTCAAAAAACTTTTGAACAAACCTTTCCCTCGTGAGTCTCAGAAACGTCAGTCAAGCAGGCCGGAGCCAGTCCGGAAGCTTGACCGGAGTTTGCGCTAAAACATGCGCCGAAAAAAAGGGCGCAGAGGAGGTCTAGGTTTGGTTGTTTGGGTTGGCGGGCGTCCTGCAAGGGCGCCCGCTTTTTTGTCAGCTTCACCGCACCTCCTTTCCCCGCATGGAACGAAAGCGGGTTACCGCGGTCCAACTTCCCAATGGCAGATCGAACGGAGTTGATTCGCGGGTGGCGCGAGCAAATCCATTGCGTCGCCGCCGGGTTCCAGTCTATAAGCCATGCATTCCAAGTACAGCAGGTTATGATCGATTCCAAGGCTCGTCTCTTCCGATGGTTCGCCTCGCGAACCGGTGCTCGCTGGCCGGTCTTGCTCTGCATTCTACTGGCCGCCCCTCTCCTCTGCTGCTCGGCGCGCGCACAGGCCCTTGGCCGTGACATCCCGCAGTTCGACGTCTTTGTCGGCTTCGACGGCGTCATCACCGAGGCCGACTGGTTTCCCGTCGTTTGCGAAGTGCGCAATGAAGGCCCGACGTTTAACGCCACCTTCGAGTTTGGCGACAGCAGTGTCGGCGGCGGGTTGGTGCGCCAACTTCCCATCGAGCTGCCGACGGGCACGCTGAAACGATTCAGCTTTCCGATGTTCACGGGCATGCGCTATGGGAGCCAATACACGGCGACCTTGCGCAATGAAAAGGGTCAGGTGGTCGCGCAGTTGGGCAACCTCCAATCCCGCGCCCACATCAACTGGCAGAGTGAGTTGCTGGTGGCCATCCCCAGTTCGGCCGCCGGCATGCCGGCCTTTCCCGGCGATGCCGCACGCAATTTCTCCGCAAAACCCGTCGCCGCCACCGGCCGGATGAAGGCAGAGATGTTCCCCGACAACCCGCTGGCGCTCGGCGGCATGAGCTCGTTTTACCTCAATTCGCAAAACGCGCCCGACCTCAAGGAACGCCAGGTTGAAGCCATCCTGTCCTGGCTGCATGCGGGTGGCCATCTGATCATCGGCCTCGATTCCATCATCGATGTCACCGGGGTGCCCTGGCTGAAATCCCTGGTGCCCGGCGAACTCAGCTCGGTGCGCACCCTTCCGATCGGCGCAAGTTTTGACGCCTGGCTCCACAGCTCGGCGGCTGGTGATTCCGGAAACGGTCCCCTCGAATTCGACGACGTCTATCGCAACCTGCGCGGCGAGCCATCCTTCAACGAAGCCAGCCTGCGCGCGATCGGCATCAGCAATCCGTCGGGCAAGGTCGAACTGGCCGCAGCCGGCACGCCGCTGATCGTCTCGAGCCGCCAGGGCCGCGGCAAGGTCACCGTGCTGCTCTTCAACCCGGAACAAGAACCCCTCCGCTCGTGGAAGCTCCGCCCTTATTTCTGGGCGCGCGTGGCCGAGGTGCCCGGCCTGTTGCTTCAGGACAAGACGCCGCCGAATCAAGGTTACACGGGCATCGACGGCGTGATCGGCGCAATGGTGGACAGCCGGCAGATTCGCAAATTACCCGTGTCCGCGTTGCTCGGCTTGCTCGTGGTTTATCTCCTGGTGATCGGGCCGTTCGACCAATGGTGGCTCAAACGCATCAACCGCCAGATGCTCACGTGGATCACCTTCCCCTGCTACGTGGTGCTGTTCTCGGTGTTGATCTACGTGATCGGCTACAAGCTGCGCGCCGGCGAATCGGAGTGGAACGAATTGCAGTTCGTGGACGTGATCCCGAAAGGCAACGCCGCCGAACTCCACGGCACGACCTACGCCTCGATCTATTCGCCGGTGAACGCAAGCTACGATCTCGGCGGCAAGCAACGCTTTGCCGCCATGCGCGGCGAATACCTGGGCGCCGTCGCCAGCGGCCGGTCAACGGAAGGCCGCCTCCTGCTCACCGGCGATCAATACGAAGCCCGCGTCAACGTGCCGGTCTGGACCAGCCAGGGCTTCGTCGGCGAATGGATTGAAGACGGGCCGCCGCCCTTGTCAGCCGCGCTCACCAAAGTCGCCGGCGGCGGATGGGAGCTAAAGCTCACCAATCACGAACTGCCCGCCAACGCCAAGGTGAAGATCGCCTTGGAGGGCCGCCTTCACACCGTCCCGACGCCGGAGCGCGGCCAGACCTCGACCACCGCGCTCCCCGCCGAAGGCGGCACCCGCATCAACGACTTTGTGAACTCGGCCAGCGCCCGGTTCTACGAAGTGGCCGCACAGCGCACCCAGGGCTTCGGCAGCGACGATGCCCGCTTCAACCTGCAACCGGCGGACGCGTCGATAGCCATCACGCTTGCGACCTACATGGACAGCAATCGGGGCAACCAGTATGGCCAGTATGCCGGGGCGTTCCTCACACCGGGTCGCTTGGAATTGTCCCACCTGCTACGCCAGGGCAACGCCCTCGTTCTTGTCTGGTGCGAGGATTATGCGCCCACTGCCGCGATGAACCAGTTTCAACCCCGCCGCACGGGCCGCAGTTCGCTCCTGCGTCTGGCCGTCGAAATGAAAAATTAGGAATTCAAAATGGACCACTCCCGTCCACCCTGCGCGATCTGTTCCCAAGTCCGAATTTTGAATTGGTCATTCTAAATTTTTAATTCTCCCAACCCATGCCTGACGCCCCACCACTCATTCCCGCCGTTCAGACCAGCAACCTCACCCGCGTGTACGGTTCGATGGTCGCGCTGAACAATCTCAACCTCACCATCAACCAGGGCGATCTCTTCGGGTTCATCGGCTCGAACGGCGCCGGCAAGACGACCACGCTGCGCATCCTCGCCACGTTCCTCTCGCCGTCTGGCGGCTCGGCCGCCGTGCTCGGCCACGACGTGGTGAAGGACGCCGACGCCGTCCGCCATGTGATCGGCTACATGCCTGACTTCTTCGGTGTCTACAAAGACATGGAGGTCACCGAGTACCTCGATTTCTTCGGTGCCTGCTACAAGATCCCCGCCGCCAAGCGCGAGAAAACCGTCAACGACGTGCTCGAACTCGTGGGCCTCAGCGAAAAGAAAGGCGCGCTCATCGGCGCCCTCAGCCGGGGCATGCAGCAACGCATCGGGCTGGCGCGCGTGTTGATTCACGACCCGAAAGTGTTGTTGCTCGATGAACCGGCGTCCGGCCTCGATCCCCGGGCGCGCATCGAAATGATGGCGATTCTTGAAGAGCTGAAACGCCTCGGCAAGACGGTCATCATCAGCTCGCACATTCTCAGTGAGTTGCAGACCTTGTGCAATCGCGTCGCCATCATCGAGAAGGGCAAGCTCATCTACGCCGGCCCGGTGCAAGGCGTGCGCGAGCAGATGTTCACCGGCCGCATCGTCTGGGCGAAGCTGCGCGACGGCGACCCGGAGAAGGCAATCGGCTTCCTCAAGCTGCGCCCGGAGATTTCCCAAATCGAAAGCGTGGATGGCCGGCTGAAGATTTCGATGATCGATCACGAGGCCGATCACAGTTGCGTGCCGGAAACACTCGTGAACAACGGCTTCCGCTTGCTTGAATTGCGCGAAGAAGAAGTCGGCCTCGAGGAAGTCTTCCTGCACGTGACCAAGGGCGAGACGCAGTAAGCCGGGCGATGGGATCGTTCTCGTCGTCGTTCTCGTTCTCGATCATTAGAAGACCGGAAAACTTGAAGACTTGAAAACGAGAAACCCAGACTTGCCGGCTCGCCGATCACTTCACGTCTTCCTGTTTTCAGGTCTTCAAGTTTTCGCGTCGCACATTCCGAGGACGACGACGAGGACGACGAACACGATTGTCGCCCGTTTGGCACCATGAACGTCCTGCCGCTCATCCATCGCGAGTTGCTGGTCAACGCCCGCAAGCCCTCGACGCGCCGGCTGCGGGTGGGGATCGCCCTGGCGGCGCTGCTTGTCGCCGGGATTTTCCTGTTCGCGATGGAGAAATCCCGGGGCTTCGGGGTGGCGTACGCCGGTCAATCGCTGTTCCAGATCTTGATCTGGCTGGGGCTCGCCACCACCGGTTTGTTCGGCGTGTTTTTCGCCGCCGACACGCTCAGCGAAGAACGTCGCGAAGGCACGCTCGGGCTCCTGTTTCTCACGCCGCTTCGCGGTCATGATGTGGTGCTGGGAAAACTGGCGGGGACTTGTCTGCGCTCGGGCTACGCCCTGCTGGCAGCGCTGCCGGTCGTGGCCCTGCCGCTCCTGCTCGGCGGCGTCACCTTCGCCAGTTACCTCCGCGTCGCACTCGTCCTTGGTAACACCTTGTTCCTTTCGACTGCCATCGGCCTGATGGTTTCCGCGCGCACCAGTGATTCGGTGCGCGCGATCATGGGCACGCTCGCGCTGATGCTGGTGCTCACCGGCGTTCCGATCTGGATTGATGCCGCGCTCGCGGTTCCCCCCGCCGGATTCGAGTTCATCTCGAGCTACGTCAGCCCCGCCGCCGCCCTCTACATCGCAGCGATTGGCAATAGTCCGGAACTCTGGATCTGCCTCGCGTCACAGCACGTCCTGGCCTGGCTGGCCCTCGCGCTGGCCGCCCGCCGTACGACGCGACTCGCCGAAGCGGCTCCTGTGGTTCCGAAATCGAAGACCGCCCGCTGGCTGTCAGCCGCACGTCCCACGCGCAAGCAATCCCAGCTTCGCGGCCGGGAGCCCATCGCCTGGCTGGTGCAACGCCGCTCGCGCGGGCCGACGATCGTCGCGCTGCTCACGTTCATCCTCGCCAGCGTCAGCATGGCCGTCCAGCAGGCCGCCGACCCTTCGATCGGCGTGGTCTTCATGTCCGGCGCCAGCTTCTTCAACGCCCTGCTCTATTTCATCGTGCTGGTCTGGCTGACGGTTCACGCGACCCGCCGAACCAGCGACGGACGGCGGCAAGGCGAATTCGAACTGCTGCTGGCCACGCCCATCACGGTCCGCGAGATCGTCCGCGGCCACTGGCGCGGACTGGTCCGGGTGTTTCTGGTTTCCGTGGTGATCATTGAGATCGGCACCATCGCCTCCAGTATCAGTCACGTCCTTCAGATGCAGCAGATCTACGCCAACATGCCGGCCGGCAATGGTGTTCCGCAGACCATGGACTATCTGCCGCAGTTCGTGGTCACCGGCATCTTCGGATTGGTGGGAGTGCTGACCACACTGGCGGCGGTCGCGTGGGTGGGGCTTTGGCTCGGCCTAACCGGAGAGAACAACGCGGTCTCCGCGGCCAAAGTGTTCGTCATCGTCGTGGTCGCTCCGGCAATCGTTTTGGGGATTGCGCAGGCGTTTGGCCTGATCACCACCGCCTTGTTTTCCGGAGGAACCGTCAGCATCGCCACCCAAGTCATCGCGGCGGCCGTCCACGGCATGCTCAGGCTCGCCACCGACTTCGCCTTCATCATCTGGGCGCGAAGAAATTTGCTGAAGCATTTCCGCGAAGCGGCGGGCGGCACCTTCATGCCGCGTTCGCTTTCGATTCGCGGGCGGTTCACCAAGGCCGCAGCGGCGGAACCTAGTTAGCCCGCATGAACGTCCTGCCCCTTGTCCATCGCGAGCTGTTGACGGCCAGCCGGCGGCCCACAACTGCCTGGCTGCGCGTTGGTGTCGCCGCCGTCGCGGCCGTGGTCGCCCTCCTGATCATCGCCAACGACCCCAATCCGGGCTTGGCTGGACGGCCGCAGTTCTTAACTCTCTCCATTCTCGCGTTCCTCTTCGCCGCGCTCTCGGGGAATCGCTACGCCGCCATTCCGTTATCCGAGGAAAACCGCGAAGGCACCCTCGGCCTTCTGCTTCTGACCCCGCTCAAACGACGCGACATCATTCTCGGCAAACTCGCCGGCGCGGCGCTCGAAAGTGTCGGCGCGCTGGTAGCCATCGTGCCGGTGCTCACTCTGGCGCTGCTCTCGGGCGGAGTGCTTTTCGGTCAGGTCTGGATGGTGGCGATTACGCTCCTGCTGACGTTGCTGCTCTCCACCGCCGCCGGGCTCTACGTGGCGGCGATCCGGACGAACGAGTTGAAATCCATGTTCCTGACAGCGCTCTTTGTCCTGGGAACGTGCCTACCATTCGGTTGGCTCCTACACTTGATAGCGCTGACCGTCGAGTTGGACCTCCAGCAAAGCCGCGAAATCGCGTTCGGGCGTTTGCCACCCTGGTGGCGACGCGCCGGCATTCCCATCCTGTGGTTGTCAGCGGTGGCGATGTTTTTTTGCAACATCATGCTGGAGGCGCCGGCTGGCATCGTAATGTTTTCAAGCCCGGCCTACCTGCTTTTCCTCGCGCTGAACGATTCTTCATTCAGCTTGTTCGCGGTCCATGCGGCAGGGCTGGTTTGGTTTACCGGCTTCGTCATCACGCTGGCGGGTGCCCGGCTTGCAACGAATCCAATCGAGAACCAGGAAACGCCCGCCCCAACATTCCAACCCTTGAGTGCCGCCGCCGAAACCACGTCACCGCCCGCGCCCGTAGCAGCCAGCGAAGTGACTTACTACACGCCCCGGCCCAACCGCCTGATCCGCCCGGCGGCGTTGCTCGAACAAAGCCCCGTTGTCTGGCTGCTTAATCCGCCCGACTGGATGTGGACGTTGATCTGGGCGGGCGCCGTAGTCATGGGATTGGTGTGGTTTCAAATCGTCGCCATTTCCGAATCGGCAGGGATATTCGCTCCTCTGGTCGGACTGGTCATGCTCGCCAACTTCTTGCTCGCACCCACATTCGATTTTCTCGTCGCGTGGCAGGCGTCGCGGTTCTTTGCCGACGCACGGCGCTCCGACAGCCTCGAACTCCTGCTCGTCACGCCCAACTTTCGCGCCACCGCAATTCAAGGCATCTGGCGCTCCCTGCGCGCCACCTTTTTGAGGCCCATCATCGTCATGCTCTTGCTGCGACTGCTGGGAACGCTGGTGGCGATGGTGTCGGTTGGCGAAAGCAGCCGAGGCTTTAACATGTGGGGCGAGTTTGGGGTGCCGGTTTTGCTATTTGGCACTTTGGGGAAGCTGGCGAGCTTCGCCGCTCTGGCCTGGTTCGGCATCTGGGAAGGCTGGAACTCGCGTCGACCGGCGTTCGCGGCGACGAAAACATTCATCCTCGCCTCCCTGCTGCCGTCGATCCTGTCCTGGCCGGTGTTCGGAATGTCCATAGGGTGGCGCGGCGGCACGCCGATCATCCAACTTTTCTGGCTGGTTGCATATGCCGGCCTCGCCGCGTGGGCTTACGTCCGCTTGAAGCGAACCTTTCTCGCCGGCTCTGCTCCGGTCGAACAACGCCGAACCTGACGTGAAGTGAACACGCGATTTCAAAACACTTTCGGTTCGATCCGCGTCCGCGCGCATTGCGGCGCTTCGATCTTCGGCCTTCGGATTTGGTTCGGTGTTCAGCGCTCGGCGTTCGGGCTTTGGAACCTCCATTCGAGGACGATCCGACAGCCGGCCCTCTTCTTGGCCTTTCCGCCCCGCAGATCCCCATGAACCTCCGCCCTGTCATCGAGCGCGAGCTGATTTGCGAGGCCCGCAATGGCGTCAACTACTGGCTGCGGCTCACGGCCGCGGCGGCGTTGCTCTTCGTCGGCGGGTTTTACCTGCTCGAAGACACCGGCCTCGGCCAGCAATGGCAGGGCGCCATTCTCTTCACGCGGATGAATCAAGTCATCCTGCTCACGATCTTCATCGTGGTCCCGATCCTCACGGCGGACTCCATCGCCCGCGAGAAACGCGAGGGCACGCTGGGCCTGCTTTTCCTCACGCCGCTCAAGGCTCGCGAAATCGTCATTGGCAAATGCCTCATCCACGGCTTGCGCTCGTTGACCCTGCTCGTCGCGTCCGTGCCGATGCTTTGCCTGCCGCTCATGATGGGCGGCGTTTCCGCCGCGCAACTGCTGAGCACGCTAAGCTTTGATCTCAGCGCCCTGTGCGTCGCGCTCGCGGCCGGCATCCACGCTTCCGTGCGCCAGACCGAATGGCTGCGCGCCGTCATCAACGCGCTGTTGATGAGTCTCGCCCTGTCGATGCTCTACTGGACGTGTTTCCTGATCCCATTCAGACTTGTCGGTCACCAATCGTTACTCGTGGTCCTGAGCAGTGGCTTCTCCCTCGCACTCGGCGCGTTCATTCTGTGGCGCTTCATCGTCACCTCGGCGACCTGGCTCGCCAGAAACTGGAGCCGGGAAGTGATCCGCTCGTCCGAACCCTACTGGGTCAATACCTTCGCCAAGTCGCCCCTCCTCCGCGTCGTCTTTCACTGGAACAATAGCCGGACGCTGGAACGCAATCCCGTCGCCTGGCTACAGGAACGCTCGTGGACCGGCCGCCTCACCAGGTGGGGCTGGCTGCTGACGATCCTGGCCGCCGTGCCGATCGGCGCCTGCGTCGGCAGTTGGAACATGGATTACACGAGCTGGCTGAACGGCCTGACGTTGTTGCTGGTGGCGGGCATTGCGTTCACCACCACTAGCACGTTTCGCAACGAGCGGCTCGACGGCGCGCTCGAACTGCTGCTGGTTACGCCTTTGACCGCCCGGCAAATTCTTGGCGGCCGCTTGTGGGGAATCGTCGCGCATTTCCTCCCGGCGTCGATGCTCCTCGGCTTCTTCTGGTTCATCCCGTACTGGTTCGCGCGCGACGTGCAGCTCGCCACTTGGGTGAACTGCTGGTTCGGCTTTTCGACGCTCGCCAGCATCCCGCTGGTGGGTTTCTGGTTTGCGCTCCGTCGACTGCACGCGGTGTCGGCCTGGTTGCTCACACTCCTAACCGGCTACCTCTTGCCGCTCGGACTTGTGTTCACGCTGAACATCCTGCTCGGCCCCGGCGAAACGACGACGCTGCTCATCGGTTCAATCTTTTTTACAACCTATCAACTCGTGCTCGCGCTGGTTTGTCTCCGACGCGTGTACCAGGCGCTGGAAAGCCGGTCGTTCGTGAGCGAAGCCGCATGAACGCGCTCCCCGTCATCGTTCGTGAATTGCGAACCGAAGCACGGCACCCGCTGAACTACTGGCTGCGCGTGCTCGGTGCCGGCGTGATGCTGGTGATTGCAATCTTTGTCGTGGTGAATCTTGACGGCAACATCGGCGGCAAGGGCGGCGTCATGTTCGGCGTTCTGCAACCCACGCTCTTTAGCCTGACCTGGTTGCTGGTGCCCATCATGACCTGCGATTGCATCAGCCGCGAACGCCGGGAAGGCACCCTCGGCCTCTTGTTCCTGACGCCGTTGCGACCGGTCGATGTCGGCATCGCCAAGGCGCTGTCGGGAATCCTGCGCGCCTTCACTTTGATCCTCGCCATGCTACCTGTGATCGCGATCCCGCTGCTGCTGGGCGGCGTGAGCGGTCCGGATCTCTTGCGCGCGGCGCTGATGGACATCATGGCCCTGATCGGTGCAATTGCCGCCGGATTGCTGGCCTCGAGCCGTTGTCGGGAGTTCAGTCGCGCGGCGCTGCTTTCGCTCCTGTTCGCCGCGCTCGCGTTGCTGATCCTCGGCAACATCCAGATCGCCTACTTCCTGCATCAATGGTTTGCCGGCAACCTCGGACCGCTTCCGAACGAACCGCTGCCCGGTTGGGTATATTTTGTGATGGTGACCCTCGGCCCGTGGGTGATTTGTTCAAACGTCGACGAGGTTTGGCGGGAGGCGCCGATGGTCACAAACCCATTGGTGCTCTGGATCTGCGTCGGTCAGGTGATCTCCGCGCTCTTGCTCTTGCTGGGGACACTCGCCCTGCTGAACCGCAACCTGCGCCGACTCTCCGTTGAGACCGGCCTGACCCAACGTCAGGTCTGGTGGCGGACAACATTCTGCACGCCCCGGCTGTTCAAGCGCACTTTCAAACGGGTTAACCGTGGCCTGCTGAATCGCAACCCCATCGGCTGGCTGCAACGCCGCACCTGGACGGCGCGCGTCGCCACTTGGGGTTGGCTCGGAGCAGTTGTCGTGGTGGAAGCGTTTCTCGTCACGTTCAACTCCAATGTCGGTGCCGCGAGCTGGAACGACCTGATGGAAGCACAACCGTACATCGCCGCGTTCCTCGGCGTGGGCATCGCCTTCAGCGCGGCCGACAGTTTTCGCAAGGAACGGGAAACCGGCGCGCTCGAACTGCTACTCGTCACGCCGTTGACCGTGCGCCAGGTCATCGCGGGCAGGCTCTTCGGATTGTGGGGCCAATACCTGCCGGCCTTCCTGCTGCTGCTGGTCACCTGGTACTACACGAGTTCGATGCGGCTTTGGGGCGATGCCGATGAACTGTTTGCTGAACGGCACGGGCTGGCGCTGATCTATCTGGTTTCCTTCATCTGCGTGCCGATCATCGGTCTGAATCAGTCGTTGCACCGGCGCAACTTCTTTGCAGCCTGGCTGGGAACAATCGTCACCGGTCTGGCAATCCCGATCCTTGGACCGATGATCATGCTCGCGGTCTGGCGATTGAATTGGGGCGCCTTGCCGGCCTTCCCCAGCCACTCGCTGGGCCTGGCGCTCTTAGCCTTCACGTTCGCAGTGGTCCTGTTGCAAAGCGTGTTTGCCAGACGGTCCATACGCCAGGCCTGCCAGAATTTGAATGAACGCCGGTTCGCGTTGGGGAAATGAGGACTCGGGAGACGAGATCGCGAAGCACTTGCCCGGCCGGCTTCGATTACGAGGACGAGCACGACGACGAGGAAGATTCCCAACCTCAAATCAGTCCCGCAGTTTCCGGGAAGCCGCACGCGATGTTCATGCTTTGCACCGCCTGGCCGCTCGCGCCTTTCACGATGTTGTCCTCGGCACTCATCACGATGAGCCGGCCGGTGCGCGCATCGAGTCGCCACGCGATTTCGATCATGTTCGTGCCGACGACGTTCTTGGTATCGGGCAGCGCCGAACCTTCGAGCACGCGGACAAACGGCTCTTTCGCGTAAGCCGCGGCGTAGCACTGGATCAGCGCATCGCTGAGCGCACTCATTTCCGCCGGCGTCTGGAAGTGATTGGCCGGCGCGAGATACAGCGTGGTCAGGATGCCGCGATTCACCGGGATCAGATGCGGCGTGAACTGGATCGTCACGGCGCGACCGGCCGCCAGCGAGAGTTCCTGTTCGATCTCCGAGAGATGCCGGTGCTTTGGCACGCCATACGGGCGCACGCTCTCATTGCATTCACAAAAGAGAAAGCCGAGCTCGGCCTTGCGCCCCGCACCGCTGACGCCGCTCATCGAATCGGCGATGATGCCGTCGGGCTTGATCAATCCGGCCCGCAGCAAAGGGATCACCGGCAGCAAAATGCTGGTAGGATAGCAACCGGGCGACGCAATGAGCAACGAGCTCTTGATCTGTTCGCGATACACTTCGGGCAATCCGTAAACGGCCTTCGCCAACAAGGCCGGCGCCGGGTGATCGTGCGCATAAAACTCCTTGTAGACTTCGGCGCTGCGCAGCCGAAAGTCCGCACTCAGGTCAATGACCCGGCAGCCTTGTTCATTCAACGGCACCGCGTATTCCGCCGCGACGCCGTGCGGCAGGGCGAGGAAAACTATCCGCGCCTGCTTCGCCAAAATCGCCGCGTTCGGCTCGGAAAACTTGAGCTCGCGCGCCTGCGGATGGCTGGCGAAACGCGGAAACACTTGCGCCACGGATTGACCGGCGTATTGCCGTGAGGTCACGGCCACCAGCTCCGCATGCGGGTGACCGAGCAACAGCCGGACGAGCTCTTCACCGGAGTAACCGGAGGCACCAACGATGGCGACTTTTACTGACTGGGGAGTGGACATAGCTTGGCGTGGTGAAAGTTTAATTGGCAGTAAGCTGGCCGTACGGGTTCGGTCGGCGGATTTCCATGAACCGCTCGGGGTGGGTTAAAGCTCCAAACCCAAATCGTTCGTAAAGACCGTGGGCATCCAGCGTCGCGAGCATCCAGCGTCTTAGATTCTGCAAACTGGGATCGCGCATGATGGCCGCGACCAAATGCTTACCGACGCCGCGGCCGCGATGGCTTTCTACAACGAAGATATCCGCCAGATAAGCAAACGTCGCGTGATCAGTAATGACCCGGGCGAAGGCGATCTGGCGGCTCGCCTCGTAAACGCCGAAGCAACAGGAGTGGTCGAGGGCACGATCCACCGTCTCGCGCGGGATCCCCGCAGCCCAGTAGCTGCCACTGAGAAAGCCGTGGATCAAAGCCCGATCGAGTCGGGCTGGGTCGGAGGAAACCTCCCAGGCAATGGTGGCGTCGGTGGCAGCCATAAGCGTCAACGGCCGGGCGAGTAAAAAGAAAAACCCCGCCGGGGTCAACCGGCGGGGCTGTTCGAACACAACACCAATACTAACGCTTCGAGAATTGGAACCGCTTGCGGGCGCCGGGCTGACCGTACTTCTTGCGTTCGCGCATACGCGGATCGCGGGTCAACAGGCCTTCCGCCTTCAGCGCGGGCCGGAACGTGGCATCCACTTTCAAAAGCGCGCGGGCAATGCCGTGCCGGGCGGCCCCGGCCTGACCTTGCGGTCCGCCGCCATTGACGTTGATGCGGAGATCGTACTTGTCCGCAGCCTTGATGACCGCGAGCGGTTGCATGACGACGCCCCGCAACGATTCGGTGGGGAAGTAAACCTCGATCGCGCGGTTATTAACGGTCACCCGGCCGGAGCCGGGTGCCAGGCGAACACGGGCCACCGCAGTCTTGCGGCGACCAATACCAATGAATTCAGCAGCTTCAACCATACGGAAAATTATTTGCCAGCAACCATGACGGCGGGGTTCTGCGCCTGATGAGGATGATTCGGACCGCGATACACTTTGAGTTTGGTGATCAGCCGGCGACCCAGACGATTCTTGGGGATCATGCCTTTGACGGCATGCTCGATCAACCGCTCGGGATGCTTCTCGCGGACCTGGGCGACGGTGCGATACTTCTCGCCGCCTTTCCAGCCGGAGTACGTCATGAACGTCTTGTCGGTCTCCTTCTTGCCAGTGAGCACGACCTTCTCGGCGTTGATCACCACCACGAAGTCGCCCGCATCCCAGTGGGGGGTGAAGATGGCCTTGTTTTTGCCGCGCAGTGTGTCCGCGACTTTAACAGCCAGACGGCCGAGCACGGCGCCATCGGCATCGATGACGTGCCAGCGGCGCTGGTTCAAATAATCTTTTGGAAGATAGGTTTTCATCCGGGTGTCCGAACCAAAGGAGCGGTGAAAGTAGCAAACGACTTTTTCTAGTCAATAGCCGTTTTGGATATTCTCATTTTCGCCGGCGCGGGACGACTGCCGCCCGTCGCCAGGCTTGATCACACGCAATCTGTAAATCCTCTTCAAACCGCGCCAAACAAGAGGGGCTCCGCTGGTATTCTGGAAGAATTAACCATCGGAGCCCCGGTCAAGCTGTGATTAGTCAGTGCGCCCAGTCGTCAGCTCACTGTCGGTGGCGCGAATCCGTCGCGATAGTTACGAGCCAGGATCGTCTTGTTGGCCTCGTCGTGATTGGTGAAGCGGAAGTTCGCCGCGTCCCAGCGCAATTCCTGCCCCGGGAACCGGGTGGCCTTCACCGCCAGCAAGGCCGGCTCGGTGATGCGCCAGCCAACGTTGAACGGTGTCCAGAGTGGCTTCTTGTCGCCGAGACAGTTGTCCGCCCAATCCTTCCAGTGGTCCCGTTTGCCAACCGTCGGCAACGGTTCATTTTCCACTTCCTTGCCCTTGCGGAAGATAACGGGAATGCCATCCGCCTGCAGCAGCAAAGTACCCTCCTCGCAAACGACCATGGTGTGATTTGCGCCCGGCTTCAACGGCGGCAGATTCAACGCGGCGAAGGACGGCAACAGGGCATCGTCATTGTAGTGCACGACGAATTTCTCACGGGCGAATATTCCGCCACCCGGATAAGTGATGGTGCTTTCGTTGTGCGCCGTGTGCCCGGTGGTCGACGGCTTGGGGGTGTGCGTGATGACCGCCTCGGGTTCGGGCATCTCATAGGCAAAATAGAGCAGGTCAAGCAAATGGCAGCCCCAGTCGGCGAGCTGGCCGCCACCCGTCTCCCAAAACGCACGCCACCGGCGCGGCGCCAGATCTTCACTGTAGGGGATCTCTGCGGTCAGCGGGCCGCGCCACAGGTCCCAGTTCATATACTCCGGCACCGGCTGGGCCGGCGTATAAGCACTCCAAGGATCGGCGAAATAGTGACCACGCGACACGCCGCCGGTCCACACATACGCCTCGACGGGACGGCCCAGTTGGTTATTGCGGAGAATCTCCACGGACATCATGCGGCCGCGGTTGCAGGAACGCTGATTGCCCATCTGCGTGATGAGGTTCGGACGTGCCTTGAGGCCGTCGCGGATCATTTTGAGCTCGGAAAGCTGATGCACCAACGGCTTCTGCCCATAGATATGTTTGTTGTGCTTCATCGCCAGGCACATGGCTGTGGCGTGGCTGAAGTCGGGTATGTCCACGATCACCGCGTCGAAATCGGCCGCCTTGTTGGCGAAACCTTCGCGGTAGTCGCTCAGCGTCCAGGCATTGGGAAATTCCTTGCTGATAGCCTCGGTTTCCCGGCGGTCCACGTCGCAGAACCCGGCCCACTCGACCATGGGATGGCCCTTGAGGCCGTTGCGCTGCAGGCTGCCGATGCCGCCATTCTTGGCCCCCACACCGATCTGAAAGATGCGGAGCTTGCTGTTCTTGTTGGTTTGGGCCCGTGCGCTGAACGAGAGCGTCGCGAGTCCGGCGGTGGCCACGGCGCCCGTTCTTAGAAAGGTGCGCCGGGTGACAGGGGAAACGGTGGAAGTGGGGGGCATGTGTTTCATAGTGGGTGCGGGCATCCTGCACAAATCGACGAACGGCTCAAGTAAAAGGCTTCAGCACTTGAACGAAAACTCCGCCTCAAGAAAAGGACTGTCGCGAGCCATTCACCCGGTTGATCTTACTCAATATGGACGGGAAACCTGGGAGGCGGACAACGGCGACCGTCGTTTGAAGAAAGCGAAGCTGGAGATTTGGCGGAAGGGGTCATTTCTGCGCCCTTACTGCCACCTGGTGATCATGGGGCGTAAGGCATGATTCGCCACCTAGCGCTCAACGATCAAGGATGACGATCAATCCCGCAGCCAACTCAAATGCGACCAAAAGTCAGCACGAGAACGTGCGGGCCTGATGCGATGCATGCAAAATGGTGACAATTGCCTGCCGGTCCAACTCACTTTGCTCCTGAGTGTAAATGAGGAAACCTGGTCGCTACTGGAAAGGCAACGCAGACCAGCCATCCTTGCCCCAGACCAAGGGTCGTATCGCGAGTTTCGACCGCCCGCGATCCGTGCCGTGGTAGAAGTGGCAGCTGAACCAGAACTTGCCGTCCGCCTCCAGTATTTTGGCGTGACCCGGACCAATGAACGGACCATCAGTCTCCAGCAACGACGTTCCACCGCCGTCCATCAAGTGCTTGCCGTCACGGTCCAAGTACGGGCCAGTAATCTCACGGCTGCGGCCAACCCGAATGTTGTAAGTGCTGTTCGTTCCCCGGCAGCAACGGTCCCAGTTGATGAAGAGATAGAAGTGATCACCGCGTTGGTGAATGTACGGCGCTTCGATTACCGGGTAGTTGGCCAGCGACAGCAGCGGTGCGCCGGGGCTCTTTACCTTGCCGGTGGCGGGATCAAGTTCAACCAGTTTGAGACCGCTCCAGAATTAGCCAGCGACATCCAGTGCTTGACGCTGGAAGTGCGAGCGACTGCCGGATCGATGGCGTTGAAAATGTCCTCGGTGTTCGAGCGCACCACGATCCCTTCGTCTTTCCATGCGAAGTTCGGATCATCCGGATCGAAAGTCGCGTTCGAGGCCAGCGTCAGTATGGCGGCGGTCGGGAGGCGGAGTTTCATATGCGCAAAGTTCTAGGCGCAACTTCATTTCGCTTCGGCGGCCTTGTAACCCGACAATGAAAGCATCTTCTCTCCGTATCGCTTTCCGAATTCTCTGGAGCCGGCCGGATTGAAATGCAACCGGTCGCTGGTGGTGCAACCCGCCGAGGAAATGACATGGGCATTGGGAAGCGTTTCCGGCAGTTTGGCCATGATTTCGTTGAAGCCGGCGCAACGACCTTGCTGGTCGGCATTTACGGTTTCACCGGCCAGCAGCGGCACTTCTTCGGGCTTGAGATTCAAGTCCTTGATTAGATTGTCGTAAGCGCCTTTCACTTTGTTCGGCCATTCCTTGTCGCCCGGGTTGGATTCGCCCTGGTGCAGCAGGATCCCCTTGATGACGCCGTCCTTCTGCCCCGCTTTGGCCATGTCCACGAGATACTGATAGGGATTTCCGCCGTAGTTCTTGACGAGATTCTTCATCCAGTCGCGCTCGTTTTCGATATAGCTTTGAAACGTGTCCTTCTCGAACAACTCGATCTTGCAGCCGGGCACGGAAACCTTGATGACCCCGACCCGGAAGTTCGCCGGCATGCCGGCGACCAGCGTTCTGCCGAAATAATCGACCATGCAAATGCCGCGGCCTTTCGCGGCCAAAGGCGGGACAGCATGATACCAATGGTCCTTCATCCAGCCCCGGTTGGGGGCATCAAAGTCCGCCAGAACCTGAAAGCGTTCGTCCACCGTACGGTCCACCTCCTCCATCTTTCCGCCGCTCTCCATGTTCGACTGACCGAAGCAGAGGAAGAACCGGAAGTTTGTGTCTTGGGCGAAAGCGTAAGGGTGGAACAAGAGCAAGCCCGCCAAAAGGAGCAGGGCCGGTTTCATAGGCTAGTTGATTTTAATTTGCGCCTCAGTCGCGACGCGAATGACCGCGTCGAAAGCGGGCTTCGGCTGGTTGTCGCCGTCGAACAGCAGCGGGTTGCCGGCGCGCCGCCACGAGACAGCGTCATTCACGCCCCAGAAGGTCACCATCTTCACGGAATCGCGGTGCTTGACGAACGCCCTGAAGATTCCCGCGTACGCGGTGGCCAGTCGCTGGTCGGCATCATCCACGAGCCCGCCCTGGGTGGCCGCAGCATTGGCCGCGATGTCGGCGCCCGTGCCGCGCTGCCCGCCCTGGGCGCTGTTGATGTCGAGTTCGGTGACGTGAATGGGCAGGCCCAGCTTCGCAAGCTCGGTCAACGACCGGTCCATCTGCTCGAAGCCGGCGGTGGCAAGGTTGAGGTGGGCCTGCGTGCCGATCGCGTGGATCGGCACGTTCTGCTCCTGCAAAGACTTGATCAGCGTAATGAGCTTCTGAATCTTCACCGGGTTCTCCAGCCCGTAGTCGTTGTAACGCAGGATCGCGTCGGGGTCCGCTTCGTGGGCGTACTGAAATGCCTTGGCGATGAAGTCCGGCCCGATGATCTGCAACCAGAGTGAATTGCGCAGGACGTTTTCCGGGCCACCATCAGCCAGAGCTTCGTTCACAACATCCCAGGACTTGACCTTGCCTTTGTAGCGGCCAACGACCGTGTGAATGTGATCGCGCATCCGCTCGAGCAGTTCCTCGCGGGACGCCCGGGGTCCGGTGTAACCGCGCCCAAATCCGCCGGCGAAGCCACCCCGTCCACGCCCGGGCGGACCGGCCGGGGCCGCACTGGCATCCGCGGCAGGAGTGGGCGCCGGGTTGGCGGATTCCGGCGGCGGGTTTGTGCCGGCGAACACCCAGTTGGGTGTCTGGCTGTGCCACACGAGCGTGTGACCGACGAGATACATTCCATGCCTTTCACCAAACTCCACGAGGGCATCGGCCGGGGTGAAGTCATAGCCGTCTGCGCCTTCGCGTGGATGGATGAGCTGCCACTTCATGTCGTTCTCGGCGGTGATCTGATTGAACTGCGCCTTCGTCAGCGCAATTTCCTTCTCCACCAGTTCCGGACTTCGCCGTCCGCCGCCGTTGCCCGTGGCGTGGGAGCGGTTGAGGGCCACACCGACAAGGAAGCGGTCGGCCAGGACGTCCTTCAAAGAGACAGTCACGACCGCGGGCCGGGCGGTTGAGCCGGCCGCGAGCAGTAGCGCCACGAGCAGACTGGCGCGCAGGTGATGGTTTGAGCTGGGGAGCTTCATTCGCGGGGAGTGGTTGGTTGCTCGGCTAAACTGCCCTCAAGGCGACAATTTGATTTTGACGCCCTTCAGCGGGGTACCGGCCAGGTCGGTAAGGCGCATGGCGCCCTGCCAGCTGTTCGACTCATTGATGATCTTGAAGATGATCACATTGATCCCCTTCTTCAGCGTGACTTTCCCCTTGTCGCCGTCGATCTCCAGCGGACGGGCGTCGGTGACCGCGTAAATGTCCTTCCCGTTGAAATAAATGCGTCCCTGGTCATTGCTGCCCACGGACATCATGACATTGGGGACATCCTGTTCACACTCGACATACGTGACCATGTAACCGGCCGCCCGGTCGTTCAGAGAGTTCAAGATGCCATTGAAATCAAAGTAGTTGGTCGTGGCGGTGATGTTCTTCCAGACCAACTCCTTCCCGTTCACTTTGATCGTGTCACCGGCCCTGGGTTTGAGGGTGGCCTCGTCCTTGACTTGTTCCCGGAGGAGCAAATCCCCGGCAGGGGCCCCTTCGGGGAGGGCAATCGGGGCGAGCATGACCCAATCGCGGATGTATCCCGCCGGGTCGAGGCTTGAGGTGTCGGCCGCACTGGCCGTCGACAGCCACAGCCCAACGAGGGCAACCGACGCAATGGTGGAGAATAGCTTCTTCATGATTACTCGAATTCGTTGGCCTTCTTCACGGGCACCGTCACGCCATCCTTCGGGGGTGTCTTCAGCGTGGCGAGATACGCGAGAATGTCCGCGAGCTCCTGTTCCTTCAGCAGTATGCCGAGGGGCGGCATGGGCGAAATCTCGAGGTTCTCATAGCCTTTGGCGAATTTGGCGTTGGGTTCCATGAGACTTTCCAGGAGGTACGCCTGGTCGCCACGGACGGCGATGCCATCCAGGATGGGACCGACGTCGCCGCCCTTGCCATTGACCCTGTGACAGGACGCGCACGCCGCAACGGGATTGTTATGGAACAAGTCCTCGCCGCGCCGGGCATCGCCCGCGGTGATCTTCACCTCATTCTCACCCACGCCGGAAACCTTGTGGATGCGGCCCAGCAGCGTGATGGAGTCGTTCAGGAACGGATCGCTCGTGTTGATGGCCGCGCGCGGCAACTGGGCGACGACCGTTTGGATCTCGGGGATCGTGGGGAACTCCAGCAGTTTCACGAAGGCGGTCTGGCGCGTGACGAGATCCGGATCCTGGATCACCGGACTGCTGAAGAACAACTGGCGTCCGGCGTCGGTCGCGGGCAGCGCCCGGATCGCATTGCGGCGCAGGGCGGCATCCTTGTTCAGCAACGCCGCCTGATGCGTGTCCTTGTCGAGGGCGCCGATCCCTTCGAGCGCCCAGAGGGCGTGAAGGGACCCCTTGCCGCCGTTTCCAGAATGCACCCGCTTCTTCAGCGCCGGCGCGGCGGCGGTCATCTGGTTTTCCACGATCAGGCGCTGGGCGGTGAGACTCCAGAACTGGTTGCCGCTGTCGAGCGCCGCCACCATTTCCGAACTCTTCGCTCCGGCGAGGGACTTGATGGCACTCGCGGGACCGTCTTTCCAGACGACGCGATAGATGCGTCCATGAGATTGGTCACGCAGATTGTTTTCGGTCATGTAAGCGCCGCCACTCCCGGTCCGGCCCTCGACGCCCGTTGACCGGACGTTCGGCGTCGGGTTGTGCTGGATGATGAAGCTGTAAAAATCGATCACCCAGATCGCGCCGTCCGGGCCGACATCGGCGTAGATCGGCGACATCCATTCGTCGGTGCTGGCGAGGAGGTTGCCGGCGTCACTGGCCTTGTAACCGCCGCCGTCGGGCTGAATGTCCATGATGCCAATGAGCTTGGCGGTCGGCTCGGTCACCAGTGCCTTGCCTTGCAGCCGCGCGGGCAGCGCATCGCTGACCATGAAGGCGTGTCCCGCTGCGGCCGTGTAACCGCCGAAATTATCCACCATGCGCACGTTTGGCGTATTGGGATGCATCCGCATGCCCGGAGCCAGCGACTTCGCGGACGGCAGACGGCGGACACTCGCCGCGGGCGCGGGCGTATCATTCGCGCCGGGAGGCCCGATCCGATAGCCCGGTCGAAATCCTCCTCCGCCACCGCCACCACCGCCGCGTCCACCGCCCGGCTGGGTTGGATTCAATATGTGGGCCGGCAGATAGCCGTAGAAAGTCGGGTGGCCGTTGGCGGTCGAGCCAAAGACATCACCGGCAGCATTCAGACCGAAGCCCCAGGTGTTGTTGTTGAACTGGTGGAGGAACTCCAAGGCGGAACCGTCGGCTTTAAAGCGAAATACTCCCTGGCCAAATTGGAGGTCCTTGCCACCGACATTGCCGCGGAAGTTCGAGTAGCCCACCGCGCCGTAGAGCCAGTTGTCGAAGCCCCGGCCGAGATTGCTCTGCGTCGCGTGGGTGTCGCCGGTTCCCCAACCCGGGAGGATGGCCTCGCGCACATCGGCCTTGTCGTCGCCGTTGGTGTCCTTCAGGAACAGCATGTGGCGAGCTTCCGAAACCATGATGCCACCGTTGACGAACACCAGCGACGTCGCGAGGTTCAAGCCATCGGCGAAGACCGTGAACTTGTCCGCTCGGCCGTCGCCGTTGGTGTCCTCGCAAATCTTGATGGTGTCCTTGCCTGGCTCGCCGGCCGGCAGGAGACCGTGGGGATAATCCCGCGTCTCCACCACCCAGGCGCGGCCGCGTTCGTCCCACGCCATGTAGATCGGCTTCACGATGTCGGGTTCGGCGGCAAAGAGCTGGAGATCAAAATCCGCCGGAACCTGCGTGTACCGCATGCTGTCCTGCGGAGCGAGCGGCGCCTGGAAGCCAACCGGCTCCGGCCGGCGCTCGTAGTTCGGCACCTCGCCCGGCTGGCGCTGCAACGCAGGACGAGTGGCAACGAGGGCTTCCCAAGCCGACCTGGCCGGCGTGCTGACGCCCTCCAGAACCGCCTTGCGCAAATCCGCATCCGCCGGCCGGTTGCCATCGGTGTACTTGACCCACCCCTTGCCGGCACTTTTGAACCGGTTGAGGGCTTGTAGCGGGGTGGCGCCGACCTCGGTGTCCGGCATCGCCTGCACCACCGCGTCGAAGTGCTTCAAATACGCGTCGGTGAGATCGGTGCCGTCGGCGCGATGATCAAAGTAGATCGCCTCCGGAGCCAGCGTCTGGCCGGGCAGATAGACATAGTTCGTGCGTGATCCGCCAAAGCTGCCGCCACTGCTGAGGCTGGCCGGTCCAAGATACAGAACCTGGAGCGGGCGACCCGGCGCATCTGCCGCGAACGAGTTGAGGGCCACGAGCCCTCCCGTTAAAAGAGTAAGGATCAGTTTCAAGTTCTTAATGGATGGAGTGCTGATTTCGTTGTTCACCAGCCCGAGCGAAGCGGGGATGAACCGGGTTCAGTTGGCGTTCGCTTTGAAGATCAGTTGCGAGAATTGATAGAGCGCCTTCTTCCAATGCTCGAAGTCGTGGGCGTGATCATCCACGTGGTAGATGTGCGGAACGTTCTTTTCCTTCAAGTAGGTGTGAACGCCCTGGCTGATGCGGATCAAGCCGTCCTTGTTGCCACAGGAGATGTAAAGCAGCTTCAACTGCTGGGTGGCCTTGGCCGGATCGGGCACCAATTGCTCGGGCGGGAACGTGTTGGGCGCGGACGAAAAGCCGCCGACCCACGCAAACGTGTCGAGGTTCTTCAACCCGAAGTCCAACGACTGCCCGCCGCCCATCGACAGCCCGGCCAAGGCGCGATGTTCGCGGTTGGCCTGGACCGAATAGTGGGATTCGATAAAGGGAATGATGTCCTTGAGGAGATCCTTTTCGAAGGGTTCACCCCAGCCACCGAAGCCAGCCCCCATGCCGCCCCCGCGTCCGCCAGGCGCCCCGGGATCGGCCGAGGCATTGCCGTTGGGCAGGACCATGATCATGGGCTCGATCTTCTTGTCGGCAATCAGGTTGTCGAGAACCACGTTGGCCACGCCGCCTTTCGCCCATTCCTCCCGTTCATTGCCGCCGATGCCGTGAAGCAGATACAACACGGGATACTTCTTGTCCGCGGAATAGCCGGGCGGCGTGTACACCTGCATCCAGCGTTTGACGCCGACGGTCTTGGAATCGTAATCGACCCGCTCGAGCTTGCCGCGGGCGATGCCGTCGCGCGCCTGGTCGAACCCCTGGGGTTCTTCCGGCAAGGCCCGTTTGTCGTCCGGTCCGAGCGTGATCGGCCCGCCAAAGCCACCGCGTCCGCCCCGGCCACCAGGACCGGCGGCTGGCGGTTGATTGGCCGGTGCATTCGACGCCGTGGGAGCGGCCGCCGCGACCGCCGCCACCCGCGTGGCCACAAACTCCTGACTCCCGAAGTCGCCGACCTTCCGAGTGAACTGGATCCCCTGCCCGCCGACCTTGCCGGTATATTCGATGCGGATCTCATTGTCCTGGATCTGCCGCATTTCCACGAATGTCAGCGTGTCGCCGGCGAGCTTCGTCTCCTTGAACGCCACGTCGCGTTTCTGGTCGCCGCCCTCGGCCGTGGCCTTGGCGGTCACCTGTCCGTCCTTCACTTGAAAGTCGAAGACGTATTTCTGCATTCCGATCTGGGTCTCGAATTCTGCCTGCCATTTCCCAGCGATGTCGGTCGTGGGCGCCTCAAGCTTGGCGACGAGTTCCTCGGTGGCGACGTCGCCCACTTGCCGCGTGAACTTGATCTCTTTGCCAGCGACCTTGCCCTTGTAGTCGATCCGCATCTCGTTGCCCTGGAAGTTCAGCAGTTCGACGAACGAAACCGTGTCGCCGTCCACCTTGCCTTCCGTCAGCTTCGATTCGTTCTTCCCTTCACCGATCTCCGAATTCGCCTTGCCGGTGAGCGTGTTGCCATCCTGCTTCAGGGTGAAGGTGTATTTCTGGACGCCGATCTGGGTGTCGAATTCGGCCTTCCAGGTGCCGGTGACATCCGCCGCCAGCGCGGAAAGCTGGGCGGCGACAAGGGTAAGGAGAACGAACAGGGTCTTCATATTGGTGGTAAGGCTATAGAGGGATTTGCTCTGCGGCAGGTTTCAGTTCTTGAACAACAACGGCGCGATTTCCCTCAAACTGCGGCGCCAGGACTGCCATTCGTGGGCGGTGTTGGGCGATTCGTAGAAAACGCTGTTGATGCCGGCTTCCTTCAGCGCGGCCACATTCGCCTTGGGATCGCCGCCCATGCCGCCACGGCCGCCGCCCGGATTTCCGCCCAGTTCACGGCTGCCGTAGCTGACGAAGACAAGTTTGTTCTTTGCCTTGAACGCAGCCAGGTCGGTGATGTTCGTCACGGCGATGCTTCCGCCGCTGAAGAGGCCGATGTGCGAGAACGTGTCGGGATTCCTAAGCGTGATCGTTTTGGTTTCCATGGCCCCCATCGAGAGGCCGGCCATCGCCCGGTTGGGCCGATCGGACAAGGTGCGGAAGTTCGCGTCGATGTGGGGCACCAGCTCCTTGACGAGCACGGTCTCAAAGGGCTCGATCTTGAATTCTCGCAGGCCGCCCATCCTGGTTTCGTTCGTCATGCCGTAGGTCATCACGATGATGAACGGCCGGGCTTTATTGTCCGCGAGCAGGTTGTCCAGGATCAGCGCGGCGAAGCCCTGGGCGCCCCAGCCGTATTCGTTCTCACCCCAGCCGTGCTGAAGGTACAGGACGGGATAGCGTTGATCCGGATTCTGTTCATAACCCGGCGGAGTATAGACGAACGCACGACGCATCGAATCGGTGCTCGGAGAATGGAAATAAATCTCCCGCAGCTGCCCGTGAGGCACGTTCTTAAGCGCGTAGAAATCCTGGTCGTGGGCCGGCATTTCGATGGCGCTGCCCCAACGCATCGCGCCGAAGAACATCCGGCTGTTGGGGTCCGGAACCTCCGCGCCGTCGAGGTTGATCGTGTAGTAATGGAAGCCCTCGTCCAGCGGCCGCGTGTGGCCGTACCAGGCGCCGTCCTCGCCCTTGGTGAAGGCGCTGCTGTCCCGGAAACTCACGCCGACGCTCTGCGCATTGGTCGCGACGATCCGGAACTTGACCCGGCCTTCCGAGTTTACCTTCGGATATTCCTTGCCCGGTTGATTGGACGACGCGGGCTTCCAGTCATCGGCCGGAGCTTTTGGCTGGTTGTCCTGGGCCAGACAAAGCTGACCCGACAGAACGGAGAGGAGCGTGAGGAGCGACAGTTTGGTTTTCATTTGGGAGCGGGTTGGTTCTCGATCAAGGTCGTCTATCGGTTCGGATCAGGGGCTCTGATTGCGGTTTGCCGTCGGCATAAAGGTCACCGATCTCATCGCCACTCAAGGCGCGGCCGAACAGGAGAAACTCATCCATCGCGCCGCTGAAGTTGCGGATGAGGAACGGATCGTTGCCGGGGAACCCTTTGGCGTTCCAGTTGCCCAACTCCGCAGCCCCGATGCGGAACGGCGGGTCGATACTCAACTCCCTTTCACTCACCGGCAGCCCGTTGACATAATGGGTCACTCGCTTCGCGTCTCCGTCGAGCACGACCGCCAGATGCAGCCACAGGCCAAATTGATCCAAAGTGAGCACAGGTGGACTGACCACGATCTGATGGTCGCGCGGGTCGGTGCCGATCACGGTCAGCCCCAGCACACCGTCGTTGCGAATCAACCAATGGATCGTCCCGGGCAGAAACCCGTCGCTCATGAACAGCGAGTTGATCTTTCGATCCAATCCCTGCACCCGCACCCAGGCGGCCAGCGTCAGGGATTCAAACTCTCTGGGGACGCTCAAGCGCACCCGGTCACTCACGTTTTGAAACTCCAGTGCCCGTTTCTCCGGCCAGCGGCCGTTGATGGATTGACAACCCACAATCGTAGCGTCGAGCACGGATCCACTCCGGTGACCCAGATTGCGGAGCCGCCAGTCGGAGGCCGCGCCGGTCTCAAAATCCAGATGCACCAGCAGCGACGGATCGTCGTTGAGACGTTCGGTTGCGGCGCGCCACTGATCGTATCGCCTGGCTTCTGCAGCCAAGGACTTGGCCTGCAAGTCGAACAGCGACGCAAAGGCCGCGGGACCGGCGGCGATGAACTGGGCGGGCTTGGCGCCTTCCATCACCGCGCCGCTGCCTTCCCGTAGTTCCTGCCTTGCCCCGCCCATCGCCGGTTGCATTTCGACGGTTCCTTTGAACACGTGTAGTTCGGTCCGCCGATTCGCGACGTCCAGTCCGAACGATGTGCCCAGGTCCCTCACGCTCAACTGGGGTGTGCCGACGCGAAAACCTCGCGCCTGTGGCGGCACTTCCGCCGTAAGTTTACCGTGGCGGCAGGACGCCTCGCTCTGGGAAATGAGTTCGAGCTCCGCCGGCCCCTGGATGGCGACGCGCGCACCACTATAAAAGACAACCTGCGCCAGTCCCGCCTTGAGCCGCAGCGACCCCGGTTCGAGCGGCGCTCCCAGCCGGGGTGCCTTGGTGCCCGGCATCCATTCGACATCCACAACCCGATTTAGCATCGCGACGGCATGGCTGGTCGTGCCCGCCTTTTCGCCGGTATTCCAGAGGTGCAAGGCCCACCATCCGCCCGCGACCAGCGCGAAACAGGCGGCCAACGCAACGGCCCGCCAACGTCGGTGCTCCCGGATCCGGCGAGGACCACTAAGGGCAAGCGCCACTTGTGGCGGCACCTTGCCGGATCGGACATGGCGGGATTGGGTTGCGTCGAGTTCAGCCCCGGCGAAGAGCTCCGGCTCGGAGGCCAGCCGTGAATGGATTTCGACGCGCAGAATGTATTCATCGCGCGCCGCCGCGTTGCTCCGCAGCACCACGTTCAAGGCTCGTGCCTGCTCGTCCGGAACCGCACCGCGACAGATGGCGGCCACCGCTTCATCAAATTCAGGCGAAGGGTAGGCAATGTTCACGGGGTCGCCCCTTCCGGGTTGGTTGCGTTCCTGATGCAAACCTGAAGTGCCTGCCGGATTCGTTGCAGCATCTTGTAAGTCGCCGCGATGGTCCGGCCCGAATTCGCCGCCAGACCTTCGATGCCGTCGCGGCGAAAGTAGTAGCCTTCGACCAACGACCGCTGTTCTTCAGGCAGTTTGCCCAGGCACCCTTCGAGGTGCTTCAGCCGAGTTTCCAGTTCGGGCAGCAACTCCTCACGACGTTGCTCGAGTTCCTCGGCCAGTCCATTTTCGAGCAGGGCTTGCCAGCGTTGGCGACGCTCGATCCATTGCCGGGTCTTGTTCAGGGCAAACCGGCAGGCCCAGGGCGTGAACGGCTGCGCCGGATTGTAAGCGTCAAATTTCTCCCAAAGGGCGAGCGCCGTCTGCTGGACGATGTCGTCGGCGTCCGCGAGGTTTGGCACCAACGCCGCCACGTAGCGAAAGATCTCCCGTTCGCTGCGGAGGAAAAGCGAAAGGAATCGCTGCTGCGCGGCGTTGGAATCGTCAGATCGACCGGTTGAGTCTGCAGACATTCGAAAGGCTGTAACACTACTTCCGGGAAACTGCGACTTTTGGACATCCACGTGGGAGAATCTAAGGATGTTCCATGGAACGACGTGCCTTGGCCTATCGATTCAGCTTGAGAGATGGAACGCAAAAGGTGGAAGTCGGCCCCGATAATGGCGTCCCGATTCCGCTGCGTCTTCGTCCCTACTTCAGAAATTGGAAGGCTCAAACAGCGCCACCATTGCAGCAACGCAGAAACTTAAATTGGCGGAAGGGGTGGGATTTGAACCCACGGTAGAGTTACCCCTACTCCTGATTTCGAGTCAGGTGCCTTTAACCACTCAGCCACCCTTCCCGCCGGAGCGCTCTTCTTAGTCCATGCTCCGGCGCGGGGCAATGGTTTTTCCTAAAACCGGCCGAACCTGCGCCAAGGTTGAGAATCCCGGAATCCAGCATTGAATCCGTTACGGAATGGCGGCTATCCTCGCCGCTGTTATGAACACGAATACGCTGCTCAAGATTTGCTCACCCGTGATCCTCGCCGCCACCCTCGCCATTTCAACGGGCTGTGGCAAAACTGAATCGACCGCCGACTCCGGTGCCAATGCAGCCGAAGCCGCCGACCTCGAAGCGAAGGCCCTGCAAGGAGATGCCACCGCCGCCTTTAAGCTGGGCGAGATGAATGCCGCCAAGACGGGAAACAAGGAGGCTCAGATTGAAGCCGCCAAGTGGTTTCACCTGGCGGGGCGACTCGGCAACGACAAGGCCAGAATGGGTCTTGATACCATCACGGGTTCAATGTCGCTTGAAGACCAGGGAGAAGCCGAGCGCCGGGTCGAGGCCATCAAACCTGGAAAGTAATTTGCACGCGCCCTACCGTGGCGCCACCTCGACCAGCGCGCTCCACTCTTCTCCCAGGCGTGTGCGCGCTCGAACGCGTTTGCCAGGGCCGATGGCGAGCTGCCCTTTGGCGGGCTGGGCGGCGGCGGAAACGGCTCCGCCGATTCGCCGCGGATCGCTGCCGTCACTCGTAAACAACACTTCGCCGGAAGCAGCCGTCAGCGTGGTCCCGGTTTCGGTCACAGTTGCTTTCGGCGCGGGCACCTCCACGACCAGCCCGTGACTGAACAATTGCGCCAGGACGACATCTGAGCGCTGGGGAATGTAATCCCGCAGCAGGCGACCCACTTCGATGCGCCAGTCGTCATCCCGATTCAAGGGACCTTTCAACAGTTCGCCCTGGCTGTTCAAGCGTTCGGGGGCACCCATCGGAAAGCCGGCCTCCATGTCGCCCCACCGGGCGGACTCGCCGATCACGGCGGACGCGATCTGATCTGACCGCTGCTTGAAGCGTATGCCGACGTTGCTGGCCGTTAACACACCGTCGCCAAAAAAATGCCGGTGAATGCGATCGGCGACGAGCAGGCGAAACTCGCCGCTGTCCAGACACTGCTGCCACAGCCATTGAGGGTTGCTGGTTTCGATGTCTTTTCCTGCCGGGAACGGACCGGTGCGATCCTCCGCCAGATCCAGGAACGTGTGCTCGGCATCCCAAACAAAGAAGCGGAATCCGTGTTCCCCTTTGCGGTTGCGGATGCCGTACCAATTGTTGGGCCGGGCGTTGCCGCCAAATTTGGTGACCGGCGCATCCATGTTGCCGCCGTAGAAAATGACCAGCATGTAGTCGATCAGGTTCTCGGGATCGAGCAGGACTGGAAAATCCTGATTGCGACTGCCGTCCGGATTTCGACCCAGCAAACGCTGGTATCGAGCATTATCCGCCAATCCCTCGCGGGCGACGTCGTTGAGCTGCTTCCACGCGTCCATCGTGCCGTCGGTGGTGATGGTGCCGAACGAGTTCATGCCCCCTTCGCCAAAGCCGGAGTTCACCTTGATCACGTCGTAGTCATCCTTGTCGCCCCCAAAGTAGGTAGCACCGAACGAGGCCTCCGGACGTTCACACGTGTTGTAGAGGCCCCAATAAACACCGTTGATGTAGAGGTGGCAGAAATCCCCGCGCGCCGCCGGTTGACCCAGGGCGAGCTGCAGATCGCGATTGAGCTGATCGCGCAGGAAGACTCCCCGCGGATCGGCTTGAAAACTCCACGAGTAGTTCTGGAAGGTGCGCACATCCAAGTTGTCAAACTCCTTCGTACCGGCGGGCCCGAACAATGGATATTTAAGTTTGGGCTCGCCGTATTCCTTGCGGAAAAACAAGCGGAAGGCGTGCTTCGGATTCATTGGCATGCGACTGAAGCCACCGCGAATGCGGATGCCGGCGTCGATCTGAAACCCCTCGGAGCCGTCGCCCAGTAGATACTCCACGGAAGCGGGCTTCTCCGTTTCGCGCCCGTCCCGGCCGGGATTCGAGTAGATGCCGTCCTTCGCTCCAAACATGTCCTCCAGATTCAGCACGATCGAAAGGCTGGGAATGGCTTTCAACGCGGGAATGATCTCATCTTTGAAGCGCGGGTCGTTCACCACCTTGGGATCCATGCCGAAATCGACCCGGTTCGCACCCCACGAGTACGGCCAGCCGGCGGGGGGCAATCCGTCCGGCGATTGCCGAATCACATCCGCCGGAAACAGAAACGTGTGCGTCTTGGTTTCCGCTGGCGAGAAGCCGTTCTTGAAAGCCGCGGCGCGAATGACGGTCGTGGCTTTGACCTCGAAAGGCGCTTTGTATACCTGCCCCCTTTGGGCCGTCGGCGGGGTGCCGTCGAGCGTGAAACGAATCTCCGCACCTTCCGTTGCGGTGGTCAGCGCCAACTGGAATGGCTGGTCACGAAAGCCCCGCTTTTGATTCGCTTTCACCGCCGCCACTTTGCCCGCCAGCTTGTCGCCGTTCGGCTTGCCGGGAGTCGGGCTCAGCAGGAAGTCCCGAGCGCCAGCAGCAGTCAGCCCATAGGAAACGTCGTCCATCTGCTTCGGGTAAGCCGGCGCAAGTTCATCGGCAATCGAGCCGTCCGGCCGGAGCAACCCGAGGTAATCACCCTTTCCCTGCAGCTTGAAGTTCGTATGCAAGGCTTTGCCGGCGGTCACACGGTTCTTGTCGGACGCGTAAACGATCAGGTATCCGCCCGCGGGCAGTTCCACGGCAGGAAACTGCCAGCGCTTGGGCTCTTTCGCGCTGTCGGTCAGCGACCAGCCTCCAAGTTTCACCGGCGTCGCGCCCGGGTTGTGCAGTTCGATCCAGTCCGAGCGGTCGCCGTCGTCGTCCCCGGCACCGGCCGCGTTGGTGGCGAGGAACTCGGAAATGACGACGCGGTCGGCGGCCTGCATGGTGGCTGTTGACAGCAGAATCAAAGTGCAGATCGCGAGGACGGGCAGTTTCATTTTCATTGATGAGTTGAAATCAAAGGGGGTGCTACTTTTCTCTTCCGGACTTACCGCGTGGGGGATTTCCCGCCGTTTGCCTTGCGAGCAATCTCCAGTTCGACGACGCTCAAGCGGCCATCCTTGTCCGTATCATACTTCGTCAGCGGGCTTTCTCCCGCGCCCGCACCGCCGAACATGCCGCGCCCGCCGCGCCCGCCACCGGGTGGCCGTCGCATCATGCCGCCGAACATTCGCGGGAGACCCTTCACTTTGCCGGACGCAATGGCCTCGCCCAACTTCTCGCGCTCAGCGTCGTCGAGACTGCCATCGCCGTTGGTGTCGTACTCTTTCTGAGCCTCGGCCCACTTGATACGAATACCGTCATTCGCGGCGGCCGACTCCTGGTCATTCAACTGGCCGTCCTGGTCCTGGTCGTACATTGCGACGATCTCCGGCGGCATCTGAAACATGGGATTCCGGCCCCCGCCCTTTAGCGCTTCCTCTTTCTTGGCGGCGCGGGCCGCCTCGCGTTCGGCGGCATCCAATCGACCGTCCTTGTTCGCGTCAAACTTCGCCACGATCACCTGCCGGCGTTTTTGAAAAAGCTCTCCGGGATCACTCCGGCCAGGCAGCACGGCCCCTAGGACGAGCATTGCCACTAGCACAGTCAAGCGGGTCGACGGTGGAAACAGCGGTGAATGAAACATGGAAGGCGATCGGTTCATGGCGCGGTGGTTCAGCTAGGGTTAGGTGACGCCAAGGTAACGATTAGGTTACGGCTGGAAACCGAAAAATGGCCCCGCGCGGAAATCGGGGCGGAAGCTTACGGCGAAAAAAACCGGCCGCGAGACGGTCAATGCTTGTGCTTGCAGGCACCCAACCGCTTATACGTATCGCACGAGCCGCTGATCTGGAGCTGCTGGGAAGCAACCGAGAAACCAAGCTTGCGCACAATTTCGCTTTCCAACTGAGCGATCTGCTCGCTCTCAAACTCCACGATCTTTTCGCAATCCTTGCAGATGATGTGGCTGTGCTCTGGATGATCCGCGTAATTCGGATCGTAGAATTTACAGTCCTTGCCGAAGTCCATCTCCCGCACCAGCCCGCTCTCGGTCAACAGCGGCAGCGTGCGGTAAACGGTGGCCCGGGACACCGAGGAATCGCGCTGCGCGGACCACTCGAGCAACTGATCCGCCGTGAAATGCTCGTTGGTGCTGAACACCGTGTCGATGATCGCCAGGCGCTGGTCCGTCATGCGCAGCGCCTTCGTTTCCAGGAAATCCAGGAAACGCTGTTTGGCTTCTTCGTTCAGCTTCGCGACCACGTCGGCACTATAGAAATGGGCTGCCTCAAGTCAACGCACGCGTTCCCCAACGTCGCCAGTTCAAGCTCGCCACACCGTCCAGGAAGCCAACAATTGCCTTCATGTTCGTCGAATTGATCACCACCGGTTCCGAGTTGCTGCTCGGCGCCACATTGAACACGCATCAGCAATGGATCGGCCGGCAGCTGGCTGAGATCGGGATGCCGGTGAGCCGCCAGTTGACCGTGCCCGACTCCGGTACCGCCATCGCCGAGGCGGTCGAGGACGCCCTGAGGCGCGCGGACTTAATCATCACCACCGGCGGTCTCGGCCCAACTTCGGACGATCGCACCCGCGACGAAATCGCCCGCCTGCTGGGCGTTTCGATGACCGAAGATCCAGCCGTGATGAAGCAAATCGAAATTGTCTTCAAACGGCGCAACCGCCCGCTGCCACCCAATTTCCAATCGCTCGCCAGCATTCAGGCACAAGTCCCGACGGGCGCGCTCGTCCTCAAGAATGAGCACGGCAGCGCACCCGGTCTCGCCCTTGAAGTGCCCCGCCTTTCAGCCGGCCACGCACCGCGCCTGCTGATCATGCTCCCCGGCCCGCCGCGCGAGTTGCAGCCGATGTTTAGCGAGCATGTCCTGCCGCTCTTGAAGTTCAAGTTTCCCGCGAGCGGTTCGTTTGTTTCCATGACCTTTCACACGATCGGGATCGGCGAATCGCGAGTTGAAGACGCCATCCGGCCACACCTAATTGAACTTGAAGCACGCGGCCTCGAGATCGGCTACTGTGCGCGCACCGGAGAAGTGGACGTCCGCTTGAGCGCCCAAGGGCCTGATGCGGCGGCCGTGGTGAAAGAGGCCGCGCAACGGGTCCGCCGCTTGATGAGCAAGCACACGTACAGCGAAGATCGGCGTTCGCTCGAAGAAGTTGTGATCGACCTGCTGCGGGCGCAGAACAAAAAGCTGGTGACGGCTGAGTCCTGCACGGGCGGGCTGGTTGCCAATTGCCTGACCAATATCTCCGGCGCGTCGGACGTCTTTGTGGGGGGCCTGGTGACCTACAGCAACGAGTTGAAGCAGTCGCTCCTCGGCGTCCGGCCGGAAACGTTGGCGGCCCATGGGGCGGTCAGCGAAGAAACGGCCCGCGAAATGGCGACCGGCGCGCTGACCCGTTGTGGTGCGGACTTGGTGATCGCGATCACGGGCATTGCCGGACCGACCGGTGGCAGCACCGACAAACCGGTGGGGACCGTGTTCATCGCCCTCGCCGATCACGCCGGCGTCGAAGTTCAGCGCCAACAATACACCTTTGACCGCGAGACGTTCAAGTTCATCACGGTTCGCCAGAGCCTGGAGCTGTTGCGTCGCCGATTGCTGGCAAAGCCCGACCACGGCTGAAAAAAAAGCCCGCAGGTTTGAACCTGCGGGCTCGGAAAATTCAGTTGAAGAACTAGGGCCCGTTGTTGCCGATCGCCTCGACGGGGCAGCCTTCCATCGCTTCCTTGCATTGCGCCTCTTCTTCGGGCGACCCCGGCTGCTTCTTCACGAAGGAATAACCGCCGTCTTCCTGACGGGTAAAATTCTCGGGCGCCGTTTCGCGGCACAGGTCACAGTCGATGCACTGGTTGTCCACGAAAAACTTCCCAGTCACGTTGTCGGCGTAGCGATTTGCAATGTCAGCCATATTGGTTTGTCAAAAAGTTCGACTTACTTTTGCGATCGCTCTGGCAAAGATCAAGAATCAATTCCCTCCCAATTGACGCAAGAATCTACGCGCTCAGACCGGTCGTGGCGCACTCTGAAAAAATTTCATCTGCAAACAGGGATTCCCACTTGAGCCACTCCGTACCCTGTGGTTTATTCGCCCACGTTTCCCCGCCGCAAAGGCTCACGCCCCGGCGGTTTGTCGCGAAAAATTTAGCCGGATTGAAGAAAGATGTACCAGAATTCAATGTCGCCCGGAGGCCGCCTGCATCGCTATTCCGCCAAGCGGATGGAGAAACCCGTGAACTTCGTCTGCATCGCGCCCCAGGCCGAATCGGTCTGCGTGATCGGCGATTTCAATCAGTGGCGCGAAGCGGTCCATCCCCTGACCCGCCGCCCGGACGGCGTCTGGTTTGTCGCGGTTCCCATGCATCATGGTCACCACCGCTATCTCTTCGTCGTTGATGGCGAGAAGCAAATTGATCCCAAGGGACAAGGCGTGACGCGCAATGAGCGCAACGAGCGCGTGTCGTTGATTTCGGTCAGCTAGTCCGCCGCCGCCCGCCGCAGGCGATCGGCGATGCCCTGCCACTCGGAAGTCTCCGGCAACGCCTCCATCACAATCCAGCCCGCCCGCTCTTCGTCGCAGCGATGCCATTCGGCATACAGCGCACGGGCATAAGCCTCCGCGTCATGGGGAATTACGTTCACACTCGCCCAGCCTTCCGGTCCCGGCAGGCAACTGTGCGCGATCACCACGGCTCGCGACCGATCGATTCGCAACGCCGCCACCTGGCGCAACAATTCTTCAACCGACCGCCACGCCAACACCAATACCCTGGCTTGCGGCGAATAGTGCTTCGGCAAGAGCCCCGGACTTTTCAAGTGTTTGCCTGATGAACCACGGCACAATCCGCCACCGATTGCCGCGGCGAGACTTTCCTCATGGATCATCCCCGGGCGCAGAATTCGTACGCCGGGTTCGCTGAGATCCACGACGGTCGATTCAATGCCCACGGCGGATTGGCCCCCATCCACGATCAGCTTCAAGCCATCGCCCAAGCTGCGGCGCACATGCTCGGCGTTGGTCGGCGAAATTTCGTTTGAGCGATTGGCGCTGGGTGCCGCGAGGGGAAAGCCACACTCGCGAATGACCGCCTGCATGAAGGGATGCGAGGGCCACCGGATACCCACCGTGCTTCCGCCGGCCGTCACGACCTCGGGAATCGCCGGCGCGCGCGGCAGCACCATCGTCAACGGACCGGGCCAGAACGCACGCGCCAGGCGATCGGCAGTGACCGGCCAGTCGCCAGCGCAGTTCCGGGCAAGTTCCCAACTGGCGACATGCACGATGATCGGGTTGTGGGCCGGCCGGCCCTTGAGCTCGTAAATTTTCGCCACAGCGGCGGCATCCAGTGCGTTGGCCGCCAGCCCGTAAACGGTTTCCGTCGGCAACGCCACCACCTCACCCGCCCGCAACAAGGCGACGGCCCGCGCCAACGCATGTTTGAAAAGCGCGGGGGTCTCGGTGGAAATCACTTCAGCAGGCATGTGTTGCCGACAGTTAAGGGAAAGCCGCGCAACTGAACAAGTCCCGGCCGGTGGCTATTTGGTCGCCGGCAGCGCGTTGGGTGCGTTCGTGAAAACCCGCGGCCAGTCAAACGCCGCCAACCGGGCTTTCAACACGTCTTCGTCGACGACTTTGGTTCCCGTCACCACGCCCGTGCCTTTTTCCACCGCCTTGCCGGTGCCCCCCAGAATTCCACCGACCACATCAAACACCCCTTCGATGCCTTTGCTGAGGACGTTTGCATCCCCCTTTTCGGTCCCGGTGAGTTTACGGCCGGACACCATACCCCCCAGAGCCTCCGTGCCTCCGCCTAGCCTTTTCAGCACGTCGCCGGCGGTCCCCCCTACAAAATCGCCCGCCTTGCCGATCGTCATTCCAGTCAACTTGAGCTTGTCCGTTTCCACTGCGGGCTCACCGATCGTTCCGCTGACGTGCATGAAATTCGGGAGCTTCACATAACGAGCGAGCTGGTTGGTATCCGCTCCCTTGAGCAGGCCGATCTGTGTGATCAAATTTCGACTGAGGTAAAGGTCCACCGGCGTGCGAGGGATGTCTGAGCTCTTGAAGTCATCCGCCAGCGCTATGGCCGCACTGGCATCCATGACGTAGGCGTCGCTAATGACCGTGAGATTTTCCGTGGCGAGCGTCTGATTGGTCAGTCGCGAATGGCAGTACGCCCAATTGATCGGCGACGAAAACAATTCCGGCGACTGGAGCAGCAAGCCCACCGGCCGAAGGGTGTTCCGCCAGCGCTGGCTCAAGGGCTGGAAGTTGGCGTTGGTGATGCCCAGATAAATGTCACCCACCGCCGCGGAAAGCGGACTCTGCCCCGCGCGCGCACTTCCGCGCAAACGCACACTGGCATAGAGGTCCGCCTCGGCGAGACCCTGCCAGTCGGGCGAGAAAGTCCGCACCACGGGCGCAAACCGCAATGCCTCGATTTCGGTGGCCACCTCAAACGTGGACGCGGCGGCCGAGTTGGTGGCATGCAGCCGGACATTGATCGGAGATTCGTTCAAGCGCAGCGAGAACACACCCACGTCTAGCGCGTTCGAGCGAACCGTTGCCCTGGCCACCCAGTTGGAAATCACCAGCTCACGCAGTCGCAATAGTCGGACGTCCACCGCCAGATCCAGCCGGTCGAGGGGCGGTGAAAAGTTCGCGTCACTGCCTTTCGCTGGCTTGGCGCTCACGCTTTCGACCCCATTTGCCGGCGTGTTGGTGGCGCTCCCGTCAGGTTCCAACAATGCGTAGATCGGCGAGAGGTCGATGCCCGGCGAGCGCATCGCCAGATCGCCCCGTATGGCCGAAGGGCGGGAGAAGTCGACCCAGCCCGCAATGTCGATCCGATTGCTCAAGCCGCCCGATGGCGTCAGTTGCAACGAACTTTCCGCCAAGTCCAGCCGGTTGCTGACCATGCTGGCGCGCAGATTCAAATCCAGATCGCGCGTCGAATCCGGAAAACGCCGCGCTGGATCGCTTATCTTGAGGTCGCGCAGCTCGACCTTCGCCCGCAACTGCGAAGGCTGGATCACCTCGTAGTCGAGGTCGAACTCCGCGACGACCTTCGCCTTGTCGATCTGCCTTTTTCCAAACAGGAAGGGCGCCAGCGGTCGTAAGGCATGCTCGTTTACGCCGGATAACTTTGCGGTCAGTTTCGCCTTCCGCCCGCCCAGGTTCACAGCACCGTTCGCCTGCAGCTCACCCGCCGGACGGCCCTCCGCAAACAGGTATCCTTCCCAGCGCTTAAGCAAAACTTCGCCGCCGCCGGAATCCACTTCCACCTCGATCACGGCCCGCGAACCAAGCGACGGAGCGAGCGGGACATTGTTCGTACCGACAAACACGATGTTGGTGGACTGCGCCGCGATCGACCAACGCTGGCGGCCATTCGCGGACAGCTCGCCCTTGAGGGCCACCGATGCCAGCGCCGAGCGAAGTCGCTGTTGCGGCGTGTGCGCGGCGAGGAACGGATTCACCAATCGTTCGTTGATCAACGGCAAGGTGAAGTCGATCGCTCCCGACTTTTCCTTGAGATTAAGTTGTCCCGCCGAAGCGAGTCGCAGGGCAACCGCACCACCCTCCGAAATCGAGGCGTCGCTGAGCTTCCAATCCAGAACGTCGCCTCTCAACGCCACGTCGAATGGCGCCTTCACCTCGACCTGGTTGAACCTCGCTCCTTCGAACTCGGTCACGAGCCCGGTGATTGCCAAGGCTCCCTTGAGCGAAGTTCCCGCCGCCGAATAATCCACCGAACTCACGAGCGATAGGTCGCCACTCGTTAATTTCACCGGCAACCCGCCCCTCAATCCAGCCAACGGCGCCAGCTCGCCCTTGATCGTCGTTTGCACGGTCGCGGTCAGGTTGCTCAGCGCAACGCGGCCCGTCGCGCCGACTTGCGCGATCGATTTGCCGGCCCGGCTGACGCCGACATCCAACTGCGAGAGCTGGAGATCGCGAAAGGAAACCAGGTCACCAGTCAGTTTCAACCCGGCGGAAAGCTGCTCGACTCGATTCGTGCCCAGCGTGAGCTGCCCCTGCTCCAGCGAGGCGCTGGCATTGAATGCGAGGCGTTGACCCAGTTCCTTCGACTCGATTCCAACTTGAGCCGCCACGACGCCATCAAGCGGAAGTTCGCCAATGAACGGCCGCCAGTCCCGCAGGCGAAGCTGGGCAATATTCAGCGCGATAGTGCTGCCGGCCTCGCTGCCAGGCTGACCACTCCACGAAAAGCGGAACGGCTTGGCGGCGTGCAGGTCGGCCAGCGGCTGGCCATTCTGCCGCGTCGTGAACCCCAATGTCTTGATCAGGGCGCGACTGCTCGCCGCCTCAATCTCCGTGTCGAAGGTCAGCGAGACATCCAGCGTCGGCGTCGAGCCAGCCTGGTTCTTCGCCGTCAAACCACCAACCTTCCACTGGCCGGCAGCGCCAATCAATTTGCCGCCTTGCCTAATGGCAATCCGGTTGGTGGCCGAAAAATCGGCGAGTTCAAAATCGAGGCCGGATTTCATGGCTGCCAATTCGAGCACCACCGGCGGCAGTTTGGATACGTTGAGGTCGAACGTCCCCTTGCCCGCCACGGCATCATAGCCGCCCTTCACCTCCACGCGACCGGTCTCCGTGGGCCCGCGCAGGAAACTCAGCGTAAGCTCATCCAGTTGTTTGATTGAACCGCGCGCGCTCAGGAGGGCGCCCAGTCCATTCGCTTGCGCGAAGCGACCGGTCGCGCTGGTGATGTTCACGTTCAACCGCGAGTCCACCTTCTCGAGGGAGACGTCGCTGCCGAGTGCCAGCTTGCCCGTCCATTCGGCGGAGGCCTTGAGTGCTTCCACGGCTTTGCCGCTGGCGTCGTTCGCTTCGACTTGGAAAACCGCGCTCAGTTTGATCTCCGAAGTCGCGCCGTTGCGCACCTGATCCACGCCGAGTTCGAGCGCATTGATGGCCACCAAGTCCCTAGCACCATCCGCCTTTGCAATCTCGTAGCGCACCGCACCGCCGTGGATCGCCACTTTGCCAATTTGAAGTTGAAGCGGTGTGGAAGGTTTGGCCGCTTCGGGAGACTTCGCCGGCGTGCCGCTCAATTTAGCCAGCCATTCCGACCAGTCGTTGCCGCCATCCGCACGCTGGCGGATGGTGAACTGCGGCTTGTCCACCAGGACTTCGTCAATCGCGATCTCACCCCTGATCAGCTTGAATAGTTGGTAGCGCACCTTGACGCCGGCAATCTCCGCCAACGGCTGACCACCAACCGGCGAGAGTTTCACGTTCTTGAGGTCGATTCCTGAGAACGGGCTCAGGCTCAGTTCCTCCACGGCCAGGTCGACGTGCAACGCGGCCGCCACGCGCGGCACGACGAGCGCCTTGACCACCGGCCCACTCGTCAGAACGAACCAGCCGATAATCAGGAGCAGCAGGAACGCTCCGGCGGCGAGCAACCACTTGCGGCGGCGATTCGGTTTCTCAGTCTTTGTAGTCATGAAATTCTTGGACGCACTCGGCCGATGGAGGGTTCATTGCCGGTCACAGCATCCGCAAGGGAATACTTGGAGCCTCCGGTTTGAAATTTGCGAAGCCTGAATTCTTCACCGCCAACCTGTTCTCTCTGTGCCCAAAATGAAACGATTGCCTGCCGAGCTGATCGGCGTGGTAACAACACAGCTGCCATGCCACGCGCATGTGTTGGGCTTGTGGCCGGGTAAATCGTGGAAACTTTTCGTTTGTCCGGGAGCCAGACAACAAACGGTTGCGGAGGCTGATTCAAATAGCATGCGCTGGCGAAAGCAGCCCGAGCAGATGGCGCTGCCGATAGGCGAAGATGCGCTCGACATCACGTCGGACGAACAGCCAGTTCATCAGCCACCCACCGCGCGGACGATACCGTACGTGGTCACGACAGAGCGTTCCGTGGTCGCGCTCTTCGAAGGAGTGCGTGTGATGCCAGAGCGTGTAGGGACCACGAATCTGGACATCGACGAAACGATGCGGTGGATTCCATTCCGTGATTTCCGTGCGCCAGCGGATGGGTAGCCCATGGACGCGGATTCGATAGTCGATGAGCGCGCCGGGCTTCATCTGGACGGGCTTGGGCGTAAGCACTTCAAACCGCACCCAGGGCGGCGTGATGGTCTGGAGATTGTGCGCATCGGCGAAGAAGCTGAACACTTCTTCGCGTGGCCGCGGGAGCCAAAGCTCGGTTTGGAAGCTGAATTCTTTCACAGTTGCGGCGAGCTCATAGCTTCGTCCTGATGCCGCACGCGCGCAGCATGCACCAGCCGCGCAGGGCCTCGAACGCTACGAACGCACCCGACGCGAGCAGCAGCCCGCCCAGCCAGACGGACACGGTGAAACCAAAGCCAGCCCCGACGAGCAGCGCCAACGCGCCGACGCCCCGGACGAGGCGGCCCTTGTTGTCGATGTTGCGAGGGAAAAGTGATTTCATTGGCCGACCTTTCTCGCCGGCTTGCGCAGGTCATCAAGCGCCGAGCACAGGTGCGAAAGGTCTTTGACCTGCACTGCCCCAACTTTCTCCAGCGTGTCGCGGTAGGCGGGCATGGCCCGGCCACCGACCAGCAGCGCCGTTTCTGCCGGCAGGCATTCGCGCAGCCTCGCCAATTCACCCTCCAGCCGCGGGTCATCTTCCGGATAAACCAGGCTTAAGGCCACGGCGCGGGCGCGGTTTTGACGGGCTGCGCCGGCGATCTCGGCCGCCGGCAGGCTCGCGCCCAGATACGTGACGTGCCAGCCTACATTGGCCGCTGCCGCGCCGACGAGCAGTGCGCCGAGTTCGTGAATCTGTCCTGCCGGAGTCGCGACCAGCAATACTGGCGCATGGTCGGTTCCGGAGTAAGGCGTCGCGGCGCGCCCGAGAAAAATCCGAATGACCGCGCTGGCGAAATGCTCGTGGGCGGCGGTAATCATGCCCTCCCGCCACAGCTCGCCAATGGCCTGCGCGAGCGGGGCGACGACGCGTTGGAGCAAGCCTTGCGCGCCCAGTTCCGACTCGGCGCGTTGCAGTGTCTCGTTCAATCCACGGGAATCGAGCGACTTCACGGCCGCGATGCAGCTGTCGAGAAACGTCAGTGTTGCCGTGGATTCGGTTGGTTTGCCTGGGGTGTGGCCGTTGAAAGTCAGCGATTCCTGGCCGAGTTGTCGCAGCTTCTCGATGGGTAGCTTCGCGACGTGGCCAATGCTGTGACCGTTCTGCGTGATTTCGCGAAGCAGGCTCAGTCTTTCGATCTGTTCATCAGAGTACAAGCGGCGGTTGGTTCCGGTGCGCTCGGGCTCCACGGCACCGTAGCGTTTCTCCCAAATCCGAATGACGTGCGCACTCAAACCCGTGCGCCGGGCTACTACTTTTATTGCTTGATGGGCTGCTGCCATAATCTTCAACAAGATTGTGACAACATTTTGTCAGCTTGCAAGCAGTGAATTCAATGAGTCGGACTAGTTGCGCATAAAATCCATGTAATAATCAATTTAAACCATAGAATCAGCCCCTGCAGACCTTTCAAAATATTTTCAGTACAAACATTTGACACCTAGACAAACCTTAGACATGTTCTCTCCAAGTTCGATGCTGGCTGTCAGCAAGCTGAACATGAAAACACAACGTGAAGATCGGATCGCAAACGCCAAGTCCGCGCGAAGGCAAACGGTGGAATGCCGTTTCGCCCCGCCCGTGCGCTTCGCGGTGGTCGTCCGAGTTCACAACAATGAAAAGCCCTAAACACAATACACAAAACATGAAATCCCTCCGCATCCTCGCCCTCACTGCACTCGTCGCCGTCACCAACTTCTCAGGCGTTGCCCATGCCGATACGAAAGCTCAGGACATTGTAGCCGTCGCCTCCGGAGCTGGCAGCTTCAACACCCTCGTCGCCGCCGTGAAAGCCGCCGGGTTGGTCGAGACCCTCCAAGGCGCCGGCCCGTTCACCGTCTTCGCGCCGACCGACGAAGCGTTCGCCAAGTTGCCCAAAGGGACCGTGGAAGACCTGCTCAAGCCGGAGAACAAGGCGAAGCTCGTTGCTATCCTCACCTATCATGTCGTCGCCGGCAAGGTGATGGCCGCGGACGTTAAGACGATGAAGGCCAAGACGGTCAACGGCCAAGAACTCGATATCAAGGTCGCCGCCGGCGCCGTCACTGTGGACAACGCCAAGGTGGTCAAGACCGACGTGGCCGCCAGCAACGGCGTCATTCACGTCATCGATACTGTCGTGCTGCCGAAGTAACCACTGCTCACGGGGCGGAGAGCACCCGGCTCTCTGCCCCATGCCCCCACTAACTCTCACCACTAACTCCAGCCCACGATGAAAACCGCTCGCCAAAGTAACGTGTCTCGCGCAGGTCGCGAACAAACTATGTCAAACGCTCGGGTCCTCTCGAAACGCGTCGCAGCGGGCAGTAAGCTGCCCGAGCGCGAAGCGCGACGTGGAGCTGTGGTTGTTGAGCTGCCATCGCTTCCCGACTCGAAAACTGCTTTCGAACCTTTCCCGACCGCCGAGCGCTCCCGGCCAGACGCGCTTGCTCTCTACATGCGGTCCGTCGGTGAAGTGCCTTTGCTAACGGTCAAAGAGGAAGTTCAACTGGCAGCCCGGATCCGGCGCGGGGACGAAGCCGCCCGCGAGCACATGATCCGCGCCAACCTGCGGCTCGTGGTGAAAATTGCCCGGGACTACGACAACCTCGGGATGCCGCTGCTTGATCTGATCAACGAGGGCAACATCGGTCTCATGAAAGGGGTTGAGCGGTTTGACCCGAAGAAGGGCGGCAAGTTCTCCACGTACGGCTGCTACTGGATCAAGCAATCGATCAAGCGGGCATTGGCCAATCAGTCGAAGGTCATTCGTCTGCCTGTTCACGTGCAGGAACGGCTCTTCAAGATGCGGCGCGTCCAGCACAAGTGGCAGGAGATCTACGGCCGCAATCCTGACCGGCAGGAGCTTTCCCAAGAAATGGGCCTGGGTGACATGATCATCCGGCGCATGGAGAAGGCGTGCATTTCGATGAACTCGTTGGATGCCCCCATCGGCGACGACGAGACTTCACGGCTCGGGGACATTGTGATGGATGAAAACGCACCCTCGGCGTTCGAGCAGATGGACGAGAAGATGATGCATGGGCTGGTGACGGACATGTTGCGATCCCTGAATCAGCGCGAGCTCACGATCATTCAGGAACGTTTCGGACTGGATGGCGGCCCCGGCAAGACGCTCGAACAGATCGCCGCAAAGTTCGGACTGACCCGCGAGCGCATCCGGCAATTGCAGAACATCGCGCTTGTGAAGTTGCGTCAGCAGATGGACAAGCTCGACCAACCGCAGGAAAATTCGATTGCCGCCTGAGCGGCCCAGTCTGTCTCCTGAATCTCTCCCCATAGCTGCGCGTATGAACAAGCATGTGATCATCATCGGTGCCGGCCCGGGCGGCCTCGCCTCGTCCATTCTCCTCGCGGCCGCGGGCGTGAAGGTAACGGTGCTCGAACGCCTGCCCATCGTGGGCGGACGCACTTCCAGCATCGAGGCCGACGGCTACAAGTTCGATCTCGGGCCGACCTTCTTCCTCTATCCCCGCGTGCTCGACGAAATCTTTCGAGCGGCCGGCACGTCGCTGCGCGACGAGGTGGAAATGGTTCAGCTCGATCCGCAATACCGGATCCAGTTTGGGTCCGGCGGTTACCTCGACGCGACGCCTAACATCGCGGCCATGGAGCAGCAGATCGCCAAGTTTGCACCCGGTGATGCGCCGGGCTTCCGCCGGTTCCTCGACGAGAACCGGGTGAAGCTCGACCGCATGCAACCCTGCCTCGAGAACCCGTTTCTCAAATGGCAGGATCTCATCAACGTGCGCCTGCTGAAGATGCTGCCCATGCTGCGTCCCCATCAGTCGGTAGACACCTACTTAAAGCGGTTCTTCAAGGACGACCGCGTGCGGCTCGCCTTTTGTTTCCAATCGAAATACCTCGGCATGTCGCCATTCCGCTGCCCGAGCTTGTTCAGCATTCTGAGCTTCCTCGAATACGAGTACGGCGTCTGGCACCCGATCGGTGGCTGCGCGGCCGTCACGCAGTCGATGGCGCGCGTCGCCCGCCAACTCGGGGTGGACATCCGGCTGAATGAACCTGTGGAAGAGCTGCTCTTCAGCGGCCGCAAGGCCGTCGGCGTGCGCACCCGGACGGGCAACCTCCACGCGGATTCGGTCGTGGTGAATGCCGACTTTGCCCGCGCCATGGAAAAGCTGGTGCCCAACCATCTGCGCCGCCGGTGGACTGATCAGAAGATCGCGAAGAAGAAATTCTCCTGCTCGACCTTCATGATGTATCTCGGCATCGAAGGGAAGTTTGAGCAGCCCCATCACTTGATTCACATCGCCAAGGATTACGCAAAAAATCTCGACGACATCGAGAACCAGCACGTGTTGTCCGAAGATCCTTCGTTCTACGTTCAGAACGCCTGCGTCACCGATCCTACGCTGGCACCCAAAGGGCACTCGACACTCTACGCACTGGCTCCCGTGACCCATCAGACGGACAAGGTGGATTGGAACCGGGAGAAAGGTCGTTACCGGGAGTTGCTGTTCAAGCAAATGGCCAAGGCCGGCTATGGCGACATCCAAGAGCGCATCCGCTTCGAGAAGATCATCACGCCGGCGGATTGGGATCAGCGATACGAGATTCACAAAGGGGCCACCTTCAATCTCGCGCACGGCCTCGATCAGATGCTGAACCTCCGGCCAAAAAATCGCTTCGAAGACCTTGATGGAGTTTATCTCGTAGGCGGCGGCACACATCCCGGCAGCGGCCTGCCGGTGATCTTCGAGTCCGCCCGCATCTCCTCGCGCCTGCTGTTGGAAGACCTCGGGATCGACCCGGGCAAGGTTTGCCAGCCCGGTGTCAACTCACGCGAAACCTCCACGCTCAAGGCTGCTTGAAATTCAAGCGATGCGCTCGACCCATCCAATCAATCTCGGTTCTCCCGCTGGCGATCGCCAACGCGAGCGCGCGGTTGATCGCGAGGTCGAGGTGTCCCACTCGCCCTCGAAGATCAACTTCGCCGTGCTCGCGCTCGGTAGTCGGACGGCTCAATCGACCTGGGCTTCGGTGAGCCTTCGGGAACGCGTGGATCGGCTCGGGAGACTTCGCCAGCTCCTCGTCGAACACGCTGTTGATCTGGCCCGAGAGATCGCCTCGGTCCGCAACTGTTCGGCAGCGGAGGCCATCGTCACCGAGCTTCACCCCCTCGCGGATGCGCTGCGCTTTCTCGAAAAAAATCTGACGCGGCTGCTCGCGCCACGCCGACTGGGCCGCCGTGGCCGGCCGATCTGGCTCAGTGGCGTTGACTCGGAGATTCAGCGTGCGCCGCATGGAGTGGTGCTCGTGATCGGTCCGGGGAACTACCCGCTGCTCTTGACCGCCATCCCGGCGCTGCAGGCGATCGCCGCCGGCAACGCGGTGTGGATCAAGCCCGCCCCGGGCTGTTCGGCTGCCTTGAATTTGCTTCAACAACTTCTCGCGCGTTCCGGAATCGCGACTGAGCTGCTCACGATTCTTCCAGATACGGTGGCGGCCGCCCGAGCCGCCATCGCTGCCCAGCCCGACAAGGTCGTCTTCACCGGCTCAGCCGAAACTGGCCGCAAGATTCTCGAACAACTCGCGCCGCAACTGACGCCCGCGACGCTGGAGCTGTCCGGCTGCGATGCGGTTTTCATTCGGGACGACGCCGATCTCGAGCTCGCCGCCCGAGCGTTGGCGTTCGGCATCACGCTGAATCGGGGAGCCACTTGCATCGCACCCCGGCGCGTGTTCGTTCCCGGCCAGCACTTGGTTTCGCTGGGTCAGAAACTTGCAGCCGAACTGGCCGCTCGCGATCCGATTGAACTTCCAGCAGCTGGCGCGAAGTGGCTCCCCAATGTGCAAGCCGCGCTGGCCGACGGTGCGATTTTGATCAACGGGAAAATTCGCCCCACGGCCATTGCCGGCCCGTTGGTGCTCTCCCATGCCCGCCCCGAAATGCGACTCCTTCGCGAAGATACCTTTGCGCCGGTGATGAGCCTCGTGCCGGTGACGAGCGAAGAAGGGGCGCTTCGGGCCAATGCCCGCTGCCCTTACGCGCTCGGCGCCAGCGTCTTCTCCCGCAACCCAACTGCCGCACGCGCGCTGGCCAATCGCATCCGCGCCGGCTCGGTGATCATTAATGATCTGATTGTGCCCACCGCTGATCCCCGTTTGCCATTCGGCGGGGTGGGCGAAAGCGGGTTCGGTGCCACGCGTGGCGCCGAGGGCTTGTTGGAAATGACCTTGCCCAAAGTCATCACCCACAATGCGAGCAACCAGCGTCGGCATTACCAACCAGTACGCGGCCAGGACACGCCCTTGTTTACCGCTCTGCTCGAACTCACTCATGGTCGTTCGCTCGCTCAAAAGTTCCGCGCCCTGGGCAAGCTCATACGTTTCTCGCGCAAACCAACTCCAACGCCACCGGGTAAGATCGCCGCCGGCGCTCAGGGCATTTAAGCAACACAACCACTCCCCCTCAAAATGAAGAACACTTCAGACAAGATTGGCATCATCGGCGCCGGGCTCGGCGGCCTGGCCGCCGCCTGCACCCTTGCGGCCCGCGGCCACACGGTCGTCCTCTTCGAACGCAATGAATGGCTCGGCGGCAAGGCCGCACAACTCGCGGGCGCTGGCTTCCGCTTCGACATGGGCCCGACCATCGTGACCATCCCGTCTGTGCTGCGCCGCATCTTCGCCGAGGCGGGGCGGCGCATGGAAGACTACCTCGACATGGTGCGGCTCGACCCCCAGTGGCGCTGCTTCTTCGAGGACGGCTCGGTGCTGAACTTAAAACAGAAGCCGGCGGAAATGACCGGCGAGCTGGAGCGCTTCGCACCCGGCACGAACTCCGGCCAGCGCTATCTCGACTTCCTCAAGCTGAGCGCGCGGCTCAACGACATCTCGCAGCGGTTCTTTTTCTACAAGCCCATTGGCGGACTGCGCGACATGTTCGACTTCAAAACCGCGTTCGACCCCAAGATCGTTGGCGATCTCCTCGCCATGCGGATGGGCCGCAGTGTGGCGGGCACAGTACGTTCGTTCACGCCGGATGCGCGCGTCGCGCAGATGATGGATCACTTCACCCAATACGTGGGCTCGTCGCCCTACGGCTCGCCCGCCGTGCTCTGTGGCATCGCGCACATGCAGACGGACGAAGGCATCTGGTATCCGCTGGGCGGCACGCGCGCGGTCCCGGTCGCACTGGAGAAGCTCGCGCGCGAGCTCGGCGTTGAGATTCACACGAACACCTACATCACGAAGATTCTCACCCAAGGCAAACAGGTGACCGGCGTGCGGACGAATCACGGCGAAGAGATTGCCCTCCGCGCCGTCGTGTCGAACTGCGATTCCGTCCGCACGCATCGCGAGCTGATCAACGGCGCGGTTGGGGCGAAGTTCGAGCAGCGTCGCAGTTATGAAGCGGCCTGCTCGGGCGTGGTGCTCTACCTCGGCTTGAAGAAACGCTACGACCATCTCGCGCATCACGACTTCGTTTTCAGCCGCGACCCGCACTAGGAATTCGACTACATTTACAAGAAAGGCGAGCCCGCTCCGGACCCGACTTGCTATCTCGCCGCCACGACGTGCAGTGAGCCGGGCACCGCGCCCGCTGGTGGTGAAGCCCTTTACGTGCTCGTCCACACGCCCTATCTGCGCCCGCATCACGACTGGAAGAAAATGCTGCCGGCGTATCGCCGGGTGATCATCGATAAGCTGAAACGCACCGGGCAAATGCCGGACCTCGAGGAGCGCATCGTGTTTGAGCGCACGCTCACGCCGCAGGACATTCACGATCGCTATCACGTTTTGAATGGCGCGATCTACGGACTTGCGAGCCACGGGAAGTTCCTCGGCGCGTTCAAGCCCGGCAATCGCTCGCCCGATCTCCAGGGCCTCTATCTGGCCGGCGGCGCGGCGCATCCCGGACCCGGCATGCCGATGGTGCTGATGAGCGGTTGGATCGCCGGGGACACGCTGGACAAGGACTCCAACGGCGCGCGCAAGGTCATCCCGCTGCCGGAGCGCGAGACTGAGCCGCGGAAACTGGCCGTTGGTTGATGAACAAAGCGCCGGTCTGCGGCCGCCGCTAAATACTGCTCAAAAACCCGATGAACACCGCGCCCCAAGCCATCCCAATCAATCCGCCGTTGGCTGCTGCGACCGGCAAACCGGCGCGGACGAGTTCTGATCGCCTGCCCACGAACTGGCTGTGGCTGACGCGCATCTTCGCCGGATACTCGGAACGGTTGATCCGGCGCAACTTTCATTCGATTCGCATCCTCGGCTCGCCCGATTTGTCGGCGCTTCAAGGCCGACCCTTGGTGCTCTTCGCCAATCATCCGTCCTGGTGGGATCCGTTGATCGGCTTAACCGTTTGGCGCCGGCTCTTTGCCGACCGCGTTCCCTATGCGCCGATCGATTCGATCGCTGTGGAGAAGTATGCGTTCTTTAAGAAGCTCGGTTTCTTCGGCGTGGAACGAGGCACGGCCCGAGGCGCCCGGGACTTTCTGCGGACTTCGCGCGAGTTGCTGCGTCAGGCGGACACCTTGCTGCTGGCTACTCCCCAGGGACGCTTCGTCGATGTGCGTGAACCGGAGCTGAAGTTTGAATCCGGCCTCGGTCATTTGATGCGTCACTGCCCGGGCACGGCGTTCCTGCCGCTGGCAATCGAATACACTTTCTGGGAAGAGAAGCACCCTGAAGTCCTGATCCGACTGGGGGAACCCTTGATCTCCGACGACTTTCGTTCCGCCTGGTCCGCCGACGATCTCAACCGCCAACTGGAGGAGCGCCTGGATCAAGCGCGCCGTCGGCTCGCGGACGCCTCGATGCATCGCGAGGTGGCGGCGTTCCAGACGCTGCTCGGTGGTCGCGTTGGCACCAATCCCATTTACGACGCGTGGCGCTGGCTCAAGGCGGCGGCGCGTGGCCAGCGGTTTAACCCTTCGCACGGAGACAAGTAATCATGACCTTCGATCCTTTGCTCATCCTGGCGATCGTCTGCCTGAGCTTCGCCTGCGTGCCGCTGGTGATCTTCCTGCGCAATCTCGGCGTTTACCGCCCGCCCGCGTCGCCCGTTGATGGTACCCCGCTGCCCTCGGTGTCGGTGCTGATCCCGGCGCGCAACGAAGCCAACGCCATCCGCGGTGCGGTGGAGTCGGCGTTCGCCAATCGCGGCGTGGCCATGGAAGTTGTCGTGCTCGACGATCATTCCGACGACGCCACGGCCTCGATCGTGGACGAGCTTACAAGGCAGGATGCACGAGTCCGATTGGAGCATTCCCTCGCCCTCCCGGCTGGTTGGTGCGGGAAGCAACATGCCTGTCACCAACTGGCCGGGCTCGCGCGCTTTTCCTATTTCGTGTTCATGGACGCCGATGTCCGCCTTGCCCCGGACGCCCTCGCACGCATGGTTCATTTCATGGAGAGCGAACGCAGTCGTCCGCGCTTCCATCTTTGGAACTGGCTCACTGGGAAGCCCGCTTGGAGCAGCCGCACGCGCTATGCGCTCGCCAGTGGCGTGCCCCGGCAAATCACCGGTACGTGGCTGGAGAAGGCGCTGATTCCGTTGATTCATTTTGTGCTGATGGGTTTCCTGCCGATGCGCTGGATGCGCTCGCGCGTGCATCCCTCCTACGGGGCCGGCTGCGGCCAGTTGTTCATTGCCCGGGGCGAAGATTACCGTGCGGTGCAACCCCACCGCCAGATCCGCGCGTCACTGCATGACGGCGTGAAGCTGCCGCGCGCGTTTCGCAAGGCGGGTTTCATGACCGGTCTGTTTGATGCCACCCACCTCGCCACTTGCCGCATGTATCATGGCGCGGGCGAAACGTGGCGCGGACTCGGCAAGAACGCCATCGAAGGACTCGCCGCGCCGAACATGATCGCGGGCATGACCGCGCTGCTGCTGTTCAGCCAGGTCGTCCCGTGGTTGCTGCTGCCATTCACCTCGGGTTTCACCTTTATGGTGGCCTGCGCCGCGGTTGCGATCTCCATCACCCCGCGTTGGCTGGCGGCGCTGCGATTCAGGCAGTCTCGTGTCGGCGCCTTGCTGCATCCGTTGGGGATCGTGCTCCTGCTCGCCATCCAGTGGCAGGCTTTCGCGCGCTGGTGGTTGAAGGTGCCGAGTGCCTGGAAAGGGCGGAGCTATGGGCCGGTTGCCTCGGCTGCCAGCGCACCGGTCGAACGAATCCAAACTGTCCGGGCCAACTCATGACCAACTCATCAGCCATTGTTCTGGCCGCGCTGCTGGTCGGCTGGCCGGCCCTCGGCGAGGGCTTGACGGGTGCGGCCACCACCAACGAGCCGGTGACCATTCAACTTGCTGACCAGTGGGAAAAACCTGCGAACCTGCGCGCGCCGCTGACACAAGTCACCTTGCTGACCGTGGCGGATCGCGCCGGTGCGGCCCAGATCAACGACTGGATCGCGCCGCTGAAATCGCAGTTCGGCACGAACATTCAATTCTTCGCCGTGGCCGATGTCAGTTCCGTGCCCGGCCCGCTGCGAGGGATGGTGCGTCGCCGGTTCACGAAGGAGTATGCTTATCCCGTGAGCCTGGACTGGCAGGGCGTTGTTTCCGGGCAACTGCCTATCAAGCCGCATGCGGCAAATCTCTTTCTGCTAGATCGCAACGGCCAGGTGCAACATTCAGTGAAGGGTGCGATGGAACCTCAGCCGCTGAAAGCGCTGACGAACGCCATCGCGGCCCTGTTGCCCGCAGCGGGCAAGCTCATCGATTTGGGCCAGATCGTTAACCGCACCGGCCAGCAGTGAGCGGGACGGAAGCGTAGGTCCAGCTTGGCGTTCGCGAGCGACCACGGCCAAGAGCCGGCATCGAGTCCCGTTTCAATTGCAGCACACAAATCCAAATACAACCAAGCCAACCAACCGGACCATTATGTTTCAAAAACTCGACTATTACTTCTTGGCCTCAGCCTTCGCTAGTTTTGTGGCCAGCGTGGGGCTGTGGTTCTTATTCAACAAAGACCACGGCCTCTATGTCGGCCTCTGGGTGCCGAGCATACTCAGTCTTTGGGTTGGGGTCCGGGTCGCCCTGCTCACGAGCGCTACCGCCCCCAACCTCAACCGGAAGGACTGACCATGTTCAACTACCTCTTTCCAATTTTTTGCTTCGGCCTCGTCATCACTGGGATCGTGTTCCTTGGTCTTCGCGAGGCGGCTGATCTGGCCAAGCAAATGGCCGAGCGGAGCAAGGCAATGAGCCCGCCCTCGGACCAGCCTGAAAAGCACCCGCGGAGCAGTCAGACGGACCGCCCATGAGCGAAACTAAACTCCACCGCAGCGTCGTCATATTCGGTGCGACCGGGGGGATCGGTTCGCAACTGGCCCGTGAACTCGCGGCGAACGGCAGCCGACTTTTCCTCTCCGGTCGCAATGCGGAGAAGCTGCGGCGGCTCGCGGACGAACTGAAGGCCGGTTGCCAGCCCGCCGACGCCACGGACTCCGCTCAGGTAAAGGCTGTGTTCGATGCCGCCGGCCAGCGCCAGGGTGCCATTGACGGCGTGGCGCACTGCGTTGGCTCGCTGCTGCTCAAACCCGCCACCCGGACCACCGACTCTGAATGGTGGGACACTATCAGTACGCACCTGAGCAGCGCCTTTTACGTTCTGCGGGAAGCGGCCAGCGCAATGGCTGCGAAGGGCGGCGCCATCGTCCTGCTTTCGTCGGCCGCCGCCCGGCACGGCTTTGCAAACCACGAAGCCATCGCCGCCGCCAAAGCGGGCATCATCGGCCTCACGCTCTCGGCCGCTGCCACCTATGCGCGACAAAAGATTCGCGTCAACTGCGTCGCCCCCGGCTTGACCCGCACCCCGCTCACCGCTGGAATCACGGGCAACGAAACCATGCTTAAAAATTCCGCAGCCATGCACGCGCTCGGGCGCATCGGTGAACCGGAGGAAGTCGCCGCCGCCATCCGCTTCCTGCTCGAACAGGAATGGATCACCGGCCAGGTGCTCGGTGTGGACGGCGGGCTGAGTTCCGTCTTCGTCCGCACCCTATGAATCCTTCGGTCGCACCCAGTCGACTCGGTTCTGCCACTGGACTCATCTCCTCACTCTTGCTGTGTTTCGCAGCGGCCGCCATGGGCGGCTTGTTTCCGCCGGACGGCTGGTACGCCGGCTTGAACAAGCCCTCATGGAATCCCCCCCCTTGGCTCTTTGGCCCGGTGTGGTCGGCGCTCTACACGATGATGGCCGTGGCGGCCTGGCTGGTTTGGAAACGCGGGGGATTCACGACCCACCGACTACCGCTCTCGCTGTTCCTCGTTCAACTCGCGCTCAACGCCGCGTGGTCGCCGTTGTTCTTTGGCTTGAAGTGGCCGGGCCTCGCGTTCGCCGAAATGCTCCTGCTCTGGCTGGGCATCCTCGCGACATTGATCTGCTTCCTGCGCGTCAGCAAAATCGCCGGCTGGCTGTTGGCTCCGTACCTGGCCTGGGTGAGCTTTGCCGCGTTCCTGAACTTCACGCTCTGGCGGCTGAACCTCTGATGTTACGAGAAGCAAATGACTGCCGACTTGATCCCCCTCATTGGGCGCAATGCTGCGCTCGTGCTGGCGTTCCTTGCCATCATCATGAACGCTGACGCTGCCTTCGAAAAAGTCCTGTTCGACTTCCAGGCCAGTAACAATCCCCCCACCTGGCAGATCGTAAACGACGACGTGATGGGCGGCGTATCCACGAGCAAGTTTCACGTCCTGACCAACGGCGGCGCGACCTTCAGCGGAGTGGTCTCGCTGGAGAACAACGGCGGTTTCGCCTCGGTGCGGTCTTCGGCCGTGCGGGAAAATCTCAGTGGCACGGACGCCTTCGTGCTGCGCGTGCGGGGTGATGGACGGCGCTACAAGTTCACCGTGCGCACCGAGTCGGGTTTCGACGCGCCGATTTACCAGCTCGCGTTCCCGACCAAGCGCGGCGCATGGGAAGAGTACCGGCTCTCGTTCAAGGACTTCGTGCCGACGTTTCGCGGACGGGTGCTGACCGACGTGCCGTCGTTGAATCCTGCGAATATCGCCACCGTTGGCTTCCTCATCTCGGATCAGCAGGCTGGACCATTTCGGCTGGAAATTGGCCGCATCACGGCCGCAGTTATGAATGATGACTGAGCGACTCTGGCCCCGGTTGAGCGCAAGCGTCTTCCAGTTCAAGGTCGCGGTACGAGGATGAAGCCGGTCGTCGCGTCGCCCAGCAGTTGCGTGCGCCGGCCGCGGTGCAGCCAGTGCCAGTAGCCGATGAGCGCGCAAAAGAACGCGTCAGTTTGGTCCTCGACGTTTTTCGTCCACGGCGCGCCCAGCAGGCGTGAGAGTTCAGCGCTCACTTCCAGCTGCCCCCGGGGTCGCCGGAGTGCGGGACTGCGACCCGCAGCACATTCCAACTCCAGGCCCCCGTCCAATAGCATGAATGCCCCACACCATCGCAAGCCGCTGCGGGGCGGGTGACGAAGTCGTGGTCATGCGGGCAATAGGTTGATTGAACGATGCAGGGCGGCAGCGTCTTGCAGCCCATCGCGAAACCTCGCCGGTATGCGGCCCGTTCCCGCAGCCGCGCCGAGCAATGCGCCGACCACCGCTCCGCGATGGCAGTTGTCCCCGCCCACGTTGGCATTGGCAATGATGCCGGCTTCGAAGTCATCAGCATATTTCCAGGCCAGATAGAGCGACGCGGGAAAGGCGTCGGCGATGTAGCAGGCCGGACTGACCCGTTGACCGATGACGACTTCATCGGGCTCGCGCGACCATTGCCCGGCTTTGCGCCGGGAGAACCAGTCGCTACCGTGCTCAAAGATCGCCTCGCGCAGCCCGCCACCGGCGAGCACGGCGTTGAGGATTTGCACCTGGGCATCGGCGGCCTTCAACACTTCCGCATCACGATGGGTAAGTTGCACATGCTCACGTACCGCCTCCCGGGCCGCGCCGGGATCGCCGCCGAGAAACGCGCCGAGCACTCCGACGTGGGCGAGGCCGCCGATGTGAATGTCGTTGCCGCCGCACTTGCGCGGGTTGGTGCCGCGGGCGTAGGCGGTGAAGAATTTCCGGTGACACTCTTCAACGTAGGTGTCGCGATGCCGGCCCGGTGTGAGCATGAAGTCGAGGTAGCGCTGAAGGTAATCCTCCGCGTCATAACCGCCGCGCGCGATGAGCGATTCGATGAGCACCCGGGCGAGTTGGAGATTGAGGGTGTTCTCGCCGGAGCGCAGGAACTGGTGATAGTGAATCCCACGCTGCCCCCAGTATTGCGCCTGCTCGTGCAGGATGTCGCCGCGCTCATTCAGGGGCGTGTAGGTCGAGCGCCAGAGAATGCTGTCCGGGTGCGGATTCCGCGGAGCCAGGTAATCGCGCACAACGCCGTAGTCGCGGTGCAGCGCGGCGCGGTCATAATACCAATGCACCGGCATGGCGAGCGCGTCACCGATGAGAGAGCCCCAGACCATGCCGGCCCGTCGATTGCCGGGCGGGTTGCCCGGTTGGTCAGCGGCTAAACCCGCGATTCCAGCGCCGATGATCAACACGACTGCGTTCCGTTCAGATGTCTGTGTCACGTAGGACATGGTTGACCCTATTCGTGCGCAACGCAAACCCACGCGAATGACGGAGGCTGCCGCCTTGATTATTTGTCCGCACCCGGTTTTCCAGCTATACCTTCAGCGGCATGAGTTCCTCAAAATCAACTCCGAACATTCCCGATGTGCCGCAGCGGCTGGCGGCGCGGGTTCGGCCGGTGGGGAGTCCCGTCATGTATCAGCAATGGCGCGAGCTGCTCTTTCTCCATTGGGAGTTTCCAATCGCGGAGCTCCAGCGAACGCTCCCGGAGGGACTCTTCGTGGATACCTTTGCGGACAAGGCGTACCTGGGGGTGGTGCCCTTCTTCATGCGCAACATCCGGCCACGATTTCTGCCTGCGCTGCCCGGCATCTCGAACTTCATGGAAATGAACCTGCGCACCTACGTTTATGATCGGGCGGGCGTGCCGGGCGTCTGGTTCTACTCCCTCGATGCGAATCAACGGCTGGCGGTAAAGATTGCGCGCCGGTTTTTCCATCTGCCCTACGAACACGCGGAGATGAACTCAAGCCGCACGCCGGAAGGCCGGATCCGCTACGAATCGCTGCGCCTCGGCACCAGGGCGAATCGGGCGCGGTGTGTATTTGACTACGCTCCCGGCCCGGAGCTGCCGCAACCCTCGCCCGGCTCGCTGGAATTCTTTCTCGTCGAACGCTACCGGCTCTATTCCAGCGCGCCCGACGGTCTCCGACGCGGCGCGGTTTTCCATCCGCCGTATCCGTTGTGTCATGCCGACGTGACTGCGTGGGACGAGCAGTTGCTGGCGCTGGACGGCTTTGCTCCCACTGGCCGGCCGCCCGATCACGTCATCCTGTCGCGCGGTGTAGACGTGTCCGTCTTTCCCTTGGAGCGCAGTTGAGACGTTCCCGATCTCTCAAACCACACAGATCGGCCGTGAACCCGAAATCCTTCCCCCGGCTGCTCACGGGGTCGCCGCCTTGGATCAGCTTGGAAGGACAATGATTTTGGCCGTCGCTCGGGCGATGCCATCGCCGAGAAGGCCGTGCATGCACTTCAACGCAAAGGGGCATTGAGGGGTCCGCTTCGCAGCGGTTCTGAAGCCGCCGTTCTGGCGGCTGAACGCTTGAACCTGCCCGACCCCGCGGCGTTTCGCGCTGCCACTCCCGCCTTGCTTCCCATGCGGGCTTCCGTTTGCCTGACCGCCGTGAAGTCTGACATTCGCTCGTTGCTCCGTGAGGAGCTGGCAGCCCGATTCAAAGATTGGGACGTGCCGGCCTATCGCGTCACGCAGGTGCTCGCCTGGCTCTACGAGCGCCGCGCCGCGAGTTGGGATGAGCTGACCAATCTCCCCAAAGCCTTGCGCGAACGTCTGGCCGCTGAGTTCTCCCTGATCAACCTCGACCTCGTCCGCAAACAGGGCGCGCGCGACACGACGCAGAAATTTCTCTGGCGCCTGCCGGACGGCGCGATGATCGAGAGCGTGTTGATCCCCGCCAACCCGGCGCTCTACAGCGAGGCGAGCGATCGCCAGACGCTGTGCGTCTCGACGCAGGTGGGCTGCGCGTACGGCTGCAAGTTTTGCGCGAGCGGGCTCGACGGCTGGAAGCGCAACCTCAGCGTCGAAGAAATCGTCGGACAGATCCTCGCCGTGGAACGATTGAGTGAACAGGAATCGTCCTCGAAAGAGTCGAGCGAGCTGATGAAGGATTCGATTACGACGACGACGAGTACGAGCCCAGGCACGAGGACGATTACGAACCTCGTCTTCATGGGCATGGGCGAGCCGCTGGCGAATTATGAAAACCTGTTGAAGTCGTTGCGCATCCTCAACGCGGCCTGGGGTTGCGGCATCGGCGCGCGCAAGATCACGATCTCGACGAGCGGACTGGTGCCGCAGATCCGCAAGCTGGCCGCGGAGCCCGAGCAGTTCCGACTGGCGATCTCGTTGCACGGCGCGACCGACGAAGTGCGCAATCGTATCATGCCGGTGAACCGCAAGTACCCACTCGCGGATCTGACCGCTGCCTGCGAGTTCTACCAGCAACGCAAGAACAAGCTGATCACGCTGGAGTACATCCTGATCGACAGTGTGAACGATGACCTCGATCAGGTCGCACCGCTATCCCAACTCGCCCGTCGACTCTTCGCCAAGGTGAATCTGATTCCCTACAACAAGGTGGATGGCCTGGATTGGAAGCGGCCCAGCGACGAGCGTTGTCAAAAATTCGCCGAGCGTCTCAAGGCCGCCGGCGCCATCGCCACGTTGCGCCTGGAAAAAGGCGGCGACATCGACGCGGCGTGCGGGCAACTTCGGCTCAAGACGGAGAAGGAACTGGCGGCAAAGTAGGACAGGCTTGCAGCCAAGCACATCTCGCTGGCGCTCGATGGATATCACGGCGGCGCGGCAACGCCGCCCTACCTATAATTGGTAGGGCGGACCTGCTGGTCCGCCGTCACTTCTCGCAAGCCAGCGCAGTGACGCTGGAGGCAGCGCGAGCAGCGGATCAAACTTGGCCGGGTTGTTTTACTTTCTTACCCGTCTCGTTCCGCAATAGACGTTCAGCGAGTGGTCGCGGAGGAAGCCGATCAGCGTCATGCCCGCCGATCGCGCGAGTTCAACCGCCAGACTGCTCGGTGCCGACACGGCGCACACAATTGCCACCCGCGCGGCCAGCGCTTTCTGGATGATCTCGAACGAGGTGCGCCCGCTCACCAGCAGGATGTGTCGTTCGTAAAGCAGGTGGCCGTTCAGCAAACCCCAGCCGATCACCTTGTCCACGGCGTTGTGCCGGCCGATGTCTTCGCGGGCAACAAGCAACCGGCCGCGCAGATCAAAGAGGCCGGCGCCGTGCAATCCACCGGTCGCTTCAAAGACCGTCTGCGCCGCGCGCAACTTTCCCGGCAGGCCGTGCAACAATCCCGCCGTTACCTGGAACTTCGCGCGCACCCGGGGCAAGCGTCGCCGCAAGGCCGCGATGGATTCGCGGCCGCACAACCCGCAGCTCGAGGTCGTGGTAAAGTGGCGTTTCAACTTCGACCAATCGCACGCAACGTTGTCGGCCAGCGTCACGTTCAAGACATTGCCGTCCCGGTTGCGGGGCGAGGGCGCGAGCTTCGCGATGTCCGCAGCGGACCGGATGATGCCCTCGGCGAACAGGAAGCCGGCGGCCAGCTCCGCATCGTGGCCGGGTGTCCGCATGGTGATGCTGAGCGGCTGGTTGTTGATGCGAATCTCCAGCGGTTCCTCGACGGCAAGTTGATCCTCGACGGCCTGGCGACCATCGGCTCCGACTCGGAGAATGCGGCGCACGGTGCTGTTCGGTTGGTCCATTTTGAGAAGCGCGACGACTTTGGTCGTCCGCCCCGCTGGAGTTCAAGCTTCAGCTTGTTCGGGGAAACTGGTCGGGTCAGGCCAAGCCCCAGACTCCAACTTTGTGAGATTTCCCATGACCGCCCGGCCCGGTTCCGCTAAGGAACACGCATGCCGCCCCCGGTGGATTGGGTCTCGATGAGCGACGAGGAGTTGCTGGAGCAGAACATTGCCCGGCTCGGCCTCAAGCTGGAGGGCACCGAACTGGAGCCGTTCGTTCATCAGCTTTTCGCGGAGCTCGCGGCCAAAGGGCTGACTTTTCACCCGCCCTGTCACGTCGGCGACGAGTGGTTTTGCCCGGTCGGATTCCCGGCGATCTTTGTGCCGTTCTTTCTGGTGCATCCGCGGCTGCGGGAGATCGAGCGCCGGCAGATCCTCGAAGTCGAGGGCGAGACGCCGGAGTGGTTTATGAAGTTGATGCGGCACGAGGCGGCCCACGCTTACAGCTTTGCCTACCGGCTCCAGCACAAGAAGAAATGGCAGCAACACTTCGGACTGGCTTCGACCGAGGAAAGCGACACCTACCGGCCGCGCCCCTACAGCCGCAGCTACGTGATCCATCTCGAAGACTGGTACGCGCAGAGCCATCCGGACGAAGATTGGGCGGAGACGTTCGCGGTGTGGCTGACGCCCGGTCTCGACTGGCGGGCGCGCTACAAGGATTGGAAGGCGCTGCAGAAACTGGAATACACGGATGAGTTGATGCGTTCGCTGGCGGGCAAACCACCGGTTCACAATCCGCCGTTCAAGGTGGCCGAATACAATTTTCTCAACCTCAAGCTGAAGACCTATTACGCCCGCAAGCGCAAGGCCTACGCGGATTCGTTCCCGGATTTCTATGACAAGGATCTGCGGAACCTCTTCCCTGCGCTGGCGGGCGGGGAAGGGGTTGAGAGCGCCGTCCTCTGGCTGCAACACCGGCGTCGGCAGATCGTGAAGGCGGTCGCGCGCTGGTCGAGCGAGCACAAGTTTCGCATCGATCAATTGCTCAAGAAGATCACCGCGCGCTGCGAGGCGCTGGGCTTGCATGTGCAGGCGAACGATCCGAATCTCGACCTGCAGGTCGCGACGTATGTCACGTCGCTCACGATGAACTACCTGTTCACCGGCCGGTTCAAACGCACGAAGTAACAATGCCCAAACGCGACAAGATTCTGGTTCTGTTCGATTCCGCCGGCCCGACGCCGCTGGACCACGATTACACCGAGGACCTGAAAACGCCGCATTGGAAGACCGAAGCCCACATCATCGAGGCGCTGCGCGAACTGGGCCACCCGGTGGAGATGCTGGGCTTGCATGACGACACCGATCTGCTGCGCCAGAAGCTCGAAACGTTTCAGCCCGACATGATCTTCAACATGGTCGAGCAGTTCGGCAACCTCAGCTCCGCCGAGCACAAGATCACTTCCTTCCTCGAGCTCCAGGGCATTCCGTTCACCGGTTGCAGCGCCGTCGGGATCACGCTCTGCAAGAACAAGAGCATCGCGAAAAAGATTCTCAGCTATCACCGCGTCCACGTACCGGACTTCGTAGTGCTGCCGCCGAAACGCCGGATCAAACGCCCGAAGCGGCTGGAGTTTCCGATCCTGATCAAGCCGCTCAAGGAAGAGGCGAGCTACGGCATCGCGCAGGCGTCGTTTGTGGAGAACGACGCCGACTTCACGGAGCGCGTGAAGTTCATCCACGAGAAGTTCGCGCAGCCGGCCATCGCGGAGGAGTACATTGTCGGGCGCGAGCTGTACGTGGGCGTGCTGGGCAACCATCGCCTGCAGGCGTTTCCCGCGCGCGAGATGATCTTCAAGCAGGTGCCCGAGGACGAACCGCGTTTCGCAACTTTCAAGGTGAAATGGGACGAAGCCTATCGCGAACGCTGGGGCATTCAGAACGAGTTCGCCGTGCTCGACCCGGATCTCGCCCGCCGCATCGAGAAGCTCTGCAAGCGCATCTATCACCTCCTGTTGATCGATGGCTACGCCCGGCTCGATCTCCGGCTCACGCCGCAGAACGAGATCGTGTTCATCGAGGCGAACCCCAACCCGATGCTCGCGAAGGACGAAGACTTCGCGCTGGCCGCGGAAAAAGCCGGCCTGCCTTACCCGAAGTTGATCCAGCGCATCCTCCAGGTCGGCAAGGCCACGGCGCGGGATTGAGTGTCCGCCAGACCTTCGACATCGAATCCCACCGCCCTCACTGGCCCCGCAGCCGTTGGAAACTGACGTCGTAGCTCTGCTGCATCGCCGCTTGATAGTAGATGCCGCTGAATGAATCACTCGGCTCATCGTAGCGCAGGGTGTAAGTGCTGCCCGGATAGCCGACATCGCGCAGCTCCATGAAAAACTCCGCGCCGCCCGCCTGCTCGGTAAGGGTCGCCTTCGCGACGTTGATCGAACGTTGGTTGAAGGGATTGAAGTAACGCGCATCCGTCACGCCGTCTTCATTCACCAGGCGGATCTCGATCGCATAGTCGGCGTCGGTGCGCTGCCAGCTACCCAGGAGTTTCTGCCGCGTGGCGGCGGGCAACGGTTTCACGGCATCGGTGGGCTCACTGGAAGCGACCGTCGGCGGAGCCGTGGTCACGACCTGGTTGGTCGTTGGTGGCGTTTCTGTCACGGATGTTGGCGGGAGGCGAAACGTACTGAAAAGAAGCCACATGAGCACGCCCGTCCCAGTCAGAAAGATGATCACGGGCAGCAGCGAATAATTGGACTTCGGCCTTTTACCTGAAGCGGATTCGCGTGAAGCTACGGGCAGCGGTTGCTTTGATTTTTTCATGGGTGAATAGCGGGGCGGACCGGCCCTCAGATTCGCATGCCACGCGACCCGTTTGCCAAGTGGCCAGGTGACACTACTTTGTCCGGCATAAACTTTAGCGCATCGACGAAATGGATAACATGAAATTCCCGCCCTTCAGCCTGACCCGCCTGCTGCGCACCGTCTTTGAGCCGGTCGCCGGCAAACGGGTCTGCATCCTCATCGACCTGCCGGAGCCGCAGCTGGTCACGGATTTCGCGTTCCTGAAGGATGCCTCGCTGACCATCCAACGCCGGGCGCATGATGTCTTCTATCAAGGTTTGAAGAATGGTGCGGCGGCCGAGCTGGGGACCCAGGGCGGCGAGCTTTTTGCCTATCGCATCACCGGTGGCAGCAATCTCGATTTGCCCGACGAAGCGTTCACGCCCGACGGCCGGCAGGTCAGCTTCGCAAAGGACATCTATCCGCACTACGATCTCATTCTCTGCATCTCCACTTACTCGGCGACAGCGCCGCTCACCGCCTTCGCCAAGCAGTACGGTTTCCGGGGCGCCACCTTGCATGGCGTGAACGACATCATCCTCAGCAGCGGCCTCGCGGTGGATTACAACGAGGTCAGCAAGCAGGCGGAAAAGCTCCGGCTCGCCATGACTCACGCCGAATGGTTCGAGGTGGATTACGTGGTGGCGAACCAAACGCTGACCCTGAAGCTCCTCTGCCACGGTCAGGAAGCGCAGAAGAGCCACGGCCTCTGTCGCGGTGACAAGCCCGATGTGGCCAACCTGCCGGCCGGCGAAGTCTACTTCGTGCCCGAAGGAGCCGAAGGGAAGTTTCCGATGCGCTACGAAGACGGCACGCTCGGCATCATGGAGGTCAGCGGCGGTCGCATTCAGAAGGCGACACTGCTGAAGGGCAACGCGGCCACCGTCGAGACGCACAATGCCAAGCTTGTTTCCGATCCCGTCACTGGGGAAATCGGCGAACTCGGCTTCGGCACGCAGGTGCTGCCGGTGTCGGGTCGCGACATTCAGGACGAGAAAATTCTCGGCACCATGCACGTGGCCACCGGCCGCAGCGATCATCTCGGCGGACACCTCACGCCCGACAAGTTCGCCTCAAAGAAGAATGCGACCCATGACGATATCTTGTTCTCGCCGTCCAAGACGCCGGAAATTGTTGTGAGCCAAGTGCGCATGCGCCGCGGTGGTCAAACGACCGTGGTGCTGGAGAACTACCAACCGGCGGAGCACTTGAGAAAAGCGCTCGCGGAATAAACGACCGCTCGCTGGAGCGGCAGCGCAGCCCTGCGTTTTCAAGTCAGCGAACCAACTCGCCGCAGCCGCAAGGCTGGTTCACCCGCGGTCCGTGACGCAGCAAGGTCCACTTCAAACTCGGCCACCCAATCGTTGTGCTCGTCGGGATCGACGAGCATCTGTTGCACGCGCCAACTTCGTTTGTCCTCCGACGGAACGATGTAGGTGTGGCGGACGTTGCGCGCGTTGGGGTCGAGACACAGGTAACGATGCTCGACGTGGAACGCCTCCACTGCCAGGCGCAAACGCTCGGCGGTCCACGACTGGCCTTCGGCATCCAACGGTGAAGCGAGCAAGGTAAGGGTCTGTTCGAAGTCTCCATTCACCCAGCCGCGCAGGAAGCCAAAGACCCGCAGGCGGATCGCCGCCGTGAACTCCTTCGCATCGCGCGTGATGTCGGCGGCGGCTTCCTCGGCGCCCGGTGGTCGCGCTTCTTTCTGTTCAGCGCGCTGGAAATTCGGGTCGCGCATTTTCTCCCACTCATCGAGCAGGCTGGAGTCCACCTGGCGAATCATCGTGGTGAGGTAGAGTTCCATTTCGCGCACCGCATCGTTCTTGGCAGTGTCAGGCACGGCTTGCGCCAGCGTTTTGTAAACGCTGTTGAGATGACGTAACAAGACGCCCTCCGCGCGGTGCAACTCGTAATCCTTGATGTAGTCGGCGAAAGAGCGGAACTGCTCGAACATCTCGCGCGCAATGGATTTGGGCCGGATGTTCTCCTGGCCCACCCAGGGATGGCGGGCGGCGAACTCGTTGAAGGTCGAGTAGACGAACTCGCGCCGGGGCTTCGGATACTCGAGCTTCTCCAGCTCTTCCATCCGCTTGTCGTATTCAATCCCCTCCATCTTCATCTCCGCCATCTTCTGGTCCTTCACCTTGTCCAGTTGCCGGCGGAGGATGATGTCCGGATCCTCCAGGATCGATTCGACGAGCGTGAGCAGATCGAGCGCGTAGTCGGGCGCCAGCGGATCGAGGAGCGGAATGGTGTCGTGCAGATACAACGACAACGTCTGGTCCATCGAAAAATCATCCTGAAGAGCCACGTTCACCCGCAGCTTCTGACCCGTAGCCGCCGACTTGGGGAGGCTCGGATGAAATGGTTTCCCCCTCTCTTCCGCCCCA
>JANLTG010000031.1:0-8409 GCA_031362805.1 bacterium
GTAATTCACGGTGGCGAGCCGGGCGCCGGCGAGCTCGGGCGCCGCCGGACAAATCCGTGTCAGCAAGGCCGCGCGATACGCTTCGTCGAAGAGTTGGCTCAGGTGATCGATCCGATCATCGGTCGGGAACCAGATGAGCTCGGTCGCCAGCTCCGGCCACACGATCCGGCCCGTGCCCGCTCCGCTGGCGGAGTCACCTCGCGCGGCGACCTTGCTCCAACGCGCCGCGTCCGCGCGGTGGTAGCACTTCAAGTACGCCCAACGAACCTCGTCGTCGGCCTCGATCCGGAGCGCGGCCAGACACTTCGTCTGCGGCTGGTAGCGCAGGTAGCAGACCTCGACGCGATCGATGTTGAACCCCGCCCGCTCGACGACCAGGCGTTGCAACGTGACCGCGTCCAGTGCCAGCGCCAGGCCGGGCAGGTTGGGCTCACGGGCCACGAGGGCAGCCTCAGCGGGCGAACGCATGCGACGCCTCCTTTCCGTCCGGGGCGGTGAGCCCGAACATTTTCGCATACGCGCCGCCGGCCTGACGCAACGCCGCGGGCCGACCCTGTTCGACAATCCGCCCGCCAGCGATCACGGCGACTTGATCCGCCAGTTCCGCCTGTTCCCGGCGATGCGTGATCAGGAGTGTGGTGCGGCCACGCGCCAGTTTGCGCAGCGCCGCCATGACGAGGCGGTCGTTGGGTTCATCCAAACCGGCGGTCGGTTCGTCGAGCAACAGCAACGGTGTGGGGCGGAGCGCGGCGCGTGCGATAGCAACGCGCTGGCGTTGCCCGTGGGAGAGGGTGGCGCCGCGCTCGCCCACAACCGTGTCGTAACCCTCCGGCAGGGCGCTGATGAAATCGTGCGCATTGGCGAGGGTCGCCGCCGCAATCAACTCGTCCTCGGTAACTTCGGGTCGACCGGCAATGATATTCTCGCGGAGCGTCGTGCCGAAGAGTGTGGTCTCTTGCAGCACCAGCGCCATCTGCGAACGCACGGTGGCCACCTGGTAATCCCGCAGGTCGCGGCCATCGATGCAGATCCGGCCGGTGGTCGGGTCGTACAGCCGCAACAAGAGACTCGACAGCGTGGACTTGCCGGCACCCGACTCTCCGACGAGCGCCAGGCATTTGCCGGATGCCAGTTCCAGATTGATCTCCGCCAGTACCGGCACGCCCGGCTCGTAACCAAAACCGACGCGCTCGAACCGGACGTGCCCCGCGAAGGCCGGTGCAGGCAACGCATCCACGCGATCTTGAATCGCCGGCGTGAGGTTGAAAATCTGGAGCACGCGTTCGGCGGCGGCGCCGGCCTTGGCCACGCGCCCGCTGAACTTCGCGAAATCGCGGGCGGGCCGGAACGCCGTCTTCAAGTAGGCGAGGAACACCAGCAAATCGCCCGGCGTCAACGCCTGCTGCATGACCAGGCGCGCGCCTTGCACCAGCACCAGGGCGGTGGCGACGGCGATCACCAGATCCACCGACCGCTCGAGCCGGGCCGACAGCCGGCGGCCTTTCACGCCCTCGGACAGATTGCGGTCGTTCTGTCGGGAGAACGCGCCGTTGAACCGCGCTTCGAGACCGAGCGATTGCACCACGCGGATCGAGCTCATGGACTCGGCAACCATCGAGGCCAGGGCGCCTTCGCGGCGGCGCTGTTGTCGCGCCACTTCGCCAATCGCGCGCGATTGCCGCCGGCCGTAGAGCCAGAACAGCGGCCACGGCGTTAGAGCGAGCAGGGCCAGTTGCCAGTTCATCCAGAACATCACCGAAACCATGCCGGCGAGCACCAGCGTTCGGCCGACGCCGGGCAGCAAGGAGGTCACCGCCACGTCCTGCAGCATCCCCATGTCTCCGACGACGCGCACGATCAGGTCGCCCGCCCGTGACCGGTGGTGGAAGGACAGGGACAGCAGTTGCAGGTGCCCGAAGAGTCGTGCCCGCAGCGCGGCGACCGCGCGATTGCCCAGCAAGGCAAACCACACGGTGTTGCCGTACGCGGCCACGGAACGAGCGCCGGTGAGGAGCACCACCAGCACGGCCGCCGCGACCAGCAGACCATCGGGGGTCTCCGCAAGCCGACGCAGCCACGGCGCTTCCGTCACCGGCAGCTTCGCCCCACCCAGCACATAATCGAACACGAGCTTGAGCGGCCAGGGTTCCAGCAGGCGCAGGCCCACCTCGGCGAACAAGGCAACCAGTCCCAGGATCAGCAAGCGGCGTTGCGGGCGCACCTCCGGCCAGAACAAGCTGACGAGCTTCACCAGGCCCGGCAGCGGGGAATGCTTTTTTGAGTCTGTGCCCATAGTTCAACCTGCGATCGAGGAGACAAGCGAGTGATCCTGAACCCGGCGGAAGATGCGGTCCCAGACGGCCGACCAGTCATGCCGGGCGGTGACCGAGGCCTGCGCCGCCGCGCCGAGACGTGCGCGGCGCGCGGGATCAGCCGCCAGCAACGTGAGCGCAGCCGTCAAATCGTCGGCCTCGCCTGGCGCCACCAGCCAGCCGTTGTGAGTGTGCTCGATCCAGTCGGGAATGACGCCGATGCGACTGGCGACGACCGCGCGCCCGGCCGCCATATACTCGAGCACTTTCAGCGGCGAAAAATAGAAGTCGTCCAATTGGGGATAAGGCGCGACCGCGACATCCATTTCGGCCAGCAGCGCGGGAATGTGCTCGGGCACGACGGCGCCCGTAAACTGCGTGTACGATTCGATGCCCAAGCCCGCCGCTTGTTGTTGCAAGGGCGCCCGCTCGGGGCCATCGCCGACGATGAGCAGGCGCGCGCCCGCAGAAGTCACGGTGAGACGGGCGAAGGCTTCCAGCAGGAAAGACACACCGTGCCACGGCTTGAGCGTGCCGACGAAACCAACGGTGACGGCGGCGGCGGTCGGGGATCGGGACTGTGCCGCCAACCGGAGGCGCTCGACGTTCACGCCGTTGGGCACGACCACGATGGAGGCATGTTGCGGCACGCGGTGGCGCGCATACTCCGCGACCCCGGGCGAGACGGCCACGATGTGCCGGGCCTGCTGAAACGCTTCGCGAGAAGCCAGCTCCGCCAGTTCGACATGGTGCAGCGCCCGATGCCGGCGTTGTTCCCCGATCAAAGGCGCGTTGACCTCGAGCACGGAAGGGACGCCCCGACGGGCCGCCAGTTCCATCGCCCCAAAGCTCCACAAGGCATGCCGCTCGTAGATCAGGTCAAACGGGCCGGCGCCGTCGAGCATCCTCGCCAGTTCGCCGTTCTGTTGGTAGGCGCTCAACTCACGTTGCTCGACCTCACCCTTGGGGAGCGACGGCAGCACCTGGACGGTCACGGCCGCGAGGTCCGCGGGCGGCGGGCCATCGAAGCGGCGGGCAAAGAGCTGAACCGTGTGACCCGCGCGCAACATCGCCCGCAGCATTTCCTGCACGTGAACCGAGCAACCTTTACGGCCGAAAACAGGCACCCCGGGATCGGCACAAACGAAGGCTATGCGCACAGGGCCTCCTCCTTCCGCGCACCGGCCGCGAGCAGTAGCGCCCTCTGCTGGCGGGCGTTCTGGTGAATGTCAAAATCGCGCTCGACCCGCTCGCGAGCGGCGCGGGCAAGCTTCACGCGCTGGCCGCTGTCATCGAGCAGGACTTGGAGCGCGTCCGCGAGCTGTCCAGAATTGTTGGCATCGACCAGCAGGCCGGTCTCGCCATGTCGGATCACCTCGGGGATGCCGGTCACGGGAGTGGCCACGCAAGGCGTGCCGAGCGCCATCGCTTCCAGCAACACGGTGGGCAGGCCGTCGCGGTTGCCATCCGCCCCCACGATACAGGGCGCGGCGAGCACGGCGGCCGACTGCACGAGCCGGGCGATCTCCGGCTGAGGGCGCGGCCCGATCAACTGCACGAGCGCCTGGAGATTGTGCTGGTCCACCAGCCGTTGCAACCGCGCCTCCTCTTCGCCGCCGCCCACGATCAAGCATTCAAACGGCACCTGGTTGCTCCGCAGAATCCGGCAGGCGTCGATCAGCACATGAAACCCCTTTTTCTCCACCAGGCGGCCGACGGCGATGATCTTCCGCGGCCGCTGCGTAGGTTCCGCAAACGTGAACTGATCCAGCTCGATGCCGTTGTTCAGGTGATGAATCCGGTCCGCGTGCGCCCTCAGGATCGGCCGGAGGTATTCGACGTTGAACTGGCTCACGGTGATGACGGCTGCGGCATCCGCTGCTTTGAGTCGCAGGTCCGCTTCGGAAACGCTCTCGTGAAAAATGTCCTTCGCGTGCGCGGTGAACGAATAAGGAACCCCGGTGATCAACGACGCGAGCCGCGCCACCACCGTGGCGCTGCTGGCAAAATGCGCGTGCAGGTGGGTGATCCCACGCCGCAGGACGTGGCGGGCCAGATGCAGCGCTTGCGAGACTTCCCGCGCCGAGGCATCGCCCGCCTGCGCCAGTGCGGGCCACACGCCCGGCTGCGACGCGCCCAAACTGGTGAGCTCCGACCAGAACACCGCGCTCTTCGCGGCGTCGCCATCGCTCAAGTAGGTGACGGGTCCGCGCACGCGGGCGAGCGCGGCCTGGAAGTGAGTGTCCACGGGCGGCAGCAGCGAGAAGATCTCGAGCTCGGTGCCGGCGGCTTCATGCGCCAGGATTTCATTGACGATGAACGTCTCGGAGAAGCGCGGATAGCGTTTGACGACGTAAGCGAGTTTCATGGCAGTGCGGGAAGTTGAACCGGAGAGGAATGAGCCTCCGGGATGACGTCGATGGCCTGATCGGCCAGCCGCAGCAACCGCCGGGCGGACTCAGTGGCCCCGTCGAGGCGCAAACAGTCGTGAGCGCCGGAGGGCGGCCCGGCGTGCAACGATGCGTCAATGGCCTTTCGCAACAGCTCCGGGGTCAATTCATCGGGAGTAATCATCCGCAACAAACCCAACTGCGCGAACGCCCGGGCGCGAATCAATTGCTCGCGCCGCGGCTGGTTGCGGGGGACGCACACTGCCCGCAAGCCGAGCGCCGCCACCTCCGTCAAAGTGTTGTAGCCGCCCATGCAGACGACGGACGAAATGTCAGCCAGCTCGCGCGCCAGGTTGGGCAGAAAAGTGTCGATCTGGACGTTCTGTTGACCACCCAGATTGCGCAGCTCCTGCTGTTCCGTCTCGGGCATCATTGGACCGGTGATCGCCCAACCCTTCCACGGCGCACAGCGGGCTGCGGTTATGAAATTTGCCACGAGCGCGTACCCATCTTCGCCGCCGCCCGGCGTGGCGAGCACCAACGCGGCTTTGCCGGTCCGCGGCCGGGCGGCTACGGAAGCCACATTGCTGACGTAGCCGCAATAGTGGGCGCGCTCCGCGAGCTCGCGCGAAAAACGATACTCACCGACCGCATCGAAAATCTCCGGTTGCCCGTAGATCAGAACTTCGTCGAAGTGGCGTTCGATGGCCGCTTGCAACCGGTGCGCCTGCCACTCAGCGATGACCACTTCGGGCTCGTCGAGAATGTCCCGCAACCCGAGCGCCGTGCGGCCTCCGTGTCGTCGATGTTCGGCGAGTGCCGGGACCAGTTCGCCTCCGACGCCCAGCGGATGCTTGTCCGCCAGCAGAACCTGCGGTTGAAAGGATTCCACGGCCGCGCGCAGGAGGGACGCCCGGATGCGCAGGATTTTCTCCGCCGACACCCGCAGGTACCGCGAGTCATAGTGATTGTTGGCGAGCTTGCGGAGGGACGGCAGCTTGAGCACTTCCACCTGCGGCGGCACACCGTAGCGGTTGATCTCATCCGCGCCCGTCGCAAGCAACACCGTCGCCTCGGGCGCCAGCGTTACCAGGGCCCGCGCGATTGCGAGGTTCCGTCGCGTGTGTCCGAGTCCCAGACCGTCATGCGAGTAGAGCAGAAAGCGTCCCCCCGACCCGCCCGCCGCGATCCCCGCTTCAGGACAGCGGGGCAGCGGCGCGGAATGAATTCGTTTGGAGGCAGGCATGTTTCAAAGATTCCGGTTTGCGGTGCGAATAACTCCTTTGCACGGGTTGTGCCACGTGGGGAAACAGGCCGCTTCCTCCACTCACCCTCTCGGAAACGCCCAAAACACGATTGCTCATCAAGTTCCGCTTTTGCGAAGCGGCTTTCGCCTGTTCCGCCGCCGGAACAACAGGTCCGCTGACGGAATCTCCCTTTACGCAACAACCAACCGGTGCCCGGTAACGATTGGCGGGCGACATTGCACGCAGGAGTTTTGAAACTGTTTCGGTTCGCCTGGCGCCACGACCCGCGCGACGCATCTGTTGAATCGATTGCTTCTAAAATGAGAGCCAGCCCAACTCGATTGGCCGTGCCCACGCTTCGGCTGTTTTGTTGAGCAGCGAGCGATCGCCCGACCCGGGACAACTCCCGACGCAGGCAGCCTTGCTGGCCAAGCCGTTGAACGTGCCTAAACTGCTGTGCCTGCTTCATCAACTTACGCGCCAGGCGGCGAAGTCGGCAGATTAACGCGCCGATTGGTGCCCCTTCTCTGGGCGACAATCAACCCTCCGGCCATCCCTGTTGATTTTTCGCGGGCACCCCCTATCCTCGCGCCTGTGACCGTTGAGATGTATCAATCCGAAATGAAGGCCGCGCTCAAGGCGTTCGACAAATTTGTCGTCTGCCTCGACAAGACGCCGGAAGACTGCGAGCGCTCGCTGGAGTCACTTATGCAAAAGGCGATCAAGGCCTATGAGAACCGCGGCGAGGGCATGCGCCACGGCATCGCGCTCGACAACCAGGTCACGATCATCCTCAGTCAGACCGATGGCGAGCAGCCCCTGTGCGGGATCTATTTCAACCTCCATTCGCCCTACAAGAAGACGACCGGCAAGAAGGCCAAGAAGGAAAGCTGACCCTTACGGTTGGCCGGCTGCCCCGCCTTTTTGATCGGGCCTTTTCTGATCCCAGATCGCCCGGTCACCGACTGCGAGTTCACCGTCCACGATGTCGGCGGCGACAAGATTGTCGCGCGCGGGACCGGTCAACCGCACCACGCCGACAATCTCGTTGCCGCGATAAACATTCAGCTCGGACTTCAGGGGTGGTATGCGGCCGACGTTGAAATCCAGCACGGCAAACTGGCCTTGCGCATTGATCGTCGCGATTCGTCCGTGAAGGCGTTCATCGGGCACGAGCCTGACCACGGGCTGCGGTGATGGTTTTTTCGTGGGCGGCGCGGCACACCCAAAAGCCAAGAGTGCCACTGTGAACAAAATGGCGGTCGGGCGATTCATTCGGCAGACAGTTAAGGCGGCACCTCAGACCGGGTCAACGGTCAAAAAAACAACTTGCACGACAACCGTCACGGAGTACCAGTCCAACCGATGTCGCCACTCGATTATCCCGACCGCCACCACCTGAATGCCGCCGTGGGCTGGCTGGAGTTGGGGGCCGTCGCGGAAGCCACCCGGGAACTTGCGGGCATCAGCGCCGCCAATCTGTTTCATTCGGAAGTGCTGGGCTTTCGTTGGCATTTGCTGGCGGAACAGCACGATTGGGCGGGGGCGCTCGAAGCCGCGCGCTTGCACGTGCGCACCGCTCCGAAGTCCGCCGAGGCGTGGATTCATCAGTCGTTCACGCTGCACGAACTCAAACGAACCGACGAGGCATTCACGGAGTTACAGCGCGTGGCCGACGACTTCGCAGAGGTCGGCACGATCCCGTACAACCTGGCCTGCTACACCTGCCGGCTGGGACGGATCGAGGAAGCTCGCGGCTGGTTGAAACGCGCCTGCAAGTTGCAGGGTAAAAGGGAGACCATCGCCATGGCGGCCGATGATCCAGACCTGGCGGCGATGAAGAATGAGCTTCCCAAGCTTTGACCGAGTCCAGACCAGGAAGCGCTTTTTGAACGTCGGTTGCGCAACTGTTTTGGCGGTCGTCTTGACCCGTTTCTCATTTGCGTAAGTACGAACGGTGGCGGCGCGAGCAGGCGTCAAAGTGTGCGCCTTCAGCATCTTTAAGCTTGAAGTCGTGATTGCCCCGATTATTAAGTGGGGTCGCGACAGTTATACGCATGCTGATTATTGCAGATTTGCCAATGTTGAACTTCGAACCGGCGAGGGTGTCTTGAAGCGCCCCCCTTTCTTCCGCCCCAGGCAGCAGGTGCCTACCACTCGGATCAATCACCGCATTCGCGCCCGTGAAGTGCGGGTTATTGGAGCCGATGGTGCCCAGGCTGGTATTATGTCCGTAAGCGACGCTCTCGAACTCGCGCGCCAGGCTGGCCTGGACCTGGTCGAGATTGCGGCTTCCGCTGATCCGCCCGTCTGCCGGATCGTGGACTACGGCAAGTTCAAATATCAGGAGGCCAAGAAAGAGAAGGACTCCCGCAAGCACCAGCACGCCAACAAGGTGAAGGAAATCCAGTTGCGCCCCGGCATCGACGCGCATGATTTCCAGACCAAAGTGGACCACGC
>JANLTG010000065.1:0-8654 GCA_031362805.1 bacterium
CTCGTGTCCTTGAACGGGTCGCCCACGGTGTCGCCGACGACGGTGGCGGCGTGGAGCGGCGTGCCTTTTTGGCGGAGATCGACCTCGACGATCTTCTTGGCGTTGTCCCACGCACCGCCAGCGTTGGCCATGAAGATGGCCTGGAATAGACCGAAGAACGCCAGCGCGATGAGGTAGCCAATGAAGAAATAGGGATCGAAGAACGGCAGGCCGAGGGAAAACGCGAACACCACGATGAAGATGTTCCACATGCCTTTCTGCGCATAGACGGTGCAGATCTCGACGACTTTCTTCGAGTCGGCAATGGACGCGGTGTCCTTGTCGAGTTTGATGTTCTCCTTGATGAACACCACCGCGCGATAGGCGCCGGTGACGACGGCCTGCGTGCTCGCGCCGGTGAACCAATAGACCACCGAGCCACCCATCAACAGCCCCAGCAGCACGGTGGGCTGCACGAGGCTCAACTTCTCGACGGCGCCTCCGAACACGTGTTCAAGCAACATGATGATGCCGAAGACCATCGTCGTCGCGCCGACCACGGCGGTGCCGATGAGCACGGGTTTCGCCGTGGCCTTGAAGGTGTTGCCCGCGCCGTCGCCCTTTTCGAGCTCGTGCTTGGCGTTCTCGAAGTCGGGCTTGAAACCGAACTTCTCCTCGATCTCCTTGCGGATGCCGGGGACGTGCTCGATGCGGCTCAATTCGTAGATCGACTGCGCGTTGTCCGTCACGGGACCGAAGCTATCGACGGCGATCGTTACCGGGCCCATGCCGAGGAAGCCAAAGGCTACGAGGCCGAAGGCGAAGATCGGCGCAGCAAAGGCAAACTCCGCCGGCATCAGCGCCATCACCGAAGTGTGCAGCGAGAATTTATAGCTGACGAACATCAGCGAGAGAATCACGAGGCCGGTCCAGAACGCGGAAAAGTTGCCGCAAACAAATCCGGACAAAACGTTCAACGACGCGCCGCCGTGCTTGGAGGCGTTGGTGACTTCCGCGACGTGCTTCGAGCTGGTGCTGGTGAAAACCTTGGTAAACTCGGGGATCAAGGCGCCCGCCAGCGTGCCGCAGGAGATAATCCCCGACAGCACCCACCAGAGATCGGGCTGCGCGACCCCCTTGGCGTCCGCGAAGTCACCGAGCAGCAGCTTGCTCGCGATGAAAGTGACGATGATGGAGACGATGGACGTGAGCCACACGAGGTTCGTCAGTGGATGTTCCCAGTTAAAACCCTTATCCTTGGCGAAGAGCGCGTTACTGGCGATCTTGTTCGCCTCGTACGAACCGATCGAGGTCAGCACCATCAGGATGCGCATCGCAAAAATCCAGATGATGAGCTGTCCGCAAATGGCCGACTGGCCGAGCGCCAGCGCGAGGAACGCGATCAATGCCACGCCGGTCACGCCGTAAGTCTCGAAGCCATCTGCCGTTGGTCCGACTGAGTCGCCCGCGTTGTCGCCCGTGCAGTCGGCGATCACACCAGGATTCTTCGGGTCATCTTCCGGCAGCTTGAAGACGATCTTCATCAGGTCCGCGCCGATGTCGGCGATCTTGGTAAAGATGCCGCCGCAGATGCGCAGCGCCGAGGCGCCGAGCGATTCACCGATCGCGAAGCCGATAAAGCACGGCCCCACCAGCGCCGACGGGAGGAACGCGAGGATGCAGATCATGCAGAACAATTCCACGCACACGAGCAGCAGGCCGACGCTCATACCGGATTGCAACGGGATCATCAGCGTTTTGAGCGGGTTGCCGTAGAGCGAGGCGAAGGCGGTGCGGGAGTTGGCCACCGTATTGATGCGGATGCCGAACCACGCCACGCCGTAGCTGCCCAGGATGCCGAGTACCGAGCACGCGAGGATCACGGCCACGTCGCCGAAGGACTTGTGCTGGAGGCCGAAGAAGTAATAGATGATGCACGCCGCGATGAGGGTCCAGAGCACGACGAGGAATTTGCCCTGCTGCCAGAGATAAGTCTTGCAGGTCTCCCAGATGATGTTGGACACGTCGCTCATCGTGGAATGCACCGGCAGCTTCTTCGTCGCCGCGTATTGGTAGAGGCCGAACAGCGCGCCAACGACACACACGGCGAGACCGAAGTAGAGGATCGCGTAGCCGCTGATCCCACCAAACGCGGAAAACTGCACATCCTTCAGCGGCGGCAGGTTGATATCTGCTTCACCCGCGAACAGCGGAGTCGCGCAAAGGATTTGCAGCAGAACCATCCAGCCCGTCCGAAACCACGATGTTGTCGTTGCCATAATATTTCCTTTTGAGTTTTCGCCCGACAGTATGGGTGATGTGTCGAACCCGATGCCAAGCATATTTTGGCAAAGTACCCGCCAGATTTAGTCGAAGAAAAAGTTCCCCCTTGTCGCTCTCGGACGACTCCCGCAGTCTTCCCCGGCATGGCTGATCGCCCGATCTCCGACACTTTGACCAAGCCCGATCCCGCGCTCGAAATGACGCTGCGACCGGCGGTCTTCGACGATTTCACGGGTCAAGCCAAGGTGCGCGAGCGGCTTGAAATCGCGGTGCAGGCAGCCCGGCAACGCGGCGAAGCCATTGATCATGTGCTCCTCAGCGGCCCGCCCGGTCTGGGCAAGACCACGCTCGCGAACATCATCGCCAAAGCCATGGGCGCGAACGTCAAATCCACGAGCGGCCCGACTATCGAGAAGGCCGGCGACCTCGCGGGCCTGCTCACGAATCTCGACGAAGGCGATGTGCTGTTCATCGACGAAATCCATCGCCTGCAAAAGACGATCGAGGAATACCTCTACCCGGCGATGGAGGACTTCAAACTCGACATCATCATCGACCAGGGCCCGAACGCGCGCAGCGTGCGGCTCAACCTGCCACGCTTCACGTTGATCGGCGCGACGACCCGCAGCGGCCTGCTCTCGGCGCCCTTGCTTACGCGGTTCGGTATTCGCGAGCGACTCGATTACTATCACGCCGACCAGATTCAGAAGATCGTCGTCCGAGCGGCGCGGTTGTTGAACATCGAGATTGATCCAACCGGCGCGATGGAGATTGCCCGGCGTAGTCGCGGCACGCCCCGCATCTCGAACAACTTGCTGCGCCGTGTGCGGGATTACGCCCAGGTCCGGGGCGACGGCCACATCGACATCGCGATTGCGGACAAGGCGCTGGCCATCCTTGAGATTGACGAGAACGGCCTCGACGAGATGGACAAGCGCATCCTCGAAACGATCATCGTGAAATTTGGCGGCGGACCCGTCGGTGTGAACTCGCTCGCCGTCGCCGTCGGCGAGGAGTCGGACACGCTGGAGGAAGTGTATGAGCCCTACCTGATCATGGAAGGCTACCTCAATCGCACGCCACAAGGCCGCATCGCCACCGAGGCGAGCTACAAGAAGCTGGGCCTGAAACCGAGCGGCCCGCAGGCACGGCTGCTGTGAAGTGAAAGAGCCCAACGTGCCTGCCTCGCGCAGCGACGGACGGTAAGGTGCCGACTAAAAAGCAGGGACCGCGACATGTGGTCCCTCCCTCCCTCGCTCGTAACCCTAACCCTCAAGTCAGTCGAGCTGGCCGATGTCCACAGCCGCTCACTTCTTCCGCTTACCCTCGGTCAGTTCCTTCGCCAGCTCCTTCGCGCCATAGACCTTCGTCAACGCCTCCAGGATCGCGGCGGAATGCACCGACTCGGCGCGGCCCTGCTTCTCGCTGAACGCAAAATCCCACGCCAGGCTCTGGATATTCCCGTCGAAGATAATGCCGACGAATTCGCCCGCCCGATTGACGGTTGGGCTGCCCGAGTTGCCGCCGATAATATCGCAAGTGCTGACGAAGTTGAGCGGCGTGGCCGGATTGAGCTTTGAACGGCGCTGCTCCCAGAGCGGCGGCAGATCGAAAGGTGGATGGTTGTTCATTTTCTTGGCGCGGTCGTAGAGCGAGCCAAACGTAGTGAAGGCCGGCACCGGATGTCCGTCTTCCTCGTAACCCTTCACCACGCCATAGCTGAGCCGCAGCGTGAAGGTCGCATCGGGATAGCCAGCCGTGCCGAGCAGCGTGTTGCGCGCCCGGGCAATTGCCGCGTGTGCCTGCCGCTTCGCCTCGACCTGTTCCTCGGACACCTTGCGCAACGCGCGCGCCTCACTGTCCACCAAGCGCGCGAGTTCGATCATAGGATCCTTGGCTGCCGCGACCGCCTGGGCGCCGCCGGCATGGAGCATTTCGCGGAAAGCGACGTCGGCCACCTTCGTGCCGTTGATCAACTCTGCCGACCGCTGCCGGGGCGATTTGCCGGCGAGAATCTTCCACATGAGCGGATCGTTGATGCCGAGTTCACCGGCCATGAACGTCAGCGAATCGGTCAGCGTCACGATCTCCAGGTCGGAATAGATCGGGCTTTCGGAAAACAGATTTAGCTCGAGCGTCTCCTTGCCGGCGTCGCCGAACTCGCGCAGTCGGTCGCCGTTCGGCTTGGGTCGTTCATCGCCGGCGCGCAAGAGCGTTCGCGCGATGTCGAAGCTCGCGCAGTCGAAGCCCATTCCGTTCTCGAAGAAGTTCTCCCGTTTTGCCTGGGCGGCGATGGCGCGTGTCGCCGAGGCGATCCGCTCATAGGCGCCGAGCGCAGCCTCGAACTCCGGCGTGCCCTTGAGCCGCGCCTTGAAGTCCGCTTCGGCCTGTACCTTGGCCGAGAAGAACGCCGGATCAAGCAAGCCGGCCAGCTTGCCGTCGAGCGCCTTGCGGCTGTTCTTGATGCCGAACAGTCGATCCTTCGCACGGCGGGCATTTTCTTCACTCCGTTCACTCCACGAACCGATCAGGACTTCCTCCCGCTTGAGCCGGCCGAGAGCGAACGGCAGGCCGCGATCCCGGCGATCTTCCAGCTCGGCCACGGTTAGCAAGCGGCTCGTCCGACCCGGGTGACCCGTGACGAAGACCAGCTCGCCATCCTTCGGTCCCGTTGGGGAAAACTTCAGATAGTGCTCCACCTTGATGGGGCGGTCGTTTTCATAGGCGCGGAACAGACAGATGTCCAGGTCGTGCCGGGGGAACTCGAAGTTGTCCGGGTCGCCGCCGTAAAATGCGATCTGCGCCTCAGGCGCGAACACCAGCCGCACGTCCGTGTAGCGCTTGAATCGGTAGAGATGATACGCGCCGCCTTGCCAGAGCGTGACCACGTCCGACCGCAGGCCGGACGTGTCGAGCGACTGCTTCTCGATCTCAGAGATCACCTTGCGGCGTGCGGCGAATGACCTGGCGGCATCCGCGTCCGCCGGCACGGCGGCATTGACGCGGGCAGTGACATCTTCGATCGATTGCAGGACGTTCAGCTCGAGGTCGAGGCACTTCACTTCTTCGGCCGGCGTCTTCGCGTGAAACCCGTCGCGCAGATAATTCTTCTCCTTCGTGCCGACCTTCTGGAGTGCATCAGCCCCGACGTGATGGTTCGAAATCAGCAATCCGTCCTCGCTCACGAAACTGCCCGAACCGCCGGAATTGAAACGGATGGACGACTTTTGGAGGTGCTCCAGCCAGCTGTCGGTCAGTTCAAATTGATAGCGCTCGCGCACCTGCTGGCGCGGCGGCTGGTTGAACAGCCACATGCCGTCATCCGCGACAGAGGCAAAGCCGACGGCTGCAAGCAACGCAATCAAGGAGAGCTGTTTCATAACGCGGCCGACCCTGACTGAAAACAGCCCGACACGCGAGTCCAAGTTGGCGAAGGAAACCAGAGAGTCTGGCCGTTGTGCCGATGGGGTGGGGCGCGATCCTCCGGTCGCGCCTTCGAGCCCACTCCAATCTGCGGCTTGCTTTGCAGCCTTTTCGACCGAACACTCCACCCATGATCATCTCCAAAAAACTCAACGCCGCCTTGAACGGGCAGGTCGGCAATGAATTCGGCGCCTCACTCCAATACGTCGCCATTGCCGCCTACTTTTCCGGCGAGGGTCTCACCGAGCTGGCGAATCACTTCTATCAACAGGCATCCGAAGAGCGCGATCACGCGATGCGCTTTGTGAAATACATCGTCGATGCCGGCGGCCAACTGGGCATCCCGGCCATCAACGCGCCGAAGAACTCGTTCAACAGCGTCGCCGAAGCGGTCAAGCTTTCGCTCAATTGGGAGCAGACCGTCACCAGGCAGATCAATGAGCTGGTCAACCTCGCACACAAGGACAGCGATCACATCACCGCCAACTTCCTCGTCTGGTTCGTGAACGAGCAACTCGAAGAGCTCACGACCATGGACAACCTGCTGAAGGTCGTGAAGCTGGCCGGCGACAACCTGCTCTACATCGAGGAATACGTCGCGCGCCACGGCATTGCCAAGAACGACGGTGGGGCCGCCAAGAACGCCACAGCCTAAGCGTCGACTTTGGGCATCTCACCACAACAACTGGCCGCCATCGAGTCTCGTCTCCGGGGCAAGCAGAAGGGGGTAAAGTCGCCGCCGCTGAAAGCGAACGCCGCGACCACGCTGCCGCAGGTGCTGCTCGGCATCGATCCCTCGTTGCGTGGAACCGGCTATGGCGTGCTGCTGCTGGAACGTGGCCAACCGACCTCGAAGTTCTTCGGCACCATCAAGTGCCCGCCGAAGTGGGAAGGCTCGCGCTGCCTGGCGAAGATCTCCACGACCATCCGCGATGTAATCCGTGAACACGCGCCGACGGTGTGCGTCGTGGAGGGATTGTTCTACGCGCAGAACATGCAGACCGCTTTGATCATGGGCCAGGCCCGGGGTGCGGCGCTCGCGGCTGTCGCCGAGGCGGGACTCGAGATATACGAACTCGCGCCGCGTCGCGTGAAACAGGCCATCGTCGGCTACGGTGCCGCGAGCAAGAACGCCGTCGCCCGCATGATCCAGCGCCAGCTCAATCTCGCGGAAACACCCGAGCCCGACGCGGCCGATGCGCTCGCGGTAGCGCTGGCCTACACCCAGGGCTTGGGCCGGCTCTCGCTGGCGCCGTTGAAGCGGATTTGAGCACTGGCAGTTTGGGAGCCGACGTGACGAGGCCCTGAATACCCGAAGTCGCTGGGAATCCTTGCGTCGTTGCTTTCAAACCTCATCGGTTCAGTTTTATTCCCCGCTGTTCAAGCGCCGCCGCCCTGCTTACGCTGCGCCCCGTCAATGATCACGTTTCTGAAAGGCACGCTCGTGGCGGCGCTCCCCACGCAGATCACCGTCGAGGTCGCTGGCGTGGGCTATGACGTGTTGATTCCCCTGTCGTCGTTCGACCGTCTGCCGGCGCCCGGCAAGGAAGTTCACGTCCTCACGCATCTCGCCATCCGCGAAGATGCCCATGTGCTCTACGGCTTCATGACCGCCGCCGAGCGCGAGATGTTTCGGCTGTTGATCAACACCGTCTCGGGCATTGGTCCGAAGATCGCCCTCAACGTGCTCAGCGGGATGAACGTCATCGCGCTGCGGGGCGCGGTCGCGGGCGGCGACGTGAAGTCGCTCTCGCAGATCAGCGGCATCGGCAAGAAGACCGCCGAACGCATCGTCGTGGAACTGCGCGACAAGATCGGCGCGGCGGGCGCGTGGGAAGCCAGCAGCGAACAGCGCGGACTCGGCGCCGCCGACCAGAAACTCAACGATGCGGTGCTGGCGTTACTCGCCCTCGGCTTCGCGCAGAAGGAAGCCCACGAAGCCGTGCGCGGCGCCCAGGCCATGCTCGGCGGCAACGCCACGGTGGAAGAACTGGTGCGGACCTGCTTGAAAAAAGGAGCTTAGTGGACGCCGCCGCCGCCCCAGTCAACGAACGGATTCGGGATGTGCAACCCGTCGCGCTGAGCCGTGGCCGGCGGTTGCTCGCGCGCATCATCTACACCGCGATTCACGCGATTGATCTGACCCTGCGCTGGCGGGTGCATGATCCCCATGGTGTGCTCGGGAGAATTGCCGGGCGGCCGGTCATCTTTTGCGCGTGGCACAACCGGCTCGTACTGGCGCTGCCGACTTGGAACCGGGTCGCGTTGCCGGGCACGCCCGGCCGGAAGATCGCCGCCATTGCCAGTGCGAGCCGGGATGGCTCGCTGGTCGCCGAGATTCTCCGCTTGTTCGGTGCGCAACCCGTGCGCGGTTCGAGCAGCCGGCGCGGCTTGCACGCCCTGATCGAGCTGGTGGAATGTGCGAAGCAGGGCTGCGACCTCGCGATCACCCCCGACGGCCCGCGCGGTCCGCGGTACTCCGTGCAACCGGGCGTGGTGTCGCTGGCGCAGATGGCCTGCCTGCCGATCCTGCCGATGAGCTACAGCCTCTCGCGCAAGCTCACGATCAGGTCGTGGGACCGGTTACAGGTCCCGCTGCCTTTCAGTCGCTGCGAAGTGCAGCTCGGCGAGCTGATCGAAGTGCCCCGCAGCTATCGCGACAAGGAACGCGCGGAGGTGCTGGAAAGAATTCGCACCAGCATGATGGCGGTGACGAAAGATTGAGAGCGCCTTGGCCTCACCCAGAGGCATCGGATAGCGCCCCGGCGAAATGTTCGTGTCTTACTCCCGTTCCAACTCCGCCAGCACCTCGGGATCACGCACATCGACCCAGCGCCCGGCGATTTCCAGGCCGGCGAGTTTGTCACCGGCGCTCACCATCGCACTGAGCGCGTCGGTCAGCTCGTATTCGCCGCGCGGCGATTTCTCCAGGCGAGCCGTGAATTCGAAAACCTGCGGCTGAAAGAGGT
>JANLTG010000067.1:0-6483 GCA_031362805.1 bacterium
GTGCAGCGGAGCCGTCCCGGCGACGCGCTCCTGCCGTCGCGTGTTGGAAAACAATTGGGTGTTGGCATATGCGGAGTCCAAACAGTGTTCGGCGCGACGCCCAACACGGCACGCGAGACACGCGCGCTCCCCTGAACGGAATCGAACCGGTTAAGGCATACCTCGCGGCGACAAAAAAGCCGCGCCGACAGGTCGGCGCGGTTGAGAAGTTGAATTGCGAGGATCAGTCTTCCTCGTCAGCATACTCATGCAACGTGGCGCCCTGAAAATCACAGGTTGGCCATTCGCCGATGGTATTGAACGAATAATTCCCAGCCGCCGGACAGTTGGGCTGCTTTCTAAGGTAAAGGCCCAGCCCTACGAGATCGTCATCACCTGGCTCGTCGTCGTCCCCTTTTCCGGTCTCCATCCCCCACAATTGCTTGGCCGTGTCGATCACCCGCAGGTTTGAGACGCAGGTGTTCCGCTGCGCGACCTCACGATTCTTCATGAAGTTGGGAATCGCCAGCAACAAAAGCAGACCGATGATCGCCACCACGATCATGATCTCGACCAGCGTGAAGCCGTCCGACATTTTAGCTTTCGATAGCTTCATGACATTTCAGATTGAGTTTTTCTTGAAAAAAAGACGGGCCGGGGGAGAACCCGGCCCGTTGTGTCAAAAAGCCGGATTAGTTGGGCAGGACATGGTCACCCACACCAGCGTCGCACGTCGGATTGGCACCCAGGTCGTTGTAGGTGTAGGCACCGGAAGCCGGGCAGTTCGGCGCACCACCCTTGATATAACCGTCCACTTCGGCGTCAACCACCGCGCCGGTGCTGGCGTTCTGTTCCAGCGCCCACTGTTCCTTCGCACCATCGATCTGGCGGAGGTTGTTGATGCACGCATTCTTTTGCGCGGTCTGGCGGGCTTTCACGAAGTTCGGGATCGCGATGGCGGCGAGGAGGCCGATGATCGCGACCACGATCATGATTTCAACGAGGGTGAAGCCTGCTTTACGATTCGTTTGGATACGCATAACTGTATTTTTGCTTAACTGTTGTTGTCTACGCGGCGTGAACCAGGCAGCAGGTGGTTATTATGATTGCATGGGCGGCTCACTCATTACCTGCTGCTGACCGCACTTTTGTTTCTAGCAACGGTGATGCCACCATTCAAAGACGGTTCAAGATCGGCCGATCCATTTACCTGTTACCCACAGTCACACACCGCCGATCCTTCAATGCCAAGTTCAACACAACAAGATGGTAAAAGTTTCGTCCAATTCTGTCCAGTTTCCGTCCTGCGACGAGACACTTCACCCCAATTCAAACGGATCCACCATTTAGTACTACCCCGGAAACCCAGCCGTAATCGCTTCGCCTCGCCTCCGCCTGGTCAAACCCGGAGCCAAGCAATCCGGTTGAATCATTCAGGGCAAGCCCCGCGCCACCAGCCATGATCGCCGGCTTCACTGCCGACGAACGACTGTGTCCTTGGTTCGCCATTCGTCGCTGGGCTTTGGGTAATCGAGGTTGTGATGCAGCCCCCGGCTCTCCGGTCGCGCCAGGGCGCAGCGCACGATCAACTCCCCCACGGTCGCCAGGTTGCGCAACTCCAGCAGGTCGCTCGTCACATTGAAGTCCCAGTAATATTCCTGGATCTCCTCCTGCAAACTCGAGATGCGGGTCAGAGCGCGTTGCAGCCGTTTGTTCGTGCGGACAATGCCCACGTAATCCCACATGGTTCGCCGCAGTTCATCCCAGTTGTGGGAGATGACCACCAGTTCGTCGGCGTCGTGCGCGTGGCCGGACTGCCAATCGGGAATTGCAATCGTTTCGGTTTCCAATTTCGCCGCCAATACATTCCCGGCCGCACGGTGGGCGCAGACCAGGGCTTCCAGAAGTGAATTGCTCGCGAGCCGATTCGCGCCGTGCAACCCAGTACAGGCAACCTCGCCCACCGCAAACAACCCACCAATCTCGGTCTCGCCGTCGACATTCGTCACCACTCCGCCGCATTGATAGTGAGCCGCCGGCACCACCGGGATGGGTTCCTTGGTGATGTCGATGCCGTAACGCAGACACGTCTGATAAATGTTCGGGAAGCGCTCGATCAGGAACCGCGCCGGCTGGTGCGTGATGTCCAGCCAAACATGTTCCGCCCCGCTTTTCTTCATCTCGGAATCGATCGCCCGCGCCACCACGTCCCGCGGCGCCAGCGACTTCAACGGATGATACCCATCCATGAACTCGCGGCCGGCGAGCGTCATAAGCACACCGCCTTCGCCGCGCACGGCTTCCGTGATCAAGAAGGACTTCGCCTTCGGATGATAAAGGCACGTCGGATGAAACTGAATGAACTCCATGTTCGCAACGGACGCCCCTGCGCGATACGCCATGGCGACGCCGTCGCCAGAAGCGATGTCGGGATTCGTCGTGTAGAGATACACCTTGCCACAGCCACCAGTCGCCAGCAGGACCGAACCGGCGGTGAATGTCTCGACTCGGCTGTTCTTCTTGTCCAGGACATACACGCCCAGACAGCGATTAGCGCCCACGTAGCCAAGCTTCTGGGTCGTGATCAGATCGATGGCCACGTGATTCTCGAAGATCGAAATGTTCGGCTGGCGGCTGATCGCGTCCAGCAACGCCCGCTCAATCTCGCGCCCGGTCACGTCCTTCGCGTGCAGAATGCGGCGCTTGCTGTGCCCGCCCTCGCGCCCAAGATCGAACTCCCGCCGGCCGTTTTCAGCCAGCTCTCGTTCGGTGAACTTCATCCCCAACTCAACGAGCTCCTTGATCCGGGCCGGACCATCCTGAACGATGTTACGGACAACGGCTTCCTTGCAGAGGCCCGCGCCCGCTTCGAGCGTGTCGCGCACGTGCAGCTCGAATGAATCCTCGGCCGAAGTCACCGACGCGATGCCGCCCTGGGCATAATTCGTGTTCGACTCCGCACGGTCCTTCTTGGTGACGATCGCGACGCGGCCATGTGGCGCCACCTTCAATGCAAAGGTCAGCCCGGCAATGCCGCTGCCGAGGACGAGGTAGTCAAACTGGTGCATGGCTCATAATTGATTCAAAGCGCAGCATTGTCGATCAACCGCGTCTTGCCGAAGAATACCGCCAAGGCCATCTGCGAACCGCGCATCGCCTGCCTTACCGGACGCAATGTTTCCGGGTCGAATACCTCGACGTAATCGAGCTGAGCCTCTGGCGCCACTTTCAGGAAGTCCTTCACCGCTCGCTTCAACTTCTCGACGGACACCGGCCCTTTCCTGACCAGCGATTGCGCGAGGTCCAAGGCAAGTGACAACACCACCGACTGCTCGCGTTGCCCGGGTGTCAGGTACTTGTTGCGCGAACTCATCGCGAGTCCGTCAACCTCGCGACCGGTCGGCGCCACGACGATCTTCACCTGGAAATTCAAGTCGGCGACCATTCGCTTGATGACCGCCGCTTGCTGAAAATCTTTCTGCCCAAACACGGCCACATCCGGCTGCACGATGTTGAACAGCTTGGCGACTACCGTCGTGACGCCGCGAAAATGCGTCGGCCGCGAGGCACCTTCCATGCCTTGGGAAAGATTCTCTTCTGTCACGTAGGTGCTGTAGCGGCCTTCCGCTTTGCCCGCGTACATCTCGGTGTCACTGGGGAGAAAGATGAGGTCCGCGCCTTCCGCCCGGCAGAGTTGCTGATCGCGCACGAGATCGCGGGGATACTTAGCGAGGTCTTCCGTCGGCGCGAACTGGGCGGGATTCACGTAAATGCTGACCACGACCTTTCCGTTGGTACCAACCAGTTTTCGCGCGCGACGCACCAGGCTCATGTGCCCGTCGTGGAGAAAACCCATCGTCGGCACAAAGCCGATGCGCAGGCCGTCGCGCTTCCAACGCAACGCCAACCGCTGCATCGACCGCCAGGATTTGATCACGCGCATGGGAGACGGTGGGCAATCAGCCACAGGCGATCAATCCGAATTGCGCCTGAAGTCGCTCCCAATTGTTACTCCAGTCCGTGCTGATGAGCACTCGTTGGAATCGCCGCCGCCACCGGATGCGCTTGGAGGTAAGCCTCAACGTCCTTAGTCACGATGAGCGTGCCCCACATCACCGGCCAGTGACCGGGAAAGGTGCAGACGTAGCTGTATTCGCCCTCCTCGTTCAGGGTGGTGATTTTCAAGGTCGCCTGTTGACCCGGCTCGAGCATTTTGGTGGCGGCCAGGATCAATTCGTTGGGCGCGGAAAGATTGGTGATGCTGCGCGGCACGAACGCCCGGCCCTGCGCGTCCACTCGATCCGGCTGCATCTTGTCCGCCATCGGCCCAATCACTTCGCGCCCGCCCGGCTTCGCGACCACCAGGTTGTGCGGCATGAAGTCGTCGTTGATCAGGATAATCTCAAACGGCTTGCCCGCCTCGACCACGAGCCGAGGCGTGTCGTAACGCATCTGCTCGCGCACGGTGCGGAGAACGAACACCGCCACGCGCAGTTCTTTCAGCTCGCCCCGCAGCGCCAGCCGGCGGGCCTCGGGCAACTGGCCGGCCAGGTCGGAAGCGAGTTGGACGGTCTCGACGTAGTCCTGCGATGTGCGGCCGTCGGTCGGGATCGCCTTGGCCCACGCGACCAGCGCGGTCGCCGCGGAGGCCGCCGTTTCCTTTGGCCAGCTCGCGGTTGGAATTTTGCGCAAGCCACGCGCGGCCTCGGCGACTTCCTCGCCCCGGGTGATCAAGCCGGCAAACGAGGTGAAGGTCGCCTCCGGTTGCGTGCCCATGCTCGACAACGCGCGAATCGCAGCGCGGCGCAGGCCACCGATCGGATCCGAGCTGACGGCGATGGTCACGTTGCGGTCGGGCGCGGGATTGTCCTTTTGCTGGAACACGGCGTTGCGCGCACCGTCCAGAACCGTGAGCGTGAATTTGTCGAGGCGCTTGCCCAGCTCGCCTTCAACCCGATTCCAGACGGCCACCGACTCGATCGGCCGCTCGGCACCGAGGTCCACTTCCCACCAGGGCGAGCCTTCATTCTCCTGCGTATGCGTTTGGGTGCCGCTGTCAAAACTGCCGTCGTTCTTGCCATCGATGGCCCGATCCGCCACGCCGCCATTCGACGCGGAGGATTGCGAGGCCTTGCCGAACCGTGCGATGTTCCGGCCGTCGCTCAGCACCTCGACTTCGGCCAGCGTCAGCGTTCCGCGTCGAGGCAGCTCGATGCGCACGAAGCGGCCCATCGACCCTTTCTTCATCGTGGCGGCATTCCAACCGGCCGGAGTACTCGTCAGCAGCGGCTGCACTTTCCCCCAGGCCGAGCCGCGAAACGCCGGGTCCAGCAAACGCGGGATGCCCGTCAGCAATTCAGTCAAGGTGACGGGCGATTTCTCGGCCTCCGACCACACTTGATCAAACGAACCATCGGCGACCGCCAGCGCCGCCCAACTGGCCGGCCGCACTGCGGTGCTCTGCTTCGTCAGCGCAACGATGGCCGGGCGCTGCGCCTTGAGTTCGTCTGCGGGCAACATCGGCAATAGGCCGGCGAGGTTTGCGGAAATCTCCGCGTTCTTTTCATGCCTGCTCAAGAGGGCCAGCAACGTCGTCGTGCGATCCTTGCCGCCCTGGCTCGCGAGCTCAGCCAGCGCCACGCTGCGATCGGCATCGGCGATGCCGCCGCGCGTGAGGTACGCCTCGAGCACGCCGGGAATGCGAGGCAGGTTGGCCAGCCCGGCGTTCGGAATGGAGGCGAGGATGTAATCGACACCCTTGGGATTGTTCGCGGCGATGGTCTGGCCTTCGCTCAACGCCTTGCGCCAAATCGGCTCCAACTGCCGCATCGTTTCCTTCAAAGTGTAGTCGAGGTAGTAATCCGTCGGTTGCGTGAGGATGCCCAGCGCTACATCAACGGCCCGCGGGCTGTTGAAGAAGCTGGCGGCGCGAACGGCTTCAAGGCGCACGCGCGGGTGCGGGTGCGAGGCGAGTTCGGCAAAACGGTCGAGCGCATCCGGCACACGATCGCGCCAGTAGCAAAGCACCCGGCCGGCGGCCGCGACCGCCCGATGGTCCGGCGACTTCAACATGCGCTGGAGGAGCTCGACGTCTACCACGTTGTGCCATTGATGGACCCACAGCGCCTCCATCAGCTGGTGCTCATAGTTGGCGTGGCTCTTGTCGAGCGACGGCACCCAGCGATTCACCGCGGCCACCACTTGTTTCGAGTCGTACTTGGAAAGTTCAATCTTGGCCAGCTCCCGCGTCCGGTCCTCGGGCTCCTTCAACAATTCGAGCAGCGCCGGAATGGCTTCGCCGTAAATCTTGGGCTGCTTCAACAGCGGACGGCCCTCGTAAGTGATGCGATAGATGCGCCCGTGCTGGTGGTCACGGTTGGGATCGCGCAGGTGATGCTGCATGTGTCCGATGATCGGATTGTGCCAGTCGGCGAAATAGATCGCGCCGTCGGGCCCCATCTTGATGTCGATCGGCCGGAAGTTGGGATCGGTCGAGGACACGAT
>JANLTG010000069.1:0-8481 GCA_031362805.1 bacterium
GCATTTGATGAACTGCCTGAAGCTCCGCTGTTCGCGCTGGAACCGAACGAGCTGCCGGTCGTGACTTCCCACGCGCCTTCCTCCTCACGCCGCAACTGCTGCCCAACTTTCAATTCGAGCAACGCGCTCTCCTTCTCCAGCTGAATGTGGCTCGGCGCGATTTCTTTCACGGTGTAACCCGCGATGGCTTCACCGGCTTTCAAAACCTTTTTGAAATCCGCATTGGCGCTGTCAAAAAATGCGAATGTGCCCTTGGCGTAACTCATCGTGCCGGACAGCGCGATGATCTCCACCCGCGGGGCCGGCTTCTCGGCATCACCGTCCGAGCGGCTCGTGCGCCGGGACCGGAAGGGATTGAAAATGTTCCGCTGCGCCACCAGTTGGAAGCTGGCGAAATCACGACCGAGCGCGGCTGGTGCCGTCGGGGTCGCTGATTTCGCCTCCTGCACCGCGTTGGTTGCGGCGGTGGGGGCGGGGGCGCTGGTCGTGAGGTTGGTGGCCGCTGGTTCCGCAGCCGGCACGCAATCCAGCCCGAGTGCGAGTGTCAGCGCGCCCAGCAACCAGCTCCGGCCGGCAGAAAATTTGGATCGGTGGCGGTTCATGTTTAGTTGTCGGTCAGCGGTGCCAGCCGCAGGCCGCTGACGAATAGGCCGAGACTCAATTGCCGGCCGCGCGTGTCGCTGGCGGTCAGCTCCACGGAATCGATCCGCAGGGCCAGATCCGACTTCTCGACTTCATACAGGAACTTCGCGAGCGTGCCAAGGTCGCCGGCGGCGTCCACCCTGCATTCGAGCAACGAGTGCTCGGCTGTCGCCCCGCGCTTCCATTGTGGCTTGATGGAATTCACCGTTACGCGGCTGTCGCGGGACCACAGATCGAAGGCCTCGAGCAACGTCTTCTCGGCCTGTGAAGTGTCGGCGGGCAGCGTGTTTTTGCGCATGTCATTCCACGCGTTCCGGGTGATGGTTTCACGTTCGATCATTGCCTGGCCCTTCTTGATAGACTCGCGCAACCGGACAATGGTTTCGGAGCGGCCCTTCCAACTCGCGAGCAACGGCCCGATCACGAGCCGGTCGAGCGCGAACAACCCGATCACCGCGCCGGCGATCAGGGCGAGCAACTGCTGACGGTTCTTGAGATCAAACTTCATCGCCGGCCCTCCCATTGAAAATTGAAAGTGAACTGCATCGGCGACTTGCCGCTGATGGTCTCCACCTTGACGTCGTCGATCTCCGGCGCGGCGCGCAGTTGGTCGAGGGTCTTGAGCAATCCGGCGTTGTCGCGAGTGGTGCCCGAAACATTCACCGTCGCCTGGTGACGGATCTCCACCAGCTTCGCCGTCACGTTGCCTTCTTCTGGAAACGATTCCGTGACGCGCTGCAGGATGCCAAGGCTGGTGACGTTCGGATCATAATACGGTCGAAAGGTCCGGATGCGCCCCTGCAACTCTTCCAGCTCCTTGACCTTTGCTTCCATGGTCTGCCAGTCCGAGCGCAGACCGGCGAGCTGGATGGCTTGCACGAGGAAAAGGCCGCAAACGATCGCGGCCACGGCGCCGGCCGTCGCACCGCCGTAAGCCAGCCGTTTGCCCGAGTAACGTTCCGACAACTGTTGCCAGAAGGTCGGTTTCGGCGGGAGGAAGTTGATCGTGGACGACTGGTCGCTCAGAAACTGAGTAGCCAGGCTCAATGCGCCGCCAAACGGTGCCTCGCCCAGCACCTTCAAACCGTGCTCAACGCCGTTGGCCGTGGTCAGCCGCCGGACTTCGAGGCCCCAGCCGCGCAGGTGCGTCTCCAGCTCGCGCGCCAGCGGTTCGGCCATTGAGCTGCCGCCCACGACGCGTAATTCCCGAAGCTCACCCCGCAGATCATCGGACAGTTGCGCCAGAGTGATCCGCAACTCGCGCGCGACGGCGTCGGCCAGGACGCGGCGCTCGCTGCCCTCGGACTCGATGACATGGTCGAGCGTGCGCAGTGCGACGATGCCGCCGCCGGCCGAAATGAGCAGCGTGACACCGGAATCGCCGACGACCGCTGTGATGCGGCCGTGTGCCTCCGTGCCCAAGGCCTCGGGCAGGGCGGCGACGCCGAGTGAAAATTGAACGGGCCGCAACTGCGCGGCCGCCAGCATGGCCTCAAGCCGATCAACCTGGTCGCGCGCGACCGCCAGTTGAGTCGTGTAGGTGGCCTTGGTCGTGCGATGCGCCGACCGGGCGGTCTGGAGCTGTTCGGGACTGTTCGGGAAGCCGCGCTCCGCTTCGAGTTCGAGAAAGCTCTGGATGTCCTCCGGCGGCAACTCCGGCAGTTGGTGATGCAGCGTGAGCACCCACTCGGGTGGCACACCAACCACGCAGTGGCGTTCGCGCACACCTGCGGCATCGAGCAGATTGCGAATTTCGCGGCCGACGAGCTCCGTTTCATTCCGCATCAGGTCGAGCGTGAGCGGTGTGCTGAGCGCCTTCTTCACCTCGACCGAGCCGTTGCTGCGGCGCAGCCAGACGGCTTCCAGCCGGCCATTGTCGAGCGTGAGCCCGAGCACCGACTGGGTTCGCTTCTGTCGTTTCCAATTCATGGCCGGGTTTCCTTCGCGAGTTGTAGTTCCTCCCGCACCTCCGCGCTCAGCGGCCAGCCGAGCGACGTGAGATCACGGCGAAACAAAATCTTGGGGGCCGTCTCCGATGTGTCGAACACGATGCGCAACCGGCGGAACCCCCGGCCATTCGCGCCGAGCGCCGCAATGTCCGCCACCGGCTGATACGCCTGATCAGTCAGGTAGCGGCCGGCCGTTTGAATCGCGGTGGCGTCGAGTATTTCCGTCACCCACGCCAGCGAGGTGAGCCGCGTCGGATTCGAGGCACGAAAAGCCACAAGGGTTGGTGCGAGCTCGACGCCGATGCCGGGGATGCACGCCAGCACGGCGGCGCTCGCGGTGTTCACGTTGACCAGACCCACGGGCGGCGCATTGCTGGACGTCAGATCGGTGTGAACGAGCGCGAACTCGTCGGCCGTCAGTCCGCTCCGGGCGTAGAATTGCAGGACGCTTGTAAGGTTTCCGTTGCCGACGGCGGTGATGATTTCGCGGGCTCGCGATTCGCTGAGCACTTCGCTCCAAGTGTTCGTCAACACCCGGCGGCCCTGGGCGGTGGTGATGTTGACCCGCGCTGAGCCGTCGGCCCGCGTGTTGGGTTGCTGGCTGTAAACCGTGACGTATTCGAGCAGGCCGGGATCGAGCCGGCTGTCGCGGTTGTCGAACGGCGGCGAATCTTCGCCGTCATTCTCGTTTGGATCGAGCACGCCGTTCAGGTTGGTGTCCTCGCCGTAGAGAAGCTCGAGGGTGAAACCATTCACCAGTCGCAGTTCCTCGGTCGTCTCGAACGGCGCGTTCTTTGTCCTGCGCGGCGGCGTGAGCCGGTTATAGACCTCGTCCTCGGCGCCATTCTCCAACGGAGTGCTGTCGGCGTCGCGCCAGTCAATGATCGCCGCCGCGAGCTCGACGGTCATGCGCGGCAACAGCTGCAACATCTCGGCGGTGGCGGTGTTGAGATTCAACCGCGACGCTTCATCCACGAGCCCGAACGTTGCACGCTCGGGGCGCAGTTGCTGGTCGCTCCGACCCAGCAGCCAGTAGTCGCATTCGCCGATGCGCGCACCCGCGTTGTGAAAGCCTGGAAGCTCCTGCGTGAGATTGGGCAGAATGCCGTTCGTGCCGTAGTAGGTGAGCACGTAGCTGACGTAACGGCTCGCACCGTTGATCGCGTGCTCGGCTACAACGGACGCCACGCGATTTTGGGCGCCGCGCAATTCAAGGGTCATTGAATTCGCAAAATAGAGCGCCAGCATGACCAGACCGAACGCAATCCACAGGACGATCACCAGGACCGAGCCGCGTTGCCGCAACCGGAGCGGCGACATTCCTGTCGCCGAAGGTTTGGGCGGAGGATACTGGGCGACAGGAATGTCGCCCTTCCGTGGCGGGGTCATTCTCACGAGCCACCTCCCGTGGTTTGTGTCTGATTTGTTCCTGCTTGGACCACGATCGGGACCACGAGCTCGATGGGTGTCTGGAGATATTGATTCGGCTGGTTGAACTCGGCCGCCGCCACGAGCTGGAGTTTGATCGCCGTCGGCAAGTTGCTCGACGTGACGCTATCCCAAGTTTCCTGCCAGCTGAAGCCGTTGTAGAACTGGAAAGTCACCGTCTCGACGCCACCCATGAGCCACTGCGCGCTGGGTTCATCGACCGTGGCCGGCAGCAAATTCCGCGAGCGCACCCGCATCAGATCGCGGCCGACCGTGGAGTTATTCGTCGGATCGACCAGGTAATAGCTGACGCGCTGCACGTCGGCGAACGGCGAGTATTCATCCACCGATCCCGACGCCGTCGTGAAATCCGGGCTCACCCGTTGCCCGTTGGCGAAAGGGGTCATGGTGCTCGCAGTTTCAGTAGTCGGTGTGGACTGCAACTCGCCGCCAAATGTGCCACCCGGCGGGATCAGGGCCGTCAAATCGCGCTTGATGGTCGCGAGCGCGTGCTGCAAGGGCAGGGCGTCGTCGATGGCCTTGGTCGTGCGATTGCGCAACTGGAGCGCGCTGAAGTAAGTCGTCGTAACCACGGAAAGGACGATCGCCGAAACTGCGATCGCCAGCAGCATCTCCATCAACGTGAAGCCAGCGCGGGTGGGACGTGATTGACCGGAACGGGCAGGGAAAACATTCAATGCCAAATGCTCGTCGTTCAACGTCCAAGACGCTGCAGTCCGCTCAACTTGAGCGTTGGGCGTTGAATGTTGAACGTTGAATGTTTGCATCGCCTTCATTCTGTCGTGGTCGTAGTCGTTGCATTCGGATCCACCAGCGTCGTCAGCCGCACGTCGAACTCCTGCCCTTGCACCTGATAGGTCACACGGACAGTGATCTGATTCAATTGGGCGTCCAGCCAGGGTTGGGACTGGATCGTCCAGGGAAATTCGCGGTCACCTTCACGTACCACGCCGCTCTGCGCGCCGGTCAGCAACTGGCCGGTTGCTTCGAGTTCATTGAGCACGCGGTCGGCGATGCGCACGGCGACCGCTTTGCGCGCACCGACTTGGCCCGCGCGACTGGCCACCTGTACGCCTTGCACGGCCACCGGGATCACGATGGCCATGAACGCCAGCGCCGCCAGCACCTCGGCCAGCGTGAAGCCGGCCCGGCGGCGCTTAGCGCAGCGCGAGGACGGTGTTCGTGGAAATTTCATAGCTCTGTCCGCTGCGGTTTTGGCCAATCGCAACGGCGTCCTTTTCACCCTGGCGGATGAAGATGTATTCCGGACTCGCTTCACCCAGGAATCCGTCCGGGGCGAACCGAATGTAACGCCGGTTGGTCGGCAGATTCCGCAGCAGCGTCTGCGTCTCGGTAGTTGTGTAAGTGGAAAACGACGCCCGGATTTCGATCTTCAGATCGCTCGCCAGCGTGTACTCCACCGCCTTGTCGTCGCGCGTCAGGTAGCCGGGCTGTGCCTGGAGCCCGTATTGGCGCTGGTCTTCATCGATCCAGACCAGCATCGGCACTCCCTCGGCGACCGCGCGGCTCTGGCCGTAGCGGGTCAAGGTCATGAACCGACGGGCTTCGGAGTCGAGGGCGCGGCCCTCGAAAAAGGATTTAAGCCGCGGGGTCACCAGCGAAATGACGATTACGATCAACGCCATCACGAGAACCAATTCGATCAGCGTGAAACCGCAGCGGACCGCGGCCTTACAGGCCGCAGCGGTGCGATCCGGCCTCACTAAGCTTTGCGCTCCAGACAAGGCGGAGCCGCTGCGGCCCGGATGGTCGCGGTCCGCAGGCTTGAGTTGGGCGCGCTGAATTCTCACTTCGTCTTCGTCCAGTTCGTGATGTCGTCATCGGTGTTCGCCTGGCCGTCCGGTCCCATGGAGCTCACGTCATAGCCGCTGGGGTTCTGTTTGCCGGGGCATTCAAAAATGTAGGCGCGTTGCCAGGGATCCAGCGGCACCGCGCTCTTGAGATAAGGTCCGCGCCAGCCCTGCGCGTCACGCGGTTGGGTGAAGAGATCGTTCAAGCCGGCGCTGCCCTTCGGATAGGAACCGGTGTCCACCTCGAAAGCGTCGAGCGCGGTGCCGAAGGTCGAAATCTGCGATTGCGCCGCCGTGACGCGCGCCTGTTCGGTGCGGCCGGCGAACTTTGGGACGACGATGGCCGCGAGCACGCCGAGGATGACAAGCACCAGCAGGAGTTCGATCAGGGTGAAGCCGTCGCGGCGCGGCGAGCGGCGGTGGGATAGGTGAGTTTGGATTTTCATTTCGCTTCTGGGTTAAGTGGGTTCGATTGCAAATCAATGGCTATTTGATGTGGTCCTGCATGGAAAAGATCGGGAGGAGCATGCCGATGAAAATGGTGCCGATGAAGCCGGCGATGAGGAACATCATGAGCGGTTCGAGCAGGGAGACCGCGGCCTTCAGGTTGCGGTCGAGATCGCCCTCCTCGAAGTTCGCGATCCGGACGAGTTCGGAATCGAGTCGGCCGCTTTCTTCCGCCACGGAAATCATCTCGGTGGTGGAACTGGGGAACAGGAGCGCGCAACTGCCCAGGCTCGGCCCGAGTTGTTTGCCTTCCTTGACCGACTCGATGGACGCCGTCACCGCATCCACGAGAATCTGGTTGCCGATGGAACGACGCGCGACATTCAACGCACTGACCAGCGGGACGCCTGCGCCCAGCAGGGTGCCGAGCATCCGGCAAAAGCGCACCATCGCGAAGCGGGACAGCAACGGCCCGATGACCGCCATCCGCAGGATTCCGCCGTCCCAGGCCCGGCGTCCGGCTTCGGTGGCAAACCAGTTCCAGAGGGTGATGCCGCCGACCACCAGGCCGATGACGATGACCAGGCCGTAGCTGCGCACAAGATCGCTGGCGCCCATGATCCCGCGCGTCAGCAGCGGCAGCTTCGCGCCGAAACTGGCGAACGTCGGCATGATGTTGGGGATGAAAAACAGCAGGAGGGCGCTGAGAACGACGACGGCCAGGCAGAAGAGAATCGCCGGATACATCATGGCGCTCGATACTTTGGATCGCATCTCCTTCTCGCGCGCCTGGAAGTCGGCGATCTGCGCGAGCACCACGTCGAGGAATCCGCCGGTCTCGCCCGCCTCGACCATCGCGGTATAGACGCGCGGAAAAGTTTCCGGCGACCGCGCCATCGCCTCAGCGAGCGGCAGACCGTCCACGACGAGGCCGTGAACTTCTTTCCACTTCGCGCGCGCCACCGGGTTGGCCGCCTCCTTTTGAAGAATCGTCAACGCCCGGCTCAACGGCACTCCGGCCGCCAGCAAGCTCGACAGCAGCCGGGTGAAATTCTCCAGCATCCGCGCCGTGATCTTGCCGGGACCACCGAACAGGGGCTTGGCCGGCGCTTCGGCCACGGGTGGGGCCGCGGTCGGTTCCTTACCGGCCGCCTTGTCCTTGGCAGAAATCCTTGAAGCCGGTTTCGCAGCCATCGGCTTCGCGTGCTTGCCGTTTGCCCCACCGCGTTCGGTGACGCGAACCGGGCGCAATCCCCGACCGTCGATTTGTCGCAATGCCTCCTGCCGCCCCACGGCCTCAAGTTCGCCTTCGATCGCGCTGCCGTCCGTCTGCAGGGCTTTGTAGGTGAAGAGGGGCATGGAGTCAGCGGGCGAAAGTGAAGGGCCGAGTTCGTGAGCTACGATCCTCGCCAGCGCCTGAAATTGTTAGGGTGAGTTTCATCTTTCGTTCAGCGGCTGGCCACCGCAATGTCCGCCGGTGACACGGCCTCGCCACCCACCGGCGCCACCGCCGTCGAATGCGAAACTTCCTTCGCGGTCGTCACGCTCAATACTTCTTCGACAGTCGTGATGCCTTCCTGCACCAAACGCCAGCCGTCCATCGCCAGCGTCCTCATGCCGTCGCGCCGCGCCGTGTCGCGGATCATGTCGCTCGAGGCATTCTTCAAGATCAACTGGCGGATCTCATTGCTCGTGTCCATCCACTCGAAGATCGCGCGCCGGCCATGAAAGCCGGTGTTGCGACATTCGCGGCAGCCGACGGATTGGTAGAACACCGTCGCGGCGGGAATCCCGAGGCTGGTTTTGAAGGCCTGGGCCTTCGCGGAGTCATCCACCTGCTTGCAGTGCGGGCACAACACGCGGACGAGCCGTTGCGCGAGCACCGCTTCGAGGGAGGACGCGACCAGGTAAGGCTCGACGCCCATATCCACAAGTCGGGTCAGTGCGCCGGGCGCGTCGTTCGTGTGCAACGTGGAAAAAACCAAATGGCCGGTGAGGGAGGCCTGCACGGCGATCTGCGCCGTCTCTTGATCGCGAATTTCGCCAATGAGCACGACATCGGGATCGTGGCGCAGGATCGACCTCAGGCCGCGCGCGAACGTGAGGCCGGCTTTCTCCGACACTTGAATCTGGTTGATGCCGCGAAGCTGATACTCAATCGGGTCTTCGATGGTGATGATCTT
>JANLTG010000166.1:0-31548 GCA_031362805.1 bacterium
CAACACCGCCGCCTGGTGCGCGACTACGAGGAGACCGAAACCAGCGCCACCGGCTTCATCTTCCTGGCCCTGTTGCGCCTCATGCTCCGCCGCCTCGCCTGATTTCCAACGCCACCGCCCTTTTTCAGACAGGTTCTAAGCAAGTCACCACGGCTTGACCTCGTTCAACGCCTTCACGATGGCGCGCTTCAACGCCAGCGGGTTGATGCTGTCCACTTCCTCGTAAAGGATCCGTCCCTCGGGATCGAGTAACACGGTATAGGGCACCGGACCTTCCCACTTTGGGTTGAACGCGTTGATCAAGGGATCGCGGTCCTCCGACGCAAAGATGAGGTTGCGGTTCGAGGCTTCCTTCTTCTTGAGGAACTCCAGCACCTGCGCCGATTCGTCGGGCCGGTTCATTGATACCATCACCATCTCGAATTCGCGGCCACGATACATGCGGTTGATGGTCACGAACTCGGGGAACTCGGCGATGCACGGCGCACACCACGTCGCCCAGAAGTTGATCAGGCGCACCTTGCCGGAATCGTTCTTGCGCAGCGCCTTCAACGCATCGGCATCGGCGGGGACAAGCGTGACGGGTTCCTTGGCGAGCTTCGCCAGGTACGCCGTGGCCAGTTCCGCCTTGCCGGCCCACTTGGTCGAGCAACCGACCGCCTTGGTCTTGGCGACCTCGGGCGCCTTGCCGGCCAGAAGTGAATCAAGCGCTTCGCGGACGTGCTGCCGCTTCACGTGCTGGACCCGCTCCGAGTCGTCGATGGCGCCGACGTAACGCAGTTTGCGCTCGGCATCGAACACGAAGGCATGGGGCGTCGTGGCCGGACCGTACTTCTTCGAGACTTCCTCGGTGTCGCCGTCATACAGGTACGGGAAGTTATACTTCATGTGCTCGGCGCGAATCTTCATCTCGTCGAATGAATCACCCAGGTCGGTGTAGCCCAGTTCATTCAGCGTGACTGACTTGGGATCGTTAGGGTTGATCGCCACCAGCGCGACGCCCTTGTCCTTGTAGTCATTGACGAGCTTGAGGACGCGCTCCTCGTAATACTGCGCGGTCGGGCAATGGTTGCAGGTGAACAGGACGATTAGAACCTTCGCGCTGGCGAAATCTTTGAGCGCCCAATTGCGACCATCCACGCCGGGCAGGTTGAAGTCGGGCGCAGGCGAGCCGAGTTCGAGTACGGGCGGTGGGGAATCGGCGGCGGTGAGGGTTTGCGCCAGCAACACGCCGGCAGCGAAGGAGGCAAGGAGGGCTTTCATGGCTGGTGACAATAGCGAAAGACGGCCATGCGGCAAGCTGGTTACAAGAGAGAATTTGAGCGCGACCGAAAATGAATGTCCTGTAGCGGCGGTCTATGACCGCCGGTGAAATCCCGAGCGGTAAATGGCGGCGCTCATAAAGCCGCCGCTACAAATGAGGGAGGGATCGCGGGTCGCGGTCCAAAATCAAAAGAGGACGGCGACACGCCGTCCCTCTCGTTATTTTAGTCGCGCTTCGAGCGCTTTCAACCGGCAAGTCTTTGCCGCAATATCGACTGACGATGCGCCAAGAATCAGGTGGCCCAAGCCGCCACTTCCCTCCACGCTGTTGCCCGTAAACGAGCGACCCGTTTCATTGCGAATCGGACCTTCGCGCGACTTCGGATTCAACTTTGGCAGATAACAGCAATCGACACTGAACTATGAGCAACAAGATCACGACACTCCTCGGCGATTCCGCCTCGGCCCTCCTCGAACACAAATGCAAAACCGTTCCCAAGGAACAACTGCACCTCCCCGGCCCGGATTTCGTTGACCGCGTGATGGCGGGCACGGACCGCAACCCGCAAGTGCTGCGCAGCCTTCAGCAGATGTTCGACACCGGTCGGCTCGGCGGCACGGGTTATCTGTCCATCCTGCCCGTGGATCAGGGCATCGAACACTCGGCGGGCGCCAGCTTCGCGCCGAATCCGGATTATTTTGATCCGGAAAACATTGTGAAACTCGCCATCGAAGGCGGCTGCAACGCCGTGGCCTCCACGCTCGGGGTGCTCGGCATGGTGTCGCGGAAATACGCGCACCGCATTCCGTTCATGGTGAAGTTGAATCACAACGAGCTGATGACCTGCCCCAATAAATTCGACCAGATTTATTTCGCCCAGGTCGAGCAGGCCTGGAACATGGGTGCGACGGCAGTGGGCGCGACGATTTATTTCGGTTCGTCGGAATCCGCGCGGCAGATCGTCGAGACGAGCCTGGCGTTCAAACGGGCGCACGAACTCGGTCTGGCCACCGTGCTCTGGTGCTACCTCCGCAACAATGCGTTCAAGACGAAGGACAAGGATTTCCACGTCAGCGCCGATCTCACCGGCCAGGCAAATCATCTCGGCGTCACCATCCAGGCCGACATCATCAAGCAGAAACTCCCGGAGAACAACGGCGGCTACAAGGCCATCGAGAAATATGGCAAGACACACGAGAAGGTCTACACCGAGCTGACGACGGATCATCCGATCGATCTGTGCCGTTATCAGGTATTGAACTGCTACGCAGGTCGGGCGGGCCTGATCAACTCCGGCGGCGAGTCCAAGGGCAAGGGTGACCTCGAAGCCGCGGTGAAGACGGCGGTCATCAACAAGCGCGCCGGCGGGACCGGTCTGATTTCCGGGCGCAAAGCATTTCAACGCCCGCTCGCCGAAGGCATCGAGTTGCTCAACGCAATTCAGGACGTCTATCTGGACAAGCAAATCACGGTGGCCTGATTTTGACTTGAGACGGCGACGCGCGGCCCCTACCAGTGCAGCCGGCCCGCGTTGCCGAGATGTTGTGAAATTTCTCCCCATTGCCGCAGTGGGCCGTTAGCGTCCCGCCATGTACATCGCGATGAATCGGTTCAAGATTGCGCCGGGGTTCGAAGCTGCCTTCGAGGAGATCTGGCGCAATCGCAAGTCCTACCTCGACGAAGTGCCGGGCTTCCGCGAGTTCCATCTCCTCCGCGGGCCGAAGGATGAGACGCATACGCTCTTTGCTTCGCACTCGGTGTGGGACTCGCACGCCGTTTTCGAGGCATGGACGGATTCCGAAGCGTTTCAGAAGGCGCACGCCCAGGCGCGCTCGCCACAGGGGATGCATCTGAGCCATCCAAATTTCGAAGGCTTCGAGGTCGTGTTGTAATCCCACGCTGTTCACGGTGGACCTCGTCAAAGACCCCATCCCCAAGCTGGTGCGGCAGATTGCCGTGCCGGCGAGCGTCGGGTTTTTCTTCAACACGATGTACAACGTCGTGGACACGTACTTCGCGGGCCGCGACTCGACGGATGCACTGGCGGCGCTGGCGGCGTCTTTCCCGATCTTCTTCATCATCATCGCGCTCGGCTCGGGGATCGGCCAGGGAACAACGGCGCTGATCGCCAATGCCCTGGGCAAAGGCGAAACAGCCCGGGCGCATCACTTCACGCTGCAATCAGTTTCATTCGGCTGCTTCGTCGGGCTGCTGCTGACCGCGCTTGGGCTGTGGGCTTCGCCGCATCTCTTCCGCTATCTCGGTGCCGAGGAGCGTTACCTCGCGCTCGCGCTCGCCTACATGAACACCATCCTGATCGGCACAGTGTTCTTTCTCCTGCAAGCAATCCTCAACTCGACGCTCAACGCCCTCGGCGACACCAAGACGTTTCGCGACTTCCTGATCGTGGGCTTCGTGCTGAACTGCGTGCTCGATCCCTGGTTCATGTACGGCGGCTGGGGCGTGCCGGCCATGGGAGTGCGCGGGCTCGCCGTCGCAACCGTGGTGATCCAAGTCTTAGGCTGCTGCTTCATGATCCACCGCGTTCGGCAGACCCGCATATGGGGTGGCCTGAAGTGGTCGCTCTTCAAACCGCATGCCGGCATTTATCGGGAGATCACCGCCCAAGGGCTGCCCGCCAGCCTGAACATGTTGACGGTGGCGCTCGGCATCTTTGTCATCACGTGGTTCATCGGCAAGTTCAGCAAGGAGGGCGTGGCGGCGTACGGCATTGCGACGCGCGTCGAGCAGATTTTTCTGCTGCCGATGATCGGTCTGAACATCGCGATCCTCTCGTTGACCGGACAGAACAACGGCGCGGGCCGACTGGACCGGGTGCAGGCCGCCTTCACCACCACCACGAAGTACGGGCTCGCAATGATGGCGGTGTCGGGCGTGATCGTGTTCCTGAGCGGGCACTGGTTCATGTCCCTCTTCACGAGCGATGAACGCGTGCGGGCGATCGGTGCCGAGTATCTGCGCATCGCGGCGATCACGCTCTGCGCGTATGTGATTTTGTTTCAGACCGTGTTCATGTTTCAGGGCCTCAAGAAACCGATCTACGGTTTGTGGGTGGGGCTCTACCGGCAGTTGCTGGGGCCGGCGTTTGTCTTCTGGTTGCTCGCGTTTCAGCTGGGCTGGGAACTGCGCGGGATCTGGTGGGGCATCTTCCTCGTCACGTGGAGCGCCGCGTTGTTCATGTTCTGGTTCGGACGCTGGAAGCTGCAGCGCATGGCGGCGGCGAGCCCGGCCCGCCCGGCGTGAGGCTCACTTCAAGTGCCCGCGCACTTTGAGCGGTTCCAAGTCGGGATCATGGTGCGCCATCTGGAGGAGGCTCGCACGGTCACCAACGGCATAGGCGGCGTCCAGCCACTTCAACGCTTCATCGAGTTTGTCCAGTTGCGCGCAATAGCAGGCACGGAGTGCCGACCCCACCTTTCCGGAATCCGAATTCAGGAAAAAGTTTACCATTCCTTTACCGTTTCTTTACCAAGTTTTGAATTTTGATGTCTCAAGCGAAACGGATGTGGGTGGCGGGTGACCAGTGGCCAGTGACCAATGTACAATGAGCGGTGTGCGGAAACGGGGTGCGTGGGCTTCGTGTAACTCGGCCCTCCGGTTCGGTGACCAATGATGGTGTGGGCCTCGTATAACTCGGCCCTCCGATTTGGCCCTTCGGTTTGGCGCACGAAGATGGGGTGACCCGGGAAGGGTAACATTTCCGACGGTCACAGACCGCCGCTACAGGAGAGGCGTCAGCGGCCGACGCGGCCGACGATTGCAAACTGCCGTGACGGAAGTGCATTATAGAATCCAGGCTGTCACGAAGTGCCGGCCCCACCTTGCCGGAATCCGAATTCAGGAAAAAGTTTACCATTCCTTTACCGTTTCCTTACCAAGTTTTGAATTTTGATGCCTCGGGCGAAACGGATTGGGTGGCCAGTGGCCAGTGGCCAAGGACCAAGGACCAAGGACCAAGGACCAAGGACCAAGGACAAATGACAAATGACAAATGACAAATGACAAATGACAAATGACAAATGAACAAGGAAGAAGGAACAAGGAACGGAATGCGGAAATGCGGTGAGTGGGCCTCGTGTAACTTGGCCCTCCGATGCGGTTCACGTGATGGTGTGGGCCTCGTATAACTCGGCCCTCCGATTTGGTTTGCTGGTCTTTCATCGGCGTCGAACATAACCCCGAGTTTGGATTACACCGCGGGGAGAAGTGCTAGGGTGAATGAAAGTTGGGCGGCCCGCGGCGGGGAGCGGCGCCGAGCGGCGGCGGTGGGCAAATGATTTTTGAACAAGGTGCTTGACGGGAGATAGCGTAACCCGAAATCCGGTGGCAAGCTTGAGCAAAGTGGAGGTGAGGGACGAAAGTCGCGCAACAGAATGCAAAGTCGCGAAAGCCACGCGCTGGCTCGCCTCGGAGAGGGTTGGAAACCGGCGAGCAAACTACCGGCGCTTGCTTTTCAGCAGGGTGAATTCCGCAAAGGCGAAGCTCGAGCCGTTGTCCGCAGTCTTGTGAGCGTGGGAGGCGGGGAGCCTTACCGGACAAAACAACGATGCCGGCTGACTGGATCGAGTACGCGCCGCATTCAACACCACGACGAGTACGGGCTTTCGATGATGGCGGGCGCGAGCGTGATCGTGTTTCTAAGAGTCTGTCTGAAAATTGCGAAGGGCGCTGCGGCGAGCCCGGCCCGCGTGACGTGAGGCTCACTTCAAGCAGCCCCGCGCCTTGAGCGAATCGAGGTCGGGATCATTGCGCGCCATCTTGAGGAGCAGAGATCGATCACCAACGGCATAGGCGGCGTCCAGCCACTTCAAAGCTTCATCGAGTTTATCCAGTTGCGCGCAATAGCAGGCGAGATTGTAGGGAATCACCGGCTCGGTCGGAAAGAGCTGCAGCGCGGGCAACAGCGCGTCGTACGCGGCGAGCAGGCCGCCGCCTTTCATCCGGCGCAAGGCGTAGGCGCGATCGATCCAACCGGCGGGTTCTTCCGGGTAATGCTCCACCAATTGCCCGGCCACATCGTAGGCGGGCCGCCACTTCTCCCAGCCGACGTAGACGCGCCAGAACATTTCCAGCACCGCAAGTTCTCCCCGCTCCGTCTCGGCAATGGCTTCCAGCTCCAGCAAGGCCTCGGCCGGGCTGTTCAACTCAGCCCAGCCCTCGGCGGCGCGCAGGTGCAGCAGCGTGGCTCGGCAAAGTGACGGGAGCTTGGACACGGCGCGAGCGTGACAGGGCCGGCCAAAATTTCAGCATCGAAATGCGACCTCGCGGCGAGTGGAACAAGCGGCGAAGGGGGGAAGAAAAAATTGGTGGCTGGACCCGGGATCGAACCGGGGACACGCGGATTTTCAATCCGCTGCTCTACCAGCTGAGCTATCCAGCCACCGGAGGCAGGGCGCGGATTCAACGGGTCTGACTGCGCTTTGGCAAGGGATTATTTCGACCCGCCCATCGAACAAACCATCCGCTGAAACCAGCAAGCACCGGGGGGACTGCTGCCGGTGAATGGCCCCGCGCCGAACGCCTTCGCAAACGCTGGCCGTAGTCGACACTTGTGGTGCGGCCTGGCGGATTCAATTCATGCTCTGGCGCAATTCCACCAGGATCTGATCGAAATAATCCACGCGGATAAATCCACGCCGGGGATACTCCATGTCGATGATGACGAACACGGTGACCGCCAGAATAGCGGCGAAGCCCAGATTGTGAACCCAACTGCGCACCTTGCTGCCGGCCATTCCGTGCCCGGCCATGAACGCCGCCACGCACGCCATCACCGCCAGTAATACGAACACGCTCGCCGGTGGATGGGTTTTCGCCGCCATCGTACGCGTGGTAACAATGTCGAACATGGCGTTCAGCGCAGGCAGCAAACCAACCACGACATTCCGGCCTCCTTCCATCGCGCCCGACGCCATGGCAATCTTCCAGATTTCGGCCTGCAACTGAGCCGTCCGCTCCAAGGCCGCCTTGACCGCCGACAGATCATCAACCTTGCGATAGGTATCCAGACGCAAGTCGAGATACTGCCGGAACAATTGGCGCATGCCGGGTTGGGCGCTGGCGGGCAGCACATCAATGCGCAGCCAGGCGGTTCCAATGTTGTTCGCCTCCTCCACGATCAAGGTCCGACGCCCATCGAACCGCGCCGAGGCACCTTGAAAGGTGAAAGCGATCAACAACCCCAACAAGCCGAAGATGGCCGCCTCGACGACGCCCACGCCCGCCGCGCCTCCGTCCATGATCCGGGCCCGTTGGCGGGCACCTTTACGGCGCCCCATTTCGAGGGCCAGCAAGATGACCGCAAACAACCCGAGAGCGAACAGCCACGATTCAGTTTCAACAAGATTCATACGAGCAGTGCCAAATGCGGATAAAGGCTCCCACTCCGTCCGGACGGCGAGCTGCCCACGGTTTCCGCGTGCAGTGCAATTTGAGTGAAGGGCCACATGGATAAGTTCGCGGGCATCGGTACCAAACGTTTCGACGAAATACGATGACGAAAATAGATATGCCGTAGACGTTATGACTCGGGCCAGCGGGCGAATCGCCAGTTGCGCAGGCACGGCCCCCTTCGAACGTTCACCTTCATCATGGCCGGGACAGGTTGGCGAGCTTGAGGCCCTCGCGCCGCAGAAGCACCGCTTCCACCTTGGGTACGAACATTTGGGTCTCGGCCGGCAAATACACGGCTATGTCGTCGTAGCTCCGAGCGTTATGCCGCTGCAACAAACGGGCCACCGTGCCCTCGCCGGCATTGTACGCAGCCAGCGCGAGCCGCCAGTCTTTGAATCGCTCGTAAAGAAAACTCAGATACTGCGCCGAGGCCCGGGCGCTGGGGTCGGGTTGGTAGCGCTGATCGCGCGGCCAGAGGGCGAGGCCAAAACGTTTGGCGGTCTCGGGCATAAGTTGAAACAGCCCCGCCGCACCCACCGGACTGCGGGCACGCGGATCGAATGATGACTCCACCTCCGCCAGCCAGACGAGTTCGGGCGGAACCTTCTCGCCGGCGAAGATCGGTTTGAGGCGTGTCACGTGATTGCTGGCAGCCGGCGGCCACGGACGATTGGCGACTTCCCGGACCCACACTTGCCGCTGCCGGACGGCGGAGGGGTTGGGTGTCGGCCGAACCGGCTTGCCCGGTTCAACTGCCGGCGGTGGGATGACGAGCCGAAACTCGTCGGCGACTTTGAGGTAATCAAGGCGCGGCCGGAGCCAGGCGGCGTACGGCAGGGTTTCTTCATAGCTTTCCAACACGGGCAACACGACCTGCGCGGCTTCACGCAAGGCGGCGAGGTTGATGATGTATTCGCCCTGGAGTTGCTTTTGCAGATCGCGCAACAACGGCTCCACCTGCTTTTGATCCAGTTCGGGCAGGGCGTTGAACAGGTTGGTGTCGAGATTTTCGGCAGCCCATTCCTGCACGCCTTGAAACAGCTCGGGCAGCGCGATGACGTCGTCCTGGCCGTGCGCGCGGGGCGAACCGAGCAGCACGAGCACCAACAGCAAACGCGTGATCATCGGACGAACGTTATTACAGGGCCGGGTTCGCTTGCCATCCCTGAATTGAAATCTGCCCACCCGCCCATCGTTATTGCGCCGGGATCGTGATCAACGGCAACTTCCCGGTGTCCCCCGTTTCCGCCAGGGTGAAGAAGAACATGATCGCCGTCATCGCGCGCTTGGTGCGCAGGTCGCCATCGTCAATCCAGAACCAGTATCCGCGGTATTGGACCGCGGCAAAGGTGTTCGCCGGCTTCTCTTTGCCACTGCGAATCCGCACTGCTTGCAGCCCGGCCTCCGCAGAAGAGTTTTCAAAGGCGGGGATCGCCCGGCCATCCTTCAGGTGTGGCTCTGGCACATCCATGTAGCTCGCGAAGGCCTGCATGATCTGCAGCATGGAGCGGCTGTTGACCGCCAGCTCGTTGGTCGCCCCGCGCATGGGCGAGTAAGTGATCGTGAACTTATCCGTATCGGTCGGCAGGTTGAGCAAACGCCGGATTTCCACCCCCTTTGCGGCGACGTCCGGCGCGAGGTCGTCCCGCCGGAAGAACACCACGCCGGTTGAGCCCTTGACCTTGTCCTCCTCCACGCGCATGCCGATCGCGCCGGCCGCCTGCGCTTCGCGCAGCAAATCCAAAGCGCGAATGAATTCCGGATCGGCCTCGCGCACGCCACCGGCGGTTGCCGAGCGGTTGCGCACGCCATTAAGCGATTCCACCGCCAGCCCGAGGAGGAAATCCGCCGGGTACCCCGCCTGCATCATGAAGAAGACATTCTTCGGATAAATCGGCGTGATGAGCCCGCGCAGAAATTTCTCCCCGGTCATCGGCACGTAGGTGATGGTGGGTCGGTCGGTGTAGATGGCCTGCGCGCCCACCGCCGCGAAGTTGCCCTGAATGGCATCCCGGGACGAAACGGTACCGCCCACGTTCACACCCGTCTGCATCGAGTAACCGGCAACGATGGACGCCACATCGACAAACACTGGCAGATCCATGTAGCGGATTTTGACGATGTTCAGGAGCGTCTGCTGCTTCCACGAATCGGCGATGGCCGTGCTGTAGTCGAACCGGTCCACGGCCACCGTCTGGGGACCGACATGTTTGCAGCCGGTCAACAGCGCGCCAACGAGCGCGACGGCGATGAGGTTTTGGGTGCGGGTGGTTTTCATTACTGTGTCCTTTCGGTGGTTGATTGGATTGGTGTCGGCTGGCGGCGCGCCAACGGGCGCGGCGGTGAGACATCGAGTCCAGACTGATAAAAGTTGGTCATAGTTTCGCTCCAAACAACGCGCCGACCCCAGCCGTCAGGCCCATGGCGAGAGCGCCCCAAAAGGTCACACGCGCGACCGACTTCCACATGGGAGAGCCACCGGCGCGGGCAGCCAAGGCACCTAACAGCGCGAGAAAAAAGAGTGAACTGCCGGAAACCACCCAGACGAGCTGGCTGATTGGCACAACGAGAACGAGCAACAGCGGCAAGGCCGCACCGACGGTGAACGTGCCGGCCGACGCAAAGGCCGCCTGAACGGGTCGAGCACTCAGGGTGTCGGAAATACCCAATTCGTCCCGGGCATGCGCCCCGAGCGCGTCCTTGGCCATCAACTGCGTCGCGACCTGTTTGGCCAGTTCGGCCTCGAGACCGCGCGCGACATAGATCGCGGCGAGTTCGGCGTGTTCAAGTTTGACGTCCGTCGCCAACTCTTCGCGCTCCCGGTTCAAGTCGGCATTTTCAGTGTCCGACTGGGAACTGACGGAAACATATTCACCGGCGGCCATGGACATCGCGCCCGCCACCAAACCGGCCAGGCCGGCGACCAGCACGTTGCCGCGGCTGGCCTCGGCGGCGGCCACCCCCACGATCAAACTCGCGGTGGAAACGATGCCGTCGTTGGCCCCAAGGACGGCGGCCCGGAGCCAGCCGATGCGGTGGGTGCGGTGGGTTTCAACGTTTGTCATGCGGTGGCGAGCATGGTTTTTGTCTTCATGGTTTTCTCTAGCGGAGGCGTTTCACGCTTCCGGCGGAAAGGAGGGTGCGCATCTGGGTGATGGCGATTTCATTCAACTTAAGCAGGCGTTCGGGCTGGGGCAGTCCTTGACGGATGAGGACGGCATTGAGGCTCTCCAGATTGGTCAAGACGACCAACTGCTCCAGGGGCGCGTGATCGCGGAGGTTGCCTTCGGCAGCGGGGTGGGCCGCGCGCCATTCCTTCGCCGTCTTTCCGAACAGGGCGACGTTAAGCAGATCGGCTTCGTTGGCATAGACCAGCGCCGCGTGCGGCCGGGTGATGACCGGTGGCATGAGCGTCTCTTTGATGGCGTCCGTGTGGATGCGATAATTAATCTTGGCGAGCGTGCGTTGAAGATTCCACTCCAGTTTGAGCCGGTTGTTTTCCTCGTCCTTGAGGCGCTGGAATTCGACTATGAGGTAGAGCTTGAATTCCACGGAGACCCAGGCGGCAAATTCAAAGGCAATGTCCTTGTGGGCATAGGTGCCACCGTAACGGCCTGATTTGGAAATCAGCCCGATGGCCCCCGTCGTTTCAATCCAGCGTTTGGCGGTCAGGATGAAACTGTTCAATCCGGACTGATTTCTAATCCCATCGAATTCGATGGGATTAAAACCGGGGTTGTTGAGCCGCTCCCAGATGCCAAGGAACTCGATGGTATTGCGATTGCGCAGCCAATTGGAGATCAGGTAGTCCGTTCGTTCGGCGTCTTGGTAGCGGGCGATGTCCGTGATGCAGATGAAATCCTGTTGGTTCTGCGAAAAAACAGCGACGGCTGCCCCCTTCACTTCAATGGTGCTTCGTTTGGCTTTGCTCATGGCGTTGGCTGGCATGTTGAAGTGGTTCTAAACCTCTCGAATTCGAGAGGTTTAGAACCTGGATTGCTCAGTTTTTCCCAAAGCCCGAGGAACTCAATGGTGCTGCGGCTACGCATCCAGTTGTTGATGACGGCAAAAGGCTCTGGCGCGTTCCGATACCGGGCGAGGTCGGTCAGGGAGATGTAGTCCTGATTGTTCCGATTCAGGACCGCGATGGTCACGCCCTGAACTTCAATCGTGGCTTTGCTCATGGCGTTGAGTTTATTTGATTTGAACAGGAGCTCACAGAGGAAACGGAGTTCAGAGCAACGCATCTTTGTTCGCTCCGCTTGCTCCCTTGGCCCGCCAGCTTGTCCGCCATAGCCTTGGCGACGGCGGAAGCTTCTGAGCGAAGGTGGCTGTTGAATCGGTCTTCGTTTTGTTTCGCTGGTGAAGTCGCGGGCCGGCCACTGGGCCAGCCCGCTTGATTCACGAGCGGGGCAGCAGTGGCTTCCTTGCCTGCCGGAGCCTTCAGGCCAACATGCCGACACAGCCGGTGGCGGCTGGCAAAACCAGCACAGCGACCGGGAGGATTGGTGGACGGCGCAAGGCGCTGTCGTTCCGGGTGGAGCTATTTGATCAACGGCAATTCCGCCGCGATCTGAAGATCAATCGCCAGGTTGATCTGGTTTTCAATCTGGAAAAAACGCGCCGCCTTCAACGGCGAGATCACTTTGCTAAACTTCTTGAAATACTTTCGCTTGAGCGACGTGCGCTTCGCTTCCAGGTCGAACACGTCGTTCGCCAACTGTGTGGCGTCCTTGTCCGACATCGCCTGATACTGCTGCGCGTAGCGCGTGATCAGTCCCAGCCGACGGTCGAACAGTTTGTTTTGTGCGAGATCGTACTCGCGGTGCAGCGGCCAGAACTCGAGGGCTTCGTCGCCGGTGAAGTCGATGTTCTCGGCAAAGATCAGCGCCTTCTCGGTGCGGAGGTCCGAGCGCGCGAGCGCGACGAACGCGCGCAAATTGCCGAGGTCGGGCTTGGCAACCAGCTGGGGCGTGCCGGAGCCGGTCTGCGCCTGGAGCGCGGCCACGGATATCAGCGGAGCGCCCAGCGCCAATGTGCGCAGAAAGCCGCCGCGTGAAAGAGTGGGTTGGGATGGATTATGATTCATAAGCCTGCTGGAGTTGGTCGGTTGTTTGCTCAGGTCTTCAGTTTCAGGGCGCGAGTTGAATCGTAACCGGCTGCGAGAGGGTGAACTCCAGCAGGGTATTGGGCGGTACTGTCACTGTCTCACCCTTCTTGAGCAACGAGGCCGTGGCGCCGATGGCTGCACCCTTGCCCGCATCATCGTCGGCGATGGCGCCAATCGCCGCGCCCACCGCCGCGCCCCGGGCCGCCTTCTTGATGGAGTTTTCACCCGCCTGCTGAAAGCCGCTGGTCATGACCGGCACCGGCTGGCCGCCGACGACCATCTGGGCCAGCCGCAAATCGAGCGTGGATTTGCCGAACGCGCGCCGCGCCTGCGTCGAGCTTTGCACCTTGCCGTAGATAATGGTGCCGCCCTTGACCGCCACGACGCCACCGCTGGCGAGGTTGTATTCCAGCTTCGTGGTGAACTTCGTGCCGGCCGCGTTCTTGGAGGAAATGCTGTCCATCATGCGCACCAACAAGGTCGTGCCCGCCGGCAGGGTGACTGACTTGGCGGTCGCAGCAGCGGGAACCGCGGTGGGTGCGGCTGCCACCGGCGCGGCGGCGGCGGGGGGCGCCGCAGTCGCTGGTTTTGCGGAGGCGGGAGTGGTGAAGGTGAGGGCAATGATGTCACCGGTGGCGATCACCTGCATGCTGCCCAACGCCTCGAAGCGGACGGTGCCGGCGGTGCCGCCAACATACTTGCCGTTGAGCACGGAGCCATTCTTGAGTTCCAGGACGTCAGCGTATGCCTGCGCCGCCATGCCAGTCAGGATCGCTGACAAGAGCAGTCGTGGGATGGTTTTCAATAACATAGGTTTCATGGATGCTGTCGATGTTGCTGGAGTGTGGGGTTCGATGAACGGCGAGTCAATTTCAGCCGCCGGATGCTTCTGCAAAGTGGGGTATGGGAATAAGGGCTCTCCACAATGATCAATCGGGCGACACGGACCAGGTTGGGTCGGGATCGAATGCTTTGATGTTTTTAGCGAAACCGACCGAGGTGGGTCCGCTGTCCCGCTGATAAACGCGGCCCTGCTGGTTCACGATGAACGTCATGATGCCCGACTCGCCGTATGCGGCGGGCCAGGCGATGAGAGCAAAGCCGCCAATCATGTTGCCGTTAATGACGTAGTCATATTTTCCGCCCGGCGCGTGCCGGCCCTGCCGGGTGAGAACCTTGAAGTAATAGCCATGAAAGGGTTGTGGCGCGGCGTTCGTGCCCGCTTGCGATCGCTTGTAACCGACGGCTTGCGCCCGCGCGACGAGCGGGCCGAGGGGGCTGACTTCGCCGTCGAGTTTGCGCGACCAGTAAAGGCCGTCCTTCGCGCCGGGGCTGCTGACGAGCCGCTGGGCGAACTCCAGCACTTCATCGCCGTCGCGGTCGCGGCTGGCGTATTCCCGCTGGGCTTGCACGGCGGCGCGCAGGGTGGCGAGCACGGCCAGTTCGTTCCGGCCAATGCGGCGGTTGAGAATCTCCTCGCGGCCGGCCGCCGCGTCGAAGGACCAGCCGCCCTCGCCCCGCACAAGCGGAACGGGGAACAGCCAGCGGCCGGCACCGACTTCGAGTTCGACGCGCGAGTCGGATACGTGTAGCAGCCGGTTCGTCTGATGAAGCGCGGAGGCCAGCGCCGCCAGGTCGTTGGCGACTTGCACGTCGTCCGGCGCCGCAAGGTCGTCCCATACTGCGCCGAACATCACGCGGAGGGCCGTGGTGTTCGTGGACTTCAGCGCATCACCCAAAGCGGAGACCGCGGCTTCCGGCGTGGAAAAACTACGGGGCACATCACCGGCCTGAATCGCGGAGGCTTGGGCCAGAAGCAAGACGATGGCGGCAAGAATCATTTTTTGCATACCTATCTTCCGCTCCTTCCCCCGGACCGCCCGCCGCTCCGGCTGGCGGCGCCGCGTCCGCTGTATTCGTGCACGCGTGCGCCCTCGCTCAATCCGCTCAGACCCGACCCGCGCGTCTGACTGGACGTCGACGGCGAAGTCCGGGGCTGCGTGGCCGCGCTCGTCGAAGGCTGCGACCAGCCGCGCGCGGCCGGGCTTTGACTCGCGGTCGAAGGTTGCGGCGCACCGGAACTCGCCATGCGCGATGGGTTTGGCTGCCATGCCGTCGCGGCGGACTGCGTCGAAGGCGCGGGCTGTCGAGTGGTTTGCGTGGACGGCGTGGCTTTGCCTGCCGGTTGCGTCGAGGCCTTGCCAGCGGTTTTCGCCGTGCTGCTGGATTGAGCGGACGCGGTGCTGGTTGAGGTTGAGGTCGCCTGGGGATTTGCCGTCGAACGGTTTTCCTGAAAATCCTCAAGCTCGTCTTCATCTACAATGACGACGCCGCCCGGCGTATTGACGACATATTTTTCATCCCAGTCCACGTTGTTCACGATGGCGGCAGTTACGGCGACCCCCACCACCAAACCCGCCGCCGATTTGGCGTTGCTGGATGAAGCCGGCGCAGTGTAGGCCGGCGGTGGAGCATACGCCGCTGACGACGTTGTCCCGACCGGGGTGGTTCCCGACGTGGCCACGGCACCCGTGGTCGCCGACGGGGTGGTTGCTGCCGGCGAAGCCCCGGTCGTAGCCGCCATGACTGGCACGATCGTGATGATCTCTTTACCGCTGGCGGTCGCAGTCTTGGTCACGATTTGGACCGCATCGCTCTTGAGCGTACCTGCGGCGTAAGCCAGGAGTCGCACGCGTTGAATTGCGTCGAGCACATCCTTCGGTTGCGCCACGAACGCGCGTCCCAGCTCGACAGTCCACGGAAGGTTCCGGTCCAACCACTGAACCACCGCGGGAAACTGCGCGAGGGATTTGATGCTCGGATCCCACGACTGCGCGCTGATGTCCACGGCCACATTTGTCTGACCAAGCTGGAAGGCGGCGTCGCCGACTTCGAGCGGGTAAACTGAAGCGGGCAGGATCATACCCACGAGATAGTCCGGGTAAGCGACGATGGGTTGGACATGTTGATCCAACTCGCCGGCGCTGCGTTGCGCCGGGGCGGAGGGAGGCGGCACGGCATTGTCCTGCGCGAGCGCAGCGCCCGCCGCGCACAGAGCGAAGGCGCACAGAACTGCGCGCCAGCCTGGGGAGCGAAGGGTCATTATGGTTGCTGTTTGGGATGGCCAGGCCAACCACGGTTTAACGCCCGCGTCATTCGCCCTGCTTCACGGACGGCACCTTCTGCAGCGAGATGGCGAGCGCCTCGGTGTAGGTGACGACGATGGTGTCGCCGAGGCGGAGTTTCTTCAGGTTCTCGGCGCTTTCCGCGCGGATGCTGCCCGCATTGCCAAGCGGACCTTGCAGCGTGACGGATTGCGTGGGCAGATCGAGGCCGATGACCGTGGCCACGACTTTGAAGGCGCGCAATTTGCCACCCGCCGGTGACGTGTCCTTCGGCGCGCGTGCTCCAGCGTCCAGAATCGTGAGCGGCGTTTTCTTCTCCTCCTCGGTCGGCGCGCGCAACTCACCCGCCAGCGAGACGTAATAGTCAGCCGTCACGTGGTCCCCCACTTTCACTTCGCTGAGCCGCTTGACGCGCTCGTCCACGACGAAGGTCACGACGTTGCCCAGCGGGCCTTTGAGCGTGACCTCGCGTTTCGCCTGATCCAAGGCCTCCACCTTCGCGGTCACGGTGACGAGGATGGTTCGCTCGGCGCTGAGGGCCTTCGTTTCAGCGGGCTTGGCTTCCTGCACGAGTGCGGTGAAGGTCGCCATCAGGGCGAGCGTTGTGAGGATGAATGGCTTTGGGAGGGCTGTCTGTTTCATTGGTTGCTTTCGTTTTATGCTCTTTGCTTGAAATTCATTCGTTGTGCGTTGACCCGGGGCAATTCGTAACAGCATGCGCTCAGAAGTGAAAAGTGATGCCGATCTGCGGGCCTTGCGTGAGAATGTCGTAACGGAACTGGCTCGCGCCACTGCCAGTTTCGTAGTCAGTGTATACCCAGCGATAACCGGCATGCAGCGAACCCCACCGGTTGAACTGCCAGCTTAGATAAGGAAACGCCTGCCAGGTCAGCTCCGAACCGACGCCGAACCCGCCGATATCAACCCGCGTATTGAAGCTGAACTTCTTCGCAAACGGCAGACTCAGGTTGGCGCCAACGATGGGATCCCACCAATCCTGCGTGCCGGAGCTTTCCCGGAAGTTGCCCAACGGACCCGTCCCGCTGATGTCCGTGCTCAGACTATTGTAACGAGCGCCCGCCAGCACTTCGAACTCCCGGCAGAAACGGTAGCTCAGGCTCGGCTCGACCACCCATTGATCGAAGTCCACGCTGACGCCGTTCTCGGTGCCGCCCAGGCCCATGTAGATCACATCGGCGTTCAAGGCCCAGCGCTCGTAGCCGACGCGCACTTTCCCCATCGCGCCGAATTCGAGGTTATCCCAGATCTGGTCGAAGCCGATATCTACGTCAGCGGGAATGCCCTTGACGGTCACGTCACCGGACATGCCGGCGGCCAGGCCGTAGAGCGTGACGTCAAAAGTCCACTTGTTGGGCTCCTCGGCGCGCACGGTTGGCGAGAGCAGCGCGGTGGCGAGAGCGAGGATCTGTATTGTTCGTTTCATTGTTTTGGTTTTTCAGAATTTGAACAGGAGGTCGCAGAGAAAACGGAGCTGTTGTTTTCGGTTCTTTCCGGTGGCACCGGATGAAAAGGCGAGTTCATTTTTGTCTGGCCGTGAATTAGCGGGCCGCTCCTGCGAGCGGACCGCCTGATCACATTGGCTAGTTGGACAAGGCCGTCTTCACTGCGGCCTCGCGCTGGGCGGCAGCAGCCTGCGCCTTGACGGCGGCTCCGACCGGCTTCACATCCACAGTGATCTTGAGGATCTTGCCAGTGAAGGCGTTGTCGCGTTCCTTGTAGTCCGGCGTGACCGGCGTGGCGTCATCCACTCCAACGGCCGCCGTCTCGTCGGCAGAGAAGATCCCGGCCTGGGTTCGCTCGATCCGACCGCTGGCGACCTTCGCACCGTTGATCAGAATGTTGGCCGTGCCGCCCTTGCCGGCCCCGCCGCCGTCGTAGTCGAAGTTCATCCGGATCGTGGCCTTGCCCGCCACCACCGCCTGCGGGGCGGAGACCTTGAATTCCTGCAGCCCAATGAAGTTGTAGCAATACGTCGGCTTGCCGTCCTTGAGATACAAACTCCAGCCGCCAAACCGTCCGCCCTGGGCCAAGAGCACGCCATTCGCGCCACCCGCCGGAATCTCCACGTCCGCCGTGATCGAGAGCGAACGGTTCTTGATGTTGATGAAGACGTTTTCGCTCATCGAGTCCATACCCGGCGAGAGCGTGAGCGAGGTGCGGTCGCCCATCAGGTCAGGCCGGCCTGCACTGGATGCGACGATGCGTTCCATCACGCGATCATCCATGGGCAGCACGCGATACTTGCTCGCCTCTTTCAGGAAGATGCCCTGCAGTTCCTTGAGCTTCTTCGGATCGGTGGCGGCCAGGTCGTTTGCCAGGCTGAAGTCCTGGCGCGTGTCGTAAAGCTCCCACGGATCATCCTGCAACTTCTGGCGGGGCAACCTCTCCCACGGCGCCCGGTGGATGGTGCCGGCAAACCAGCCATCGTGATAGATGGCGCGATTGCCGAAGATCTCGAAATACTGGGTCTTGTGCGTACTCTTCGCGTCCGGTTGGTCAAAGGAGTAAACCATGCTCACGCCTTCGATCGGTGACTGGACGGTGCCATTGACGCTCTTGGGTTCGGGCAGGCTCGCGGCTTCGAGCACCGTGGGCGCCACGTCAATCACATGATGCCACTGCGAGCGCACCTGGTTGGTGGCTTTGATGCGCTTGGGCCACGAGACGATTACGCCGTTGCGAGTGCCGCCATAGTTGGAGGGAATCTGCTTGGTCCACATGAACGGCGTGTTCCCGGCTACGGCCCAACCTGCGGCCATGTGCGGATAGGTCGAAGGCCCGCCCCACTCGTCGTAGTGTTTGAGCATGTCCTGCACGGTCTCCTGGACGCCGTTGAAATACGTCATCTCGCTGAACATGCCGCTCATCCCGCCCTCGGCGCTCGTCCCGTTGTCGCCGAGGATGTAGAACACGAGTGTGTTGTCGAGCTGGCCGGCTTCGCCGATGGCATCGAACAAACGTCCGATCTCGTTGTCTGCGTATTCCCCGAAAGCAGAATAAACCTCCATCTGGCGGGCGAAGAGCTTCTGCTCGTCGGCACTCAGCTTGGCCCAATCTTTAATGTCCTTGGGTTTGTTGGCCAGCTTGGTGCCCGCCGGCACCACGCCCAACTTGATCTGTCGCGCCAACGTCTCCTCGCGCAACTTGTCCCAGCCGCCGTCGAAGCGGCCCTTGTTCTTGGCGATCCATTCCATGGGCACATGGTGCGGCGCGTGGGTGGCGCCCGGCGCGAAATAAATGAAGAACGGCTTGTCCGGCGTGAGCGACTTCTGGAACTTCATCCAGCCGATCGCGTTGTCGGTCATGTCGGTCATGAAGTTGTAGCCGGGGTAATGCGGCGTGGGGACGCGGGCCATCCCGTCATAGAGCGTGGGATTCCACTGGTCGGTCTCGCCCCCAAAGAAGCCGTAAAACTTGTCGAAGCCCGAACGCGTCGGCCACCGGTCAGTGGGGCCGGAGGGGCTGACTTCCCACGGCGCGGTCTCGTGGTTCTTGCCGAAGAAGGCGGTGCTGTAACCGTTTAGGCGCAGCATCTCCGCGAGCGGCGCGACACTGTTGGGCCGCTGCCCGGTGTTGCCCGGAAACCCCGTGGCGGTTTCGGTGATGCTGCCCATGTTGTTCATGTGATGATTGCGGCCTGAAAGCAGGGCCGTCCGTGTCGGCGAGCAGAGCGCCGTGGTGTGAAACTGATTGTAGCGCAATCCCTGCTTGGCAAGGCGATCCGCCGCCGCCATGCGCACCGGCCCGCCAAAGGCGCTCGGCATCCCAAAGCCCATGTCGTCCACGAGGACGATGAGCACGTTCGGCGCACCGGTGGGCGCCTTGATCTCGAAGCGCGGCGGTGCCTTGGCGTCGCGGGCATCGAGCACCGTGCTGCGCGGGTGGTCCGGTTCGGCAATGGGCAGCTTCGTCCGATCGAGTTTATAGTCCGCGGCTTGCGCGGGAGTGAAGGCCGCACCTAGCGCGAGGCCGAGGACGGCGGCCAGGAAGTTCTGTTTACGTGTGGAATTCATGATTCGATTTTTGGTGTTTGCCGCGTTGAGACTTTGCCTGTCTGGCTATTACTCGCTTTTCAGGCGCTTCTGGCCCTCGACAATCTTGTGCCAGCCGTAAGTGAACGAAAGCCTAAAGCCGTCCATCCGGAGATCCGTGGGGTCACTGTCGTTCACGGTCGCCATGTAGCCGGCGGTGAGCGAGATGTTGTCGTTGATCTGGTAGCCGAGGGTCAAACCGATGCCCAGGTTGTTGAGCGCATCGCCCGCGACACCATTCACACTCGACTCGCCACCCGTCATCCAAGTCGCGTCGAGCGAGCCCCAAAAATGTTCCGTGAAGTCGCGGGTCACGTGCGTCTCCACCTGGAACATGGGATCCGTGCTCAACGTCTGGCCCACGTAGTCGTCGTTATCACTGTAAAGCCAGACCGAGGGCAGCACCTCCAGGGTGGTGCGCCGGCCGGGCACCCAGGGTCCGAGCTGCCAGACGATGGGCGCCCCCACCCGGCCATACCAGCGGTTCTGGCCGAGGTTCAGCGGTTGATCGCTGTCATACTCGCCGATCGGAAACGCCAGATCCACGATGAGATCGAGCGAGAACCCCGGTTCGTAACGCAACAGATCGGGAATGTTTCGGATCGCCTCGGGGCCGATCAGGTTGATGCCCGCCTCGATCATCGGGTCGCCGAAACCGGTGGCCGCCTGGTTGGAGGTAATGGCGGCGACCGTGGTTTCGCCGGAGATCCGGCCCATCGGCTGGAGGAGCGCGAGCGTGAACGTGCGGTCGAACAGCGGCAGCATTTTGGCATAGCCGACGATGGCGACGTTTGCCTCGACGCTCGCATCGGCCGGGACAACGTACGCGGGGTCAAGGGGATTGGCATTGCCGCTCAAGGATTGGAAAATCACGGGCACGGCATTGGCGCCAGCGAGGCTCTTCCAGTAGAAGCGGGGTGGCACCTGCGCGATTGCAGACATCGGGCCGATGACCGTCAGGGCGGCGATGGCGGTGGCGAGGCGGCGGGAGCGGGAAAGCGATGGCCAGTGCCCACGCTTGCGGAGGGGTTTGATGGCGGCGTTCATGAAAGGGGTGGTTCGTTGGTTGGAGTTCATGGCTAGAGGTGCGATGTGCGATCACGGCTTCGGGTCAGCCAGCAGGTTCGTGGGGGGGAAGAACTGGCGATTGTAGATGAGCGGCGGGTAACCGGCCTCCACGGGAAAGCGGTCCGGTAATTTTTTCTCCATGCCCTCCCACAGGACGCGGCTGGGCAGAATCACATTGTTGTCCTGAACGTACTTGTCCCAGAGCGCGAGGAGCGCCTTGACCTTCGCGGGTTGCGCGGCGGCGAGATCGTGACGTTCCGCGACATCCGCGGCCAGGTTGAACAACTCCCATTGCTCGGTGCCATACGGTTTATATTGCCACCGCAACTTCCAATCGCCCTGCCGCACCGCGCGGTTGCCGAACATTTCCCACGCCAGATAGTCCTGGTCGGAGCGCGGGGATTTCTCCTCGCCCGCCAGGAGCTTGACCCAGGACTTGCCAATCAGCGGCGGCAGTTCCTGACCGTTGACCGCCTTGGGATAACTGGCCCCGGCCACTTCGAGCAGCGTGGGCATGATGTCCGCCACGTGCAGCACACTGCGGTTGATGCTGCCCTTGGGCTGCTTGACAATCGGTCCGCTGACGATCAGCGCATTGCGGATGCCGCCCTCGGCCATGTTGCCTTTGTACTGGCTGAACGGGGTCATGGAAACCTGCGCCCACATCGGACCGTAGCCGACGTAGGAATGCGGGTCGCCCCAGGCGTTCGGATGATTTTGCGACCACTGGATCGCGGCGAACAGAAAATCGCGCGTGCCGGGCGTGCCCGCGATCATCTTGAAGAGATCCGCCCCTTCCGCGCCGTTGTCGCCAAAGACGATGAAGATCGTGTTGTCGTACTCGCCGATCTTTTTCAAATAATCCAGCAGCCGCCCCACGTGAAAATCCAGGTTCTCCACCATGCCGGCGTACAGCTCCATCTTCTTGCCGAGGAGCGCGCGCGGCGCGGGGGCCAGCAGGTTGGGATCGGGCACGAACCACATGCGTTCGGCCAGTTCCGTTCCCGCCGGGGTGATGCCGAGTTCGATCTGGCGCTTGAGCCGTTCCTGACGCACGGCGTCCCACCCCTTGTCGTACTCACCCACGTGACGGTTGCGCCAATCGCGCGGCAGATGATACGGGTCATGCGGCGCTTGATGGGAAACGTAGGCGAAAAAAGGTTTGCCGTCCCCGCGGTTCGCCTCGATATGGCTGATGATTTTGTCGGTGTAAGTCTTCGTGGCGTAGTAATCCTTCGGCAGCTTTTTCAGGTAACGACCATCCTCGGTGAACGTGGAAACCGGAGTCGTGGCCGTGAAATTCAGCATGTCCCAATAACTGCCCGCGCCGTCGAGCAGCGCGAAGTCGCGCTCGAAGCCGCGCGCGGCAGGGATTTGATTCGTGCCCTTGCCCATGTGCCATTTGCCGGCCATGTAAGTGTGGTAGCCGCTGTCCTTGAGCAACTGCGGCAGGGTGGCGACGCGGTTGTTGAGGTAGCCTTCGTAACCCGGCTTGCCCATCTGGTTCGGGGCGGTCCATTCATCCATGTTGCCCAGTCCGTTGCGGTGGGTGTCCGTGCCGCTGAGCAGCATGGATCGGGTGGGCGAACAACTGGCATGGGTGTAGAACTGAGTGCCGCGCACCCCGGCTTGGGCGAGTGAATCCAGGTGCGGTGTTTTGATCTCGCTGCCGAACGCGCCCATATCCGAAAAACCCAGATCATCGCCGAGGATGATCACGATGTTCGGCCGCTTGCCGGTGGCGGCGGTCGAGGAACTGGCGGACTGCGCGGCAATGGTCGCCGTACAAAGCGCCAGGCCGACAGCGGCCAGAATGTTAATTACTTTCATAGAGTTTTGCGTTTGCCTGTGATGAAACCACTCCCTGTGGAACTCGCGCCATTCGCAGCTTGCGCATAGCCACCCCTTTTTTGGCTCGGCCAGGTCAACCAAGCACTAACCGAACAGCACTGCCGCTCGGGCCTTCGGCATGGTCGGGATAGCCGAGTTGCGGGGAGCACGGCTTTGAGGCGGTCAGATTCGTCTGGTTCAAAAAGTGGTTTTACGTCGAGGAGCGCTGCAGCGACAGAAGAGTGGGCTAGAAGGAGAAAGTCAACCCCAGCTTGGCGATCGGCCACCAGGTGTACTGGTCGGCATACTCTTGAAGTTCGTCCTGCAGCTTGGCCACAACCTCGTCACCGATAATCGAAGTGCCGGTTCGGTCCACGCTAATTCTCGAATCCCCGGTGAAAGCGACGCCGAGCTCGCCGGCCAGTGCCCAGCGGTGCGCCCGATCGAAATAGAACAAGTTGCCACCGACGCTGAGATAGAGGTTCACCGGTTGCTGTTTGACACTCATCGACAGTGACCGGGGCTCGACTTGGATCGGCACGCCGTCAATGATGATCGTGCCCGACTCGCTGACCGTGCCGCTCAGCTCGTTCTGATTGAACATGACGCCCACGCTCAACCGGAATGAATGCTTCTTCCAGGGATAGTAATCGAGCGTCAGCGGCTCGGCCAATAATTGCAGTTCGGCGTCGTAGTTGATGCCGCTGATCTCCAGTTGATTCCAAGAAGCCTCGGCATAGCCGATACCCAGCCGCGCACCAAAATGATCGGAGAAGCGCCACGAGACGCCCGCGCCGATGAGACCGTCCGTACCCGCCCCGATACCGATTGTCCAGGGCCGATAGGGCGGCGGCTCCAGCGAGACGGCCGGCTTGGCCAGTTCAACCGCGTTCGTACCCGTCTGGGCCGCGAGTGGAGTGGTGGCGAAAGCCGCCGCACTGACGAGCGCGGAGACGAGGGTGAGGTTACCAGGGATGTTTTTCGCTTTCATAGTGTGGTTGGATTGGGTCCGCCGGCCCAGGAAGGGGCGGCGGGGAAGTTAATCAGTAACCGGTAGTTGGCCAATGGAATAGTCTGGCTTGGGAATCTTGTGACCTATGTTCATTCATCGCCCGGACGGCTGGATGCAATCTTCGGTGATGAGGGCTTGCGGGTTGGGGAAGCCGGGCGGGACGCCGGGAGGCATGACGGGTTCACCGCGCTCGGTCTTCGCGGCGACTTGCCGGTTCAGGGCGAGGAGTTGGGCGAGCAGATCCTTTTTGGCGCTGAAGCCGTAAGCGGTGCCCAGCGCGGAATGGGCGGTGAAATTCCCGGTGCGTTTCGCTTTCGGCGCGGTTCCAAGCGGCAAATCGTTGTCCCCGCATTCCCAGAAATAGTGGCTGGCGATCAGCGGTGAATTTCCCGACCATCCGCCGGCTTTTTTAGCGTCGGCCGCGCAGATAGTTTTGCACCTCATCGTGATCGCCTGCAAAGTCAAATGTCAGCGCGCCTTTTTCCGCGATGAATACCAGGCGCGTTTTCAAATCCGTGCGGCACTCGAAAGTGTCCGGCGCAAGTTTGCGGATGCTCATGCCAGAATGAATATGCGGCTGACCGAAACCCGCCTGCACCTTGAGCATGGTTGCCAGCACGTCAGCTTCCCGCCCCACAATGCGCTTGCGGAAGCGCGCCGTGGTTTTAATCCTGCAAGTCACTCAATTTTCCCGTGAAGGGTTTCAGCGTCCCGTTCCGCCGCTCAGTGGCAATGCTGCTTTTGATGCGCCGCGCCGCTTGCGCCATTTCCTTTTCCGTCAATCCATATTCTTGCAGGGCGTAATCAGCGGAGTGGACTTCCACCGGGCGCAACGCCACCACCTTGCCCTCAAACACGAAGCCCACATCTTCGCCCTGCGTCGCTTTTTTCAGCCAGTAGCCGAGCCGCCCGCGGCCCTCCGTGATTGTCAGAGTCTTCATACGCTCATTTTATCGCACACCGCTACACTTGCAAGCCCGGTTTCAAGCCGCCGGTTTGATACAATCCTCCGTCACCAACTTCTTCGCGTCGGGATAATTCTTCGGCACGCCGGGAGGCATGACGGGTTCGCCCTTCTCAATCTTCGCGGCGACTTGCTGGTTCAGGGCGAGGAGTTGGGCGAGCAAATCCTCTTTGGCGTTGAAGCGTAGGCGGTGAGAACAGCGGTGCCCGGCTCGGCGATCATCGGGAAGTGAATCCGTTCGTCCCATCTTCAAGCGTAGGAGCCGTGCTTCACAAAATTGGCGCATTAAGGAAATAGGTATTCATCGGTCCCCTGCCCTTCAGCTCGATCGTGCCTCGGGCTTCGAAGACGAAGCGGCCTTTCAAGCGTTCCTGAACCGCCTCGCTGACATGAATGCGGCCGGGTGCGCCGTGCGATTCCAGCCGGCTCGCGATGTTCACCGTGTCGCCCCAGATGTCGTAGATGAATTTACGAATGCCGATGACGCCGGCAATCACGCTGCCGACCTCCAACCCAATGCGCAGGCTCAAGCCTGGAAATTCGCCGCTCAACTGGCGGACATTCTCGTGCATGGCCAGCGCCATCGTCGCCATGGCCGCGAGGTGATCCGGATTGGGCTCGATCAAACCGCCGGCCACCATGTAGGCGTCGCCGATGGTTTTGATCTTCTCCAAGCCATGCCGGCCGGCGAGCTCATCGAAGCCGGAGAACACGCGGTTCAGCAACTCGATCAGCTCGGTGGGCGAAAGCCGGGCGGACAACGGGGTGAAGCCGACGATATCGGCGAAGAGCACCGAGACATCGTCGCAGCGTTCCGCGATGATCCCGTCCTGCTGCTTGAGCTTCTCGGCGATGGAGGCGGGCAGCACGTTGAGGAGCAGGCGCTGGTTCTCGCGATGGAGTTGATCGATCATGAGATGCGTCTTCACGCGGGCGAGCAGCTCGTGCGCGTTGAACGGTTTGGCCACGTAGTCCACGGCGCCCAGTTCAAAACCTTTCACGATGGCGGCCGTCTCGGTTTTGGCGGTGAGAAAGATGATCGGGATCTCCCGCCAGGCGTCGGAAGCCTTGAGGTGCTGGCACGTCTCGAAGCCGTCCATCTCGGGCATCATGATGTCGAGGAGGATCAGATCGGGGCGGATGCGCGCCAGGACGTCGAGCGCCTGCCGGCCGTTCGTGGCGATGCTGATCTGGTAGCCCCGCTCCTTGAGAATGGCGGAGATGGCCTGGATGTTCGCCGGGGTGTCTTCGACAATGAGGATGCGTGAACTCATGGGTTATGATTCTTGTGAAATTGAACAAGAGCAAACGGGGTAACCAGTCAAAGTGCCGAGATGAACTCAGCCACGGAGACGCCCGCCTGCCGAAGCACGCCCGCAAGCGTGCCAATCTTGACCTCGCGATGATTAGGAACGACGCACCCGGACGAACCGCGCTGCATCACAATGTGGCTGCCACGCTGACGTTTGACTTCGAAGCCGAGCCGCTGCAGCGCACTCACAGCCGCCGCCCCGGAAACGCGGGGGAGTCTAGGCATGGGCCGTAACCTCGAAGGTCGTCAGTAACGCCTGACCTGTCTGCTCCAGCGGAAACTCCTCCAGATAAAGCTCAGTGGCCTCGCGAAGATTGCTGATGGCCTCAGGCACGGTCTCACCCTGAGTCGTAGTGCCTGTTTCGGGGTTGAAGGCGACAAATCCGCCCTCCACGGCTGGAATCAAAACGGCGCTGAGATGCATGGGGCCAGTTTGCCGGAGCGAAGCGGGGAGTCAAGGAGCGCGAAAGCTGAAGGACTCCGGTGGAGAGCGATGATTTACCTTTCCCAAAGGTCTCTTTGCTCCGATTGAAGTTTCGATTTCAAGTGGCCGCAGAGGTTTTCATTGCCTGTTCCAACTGCGCCTCCGCGTCGCCAAAGGCGTAGCCCTGTATGTGCTGCTCAAATCTGCCAAACTCCTCGGCGGAAAAGAGTGAGGCAAACAAACTGCGATGGGCTTCGAGGCAATCGGCGGCGGCCGCGTCGAACTCGGCCAGGTGTTTGGTCATTTGCGCGATCACCAGTTTTAGCTGCGCGGGATCCACGGCCATCGCCACCGGCGCCACGGGTGCAGCAGGCTCATCACCCAACGCCGCGCGGAGTCGCTCAACGAATGGCGTCAGCGCGGCTGCCAACTGTTGCCGCAGGACTTCCAGCCGGGCCGCGTCCGCACCGTCATGCAAGGCTTTCTCCAATTCACCCGCCGCCGCCTGCACCGCCTTAACGCCCAGATTCGCCGCCACCCCTTTGACGGTGTGCGCCGTGCGCTCCGCGGTGGCCCGATCACCGGACTTGAGTTGCGCGGCGATTTCAGCCGGCGCCGCCGCTTGCTGCACCGCGAATTGGCGGAGCAGTTTCAAATAAAGCTTCCGGTTGCCGGCCACGCGCAGCAGGCCGTCTTTCGTATCGAGGCCGGCAACGACGGGCAGTTCGCAAATGGATGCCGGTGTTTCCTTTCCTGGAACGCCGGTGGAACGTTCAACATTCAACTTTGAACGCTCAACTTCCAAGGGTGGTGCGCCTTGCGGCCGTTGGATGTTCGATGTTGAATGTTCGATGTTGGATGTTTCAGCGGGCTGCGCCGCCGTCGGCTTGTAGAATCGCCCCACCGTTTCGAACAGCGCGCCGGGATCAATCGGTTTGGAGATGTGATCGTTCATGCCCGCGTCCAGGCACTTCTGCTTCTCTTCGATGGTGGCGTGCGCCGTCATGGCAATGATGGGGAGCTTCGCAAAGCGCGCGTCGGAACGGATTTTCACGGTGGCCTCATAGCCGCCCATCACGGGCATTTGCAGATCCATCAACACCAAGTCGTAGGCGGCCGGCTCCTGTTGCAATCGCTCCACCGCTTCCCGCCCGTTGTTGGCCACCGTCATGTGCGCGCCCACGCCTTCGAGCAACTCCACCGCGATCTGTTGATTGATGTCGTTGTCTTCCGCCAAGAGAATGCGCGCGCCCGTGAGCCGCCCGGCGTGCTGGTCATCCGCTGCCGCTTGCGCGGTTTCCGCCGTGGTGGGCGCAAACAGCGTCACCAAGGTGTCCACCAACATGGACTTGGTCACGGGCTTGACGAGAAAGGCGTCGATGCCGAGCCGCTCCGCTTCCTCGCGCACCTCTTCGCGACCGAACGCCGTGACCATGACGATCGCCGGCTGCTTGTGGAGCAGCTCGTCGCTCTTGATCCGGCGCGTGGCTTGTAATCCATCCATGCCGGGCATCCGCCAATCCATGAAGATCAGATCGTAGGGCGTGGACGCATCGTGTTGCTTGACGGCCGCGAGCGCTTCGGCGCCGGAACTCGCCACGTCCACGTGCCCGGTGATGCCTTGCAGCGCTTCGGCCAGGATTTCGCGCGCCGCCGAATTGTCGTCCACCACCAGCACATTGAGATGGGGCAACTGCTCGGGCAGCATTTTGCCAGATCCGGTGGCGGTGCCCAGCCCCAGCCAGACGGTGAACAGGAACGTGCTGCCCACGCCCGCTTCGCTCTCAATCCAGATCCGACCGCCCATCATCTCCACGAGCTTGCGCGAGATGGTGAGGCCCAGCCCGGTGCCGCCGTGTTTGCGCGTGGTGGACATGTCGGCCTGCGTGAACGCCTGAAATAATTTCGCCGTCTGTTCCGGCGTCATGCCGATGCCGGTGTCGCGCACGGAGAACTTGAGCTGCACCTTCTCGCCCGTCGCTTCGAGCAGTTCGATCTTCAACCGGATTTCGCCCTGCTCGGTGAACTTGACCGCGTTGTTGACCAGGTTGGTCAGGATCTGGCCGAGCCGCAGCGGATCCCCCAGCAGATGCTGGGGAATTGTGGGCGCGACATCGGCGAGGAATTCGAGTCCCTTCTCGTGGGCCTTCTGGGCGGTCAGCGTGGTGACGGAGCTGAGGACTTCATCAATCTTGAAGTCGGTGCTCTCGATGTCGAGCTTGCCCGCCTCGATCTTCGAGAAGTCGAGGATGTCGTTGATGATGCTGAGGAGCGACGTGCCGGCGTTGTGAACCTTGCTGACGTAGTCGCGCTGCTTGGCGTTGAGCGGAGTCTTGAGGGCGAGGTGAGAAAGCCCGATGATGGCGTTCATCGGCGTGCGAATCTCGTGGCTCATGTTCGCGAGGAACATGGACTTCATCCCGGTGGCTTCCTCGGCCTTCTCCTTGGCGACGGCCAGCTCCTGCTGTTGCACGATCAACTCTTCTTTTTGCGCCATCAGCTCCTGCTGCGACTGCGTCAACTCATCCGTCTGCTCCTCGAGCTGGCGGGCTTGCTCCTGGGTCTGGGCGAGAAGTTCCTGCGTGCGAATGTTGCGCGCGAGAATCTCCATGCTCATCGCCACCACGGGCAGCAACTCTTCGAGCAGCGCCTGCTCGTTGGACTGGAACGCACGGAACGAAGCGATTTCGAGCACGCCCAGCAACGTATCCTGCGACACCAGCGGCCAAGCGACGGCCTGCACCGGCGCGGCCTGGCCGAGGCCCGATGAAATCTTGAGATAGTCGGGTGGGAGATTTGTCAGGGTGCCCGGCTTGCGTTCGTGGGCGCACTGGCCGACCAGGCCCACGCCCGGATCGAACGAAGCCGCCGCGCTCCCTCCTTCCGTCAGGCCATAACTCGCGATCCGCCGCAAGCGCTCCGGGCTGCTTTCGAAGAGATAGAAGCCGGCCACGCCGCCGCCGAGCATGGGCACCAGACCGGAGATGAGTCGTTGCCCGAAATCCGCGAGGGACGTCACGCCCTGCAACTCGCCGGTGAGCTGGGCGGTGTTGGCCTTGACCCAGCGCTGTTCGTCCATCGCCGAGGCACCCTGCTTGAGGACATCAATCGACCGGGCGAGTTCGCCGGTTTCATCCGACGCCTTCGTGAAAGGAACCGCCTGCGTGTAGTCGCCACCCGCGATGGACTTGACCGTGGATTCCAGCGCGCGGATCGGATGGACGATGCGACGAAAAGTCAGGAAGCCCAGGATACTGGAGAGGGCCAGCGCGATGCCCACGGCGATCAACAGATTTCGCCGCGAACTTTCAATGGCGTCCAGCGCAACCTGACCCGCCGTAGTGGCGGCTTCCTCGTTAAACCGGATCCACTCGCGGGACACCTTGCTGAGTTTCCCGCCGAGCGCGGCGACGGGGCCGGACAACAGCGCGTTCGCCTCGTCCTTGCGGCCCGCCACCGCCAGCGACATGACCTCGTCGGCCCCAACCATCCACTCCCGGCTCAAGGTGCGGAAGTCGTTCAGCAACCGGCGGCCCTGATCGCCGGTGACCCGCTTGTCGGCGTAGTCCGTCAGCAGCTGGTTCAGGGCAGCTTGATCCTCATCGTAAAGAGCCCGCGCACCCGCTTGAGCGGCGGCATTGGTGGCCAAAAGGAAACTGCGCACATTCACCCGCAGCTCGGAGAAGCTCCGCGAGATGTCGCCCAGGCGCGCGAGGGCGACAACGCGGGATTCAGCCGCGAACCGGGTGCGCTCCTCGATCCGGTCCAGCTGCTGGCGGGTGATCACCCCGATGCCGCTGAGGATCAATAGCGGCACCGCCAACAGGATCAACAAACGCTTTGCGATCGTCATAAAATTGCGTCTTCAGGCCACGATGCGTTCAACGGGCAGTCGGTCACTCACGATGCGCGACGGGGAACGGCCCGAATAAACGCCACTCATTCCCGGCCCAAACAAATGCGCCGCTTTACCGAGGTGTTCGGCGGGATCAAGCATCAAAAGCCCGCCGGGCGCCAGCACGGAAGCCAGGCGTTCCAGCACCGCGTAACGGTGATTCGCTTCCAGATACATCAGCACGTTGCGGCAGAACACCACATCGAACGGACCGGCCAGCGGCCACACCATATTTGTCAGATTGACCACCCGAAATTCCACCCGGTCGCGAACCGCCTGATTGATCCGCCAGTGCCGTGCCTTCGTCGCCGGACTGAAGAAACGCGTGCGGTGATCGGCGGGCACCGCGCTCAACGCCGGCTCGGCATATTCGCCCCGCTGCGCCATCACCAGCGCATCCTCGTCGATGTCGGTGGCAAGGATCGTCACGGGTGGATCTTCGCGTTGGAAGATTTCGATCACTGCCATCGCGAGCGAATAAGGTTCTTCCCCCGTCGCCGCCGCCGCTGACCACAGGCGCGCCGCACCTCGAAGGCGCACCGCTTGCAGCGCGTGTTCGGCGGCGAGTTTGAAATGTTGAGGGTGGCGGAAGAACCCGGAGAAATTCGTGGTGAGAAGGCCCACGAACTGCCGGGTTGCCACGACATCGCCGGCTTCCGCCGAGTGGATCAGGGCATCGAACCCGGCTCCGTCGAAAATTCCGAGCCGGCGAATTCTCCGCGCCAGCACTTCGCGATGACGCTCGAACAACTCGATGCCCGCCAGCCGCAGCGCCAGCGACCGGGTTCGATCAAACTGTGCGCTCGTCAACATCATGATTCGAAGGTTCAGGCGACCCTCACCGTTAGCGGCTCGTCTGGCCGTCCCTGGCGGCCCGTCCCCCGTCGCAAAACTGCGGCGGCGGGACGAGCAGCTTTTCGATGCCAGAGGCTTTCATCCGGAACCAGGCAGTTGGATTGGGGAGCGCACGCGTCTCGCGTGCCGCGGAGCCGTCCCGGCGACGCCTCCCGGCAGCCGCGGTTTGGCAAACCAAACCGTGCGGGAAAATTCAGAGCCCAAACGGTGTTCGGCGCGACGC
>JANLTG010000004.1:0-56059 GCA_031362805.1 bacterium
AGGCCGAGGAAACCGCAACGAAATCCAAAACCCAGCGCCGCCGAACTCTCGGTCTGGAACACAAATGCCGAGTCGTTCAACTGCAGCTTCGCGATGCTGACCTTGAGATGTTCGTAGTCGCCCGTGTTGATCGGATAAATACCGGCGAACACCATCGGGTGAATCTCCTGGAAGCCCGGCAGCGCGGGTGACGGAATCCTCGAATCCGTCAGCGTATCGCCGACCTTCACCTCGCGCGGCGTCTTGATGTTGGCCGTGATGTAACCCGTTTCGCCCGCCGTCAACACTTCGCGTTTGTAGGATTTCGGATTAAACGAGCCGACCTCCTTGATCTCGACCGATTGATCCGAGTGCAACAGCTTCACGGATATGCCCGCGCGCAATTCTCCATTGAACACGCGCACAAGGATGACGACCCCTTTGTAAGTGTCGAAATAGGAATCAACAATCAGCGCCTGCAACGAGCGTTCGCCCGTTTCCTTTGGTGCCGGAATGCGATGTATGATGGCTTCGAGAATCTCATCAATGCCGATACCTTCCTTGGCGCTGGCAAGGATCGCAGTGTCGGCCGGGATGGCGAGGATGTCTTCAAGCTGTCGCTTGGCCATCGGGATGTCGGCGTGCGGCAGGTCAATCTTGTTGATCACCGGGATGATCTGGAGATTCTGCTTCGTCGCCAGGTGGAGATTCGCCACCGTCTGCGCCTCTACGCCTTGCGCCGCGTCGACGATTAGCAAAGCCCCTTCGCACGCGCTCAAGCTGCGCGACACTTCGTAGGCGAAATCCACATGCCCGGGCGTGTCGATCAGGTTCAACTCGTAAGTATTCCCGTCCACCGCCTTGTAATACATGGTGACGGGGTGCGCCTTGATCGTGATGCCTCGCTCGCGCTCGAGGTCCATCGAGTCGAGGTGTTGCGCCTGAAGATCGCGATCGGCGAGCGTGCCCGTGCGCTGCATCAACCGGTCGGACAAGGTCGTCTTGCCGTGGTCGATGTGGGCAATGATGCTGAAATTACGTATGTACTTCGGGTCCATCTAATGGTTATGCCGGCGGGCACGGGCAGAAGATAGGGGCGAAGACCACGAAAGGAAGCGGAAAGTCCCGGCGTCCTTCGCCCCCAAATTGCAGTCCACGCGCTAACCTCGGTTGATGCAAGGCAAGGCCGAGATTGGCCGAGTGCCGCCTAAATCGCAAAATCATCGTAATCCGGCGCGAACGGTTCAGTGGCTGGGCGCAACATGCCGGCAGCGACGGTTTGATTGGTCCCCTGCTCTATCAAGATGAACGAACCGGTCAACCGGTTGGTCGTATAGCCGTCGTACACCAACGGTTTCGCCGTGCGCAGTCGCACTTCGCCGATGTCGTTCATTCCCAGCTCGGAGACTTCCTGTTCCTGCTCGTACGTCTGGATGTTGAGCCGGTACTCGATGCCGCTCACAACCGTTTGCACCGTTTGCGAGCCGTGCTTGAGGAAATACTTGCGGCCCGCTTGCAGCGTGCGCGGGTTCATCCAGCAAATGCGCGCACGCAGATCGGTCCCTTTCCCCGGCAGATTGTCGCGCCCGATGATCATGTCACCGCGGCTCACGTCGATGTCGTCGTCCAACACGAGCGTGACGGACTGCGGGCAAAAGGCTTCCTGCAGTTCGCCGTCGTAGGTCCAGATCTGTTTCACCTTCGACTTGAGGCCGCTGGGCGCGACCATGACTTCGTCGCCTACGCGCACGATGCCACCGGCGATCTGGCCGCTGAGTCCGCGGAAGTCGTGAAGGTTCCTGTCCGTCGGATTGTTTGGCCGGTTGACCCATTGCACCGGCACCCGCAATGCGCTGAGGCTCCAGTCGCTCGCGATGTGAACGGTCTCCAAGTGGCTGAGCAGGCACGGCCCGTCATACCAAGGCGTCTTGGTGGAAGTATCCACCACGTTGTCGCCGTTGAGCGCGCTGATGGGAATGAACTTCACGTCCTTGAATGCGTCGAGCTTCGGCAGGAAGCCCTCGATCTCGTCGCGAATCTCGGTAAAGCGCGCCTCGCTCCAATCGACGAGATCCATCTTGTTCACCGCAATGACGAGGTGCGGAATGCCGAGCAACGCCGCGAGGCACGTATGCCGGCGCGTTTGCTCAATCACTCCCAGCCGCGCATCGACGAGCACGATGGAGAGATTCGCCGTCGAGGCGCCTGTCACCATGTTGCGCGTGTACTGCACGTGGCCTGGGGTATCCGCAACGATGAACTTGCGCTTGGGCGTCGCGAAGTAGCGATAGGCAACGTCGATGGTGATGCCTTGCTCGCGTTCGGCGCGGAGGCCGTCGGTGAGATTGGCGAGGTTAATCGTGCCGCCGCCGGTGATGTCGGCGGAGCGTTCGAGCGCTTCGATCTGGTCCTCCATCAGATTCTTGGAATCATAAAGGAGCCGGCCGATGAGCGTGGACTTGCCGTCGTCCACGGAGCCGCAGGTATTGAAGCGAAGGAGTTCGATTGGGTGCGAGGTGTGTGGCATGAGCAAATCTGGTTACAAAGCTGTTGCATTAAGAAGACGCGACCAACTCCTTCCGATAAACGACTCGCTTTGGCACTGCCATCCGCGTGCGTTCACTTACGTGAATTGTCGTCTCTGCCGATTTCTCCGATACAATAGAAACAATTTTCCAGAATGCCGGGAAAGGCCAGAGTCGCCTCCTTTGCGCAACTGCGTTCAATGACGACCAAGGAATATCCAACTCTTGCGCCGCCTGACTAGCTAACGCGATGGCGTCTTTTGCAGTCATTAAAAGTATCCCGCCTTCTTCCGATCTTCCATTGCAGCCTCGGAAGCCTTGTCGTCGGCGCGGGTGCCGCGTTCGGTCACGCGGGCGGCGGCGACTTCGGCAATGATGTCGTCCACGGTGTTGGCCGGGCTTTCAATCATACCGGTGCTGATCATGTCGGCAATGGTGCGGACGCGGACGACGAGCGACTTGATCGGTTCATTCGGCTTGGGCCGCGCGCCGGCGTAAGGATCAGGCTTGTTGGCGTCGGTGTGCGACGTTGGCACCGGCAGCCATTGGCCACCACGGCGGAAACATTCGCGAGTGTGGCTGAAGTAAATGTTCGGCACCTCCAGCTTCTCCTGCTTGATGTATTCCCACACGTCCATCTCGGTCCAGTTGGAGAGCGGGAAGACGCGCATGTTTTCACCGGCATTGAGGCGAGCATTGTAGAGGTTCCAAATCTCCGGGCGCTGGTTCTTCGGATCCCACTGGCCGAAGCCGTCGCGGAAACTGAAGAAGCGTTCCTTGGCGCGCGCCTTTTCTTCATCGCGCCGAGCGCCGCCAATGGCGCAGTCGAATCGGAACTCCTCAATGGCGCCGAGGAGCACGGGAATCTGGAGTTTGTTGCGGCTGATCTCACCGGGGGCGGGTGTGGCGGTGCCATTGGCGATGGCTTGATCCACGGTGCGGACGATGAGCTTGGCGCCCAGTTGCTTCGCGCGCCGGTCGCGGAACTCGATCAACTCGGGAAACTCGTGGCCAGTCTCGACGTTGAGGAACGGCATTGGAATGTCGGACGGGCGGAAGGCCTTCTCGGCGAGACGCAAGAGACAGATGGAATCCTTGCCGCCGGAGAAGAGCAGCGCGGGCCGCTCAAACTCGGCCGCCACTTCACGCATAATGTGGATGGCCTCGGTTTCGAGATACTGCAGGTGATCAAGGTGATAACTGCTCATTGGAATCATGTTTACGCGAATTACGCATCTAGGCTTGCGCCACAGCCTTCCCTCCCCACGCCGCGTGGAGGCCACACTCACGCTTCTCATCCGCTTTCGCGGGGTCGAAATAGTCCCATTCATTCGGGAGACTGTGCTGCTTCAGATACGTTTCCATCTCGGCGTCGCTCCAATGAAAGACGGGGCTGACCTTGAGTGAACTGAAATTGCCGTCGGGCGAAACGATGTCGAGACCGGCGCGGTTCGGGTTCTGAACCTTACGCAAGGCCGTGATCCAGACGTTCGGCGCGAGTTCCTTCATGCCGCGCTGGAAGGGCTCCAGTTTCATCACCGTGCTGAACGCCTTGATGCGTTCCTCGTTCTCCAGCGTGGGCTCGGGCATGCCGCCATGGACGGCGTCGTAATGCGCTGCGGTGAGTTTTGGCAGGTAAGCTTTGATGTTGAGCCTGAGCTGCCCCGTGAGCTGCTCGGCGTGCTTGTAGGTCGCCGGACGATTGTAGCCGTGATCCACCCAGAGCACCGGAATGTCCGGTTGCACCTGAGTGACGAGATGCAACACGACCGCTTCGTAGGGGCGGAAGTTCGTGGAGACAATGGCGCATCCGCCGGCCTGGGAGATGGCCCACTTCACCACGTCGAGTGCGGACTGGTTACGCAGCGTGCTGTTGGCTTGAAAGATCTGGTCGGGGGTCATGGATTAAGTCAGTTGGACAACAGCGTACCTTTGAGGTGTTCTCGATGCCTTGGGGTGTCGCCGCTAGGTTCTAGTTCTGAATCGCTGCCGGCTCCTTCAGCAACACCCGGTCGCACCAGTCGCCGAAGCGCTCGGCCTTCGTGCGTTCCTTCGCGTAGCGCGCGAAGAGCGGACGCAGTTCGACTTCGATATCCGCTTCCTTAACCACGTCCTTGAAGATCTTGTTGAGGCGCGTGCCGGTCGCGTTGCCGCCGAGCCAGAGCTGGTAACGGCCCGGCGCCTTGCCCACGAAGGCGATCTCCGCCATGTAGGGCCGCGCGCAGCCGTTCGGGCAACCGGTCGAGCGAATGATGATCTCCTCGCCGCCCAGGCCCGCCTCGGCCGCCAGTTTCTCGATGCGATCCACCAGGCCGGGCAACATGCGCTCGGACTCGGCCAGCGCGAGGCCGCAGGTTGGCAGCGCCGGGCACGCCATCGACGCGCCGTGCAGCACGGTGGTTTGCTGATCGGACTTCACGCCGTGTTCGCCGAGTAGCTTGGTGATCACCTCTTTGTCCGCAGTGGCGATGTTCGCGATGATGACGTTCTGGTTACCCGTGAGGCGAAACTCGACGCCCTTGAACTGTTCCGCGACCCGGCGCATTGCCGTCTTCTGCCGCGCAGCGCCCGCGTCCTTGATACGTCCGGTGCCGACAAAAAGTGTGAGGAAATGAGTTCCATCCAACGCCTGGTGCCAGCCGTAATCATCGCTGGTGGTGGTAAACTGGTAACCGTGGGCCGGCTCCAGCGTGATACCGGCGCGCTTGTTCACTTCATTGCGGATGAACTCCACGCCGCGCTCGGCCACGACGTATTTAAGGCGCGCGTGCTTGCGATCCGTGCGATCACCGAAATCGCGATGAATGGTCAGCACCGCCTTGGCGACCTCGACGATGTGTTCCGGCCTGAAGAACCCGAGGACATCCGCCAACCGCGGGTACGTCACTTCATTGCCGTGACTGCGGCCCATGCCGCCACCGACCGTGAGGTTGTAGCCGACGAGTTGGCCATTCTCGACGATGCCGATGAAACCGAGGCAGTTCGTGAGCACGTCCATGTCGTTCACCGGCGGCAGGACGAAGGCGATTTTGAACTTACGCGGCAGGTAGGTCTTGCCATAAAGCGGATCGACGAATTCCTTGTTCGCCGGCTCGTCGAGGTTGAGCTGCACGCCATCAATCCAGATCGAGTGATACGCTTTGGTCTGCGGTGCGAGCGCGGCCACCACGCGATGCACATCTTCGATCATCGCGGCGCGGGCACCGTCTTGAGCCGGAGTGGGCGCGGCCATGACATTGCGGTTCACATCGCCGCAAGCCGCCAGCGTGGAGAGCAGACAGTCGTTGATTTTTTGGATCAACGGGCGCAGCCCCGACATGACGACTCCATGAAATTGAATGCTTTGCCGCGTGGTGATGCGGAGGGTGTCGTTACCATAATTCGTCGCGAGATCATCGAAAGTGATCCACTGCGCCGGGGTCATGATACCGCCAGGGATTCGCCCGCGGATCATCATCATGAACTTCTTCTGGGTCTTGCGGAGATCTCGGTCATCCTGCTGGTAGATGCCGTGGAACTTGATGAACTGTTGATCGTCGGCTGAGAACTGGTCCGTGCCCGACGCAACAGTGGCGGCGATGTTGCCTGCCAAGGTGGGGATGGCTTCCTTGATGTCCTCATTGTGAGTCACCTTAAGTTCCGGCTGCACCTGATTCATAAGTAAGTTGCTTAACTCAGTTGTGATTACCGGTGAGCGATGGAGCTGTCAATACGGATTCTGGGTGACACGTCAGCAAAGAAAATTCTCAAACCGCTGCGCGGAGGTTCAAAGCCTTCGTGCAAATTGAATACGCTGGAGGGCCGGAATGGAAATTTGAAGCGGGTTAGTTTACTCAGGTTGAGCAAAGAACTGCTCAAACCGAACTGCCGCTTCCTCCCAAACCGCCGCCTCCCGGGGCTGGATGGTTTGGATCGGGAAAGAATCGCGCACGATCTTGCGGGCTTCCTCAAGCGAAGAAACGTGCCCCAGGGCGATCGCCTGAACCAGAATATTGCCGACAGCGGTGGCCTCGATTGGGCCGACGACGACCGGGATCTGAACTGCGTTGGCCGTGAAGTGATTGAGGACCGAGTTTTGCGAACCGCCGCCGACGATGTGCAAGCGTTCAAACTTCCGACCGGTGCAGTCCTCGAGTTGCCGTAAGGTGCGTCGATATAGCAGCGCTAGGCTCTCCAGGACGCAGCGAATGAAATCGCCCGGCTTCTTGGGAGTTCGTTGACCGGTGTCTTTGCAAAAGGCTTTGATTTTGTCCGGCATGTCGCCCGGGCTCAAGAAGCGCGGGTCCTCAGGATTAATGAGCGACACAAACGGGTCGGCTGACGCGGCCAGATGGCTCAACATCGCGTAGTCGTAATCCTGTTCCTTCTTCGCCCAATCGCGCCGGCATTCCTGCACGATCCACAGCCCGACAAGGTTCTTCAGTACGCGAACCGAGCCGCCAAAACCCACTTCATTGGTAAAATTCAAATCACGACAGACGCTCGTCATGAACGGCACGGGTGATTCCGTCCCGAGCAAAGACCAGGTGCCGGAACTCAAATATGCCCAGTCACGGCCCACGGCAGGTACGGCGGCCACGGCCGCTGCGGTGTCGTGCGAGCACGAGGCAATGATCTCGACTTGGTCGACGTCTTCATGTTGCAGCCCAGCTTGCTTGACGATATCCGGACGAAGCGGTCCCAGCTTGGTGCCGGACGGCACAATGGGCGGGAAGATCGCCCGGGGAAAATCCAAAGTGTTAATGAGCGGATCCGCCCAATTCTCAGTGCGTGGATTGTACAACTGCGTGGTGCTGGCACTTGATTGATCGACACGTGCCACACCTGATAGCAAATAGTTAAAGCCATCGCCAATCGTTAGCATTTGGTGCGCTTTGCGCAGTCGCTTGTCCGGTTCTGCCGCCAACTGGAACAGCGTATTGATGGGCATGAATTGGATGCCCGTCTGCTCGAAGATGCTTTCCCACGAAACTTTGGCCAGCACCTGCTTGGCGATCTTCTCCGTGCGCACATCACGGTAATGGTAGGTTGGCGAAAGGACCGTGCCGCTCTTGTCGAAAAGCATGTAGTCGAGGCCCCAGGCTGCGCAGCTGATGCTCGAAATGGGATCCTCACGTTCGCCTGCTTTGCGCAGGCCAACGATCAGCTCACGGAACAGGTTTTCGATATCCCACGTAAGTGCCCCACCCTTCTGAATTGGCGTATTGAGGAAGCGATGGAGCTCCTGAACGGTGAGCCGGCCGCGGTCGAGCGTGCCGTGCATGACGCGGCCGCTTTCCGCTCCCAGGTCACAGGCGAGATAGTAGGTCGTCATGGTTTGATGCAATTAATGTCCAGTAAATGGTTGCGACCGCGCCGACGCAACTTTTCAGTTTCGCCAAGTCGGGCCGATAACGGTCGATCGCCCGGCTGGCATCACACACACTCAAGTGCTATCGGCGAAACCTTTGCAGCTTCAGTGCCGCGCAAGACCGGCGCTACTCCCAGGCGCAAAGCGCATTCACCCAGGCTGCGGAACCATCGCGCAGCCAGCCATCGAGCTGGGCTTGATCCTTCAGTTGCTGCCCGCGCGAGCGAGGCACGGCGACATAGCGGCAGCTCACGCCGGGCATCGCGCTCATGTCGCCCCATAGCTTTTCAATCTGCGCCACGGGGTAAACGTCTTCCTGACCGTGGCCCCAGCGCTTCTTAACTTCTTTCAGGGTGACATAGGTCGGCACCTTGGCTGCAAAATTACGAACGGCGGTGTTCACTTTCTCAGGACTTAGCAAATCGGTACGCTTCAATCCAAAAACTTCAAGCAGCCGGTCGATGTCAATCCAGGTCGTCATGCTGTTGTAGTAGCGCAAGTGGAACTCCTGTTCCTCGCGCGGCATGGCCAGCCCTTCAAGCAATCGCACCTGACCATTCACGCGCGCCAGCCCACCGCCGCGATCGTCCACGCGACGTGGGATCACCTCGAAGCCGAGCGCCGCATCACTCTGCGCGAACCAGCCCAACAAGGCGGGATCAACGTCCGCTCCAACGGTATCAATGTTGTGCAACATCAGGAAACGCAGCTGTGGCCGCTCCGCGAGCAAGTCACGTAGCACACCGTTCCGCAGGAGATTGGGCACCTCATGCCAATGCCCGACCGGGTGCAGGCACTGACCGGGCACATTGTCCGTGTAGTCGGAGCCCTCACCGGTCTTTTGCGCCCACTGAATCAACGCCGCCCGCAAGCTTGTGCGCACCTTCTGCTGTTGCTCATCGAGCAGCTGCTGGGGTGTTTCTTCCCAATGAAAATGAAGATCCCGCACGGTAGGAATCAGCCGCAGACCGATCGCCCGGCAGGGCGAAAGCAGGGCTGGTCCCGGATAGTCGTAGTTGTCGACGCGGGCCAGGTGCTGCGCGATCGCGTCGTGCGTCAAATGGCTGGTGGTAAAGATATGGGGAATGGCCCGACCTGCGGATCGGCCCCGTTTGCGGGACTTGGCCAGATGTAGCTCGATGAAGGTGCGATGCCGACCGGCAAATTTGCAGAATGGATGCAGCGCCTTCGCCACTCCCGCGCCTTGGGTCCAACGGCTGCCCGAACCCGCGGCGAGAGTGACAACGGCGACGGTGCCTGCGCGCAACAGTTCATTGCCCAACTCAGCCTGCGCGCCCAGATCTTCGTAGCGCGCGACGTCTTCATCCCGGACATCTTCGATCTGCGAAGCGGCGGGCAATCGATTCTGCGCCAGACCGATCCGACCGTCGCGCAGGTCTTTGCGGATCTGCTCGTGCTGGAAGCGGTCGAAACCATTTTCCACCAGCAAACCTGCCAGGTCACTTTTGGCCGTCTCCGCCGACGATGAACGCGGCATTAGCGAATCGAACAACTCCTGCACGACACCGCTCAACTCCGGTCGCGTGCGGCAGGCACCGGCAAAGCGATCCAGCTCCGCGCGCCTGACGGGTGACAGGTTGCGGCGGTCTTGCCGCAGCAATTGAGGCACGATTAACGTGTAGTACCCTGCGGGCAACAACGCCGTGCCGGCGCTCAGCATGGATGCGTGCGTGCCGTTCTCGTTGATCGCGAAATCGTAAACCACCGGGTTCATCGCAAAGGGCAGCCCCTGCTCCATCTCGTGCTTGGTCTGGAGCATCAACTCGATCAACCGGGCCTGGGCCTTAAGCTTTTGCTCCGGGGCAAAAATAAATCCCATGCCGCCGCCGCTCATGCCGCCGAGCATCCAAAAGCCCCAGAATGATTCGCCAAACTCGGAACGCACCTGCTCGATCAATCGTTCGGTGAAGGCAGTGCTCGCCCAGGGAATGATCGTCTGAATTGGCCCAGCGAAGTTGCGGGTCGTGAGCGCGCCCAAGGCCCGAATGTCACCTGCCCTGAGCGCGGCGACCACTTCCTCGAGAAGTTCCATGGCCTGTTGTCGACCCTGCCATTCGGCGCGCGATCGCAGCAGGTATTTCTCAGTAACCATTTCCAGAATGGGACCAACATTCTGGGCCATGCCGCCATGCACCAAGACGAGGCTGGCCTGCAACTTGGCCCGCGTCTCCGCGCTGATCTCATTCCGTTGATACACCTGATGGCGCGGCAGCAGACGACCGCGGCTGACGCCGAATTCGGGATCGGTCTCAGTGGCCAATACGCCTTCGATCAGCTTCATTCCCGGCCAGACGCCGCCACTGTCTTGCCAGCCGCCGCCGGAGCCACCGAGCCATTCGCCCAAAATCGCCCGCGCTGCCACCACGCGTCGTTCGGCCTCGGTGAGTGGGCCAGTGAGCGCTGTGGCCTGGCCCGTGGCACGCATGCAGGCAGAGATCAAACAGCCCAGTAAGTTGGTCGAAACCGCCAGCCGCGAACCCTTGGGGATGCCGCGAACGTTGCTGACAATTTCCAAACCAAGACCCGGCCCGACCAACTGAGCCAGGACGTCCGCGAGGCGTTGGCCCGAGCCTTCCAAGCCAGGAGGAACGATACCGGCGGCAATCACCGCCGCTTTGAGCAAGCCGAGGTGATCGCGGGCAAAATCAAAGACTTCGCCGAGTTCACAAATCTCAGCCGTTGCCCCCAGGTCAATACTGGTCAAGCGCAGCACGGGTTCGTCGATGACCCGCACGAAGGCCTCGACGGGTGGCCGGGGCTTTTCGTCGCGCCCGTGAACCCCGAGGTCGATCGACACATTCACCACGCGGGCACCTTCCGGATAATCCATCCCAAGGAAGAAGATATCGCTCCACGCACTGTGGGTCAGGTCCATCCGTACCGCCGTCTGCTCATACAGCAACGGAAACGAGCCGTCCGCTGTCTTGGTTGCCAGCTCGTTGCGGATGCGCAGCGGGTGATCGAGGGAATGTCCGACGCGGAACATCCATTGATTCCCTTGCACGGACCGCACACTCCGGCGGACTTGATCCGCCAGGGTTTGAAACGCCAGCCGATGATAAGCCGTCGCCAGGCCGCTGAAGAGCGCATCACTGGGGCCGGCCTGCCGTTGCGCGACAAGAAAGCACTCGATGGCTTCCTCAAACCTTCGTTGCAGCAGGTGCTCGTAACCTTCAAACGGAATCAGCCCGGCATTCGCACCCGGCGCCAATTGGTTCGGCAAATGAAACCGGCATAATGCGAACAGGAAGAACAGCGCGCGTACCCGCTCGTAAAGGTTTTCGCTCTTGTGCCGAAAACCTTCGAGTTCGGCGCACTCCGCAAGCAACGCCTCGCACTCCATGCCGACCACAAGCGCTTCGAGCGAGCGGTTTCGGATGGCCGCGTCGCTCGCCCGGATGGTGTCAACGAGCCGGCTCATGCGCGGGGCTGATTGGCCAGCAAGTCCACCAGACCGGTCAGCACTTCTTCACGATCTTTGCCCGAGAGGGCGATGGCCAGTTGCGCGGTCAACAGCCCATAACGATCGCCAATGTCGTAGCGCCGGCCATTCAACTCAACCGCCAGATACCGCTCGCGACCCGACAACATATTCAGCACGCCGGACAGCGTGACTTTTCGGGGCGATTCATTGCCTGCAAGTTCTGCGGCCAGGGCAGTCATGACGGCCGGCGTCAAAACGTGCATACCGAAGAAGCAGAGATAGCTGCCCGCTCGCAATCCCGGCACGATCAACTGTTGCTCCGCCTGCGTCGGCGTTGGCTTCTCCATCACCAGATCAATTTCGTAGAGACCGGTGCGGCCCGCCGCCAGTTTTCCGCCCACCGTGCCGTAGTAGGGCAGCTTGCTTTCACGGGTTGCCTGCACGGCCGAGACGGCGCACGACTCGCGGCGCGCGCAGTCAATGAGTTGCCGGGCGCACGATTCCTCCCGCGCACTGACGTAAAGGTGGTCGCCTACCATGAGCAGGAAAGGTTTCCCACCGACAAACGGCGCGGCGCAGTGAACCGCATGCCCGTACCCGAGCGCCTCCGCCTGCTCGATAAACGTGATCCGCGACGCGTGCGTACCGGCCGCCAGGGCATAGGCCTGCTCGTCACCCGGATGAATGACCACCCCGAGCTCCTCGATGCCGGCCGAGACGGCTTCGGCCGCGATGATCGACAAGGCGGTGTTGGTCTGCCCCTGCCGATCCACCAACGTCTGCAACGGCAACGTTCGTTGGGTCGGTCCGGCGCACGTAATGACGGCTTTCTTGATGTCCATGCAACAGGTGCGAAACGCTGGCAAAGGGTCTGCCGCCGGTCAACCGTCCTTGCCGGAAATCATCTGTCGTCTGGACACAGGAACGTCACACAGCCATTCTGCGCGCCGCTTTTCGTTATGAAGAAATCCGCTTATGCCCGCGCGGGCGTTGACATCAATCTTGGTAATCGGGTCAAGGCCACCCTGCCCCAGCTCCTCGGCAGCACGCATCGCCGTGAAGTCATGGGCAAGGTCGGCGGCTTCGGTGGTTTGTTCGCGCTCGATACCCGCAAGTATCGGCAGCCGGTGCTTGTTTCCAGCGCCGATGGCGTCGGCACCAAATTGAAGATCGCCTTCGCCATGGATCAACACGACACCATTGGCCAGGATCTGGTGAACCACTGTGTCGATGACATCGCGGTGCTGGGTGCGGAGCCCTTGTTCTTCCTCGACTATCTCGGCACCGGCAAATTGGAAGCCCATGTCTTCACCGACATTTTGAAGGGCTTCGCCAAAGCGTGCGCCGACAATCGCTGTGCGCTGATCGGCGGCGAGACGGCGCAGATGCCCGGGTTCTATCAGCCCGGCGAGTACGACGTCAGCGGCACGATTGTCGGCGTCGTCGAGAAATCACGCATGCTGAATGGCCAGAAGTCCATCAGGCGCGGAGACGCCGTCATTGGTATTGCTTCCAGCGGCCTCCACACGAACGGCTACTCGCTGGCCCGGAAAGTTCTTCAAGAGCAGCTCAAGTTGAAATTGAAGAGCAAGATCGCTGAACTGGGTTGCACGCTCGGCGAAGAATTCCTGAAGGTCCATGTCTCTTACGGGCTGCTGGTGCAGGATCTCGTGAAGAAACTCAACCGGCCCGGCAAGACACCGGGTTTGAAGGGGCTCGCTCACATCACGGGCGGCGGGTTCATTGACAACATTCCACGAGTGCTGCCGAAGAATTGTGATTGCGTCATCCGCCAAGGAACCTGGCCGGTGCTGCCAGTCTTCGAAATGATTCAGCGCGGCGGCAAGGTCGAAGAGCGCGAGATGTTCCAGGTGTTCAACATGGGCATCGGCATGGTGGCCGTCGTCGCGGCGGATCAGGCCAGTGCAGCCTTGAAGCAGATCAAGGCCGCGGGGCATGGCGTCTGGATCATCGGCGAAATTGGCAAGGGGACTGGCGTGACGCAGTTGGTCTGAGGCGGCTCCGCAACCAGCCTGCGAACTATTTCTCCGGCGCGGCCTGCATCAATTTTTGCATGTTGGCCTGCATCAGCTCATCCACCGAATTGTATTTCTTGAAGTCGGAGGGGGGGGTGAAGAGCTTGGCATCGGGCTTGGCCTCTTTGAATTCCTTGAATTCCATCGTGAGGTTTACGCCGTCTTGAGCGGTCGCGATCTTCACCGGCAGATCTTTGCGGCTCGTGTCAGCCCAGACGGTCATCGTCACCTCGGGCGAGCCCTCGCTCTTGAATTTGACCGTGCTCTTCTCGCAGGACTTGCCACTGATGTCTTCCACGCCCACGACGATCTTTTCCAGCGTGCCCTCGGCTGACTTTCCGCCCGCCGTTGTGGGGCCACTGATCTCTGCGTAGGCTTTCATGCCGGGGTAGATCATCAGCGAGCGCCCGTCCTTCGCATAGGACATCGTGACCATGCGATCCATGCCCATCGACTTGAGCTGGCTGAGCATGTCAGCGGGGATCGCGGCGCCTTCCATTTTCGCCAGGTCCACCTCGGTTCGCGAGTCACCATTCAACATGCTGATCGCCACCGTCATCGTCACGTTCTGGCCGCTCCCGGCGATGGTCATCTGCGCGGTGCTGGTGAAGCCATCCACCTTCTCGAAAAGTTTGCGCATCGCCTTGTCGAAGCCCGGCATGTCACCGCCCGGAGAAAGTTGTGCGGGCAGCGAGCCGGCAGCGAACGTGAGACTGACAATGGCCAACAGGCGAAAGATGTGTTTCATAGCGATCCGGTCACAAGAATTGTTGTGAACTGGGCCGCAACCTAACGGCCCCTGACCGGCGGACACAAGCGACAAGTCCACCACGCGAGAACTCGCGTTGGATTTTCTTTTCCCGGTCGGGAGTTTTCCTGTTTCATCGCGGGCCACATGAATGTTCTGGTGATTGGGTCCGGCGGCCGTGAGCACGCCCTCGTCTGGAAACTCGCGCAATCCAAACGCATCACGAAGATGTGGTGCGCACCCGGCAACGCCGGTATTGCGCAGGAACGGCTCGCGAGCAACGGCGGCCTGGTTGAGTGCGTCGCCATCAATGCCGACGACCTCGACGCGTTGCTCGTCTTTGCCCGCGAGAAGCGGGTGGATCTCACCGTGGTCGGCCCGGACAATCCGCTCGCGCTCGGCGTGGTGGATCGCTTTCCAGCAGCCGGGCTCCGTATCTGGGGACCGAATCAGCGCGCCGCGCAGTTTGAATCCAGCAAGGTTTTCGCGCAGGAATTCATGGACCGCCATGGCATCCCGACCATGAAGTCCGGTTCCTTTTCCGATGCCGCCGCCGCCAAAGCTTTCGCCTCCAAACTGCAAGGGCGTTGCGCCGTCAAGGCAGACGGACTGGCGCTCGGCAAAGGGGTGTTGATTTGTCAGCGTCCCGCCGAAGCCGAACAAGCGATCGACGAGATCCTTGTCAGCAAAGCGTTCGGCAAATCGGGCGACCGCATCTTGATTCAGGAGTTGATCGAGGGCATCGAAGTGTCCCTGCATTTTCTTTGCGATGGCAAGACGGCGAAACTTTTCCCCAGTTCGCAGGATCACAAACGCGCACTTGATGGCGATCAAGGACTCAACACCGGCGGCATGGGCACCTACTCCCCTGCTCCATTCCTCACGGACGCTGAGTATCAGGCGGTCGCGGACTTGATCATCAAACCCTGGTTGGCGGGTTGTGTGCAGGAAGGCATTGACTACCGGGGAATTCTCTATCCGGGGGTGATGCTCACCAAAGACGGCCCAAAGGTGCTTGAGTTCAACTCCCGTTTTGGCGACCCCGAGACGCAGGTTTATCTGCCGCGTTTAAAGAGCGATCTCCTCGAATTGCTGGAAGCGAGTATCGATGGGTGCCTGGACCAGGTTTCGATCGAGTGGTCCGACGATGCTTGCGTCTGCGTCGTGCTGGCTTCAGCCGGTTACCCAGGGAACTATCCGAAAGGCAAAGCCATTTCAGGGATCGCAGCCGCCGACGCGCTACCGGACACCAAAGTCTTCCATGCCGGCACGAACACCAGGGATGGTGAAGTGGTAACCCACGGTGGCCGCGTGCTGGGCGTTACCAGTTGGGCGCCGGGGCTGCAAGCCGCGCGCGACGCCGCCTATCGCGCCGTGGATAAAATTCAATTCGACGGCGCGCAGTTCCGTCGGGATATTGCCGCCAAGGCGCTCCGCTGAGCGTCCGCTGATCATGATAAAATTCTTTGCCCCTTCGCTGCTCGCGCTTAGCACGTTCATTTTTCCATTGGCCGTACATGGCGCTGACATCACGCCCGCAGCGCCCGCCATCAAATCCGTCCCGTTCGAAGAGATTCACCGCCTGATCCGCCAGCATCTTGCGGAAACGACGGACGAAGAGCTGAACGCGGCAGCCGTGAAGGGCTTGATTGAGCAACTGAAGCCGCACGTCGCAATCGGTCAACCGCCGTCGGCCGCCGAATCCACGAATAGGCTTGTGCTCAAGGCCGGTCGGTTTCGCAAAGAATTCGGTTACTTGCGCGTCGGCGTCGTGCGCCCGGGCTTGCGAGCCGCCTTGCGCGAGGAGATCGATAAATTGCTCGAAAGCGGACCGCTCAAAGGATTGGTCATCGACCTGCGGTTTACGGGTGGAACTGACTATGCCGCCGCCGCTCAGGCGACGGGACTGTTCACTGACGCTGAAGGGCCGTTGCTGCGAGTTGGCGACAAAGAGTATTTGGGCGACGACGATGGCGATGCGATCTTGATTCCGGTCATGGTGCTCACGAACGGCGGCACCTCGGGTGCGGCCGAAGCCTTCGCCGGTTCCTTGCGGCACGGCAAGGCGGGTCTGCTCATCGGCGGCAAGACTTCCGGTGAAGCGACTTTGTACGAGGAGTTCACACTTTCCAACGGCCAGCTGATTCGCATCGCCAGCAAGCCGGTTCAACTGGGCGACGGGACACCCATCGCCCGCGCCGGGCTGCCGCCGGATATTCAAATTGCGACGACCGCGGCCGAAGACCGCAAGTATCTGGCGGATCCTTTTGGGGAAGCATCGACCGGCAGCACCGGCACCCCGGCTCCCCGCCGCCGGGTAACCGAGGCGGACTTGGTTCGGCAGCGGCGTGAAGGAGTGCCACTACAACAGATCATCACTGGCCCAACGGATCAGGCTAGCGAAGCAACGCCAACGCTGAAAGATCCGGCACTCCTGCGCGCGCTCGACATGCTGAAGGCACTGTCCGTGGTGCAGTCTTGGAAGAAGGAGAAGTAAAGCAGACCGCAGACAATTCCCGTCCGCGACTCTCGCCGCGACTTCCCGGCCATGAGTCGGCGAGCTGCCAACCCTGCGGAAGGCGCCGATTTAACGCCGCCGCCAAAGGCTCGCCTGGGCCACGCTCCACTGGAACTTGCGCGCGTGCTCCCGGATCAAGAACGGCAGATCCTTGGTTGAAGTCAGTTCAAAATCCTTATCAAGGTGCGTGCGCAGACCATCCAGAGTGGTGACAACTTTGCCGTCGCGCTCAAAGCCACCGAGCCAATGCTCTCTGGGAGTGAATTCCGTCAGCCACGTTCCCGGCGTCGTGATGATGAGCTGCCCGCCGGGATTCACGAGGCCGGACAATCGCTTTAGACAACGGGCTGGTTCAGAAAGCCGGTCCACCAAGTTGGCCAGCAAGACGATGTCGAACTGTCCCAGGTGATCGCGGGGGTCCAGGGCGTCGCCTTGCTCGAAGCGCACCCGCATACGGTCAATTTCCTCCGGCACCACGGCGGTCGCGTGTCGACGCAGTTCGCCTTGCTCGGCAAAGCTGAAATCGATCTGCCCATCCAAGGCGAGACGGGCGGCGCTTTCGACGAATCGTTGTGAGAAATCGATGCCGATGACCTCCCGACAGTGGCGCGCCAGCTCAAAGCTCGATCGCCCAACCGCACAGCCGAGGTCCAGCGCGCGCGGACTGGCCGGCAGACGGTTCAGGTCGAGGCATTCGCTGACGGAGCGAACGGGAAAGCCCAGCGCCGTGTACGGGCCGAATTTAAAGGGCAGGATCTCCGCGGCAGTGCCGTAATGAAACAACAGGTATTCGCCAACCGCCCGGTCAGTTTCGTAAAAATTTTGCGACATAAGTTGGATCAGAATTCAGGGCACTGCCGGCGCATACAGCCGCGCTCGCACCAGCCCGTCTACCGGGGTTTTCGTTGGAATGCGGTCGGAGTTTCATCGCAACGAACCATTTCTGCGAGAGCGATTCTCGAAATTTCTGTTGCCCTTTAGACCGACCTCAACGGACTGGTGCGCGGACTCATGAGTTCAAACCCTAGTCCCGGCATTCCCATTCGTTGCCGACATTACGGGGCTGACGAATGGAATTGGTTGTGCTCAATTCAACGACGGCTGAAGTATTTGATTTCAGGTGCCAGCCCATGCGGTCGATCTACTAACCATGAACGTCGTAAAGGCCAATAGCCGGGTGCGATTCACCGCCGAAGACATCGCCTTCATCCTGCGGGTGCTCGGCCGTGAAACCCAGGATCACGAGCTTCTTACCCTACTGTTCACCGACGAAGAATCGCGCGACCTGATCCTCGACGACCCGGCGCTCTACGAAACATTGACGACCTCAAACCACTGCCTTTCCGTCTCCATGCCGTTCTACTTCTACGTGCTGGTGCGGCAGGTCTTTCTTAGGGCGGGCCTCGAAGACCGGGCGGTGGCGGATTACGTGGCGTCACTGCTCGCCGAGTTCAGTCGGACCGAAAATCTGCCGCTGCGCCTGCCGCCGGATCAATCCCCGATCGAGTATGTCTTTGAGATGCTGGCCGCCAGCGCCCAGGCGGATGCGCGAACTCGTTTCTATATCCAGGCGCACATTGGCAATCACACGCTGTTTCTCAGCGGTGTCTTCAGCGAGCGCCTTCAACACCGGACGTTGACCCGCGGCGCCCCGAACTTGAGCTACTACGAAGGCATCGGCGCCGGCAGCTTCCGCGCGGCCCGCGATCATCAACTCGCCCGGCGGCATGATTTGGTGGGCGTCTACGATCGGCTATCCGACAGCTTCTCGACCGCCCGACTGGCGCTGAATGATCTCTCCGATCGCCTGCTGCACTTCTCCGAACCCGCCTGGCTCAGTGGCTTCCTGGCGCAATCGTCGCGGCAGTTTAACTGACGGGGAGTTTGCCGATCCCTGCCTTGGAGGGAACAACCACAACGATTGGTGATTGCGTCTGCGGTTCAGCAATCGTTTGCAGCCTACTGTCCAAACACGCGGACGCGGTAGTAGCGCGAGGGCGAACCCGTCAGCCGATCAGTCACCACCGTCGGCGCCGTGGCATTGCCGAAGTTCGGCTGGTTCGAGGGCACGTCGAGCACTCGCCAGGCCTCACCGGGATCGAGGTTCGTCTTGAACTGCACCTCAAAGCCGCGCTGGGCCGTCTTCGCAAACTCGATACCCACGGATTCTCCCAGCTTGCTGACTCCAATTTGCCATGCACTTGTCGAACTCTGCGCATCGGTGCCCGTCAGCCACTCAAGGTGGTTGCTCGCGCCATCCCCATCGAAGTCGAATTCCGCCGCCGCATTCGGATCATTGGTGGAACCAAATACGGCGACCTGCCAGTCGGCGAAACTCTGCCGGGTGGCAAGGGCATTGATCCACTCGGTGAGCAGAGCGATGCCTGCGGGGTCCGCGATCGATGAAGCCAGGGGTGGCATCTGGCCCGCGCCACGCACAGCCATCTTCTGCAGCAACACCGAGTGCGCGGCATCGCCCACCGCCAGCACTCTATTTAGCGGGTCGCCCAAGTTGTTAACCAACGCCCCATTGATCAGTCCCGCGAAGTCGGTGGCGGTCGCGATGCGCGCATCCCAGCTTCCCTGAGCCGAGCCGCCGGGTTGATGGCACTGCACGCAATTGACCTGAAGGTAAGAGCGTACGCGCCGTTCGAGGCTGACGCCGGTTTCGTCGGGCCGCGACAAGGCGGGCAACACGTGGACATCACTCACGGCCGCATTGAAATAGCCGACCTTGCTCAGCACCTCGACCTGGTTGGAAGGGCCGTTGCCGTAGTCGTGCGCGCGGTTCAGTTGGACGGTGTTGAAGCCAGCGGCAAATCCGCCAGCCGGCGTATGGCATTGCAGACATTCACCGCGCGAAGGGTAACGCCAGATCTGCTCCCGCAGCACGGTGCCGTTGGGGTTATGTATCGTCAGCGTTTCATCCAGCCCACCGTCCTGCACCAGGTTGGCGTCGGTCTGCCCCGTATTCCAGCGATAGGTGAAGCCGTGGACGCCGGCCTGATTCTTCACCAGGAAGCGCGTCTCAAGGCGCCGCCGCGACGCAGGCACACCATTGGTAAGCTCGAAATCGAAGTGTTTGATCCAAACCGTGCCGGTGGGAAAAAGCCAGTTGCCGCTGGCGCTGAAGGTCATGGTGTCAGCGACATCAGGGATCGAGAACCAGCGTGATTTGAGGGCGTGATCGGACCAGAACGGCAGGTTCAAATCATACGGCACAATGCCCGCCTGAGGCGTGAGGTTGGCGACCGGTGGCACGAACGCGCCGGTCTGCGAGAGCAGCGGCGGTAGCGCCTGGCCTTGGGTAGGCTGGCTGGAGTAAAGCAATCTCCGGACGGAGCCATTCAGGCTCGCGTAAAGCACGTCACCGTTCGACGGATCGATGCCGAAGCCCACCGGGCCGGAACCGCCGAGCAACTGTTGAAAATCCTCCGCCTGGCCGGTGGTGGGATTGTAGCGGAGCGCAAAGATGCGGCTGCTCCCGTAGTCGCCGAAGATGTAATAGCCCTGGAGTTGGCCGAGGCGTTGGCCGTGATAAACGACACCGCCGGTTATCGAATTGCCAACACCGAATCCGCCCGGAATCGGATTGGACGGAGGGTTGGCGTGCGGATAATCAATGATCGGCTCTACCAAGGAGACGCCGCCAAGGACTACGCCACCGTTATAAGGGTGAGTCCCCTCGCGGATGCGCCAACCGTAGTCGCCGCCTTTCGTGACAATGTTCACCTCCTCGTAGAGGTCTTGCCCAACATCAGCACAGTACAGTCTGCCAGTGGCCGCATCAAAACTCATGCGCCAGGGGTTGCGAAGACCAACCGCCCAGAATTCAGTCCGCACGGTGTTGGCATTGAAACTCAGCGTCCTAAAGCTGGTTCGCCCAATGAACGGGTTATCAGCCGGGATCGAGTACAACGCCTGGCCCAGCGCGTTGGTATGGATGGCTGGATGCGGATTCGGCTCCAAATTGCCCAGTCGTCGATCTACATCGATTCGCAAGATGGCGCTGAAGTAATCCTTGTTGATGAAGCGACTGTTGTCGTAGGTATCACCGCCACCTCCTTCGTCACCAGTAGACAAATACAGATAACCATCCGGACCGAAATGAAGGTCCCCACCGTTGTGGTTCCATTGGTCGTCAAACTGCGAGAGCAACGGGAATTCCGAACCGGACAGCCCAGCATTTGGGTTGGCGGGATCGATCTGATAGCGGGCCAGACGATCGTAGCGCCCGGCAACACCGTTCACCGTCGTGTCGATGTTGTAGAAGAGATAGAAGTACCCATTGTTCCGCCAATCCGGATGGAAGGCCATGCCGAGCAGTCCCTCCTCGTTGTCCGACGAATCCACCGGGCCGGAGATGTCCATGAACAGGGTTTTCGTCGGGCTCGCGAGATTTGTGATGACGTAGATGACCCCGGGTTGCTCGACCACAAAGTAGCGGTTCGTCTCACCGGGTTGAGTCACCAGCGCCACGGGCCGGCTGAAAGCAAGTGCCCCAAACGCGTTCGGCGCCTGATAGCCATAGACGGGCGGGTCCAGGGGAATGGCCGTCGGCAAGGTCGTGTTTGCGACACGACTGTCCAAAGCTGAAACGGTGAGGGTGGAGGCAACTCCGCATATCAGCGCCAATGCCCGTAGTCTGAAGTCCCGAGGTGACATGCGGCCAAAGTTCCGCAAGCCCCAGGCCACGTCAACCAGCGGTTGGTGACAATCTCGCCACTTGCCGGGCTACCTTGTCGCCCTCCTCAGCTCAACAAATCGCCGGGCGAGTGCTGTTAGGCCGACCCAATCGCTGCGCTCCAGCAACTCCTTCTTCACCAAGGAAGACCCTACTCCCAGCGCCGCCACGCCGGCTTTGAGGAATTCAGCCATCGTGTCAAGGTCCACGCCGCCGGTCGGCACAATCCTCAGATGCGGCAACGGTGCGCGCAGATTCTTGATGTAATTTGGCCCCAGCCCATCCGCCGGAAAGATCTTGATGAAATCACTGCCAGCTTCGTGCGCGAGCTGGGCTTCCGTCGGAGTGTAAGCGCCCAGCATGATCGGCCGATTCGCCGCGTGCGCCACCGGCACCAGCTCTGGCCGCAGGATCGGGCTCACCACAAATTCAGCGCCCGCATCGAGTGCGCGTTCACACGTGCGCACGTCCAAGACCGTTCCCACGCCGATCAGGCCTCGCTCGCCTACTGCCTGTTTGATAGCCCGAATCGCCTCAATTGCATTCGGCGTGGTCAGCGTGATCTCCACCGCAATCACCCCGCCCGCGATCAGCGCTTCGGCCAGCGGCACGCACAGCTCAGCCCGCGACGCCCGCACAACGGCGATAATCCCCGGCTCCAGCAGGCGGGCAATTGTTTCAGCCTTCGATTTCATTTCGTTGGCGGGAGCTTGGATCCCGCACCTCCCCGCGTGCAAGTTTGGAAAGCCCGCCCGGGCGCTTGTGGAACGACTGCTGACTGACAACGGGGTGTCGCGGTCACACTCACGGCGCTGACGGCAGTTGCCAGCGCTCGTTCAAGAATCCCGCCGCCACGATTTTCCCAGATGCTCGCGATGTCACGGGTTCATTGATATCGATCACCGCCCAGTCCGGCAGCTTGGCCACCTGCCGCGCATTGTTTAGTTGATCATACTCGCGGAACGTGAAGCCGCTGTTCAACACGACATAACGGTTCGGGCTGAGCGGGTTCAAGCCGATGGAAGCCACGATATGATTGGCCGCGGGAAACTGTTCCTGACCCGCCACGACCTTGTCACCCCGCCAGGTGACCGGGAGCACGTCGTAGAATTGCTTGAGCACCTGGTTGCTCTGCGGGTCGCCAAATAAAACGATGTGCCGGTCTTCCATGTCTTCGCGTTTCACATCGGTATCATTGACCACCCGCAGCTCGCCGCGGAAATGTCGCCGCCAATGCTCAACCGCATGCTCAAGCTCGGCGTTGGCCCAAGCGCCAACCTTTTCATTCAGCGGCTGGCCGGTGGGCCGCACGATTACAAAGCGATCCATCAACGCGTCGTCGATCGGGCCCTGGAGACCGGGCCGTTTCCGCGCAGCGATGTCGTCGGCAGCCTCGTACCCCTGCCATTGGCCGCTGACCTTGCGAAAGCGACTCTGCCACGAACGATCCGACATCACGGGTTTGCCTGCCAGCTTCTGGCCGTCGATGACCAGCTCCGGTGCCTGTGTCGGATCAAGCGGACAAAGCCCCGCCGGCATGTCGAAAAACAGATGGCTGACGTTGGTCGTGGTAACTGAGACGCCTCGGTCCCCCACGATTCGCGCGGTGACCAATGCCCGTTCCCAATGCTGCTCCAGTCCTTCGACGGCAATCCAGTGCATCCGACTGTAACGGAGGGTAAAGGTGGTGAACCGCACCTCCCGCGGCAACGGATCACGGCCGCGCTCCACGATGGCATCGATACGCCGGTCGATCTCGATCTTGGAACGCTCGTCATACTTGTGTCCCATGCCGGTGCCAATGATGTGCGTCAAGGTCATGCCCTCGCCCGCGAGCGCCTTGGCCATCGCGTCCGCCGCCTGCTTCTGCCTGTCGACCTCGCCGCTGTACGCCACGGTCGGGCAATTGAACAAATTAAGCGCGTAGTCGGTGGCGTTGTACCAGCGCCAGAGCTTCTGTTCCCAAGCGGTTGGCTGCAGCTTCTCGTTTTGAAACACGTTCAGGAATTCCGGCGTCTCGGAGAATCCAGCCCCAGGCGCCGCCGCCGCCCATTGCCCGGCGAAGTGGGTCGCAAATTGCCAGCACGCCGCCCCGCCCATTGAGAAGCCTCGGACGACCAGCCGGTTGTCATCGATGGGATAGGACTTCTTTGCGTGCTCCAACGCTTCGAAGAGATCCACCTCACCTGCGAACTTGTTGGCGTTGCAGTAGCGCCCGTAGAGGTGGAGGACAAAGGCGTTGGGCGGAGTGAACTCGCCGGCTGATTTGCGGCGCTGGTTGATGAAGTCAAGCTCGGTCAACTTCTCGCCGCGACCGTGAAACCAGAAATCCAGCCGGTGCGGTTGCGTCGGCAGCACCGCAAACGAGTCCGGCACGACGAGGCCATAGGGCTGCGCCGAGCCGTCGATCTTCGAGCGATAGCCACGCACCACCAGCCCGGTGGACTTGGTCCACGGCGCCAAGCCACGCCGCAGCAAGTCCGCGCGCTCCAAGCCCTGCTGCAACAGCTCCCGCGCAACTGCGACTTGATTGGTCGCATAGAACTCATCAAAACGCAGCGCCCAGTCGACCGCCTTGTGGAAGATTTCAACGTCCGGCAGGAGCTGCTGGCCGGCGGGTTTGTCCGCCAGCGCCACCGCCAGTTGGCCGATCTGAACCTTCAGCTCGGCGGCACCTTTTTCCAATTCGGCACGATCAGCGTCCGAAATGGAAATGCCCGGCGGCGGAACGCGGCGCACGTTCTCCGCTTTGTTGTCATCGGGCCCATCCGCGTGGAGCGGCAAGGAAGTGGCGAACGCAAGAGCAAACACGGCGCGCAACGGGGAATGCATGCCCAGTTCGTAAGCAAACACCGCCGCTTGCGCAAGGCTGCGGTCACCGGTGGCCAGTCGGCCGACCCTCGGCTAACGGCGCACCGTCGAGGTCTCCAAGGCTGCCTGCTCGGTTCCGCGCAGGTGGCGATGGCAACTGACACAGCTCGCCGTCAGTTGGAAATACGCGACGGTGGCGGCATCCACATTCTTGCGCTCCGCAGCTTTGACGAGAGCTTCGGCCTGGCGCGTGAAGTCACCGGTGTGCCGTTGGTACTCCGCTGACTTCCGGTGCTGCCATTCGGCTGACTGGCTGATGGCCTTGAGCTTCTCGGCGTTGAAGGCGATCAGCTCGAAGTCCTCAAGGGCGATTCCCTCGAGCACCTTCTGGGCGTACTCCAGCTTCAATCGCATCGTCTCCTTCGTCCGTGAGTCCGCCGCCTTCAAGCTGCCCCAAACTGCGAGCACAACGGCCATGACCAAGGCCACGATGATCGTTTGTTTCATGGCGATCCCTCCGTCAGGCAGTGAAGCCGAACCGGTGATGCTCTTCCTCCGGTTTGATGCCGAGAGAATCACAAATCCGCCGAGCCGCCAACATGCTGGCAGCGGTCTTGATCAGTTTGTCGAAGTCCTTCGGCGGCAGTTCCACCCCGTCGTGGCGGACGTCCCGAATTTTATAGCCGCGTTCGAGCAGCTCTTCGATGAACTCCTCGGCCGCGACCGGATCGTCCGTGGACATGTGATGCATAAAGTCCTGCTTCCGGAAGGTCACCGTGTATTCGATGGAATATTTGGGTATCATGACTGTGCCTTTCGTTGAATTTGTGGCTCAACATGGAACACCCACACATCCGCGCCATCCCCTCCTTGAGGAATGCTGAACCTAAATTGCGACCAATCCCTACCAGGCAAGGCGATCAATCTTGATGCCACTGAAATTCGTAATGTGTCGCTTCACTTCCATGCAACTTGAGGTGATGACCAAGTTGGTGCTTGTGATCCAGGCAAGGCTTGCGCGATTGCCGAGCCGCCCGTGGTACACGTTGCCGACGCGATTGCGCGCCTGCCCGACCGGGCGGACATCAACATGCACGTTGTAAGGCGTCGTTGCCCCACAATCACGAATCCATGCTGTCGCTACGTAATTGCCGTCTGGCGAAGTAAGTTCCTGCACGGTTGTCTCTCTGCACAATCCACAGCCCGCGAGCAAGAGTAGCCAAAAGCACTTCACGAATAACAATCCCGGACTCTCCTTCATGTCGTCAATTATCAGCTACCGCTAGCCTTCTACTTCGCCAGCGCGACTTCCAGTGTTTCAGCGGGAGTGTGTGGTGAATCTTCGAGCACATCCAGCCGTTCGTGCCCCTCGTCCTTCGGCACCAAATCCTTTGGCTGATGATCCGTCACCGGCGCGTCGGCTTTGTGGAACTTCACGCTGACGATCCGGCTGACGCCCTGTTCCTGCATCGTCACCCCGTAAAGCACGTCCGCCATGCCGATGGTGCGCTTGTTGTGCGTGATGATGATGAACTGCGACTGCTCGAGGAAACGCTGCAGCACGCGCACGAACCGGTTGATGTTCGATTCGTCGAGCGGTGCATCCAGCTCGTCCAACACGCAGAACGGACTCGGCTTCACCTGGTAGATGGCGAAGAGCAGCGCCACCGCCGTCATCGTCTGCTCGCCGCCGGACAGCAGCGAGATGCCTTGCAACTGCTTGCCGGGCGGCCGCGCCACGATGTCGATGCCGCTCTCCAACACGTCGCCTTCGTCGGCGAGATGCAAGTCCGCCTTGCCGCCGCCGAAGATCTCGGTGAACAGCACCTGGAAGTTCTCGCGAATCAGGTTGAACGTCGTGACGAACATCTCACGTGTCTGCACGTTGATGCGGTTCAGCACTTCCACCAGCTCGGTCTTCGCGTTGACCAGGTCGTCGTTCTGCGTGGTGAGGAAGTTGTGCCGCGCCTCCGCCTCTTCGTATTCCTCGATGGCCACGACATTGACCGGCCCCATCTCCTCGATGCGCTTCTGCAAACCGGTGACCTGTTCGGCAACCGCATTCCAATCCGTCGCCACGCCCGCGTTCGCCATCTCCTCGGGGGAAACGGTCTGAATCCGCGCCGGCCCTTCGTCGGCGTAGGTGATGGTGATGCACTCGCTGCGAATCTCGTCGAGGTTGAGCTGATACTTCTCCTGAATGCGCTGGCGCAAGTTCTGGACGGTCATGTCCTTCTGGGCGAGCTCGACCTCGATGGTGCTCCGGCGCTGTTGCTGGACGCCAAGCGCCTCGCGTTCGGAACGCAGCTTCTCTTCGCGGCCACCAATGACACCCTGCTGCTCGTCGCGCTGTCCGAGCAAATGCGCTGTCTGCGAGCTGACCTGTTCGCGCTCGTGCTGAAGGCGCGCAATCTGCGCCCGGGCGTCGTTGATCTCCGACTCGCTGTGCGCCTGGCGGCCGAGACAATCCGCCGCTTCCCGGCGTCGCTGCTCGGCCTGGTGCGTCAATTCGCGGATGCGTTGTTCGAGCGGAGCTTGCTGGTGATTGAGCGAGGCCAGCAGCTGTTCCTCACCGGCGAAGGACACTTTGGCTTCGGTCAACATCCCGTTGGCGGTGTCGCGCTGGGTCCGCAAACCATCGAGGCCGTTGCCCAATTCCGCCACGCGTTCGGTCGCGGCCCTTTCGCGCGTTTCCAGCTCGGTCAGCCGTTGGTTCAACTCCTCGCGCTTCTGATGGCCCTCGCGATCCTGCTCGGCGAGGCTCTGGATTTCGTAAACCACGGTGTCGATCTTCTGATGCAACGAGCGCTGCGACTGCTCCAGCGCCCGCAATTCGCCCTGCCGGGTCGCGATCGTCACCTCGGTGTGCCGCAGTTCGGTCTGCGCTTGCTGCAAGCCGGCCTGCAATTCCGTCTGCTCATTTTGCACGCCGCCCTTGCGCCGGCTCGCGTCCTCGACCTGCGTTTGCAACGCGGCGAGGTCCGTCTTCAAGACGTCGATATGATTTTTGCGGGCAAGGATCGAAGCCGACCCTTTGCCATTGCCGTTCGTTGATCCACCCGTGAACACCCCGTGTCGCGTGAGCAATTCACCGGAGCGAGTCACAAAATCATAGGCGCCGTTCGATTCGCGATAAGCGATCGTCGCCGCCGCGAGATCGTCCGCGATACGAGTGCTGCCGAGCAACGATGCCAGCAACGGCTTCACGGAATCATCGGCTTCGATGACGGCGAGTGCCGCCAGCAAAGTGGGTCGGGCAGCCGGACCGGAACTCTCGTTACCCACCGCGCCGCCACTTGCTACTGCCGGCAAGCTGCCGGCTAAACTCTGCACTTCCGGCTGGCAGCCGGAAGCACTTTGCCCGGAAGCACCCCGCAGCCCCAACGCCGCGATGCTGGCCTTGCCGCGCCGGCCGTTCCGCAAGTCAGCGAGAATCTGCTCCGCCGTCTCCGGCTGCTCCGTGAGCACGAGCTGCAAGTGATGTCCCAGCGCCGCTTCGATCGCCGGCACGAACTCGTCGGGCACGCGAATCTTGTCGGCGAGCGACCCCAGTACGCCGCTCGCCCCCTTGAGCGCGGCGAGCGTGCCTTCGCTGAAGCCTTCGTGCGCTGAATCCAGATCGATCAGGACATTGAGCTTGGACCGTCGTTCGGCCTGTTGCCGCAGCAGATCATCCAACGACTTCGTCGCCTCGCCGAGATCGATGTGCAGTTGCTTCAACCGGGCCTGGCGTTGCTCGACCGTGTCGCGCCGGGTGGCGACGTTCAACGTCTCGACTTGCATCGCCTGCGAAAACTCGCCCAGCCGCGCTTCGAGCCGCACCCGCTCTTCTTCGAGCTGGATCTTCTCCGACGAAAGCTTCTCCAACCGCACCTGGTTGCCGCGCTTCTGGAGGTCGAGCGTCGTCAGTTCATTTCGCAAGCGGGTCAAATCTTGCGCTGCCGCGAACGCCGCCGACTGCGCCTGCCGTAGCTCGTCCTGCCGCGCCATCAACTGTTGCTCGACGCCGCGCAGGGCTTCACGCTTCTCCTCCAGTTGCCCGCGCTGTTGTTCGACCTTGCCACGAGACTCGTCAAGCCGCTGCTTCACCGTGACCAGCTCCTGCTCGGCGGCCAGCCCGCGTTCGTCGCACTGGGTGATCTCCGCCAGCGCGCTCGCGTTCTGCGTTTCGATCTCGCGCAGCCGCTGTTCATTGAACTGGATGCGCTGCTCCTGCGTCTCGGCTTGCGAACGCAGCTCCATGCCGCGCTGTTGCGACTCGCTAATCTGGTGATCAAGGGCGCTGAGCCGCTCGCGCAATTGCAGCACCTCATCCTCGGTCTGCATGATCGCGGATTTGCCCAGTTCAATCGCATCGCGCAACTGCTCCGCCTGTTCGTGCCGCTCCCGGATCTCGCCCTGCAACACGTCGAACTGATGCCGTGCGAGCTGCGTGTCGAGATGTTGCAACTCGGCCATGAGCTGCTTGTAGCGCCGTGCCTTGCCCGCCTGCCGTTGCAACGATCCGATCTGCCGCTTGATCTCGCGAATGAGATCGCCGACGCGCAATAGATTCTGCTCTGTGTATTCGAGCTTGCGCAGCGCTTCCTTTTTCTGCGTTTTGAATTTCGTAATGCCGGCCGCTTCCTCGAACACCATGCGCCGGTCCTCCGGCTTGCTCGACAGCAACTGCGTGATGTTGCCCTGCGCCATGATCGAGTAGCTGGTGCGCCCAACGCCCGTGCCCATGAACAACTGCTGGATGTCCTTCAACCGGCACGGCGTCTTGTTGATGAAATACTCGGAGCCGCCGTCGCGGAAGACACGGCGTGTGACCGTCACCTCGTTGAACGCCATCTCGACGCCCGCCGCGCGCAGGTGATCCTCATCCACATCACCGATCGTGAGCGAAACCTCGGCGAGACCGAGCGGCTTGCGCTTGTCGGTGCCGGTGAAGATTACGTCCGCCATTTCGGCGCCGCGCAACGCCTTGGCCGACTGCTCGCCGAGCACCCAGCGGATGGCGTCCGACACGTTGGACTTGCCGCAGCCGTTGGGCCCGACGATGGCCGTGACCCCCGGCAAGAAGTTCAACGACGTCTTGTCGGCAAACGACTTGAAACCCAGCACGGTCAGGTTTTTGAGATACATATCGGGGATGATGAAAATACCATTAGCAGGGGTCTGGCAAGGGCAAAGGCCCCACATATTGGGGGAAGTTATTCACAGGGGGAGGAGGCTACTGGCCCTCATTCTCGCGCCTTTTGGACAACTGCTTGTTAGGAGGTCCGTTCCAGTTTCCCAGCTATTGGTGGTTCCGTTTAACACTTTCCTTTCAACCTAGCTTGCCGATACGTTTATCGCGACGCTGTGAAACGGAATTAATACGATGTCTTGGCAAACACTCAGTCTGCACTTCAAACAGCAGTATGACGGCGCGTTCCGGTATCTTGACCGCTGCGGCGAGTTCATGCTCGCGGCTGTAGACCAGATGAATTTTCTTCCGGGCGACCCCAAGCCCACCGGAGCGAAGCTCGAAATTCCAGAGCGCGGTCTGACGGTTGGCGTAGACACGCTTGAACTTGTGGCGGCACAAGAGATGCCCGGCAACGACGACGGGTTTTTCCTGAATGCCTGCGTCGGCCTTGCTGCACTGGTTGACGAGCATTTCCAGCCCAAGCGCATCATCAGGAACGGTTTTGCCTGCAAGTCTTACTGGCCCATCCCCAACGCTGACACGCTGCTTGCGACCAGTCTTCAATTTGGCGGCAATGCTCACGCGGAACTTGGCAAGCAGTTGGGCATGGTGCCTGCCCACAAGCGGCTCGATTTCAACTTCACGTCCGGCAGCATGGATTTGCACGTCCTGCTCCACCCGGTCACCTTTGAGAAGGTGTCCGTCAACCGTCACAACCCCAACTTCAAAGCGTCGTCTGTCCAAAAAGAAAGGGTTGAAAGACTGAACAAGTTCGCCGACCGTTTTAGCGTTCACCTGAGTCACGCGCTGTTGCTGGAAATCGACTTAATGGAAATAGACCCGCCTCAGCGTTCCTTGGAACAGCACTTCAACGAGTTGAAGCGTTACACAGACATGTTGCGAAAACAGTTCAATGTTCAATGAGCACGTCCTCCGTCAGCTACCAGTTGTCCGCCGACCGCAGGCCGCTTGACCGCAGCGACCTCGTAATGGCCGGGCCGGAGGAAAGCCGAGTCGTTCATTCCTACGGCGACACGTTTGCCCGCTCCGAGTCCGTCAAATTTCATCCCGCTCAAAAATCATCTACGAAGGATACTTCTCGTCGGTATCAGGCGGTGCGGACGAAGCGGCGGCTGAAAGGATTTCTGGTGGAGTTGCAGGGAAATGAAGCGCGGGTCGCGTTCGTAGAGAACGGGGAGACGGTCTTCTACGACCTGCCCGCAGACCAGATTCGGCGGGCCGGGATTGAACTGCGGAATCAGCCGTTCCAGATGGATGAAATCGAAACGAAAGATGAGCACGGCTCCCTGATTGTTGGCTACCGATTCTTGGCGCTGGCCAAGCCCTCGGACGCCTACATCGAAACACTGAACTTCGATGACGAGCGTAAACGCAAACGCGCCTTCATCCTCAAGGAATTTGGCCAAGCTCAGGTTTGATTTCTACGAGTCAGGGATTGGCGACACTATCATTGTCACTTTTCCTTCCGGCGGTATTGGAATTGTAGACGCACATCCATCGCAACACGCCCACCGGCCTGACATCCGCCAACTCGTCGCTGGTCGCAAGCTGCACTTCGTCTGCCTTACGCATCCGCACGCTGACCACGGCGTTGATTTGATTCCGGTGCTGGAAGGGCATCCGCAAGTCGGGGAGTTCTGGCACACCATCCACGACATTCCGGCGCTCATATACGGCGTTGAGCAGACCGTCAACTTTCCCAGTTCCGTCCGCGAACACGCCTCAAAGATGAATCAGGATTGGGGTGAGTTTCTGTTCGACCTGCTCGCTGCCGTTGGAGAACGTAGGATTCCTCGGCATCTGCTTCGCAGCGACCTGCGTGAGCGCGTCATCGATGGTGTGGAGGTTCACTGCCTCGGCCCGGATGAATCAGTTCAAAACACGTTCTTCGACGCCTACAAGAAAAAGCTCACCAATCCCGAAGTTAAAGTCCCCGACCCGAATTCCATCTCGGCCATCCTCGCTCTCAAGTTCGGTCAGAGCCTCGTGCTCTTGGGTGCAGACGCGCTCAAGAGGAACTGGGAAAACGCCGTGAAGCAGCACCGCAAGCTCGGCCTGCCCAAAGCCCGCGTGCTCAAAGTCCCGCACCACGGAGCCAGAAACTCGTTCAACTTGCAGCGCGATGCCGTCAACTACCTCGACATCTGCTCATACACCCCAAAGGCCAAAGCCGTCCTGTTCGCAGGCGATGCCAAGCACCCAAATCGCGATGTCTATGCCCGCCTGCGCGAACGCACCGAGGTCATGTGCCTGTCCAACGGTACCCGCGGTCCGCTGACCAACGATAATCCCCTCAGGCTACAAATTCCGGGTGCACGAGCCACGCAGTCAGCCCCGATCTGCAACGCAGTGGTCAGCATTGAACTGGATGAAAATGGAGGCGTGACCACGCTGTCGGGCACCGGTTGTGATGGATGTACGCTTGCTCAACCACAACCGCCTCGATCCATTCAATGACACTCTTGGCCGAATGAAATTGACCAGCGATGAACGGGGTCGGTTGGCCGGCGACGGTTTGATTCCGTCGAACACCACATTCGAGGCCCAGACTGACACCGACGGCAGCATCCGGCTCGTTGAAGTCAGCGGGCTAGAGGTTCCCATCGTAAGTGCCCGCAAGGTTGGCGGTAGATTGATCGGGGCGCCAATCGCGCTGGATCGTAAGGTCGTCGCGCCAGCAATCCGGGCCGAACGCGACGGCCGATGAAGCGGTATCGGGACAGCTCCCGTTGGTGGACGCGCGACACGATGAAGGCATCCGGGCGAAAGCCTTGGAAACGGAGCAGTTCACTCGTACCCATGCGCTCACTGAAATCTTCGCCACCCTGACGGGGGGACGCCTCGGTTTTCGCCATGTTCCAGAAGAGGGCGCTGAAATGATAAATGATCTCACCTTGGGTTTTGAGTTTGTGGAGCCGACCGTCATTGAAGTCCACGAAGCGCTCGCTCAGGCGCAACGACGCGGCGTGCGTGGCGGCCGAGTCCACGCTGGCTGCAGGCTCGAGCCGCAACCAAAGCCGGGGTCACCGAACTGATGACCGACAACCTGAAAGATTTTGCGGGACTGGAGGAAGGTCTCACCGTCCGCTCACCCTGACAAACCCGCTTTCACCAGGCTTTCTCTGGGCTTCAGTTCGATCGGCATTGGCAATGTCCCGCAGCAGCCGGCGAACATCCATTTGCCATCCCGATGGCCTTCCCCCACAGTCGCGCGCGGATGAGCAAGCAGTATTACATCACCACCGCCATTGACTACGTAAACGGCCACCCGCACCTCGGGCATGCCTACGAAAAGATCCTCACGGACGTCATCGCACGCGCGCGGCGCAGCTTGGGCGAACCGGCGTTTTTCCTGACGGGCAATGACGAGCACGGCCAGAAGGTCCAGCAAGCCGCTCTCGCCCAGGGCAAGGATCCACAGGCCTACTGCGACGAGTTTGCCGAGATCTGGATTCCCTTCGCGGCGAAGCTCAACTGCGCGAACGACGATTTCATCCGCACCACCGAACCGCGCCACAAGGCGGTCGTGCAGGCGATTCTGACGAAGCTCCATAACGAAGGGCAGTTCTATCGCGAGACCTACTCGGGCTGGTATTCGACGAAGGAAGAAACTTTTCTCACCGACAAGGATCGGCTGCCGGATGGCACCTTTGATCCGAGCTGGGGCGAGGTGAATGAGCTCAAGGAGGACAACTATTACTTCAAGCTGGGCGAGCATCAGCAGTGGCTGATCGACTACATCCACAAGCACCCGGACTTCATTGCGCCTGATTACCGGCGCAACGAGGTGCTCGGCTTCCTGAACAGCGCGAAGCTCGAAGACCTGTGCATCAGCCGGCCGAAGGCGCGCTTGAGCTGGGGCATTCCCCTGCCCTTCGACCCGGAGTTCGTGACTTACGTGTGGTTCGACGCATTGGTGAATTACGTCACCGTGCCGGCAGCGTTGGGCGACCCCGTGGTGCTCGCCGCGATCCCCGATCTTCCCCCGATCAATAGCCTGCAATCTGCCAGCCCCGAACTCTGGCCCGCCGACGCCCACGTCATTGGCAAGGATATCCTCAAGTTTCACGCGGTCTATTGGCCGATCATGCTGAAGGCGATCGGGCTGCCGCTGCCGAAGCAGATTCTCGCGCACGGCTGGTGGCAGAAGGACGGCGCGAAGATCAGCAAGAGTACCGGTAACATCGTGGACCCCGTCGCGGTGATCGATGAATGGGGCGTGGACGCTTTCCGCTACTACGTCGTGCGCGAGCTGGCCATCGGCCCGGATGGCAACTGGACCGACGCGGGCTTTCAGTCGCGATACAACGCGGAGCTGGCCAATGGCTTGGGTAACCTGTTGAACCGTTCGTTGTCCATGCTCCAGAAGTATCGAGCCGGTAAGCTGGCTGCGCGGCACGACAAGAAAGCAGCGCTGGCAAACCAAACCACGCAGCTGGTGATCCAACACTTGCGAAATGCTTCCCTGCAAGAAGGACTCAAAGTAATTTGGGACCTGGTTACTGACCTGAATGTTTACATTCAGAAGACCGAGCCTTTCAGAATGGCGAAGGATCCCGCGCAAGCGACGCGCCTCGACGAGGTGCTCTACAATCTGGCTGAGGGTTGCCGCGTGCTGGCCGTCCTGCTCTGGCCTTATCTGCCGGGCAGCGCCGAGAAGATTTTCGCGCAGCTAAACATCGCGGAGAAACCCGATCAGCTCGGCGCCGCGACTTGGGGCGGCTTGCAGGAAGGCCATGTCTGCGGTGCGCCGCTACCCCTCTTCCCGCGGAAGGATCTGGCGAAGCCCCCGGCATAACGGGCAGCCGAGGAACGTTTCTGACTGCGGCATCTTAGATGGGGCTCCGCAGGAGCGTCGCCCTACCATTCGCTTGTTTTAGAGCAGCCGGACGAATTTGCACCCGTCCGGCTGTTGTTTTTGTAACCACCTATTACTTGAGCGCCGTGGTTCGCTCCCGGAGCCACTCCAGATCGGGATTGTTCGGCATGGGAACTACGAGCGGAATAGGTTCACCCTTCCTGAGGAGTGGCATCGTTCGGGGATCGCGCCAGCGCTTGATCTCGGAGTGGCCATCCGCAAATGCCAGCGCACCGGCGTTGTTATGATAGCTGGCCGGGAAGTCCACCATCGTGTCCAGCATGTCCACGCCGAACCAGCCGTCATTGATGCTGTCCTCGCGTTCGGTGATGAGCACCCATGCTTTTGCCGGTTGCGGCGCAATGACCTGGTCGATCGTCGAGAACAGCCGATACGCATCGTTGCCATCCCACACACGGCTACCGCCCATGTAACTGTTCATGGACATGGAGCGCACGCGGTTGAACGTCCGACCGAGAATCGTCACCTGGCTCTTGTCCGCAGGATCACGAAACACAGCCGGGTTCTTCACGTACGGCCCAAGAAACGCCGCGTAGGGGTACCGCTCGTTGTCGATAAGGAGCCCCGTATTCACGTTGTCATAGCTGGAATTGAACTCCAGCCAGCCGCCCACCCAACTCGGGGTTGCAGCGGTGAGTCCAGCTTGCGAACCATCGTTGTTGCGTACCAGACGGCCACTGTTGTCGTCCGCGTACATGATCCACGCCAGGCCGAGCTGGCGCAGATTGTTGAGTGCTTGGATGCCCTGCCCCGCCGACTTCGCCCGCGCCAACGCCGGCAAAAGCAGACCCGCCAGCACCGCGATGATGGCGATGACGACGAGTAGTTCGATCAGGGTGAATCCCCTGCGCTGCGATGTTGTTTTCATGATTGCTCCATTCGTTGAGGGTTTGGTTTCGTGCGAACTGTTTCGCGTGTGAAGCAATCAACAACAGCGCGGCGAATCGAAAACTGGGCGTTGCACCGCACAGGAGTGGGCGTTTGAAGGCACAGGGATGAACATCGAAAACGATGAGGGCAAACGACCCGAAAGCGGGGTGAACCGGAAGGTGGGCGTTGCGCAATAAGGGCCCAGCCACCAGCCACCAGCCACGTCGCGAACCCTGAAATACCACTAAAGCATTCGCTGCATGTAGATGACATCCAGCCATCGGCCAAACTTGTGGCCGACCTGCTTGTAGTGCGCGACTGGTTCGAATCCGAACGCCGCGTGCAAACGGATGCTGGCGGCGTTTTCAGCGTCAATGCCGGCGAGGATCGAATGCATCCCGCGCACAAGGGCCGCATCTATCAACGGCGCCAGCAGCAACCTGCCGAGGCCCCGCCCGCGATGGGAGGAAGCCACGTAGACCGAGTTCTCAACGGTGAATCGATATCCAAAGCGCTCGTGGTAGCGATTCAACGCGCTCCAACCAACGACCTCCTCGGCGGCACCCACGGCCACGAAGATTGGGAGGTTCGCGCGCTCATGATCCTCGAACCACGCCGTTCGATGCTCCAAGGTGCGCGGCTCAATATCGTAAGTGGCCGTGGTGGTGAGAACCGCGTCATTGTAAATGGCGAGGATCGCCGGCAGATCATTCGGAGAAGCCGGCCGAATGTAAGAGTCAGGGCTGGGCTTCATCCGCGGGCGAGATCAGGCGTTTGCTATTTCAACTTGCTGCGCAGCAGGTGGAGCAACGACTTCACCGCCAGTTCCATGAAATGAAACGGCTTGCCAATGAAATCATTGCCGCCGCTCATGGCGGACTGTGCCCGGGTCTGGAGATCCGTATGGCTGGTCACAAAAATGACCGGGCTGATGCGGTTGGTTACGGAAGACCGGACCTGGGCGCACAGTTCAGCTCCGGTCATGTCCGGCATGTCCATATCCAGAAAGATCAGATCGAAGGTTCGCTCGGCGGCGAGCTGTAACGCTTCCGCCGTGGTGCCACATTCCAAAGCAACCTGCTTGATCCGGCCCAACGCCACCTGCACCGCCTTGCGGGAAATAGGATCATCGTCCACCAACAGAACGCGAAACTTCAAGTCGTCGGGCGACTGCAAGGTCTTGGTGAGGTCGAACTCTTCAAACAAGAAATCCACGGATTGTGAGATGGTACGCACGGTCGAAGCGTTGATGCGCGTTGGCTGTTCGCACAGCTCGTTCAGGAACGCCTCGAAGGCTTCGCAAAAATAGGCCTGTGCCTTGAGCCCGACCGCCGAAACCGAGCCCGTCAAATGGCGGACCGTGGTGCGCAAGTTGCGAATGTAAGGCACGCGGACATCCGGCGTGGTGCGGCGCACGATCTCGGACGAGAACTGCCGGCAGGACGCGAGCTGATCGTTCAGCTGTTTGCGAAAGGCCTCAGTGGTCGTCTTGTCAGTGGGTGGCTCCGCGAGCGTGGTCAGGGAACCTTCGGTGGCGTTCAAGACCTGATTAATCACGGCCACAACTTCGCGCGGGATGAACCGCGACTTCGAAAGGATACGATCCGCCCCGAGTTGGCGGACCCGCTCCAGGATGTCTTCCTGAAAGGAATTGGTAAAAACTAGGACAGGGATCTTGTTCACGCCGGGCGAGGATCGAATAATCTCCAGCAGCTCCACGCCGGAGATCTTGGGCAGCATGATGTCCAGAACGATCAGATCGGGCCGCATCACCTGCAACGCTCCCAGGCCCGCTTCACCATCGGTCGCGCGAGTGACGTCAAATCCAGCCGCCTTGAGTTGCGCCTCGTAGAGCGGCCCCAGGATGGGGTCATCCTCGATAAACAAAATCTTCTTCATCTGATAATGCCACCTGCCGGCGAGGCGGTGATCGGAATGATTGGCTCAAGGCTTCGATACTGACGATTCAATTTTCGGAAATCTTCGTTCACTTCTTCGCCAGTACGTGTTCGTGGAGAAAGCCTTCGATCGCCTTGAACTGAGGCTCGATCATCGCTACCGGCGTCGCGAGCAATTGAAGACTGGCCGCCCCTGCCAGCATCTCGATCTGTCGAAACGTCTCGCCGATCACCGTCATGCCACACGTGAAACTGCCCCCGGCACAACTGTGGGCCAACCGGCGCACTTCCTCGATGTCGCCCCCCCGAAAGGCCGCCAACAATTTCCCGATCTGCAAGGCGGTCTGCTCAATGTAGAGCGTTCCCAATTCCCGCATCGCCGCTTCATCGTTGGCGGAAAATTCGCGCAGCCGCTCCATGTCAACGGGTGCGGGCGAATCAGTTGCGGGTGACGAGCCCGACCCAATCGGCGAAACAATTGCGACCGGCTCCTTGGCTGCCGACTCAGACGCCCGCAGCCGATTGGTGGCACAACGGAGAATCATTTCCTGCATTGCTTCGGGCCGTACGGGCTTGGGCAGGTAATCGTCCATACCCGCCTTCAGGCACTTCTCACGATCGCCCAGCATGGCATTGGCAGTCATCGCCACGATGGTAACTGGCTGGCGCGTGGGATTGGCACTTTCGAGCAGGCGAATCCGCCGGGCTGCCTCGATGCCATCCATCTCCGGCATCTGCACATCCATGAACACGACATCGTACCGTTGACGTTCGATGGCTGCCAATGCTTCCCGGCCGGTGCCGGCGACATCCGCCACGTAACCCATCTGCCGCAGAAGCCGCAAGGCAACCTTCTGATTGATGAGATTATCGTCAGTAAGCAGGATCCGGAGGGGGAGCCGATCAGCCAGCCGGTCGTCGAGGCGAGATATCGCCGGATTAAGCGGTGCCGCAGCCGCGAGCGGCCGCAAGACGCGACCCAGAGCGGCCGCAAGTTCGGCAAGCCGCGGCGGCTTCGAGATCGAAAATGTGTTGGCAGCCGCTGGCAGCGTCTGCCCTGCCGCCCGATCAGCGATCGACGTGAGCACAATCACCGGCACGCTTTTTTGCCCGAGTCGCTGCCGCAATGCCTCGACAAGGCGCCCGGCTTTCATCTCAGGCAGGTCAGCGTCCAGGAACACGACGTCGGGCGCTTTGACCTGGCCAACGACATTGAATAAGTCCGACGGCTCGCCCACAGCCGGCACTTCGCAGCCCAATCGCTGCAACTGACGGCTGAGCGCAAGTGCTGCGTGGGCATTATCCTCACCGATCCAAATGCTCAACGGCTGGGTCAAGGCCATCGGTGACGCCACGTTTGCGGCAGAAACTTCGGCCACGCGTGCCAGCAACGTGAAACTAAAAATCGATCCCCGGCCCGGCTGACTCACGACAGTCATGGTCCCCCCGAGCATCGTTGTGAGACGCTTGCTGATCGCGAGGCCCAGTCCCGTCCCGCCATATTTCCGGGTAACAGATGCGTCTACCTGGCTGAACGACATGAACAATCGCTCGATCTTGTCGCGAGGAATGCCAATGCCCGTATCTTCGACGCTAAACTGAAGCAGCCGATGGCCCGGTGGGATGGCTGTCCCTGGCGGTGCAATTCCCGTCCGCACCATGACCATGACTTCACCCTTACTCGTGAATTTGACGCCGTTGCTGATGAGGTTCACCAGAATCTGTCGGACTCGCGTCGCGTCACTTTCCACCACGGCCGGGACGTCGTCCGCGAAATCGCAAATCAAATCAATGTGTTTTTCCGCCGCCCGGGTGGCCAGCAGCTCCAACGAATCCTCCACGCACAACCGCAGGTCAAAGGGGTGAATCTCCAGTTCTACCTTGCCAGACTCGATCTTCGAAAAATCCAGGATGTCATTAATGATCTCCAATAACGAATCACCGCTGGTGCGGATGGTCTCGACAAGTTCCCGCTGCTCGGGGTTCAGCGGGGATTCGAGTAGCAACCCCGTCATCGCGATCACGCCGTTCATCGGCGTGCGAATCTCATGACTCATGTTGGCCAAAAAATCTGATTTGGCCTGTGTCGCGGCTTCAGCAATTTCGCGGGCGGCCGCCAGTTCGGCGTTGGCTCGTGTCAATTCGTCCTGGAGGCGTTTCGCCCGGAGCAGCGACCGCATGCGCGCACGAAGTTCAGCCACCTCAAATGGCTTGGTCAGGTAGTCGGCGGCGCCCAATTCAAAACCCGAAAGCTTGTCCCGCGTGGCATTGAGTGCCGTCAGGATCAGCACCGGCGTGTTCACCACTCGGGGGCGACCGCGCAGGCGCCGCAGGACTTCAAAACCATTCAAGTCCGGCAGCCCCAGATCGAGCATGATTAGATCAAAATCCTGCCTGTCGACCTGTTGCAGCGCATCGTGACCGGTTCGTGACCAGAAGAGTTCGACGTTATCCTCCAGCAGCAAGACGGAAAGCATCTCCCAGATATCAACGTCGTCTTCGACCAGAAGCACTGCGAAGGGTTTTTGAGGAAGTGCACTCATCAGGGAATCGCTGCGGATGCTGGGGACACAATTTGGCGGCCAATGGCTTCAGTCAATCGCGTTCGAAGATCCCAGGGGCGATTGTTCGGGCTACTTGCCACATCATCGGTTGAGCAACACGCTCGCCCTTCAAGCATTCCGATAGACTTGAGAATAATTGTGTTTGCACCGTAGACCGGCGGATGATGAAACCTCCGACGCCTTCGTCCACAAAAAACTGCGTGTATCCACACGGGCGTGGGTCAAGCGCACGACCTGATCACTGAAATCGAACTGGTAAACCACCGCTCCGAAGCCTGGAAGCGTTCTGGTAGCGCCAGAGCCAAAGAAACCCAGCGGGCCTTGAACTATTTCGCGGCCCGCGGTGAGGCGTAGCGTTCCTGAAGCCAGGCGATGTCCTCGTTGTTGGGCGAGGGCAGAGACAAGGCGGAAGAATTGCGATACTTCACCTCGGGCTTTGTCCGTTGATCCACCCACTTCCGCCGCTCAGCATGGCCGTCCGCATAAGTTAGGGTTCCCGATCCTCCGTGATTTGCCGAGGGCACATCTAAGAACATGGATTGCCCACCAGCGGCAAGAGTCATGTGAAAGTGGGGATCGGAAACAAAATCGGGATGTTGGTCGATGAATACAAACATCTTGGATGGAGCGGGCTCCTGAATATCGCTGAAGCGCTTGATTACTGTCACTTCGGTCGAACGCTCGGAAGCCAGCGCCCAATTCATCCCGTAGCTACGGACCCGAGACTGGGGTATGCCATTGATCAATACCGAGCTGCGATCCGACGGGCAGCGATATATATTTGGCGATCGCAGGTAGGGCGCAAACAAGGAAAGGCTCTCATCGAGAAATAGTCCACTGTTTGTGTTCGCTGGATTAGAAGGCGCGTAGTCCAGACGCCCTTGGACCCACGAAGCCCGACTCGGATGCGGGTTTCCAATCACATAATCGTTTCGCACCAGCCGGCCATCATGGTCATCAGCGTACATCGTCCAGGCAAGTTGGAGTTGTCGAAGGTTATTGAGGCAAGCGGTCACCTTTCCGGAGTTCTTGGCCTTGGCGATCGCCGGAAAGAGCAAGCCGGCAAGAATCCCGATGATCGCAATAACCACCAGCAATTCAACCAGCGTGAAGGCACCAGTCCGTGGCCTCCCAGATTCCGTTTCGCGGTTGTCGTCTAGGTTCATTCTATTGCGATCCGGTTCCACTCTACCGGTGACATCCGAAATTGCGCTAATGCATATACCTAAGTCTCTCGCTCTTATCGAGTTGAACAGTAATCGTTTCATAAGTACTGGGAAGCACTAAGTGTGGCGAACCCAGACACGGGAACCCCCTTGAATCTCGATCACGCTCCACTCACCCGCCTCCCGCTCCTGGGTTGCAACAATCTCCAATTCGGTTGCTTTCAACTTCTTTTGTTGACCTGCCACGGAACGCAAGGCACCTGCACAAACGATCGAAGTCAAAGCCACCACCATCAGCATTTCAATCAGAGTACAACCTTTCCGAGCATGCCAGGCGCTATCTTCTCGATTCCTCACATTAAGTCTTGAGCCACTTTTCATATGGATCCGTTTGTAATGGTTTTCGGTCACTTTCGCTCATGTTCACTTTTCTGAGCAGCGTGTCCAACTCCCGGACAGTAGCAATGGCCATGCCTTCGCAACTTCGCGGATTTGAAGCAATAATGCCTTATAGCGCTGATTTTTCGGTTGAGTTTGAAGTTCGCTTTTCCCAACCTCACCGCTCTTCGTTAAACCTGATCTGCAACTATGTTGACCTTACGCTCTTCTGATTCATGCCTGTTTGACATGATCGCCCTCGGTGAAATCATGCTGCGTCTGGATCCAGGCGAGGGCCGGGTCCGGACCACGCGGGAATTCAAAGTCTGGGAAGGTGGCGGCGAATACAATGTCGCCCGCGGACTGCGGCGCTGCTTCGGATTAAAGACCTCGGTCGTCACGGCTTTTGCCGAAAACGAAGTGGGGCGACTGATCGAGGATTTCATACTCCAGGGCGGCGTTGACACCTCCTACATCCAATGGCGACCTTACGACGGTATCGGCCGGACGATTCGCAATGGTCTAAACTTTACCGAACGCGGCTTTGGCGTCCGGGGCGCGGTCGGTGTACCTGACCGCGGCAACACCGCCGCATCCCAACTCAAGGTGGGTGACGTCGATTGGGAAACGATATTCGGAAAGCAGGGTGTTCGCTGGCTGCATACGGGCGGCATTTATGCGGCCCTTTCTGATTCAACGCCTGAAGTCGTCATTGAAGCCGTAAAAGTCGCCAAGAAGCATGGAACGATCGTTTCCTACGACCTCAACTACCGGCCGTCACTCTGGAAATCCATTGGTGGAAAGAAGCGCGCCCAAGAGGTCAATCGCGAGATCGCCAGATATGTCGATGTGATGATCGGCAATGAGGAAGACTTCACGGCCTGTCTTGGTTTCGAAGTTGAAGGGGTCGACGAAAATATCTCACACATCGAAATCGGTGCGTTCAAAAAGATGATCGAACGGGCGGTAAAGGATTTCCCAAACTTCAAAGTGACGGCCACCACTCTGCGAACAGTGCGAACAGCCACGCGCAATGACTGGGGGGCCATCTGCTGGGCCGGCGGCAAATTCTACGAGGCAGCCCATCGACCGGACCTCGAGATCCTTGATCGCGTCGGCGGCGGCGACAGCTTCGCCTCGGGGTTGATCTACGGACTGCTCAAGTTTGGTGACCCCCAAAAGGCCGTCGAATATGGCGCTGCGCACGGTGCCCTCGCCATGACCACCCCCGGCGACACGTCAATGGCGACCTTGAAAGAAGTGGAAGCCCTGGTCGCCGGCGCCAGCGCGCGGGTTCAACGCTAGCCCATTCAGAAATCGGAAAGGCAGTTCGATGACGCAAAGCCGCCGCGGCTATATGGCTGTCTTACCATGGGTATGATCATGCGCGCACTCCCGGTGCAGGGCTATTTCTTGCAACCCTACAAAAGATTGCCAAAGGAGCTACCATCCCACTGGCTCGGTCATGATGACGTTACCCCGGGCACCTGCCCCGAGTGCGCTCAGCGGTTGATTTGTTTGCTTTCATTGGAAGTCGCCGACGCGCGATTGGAAATCCAGGCATTTCCAACCGCGCGTTTGAATCTTCAGGTCTGTGCTGCGTGCAAACAGTCGAGCGTCGCCGTTACCAGCGCGGGTGAATTGATTTCGCTCCGTACAGCCGACGACAACGTAGCCTTTCCCGGGGGAAGTCTCCAACCGCCAACACTTACTCCCGTTGCGCTACACGCGATTCCGGATCGAGTCGCCGGAGCGCGAACGCTCGCAGGCGAGGGGCGGCTTGACGAAGCCGGCGGCTGGGCCAAAACGTTTGACTGGCATGTTCCTGCCCACCAAGTCGGTGGACAACCAGCCTTGGCGGAAACAGCAGTGCCCAATGTTTCCTGTCCCCTCTGCTCATCTCCCCTACCCTTTTTCGCGTCCGTTGCCTGTGAAGCAACGCCCGACATTTCAGCGCCGGAAACGGAACCGGCTCAAGTGCTGTTCTTCATCTGCCGCAGTTGTTTCACTGTCGTGTCGCAAACTGCTTTCCATCGCAATCCTTGACTGATCCAAGGTCGGCTGGGACCGCGCTCGGGTTGCGAAATCCGAATTACGGCCGCACCGAGACATCGCGCTTGCCCGGTTTCTCGGCCGCGAGTTCGACAAGGATGGGCTCAAGAGCTTCCCACACGTTGCGGGCGACAATGCGATGTCCGTCAGCGTTGGGATGAATCAAGTCCGGTTGATTAAACTTCGGATCACCACCCACGCCTTCGAGGAGAAAGGGGATGAGAGCCGCCTCATTCACTTTCGCGAGTTCCGTAAACATCTGCTGAAACTTCTGCGCAAAGTCGCTGCCCATACTATCCGGCATGCGCATGCCGGCGATCACCACTTTCACTTCAGGATACCTTTCTTTCGTGAGCTCGATGATGCTTTGGAGGTTGGTGCGGGTCGTCGACGGCTGAATCCCGCGCAAGCCGTCATTGCCGCCCAATTCGAGAACCAACACAGCGACCGGCCGACGCAGCAACCAGGTGACCCGCCGAAGGCCTCCGGCCGAGGTTTCGCCGCTCTGTCCAGCGTTCACCACGGTGAACGTGAGCTTGGATTCATCAATCCGGCGCTGCAGCAGAGCGGGAAATGCAACCGCTGGTTCCACCCCGTAGCCTGCAGCGAGGCTGTCTCCGAGAATCAACACCGTGCGCCGCGTCGTCGCAATCTCCCCCGATTCTCCAGCTTCACCCGCTGCGAAGAGCCGTTGGCTAACAAGCAAGAGCAGGGCAAGGATCGCGGTCTTGAAGTAGGCAGGCACAACGGAACGAGACCGCAGCAAGTCACGACTGTCAAACAGGCTCAGTTGAAATGAGCAAAGCCCATTCAGCGATGGCCCCCAGCTTTCGCCAGTCGCTAAGGCTGACACCTGCCTACGTCAACGATGCGTCCGGCGCTTTACCTTGAGCTGCGCGAGCGAATGAGCCAGCGCCGCCTGAACGGTCGCCGATTCTTCGTCGCCGAGCTTCTCGGACAAGCGGGCCTCGGCACGCTTCCGCGCTTCTTCGGCCTTCACCTCGTCAATGTCCTCAGCCTTGATCGCCATGTCGGTCATCACTGCGACCTTCTCGCCGGTGATTTGGACGAAGCCCTCGCCCACAGCCAGGAAGTAGTCTTGGCCGCCCTTGCGTACGGTGATCTCACCCGCACCGATCTGCGTCATGAGCGGAATGTGCGTCGGGTAGATGCCCATCTCGCCCTCGACGCCGGGGAGCGTCACCATGTCCACATCTTCGGAGTAGGTCTTGGCCTCCGGAGTGACAATTTCAAGTTTCAGCGTGCTCGCCATGCGATGATGGGTGGGGCCGGGTTAGGCCTTCGTTTCGGCTTTCACTTCGTCGATGCCACCCTTCATGTAGAAATCGTTCTCGGCCACGTCGTCGTGCTTGCCGTCGAGGATTTCCTTGAAGCCGCGCACGGTATCCGCGACCGGCACCTGCTTGCCTTCGCGTCCCGTGAACTGCTGCGCCACCGTGAACGGCTGGCTGAGAAATTTCTGGATCTTGCGGGCGCGAAAGACCGTTAGCTTGTCGTCCGGCGACAGCTCGTCCATGCCGAGAATTGCGATAATGTCCTGCAAATCCTTGTAGCGTTGCAGCACCTTCTGCACGCCACGCGCAGTGTCATAATGCTCCTGCCCGACAAACTCCGGCGCCAGGGCGCGCGAGCTCGAAGCCAGCGGATCCACGGCCGGGAAGATGCCCAACTCCGCAATCGAACGCTCGAGCACGATGGTCGCGTCCAAGTGCGCGAACGTCGTGGCCGGCGCGGGGTCGGTCAAATCGTCCGCCGGCACATACACGGCCTGGAAGCTCGTGATGGAGCCTTTCTTCGTCGAGGTGATGCGTTCCTGGAGGTCGCCCATTTCGGCGGCCAGCGTCGGCTGGTAACCAACGGCCGACGGCGTGCGGCCGAGCAGCGCGGACACTTCGGAGCCCGCCTGCGAGAAGCGGAAGATGTTATCGACGAACAGCAGCACGTCCTGGTTCTTCTCGTCGCGAAAATACTCGGTCACGGCGAGCGCGGACAGCGCCACACGCAGACGGGCACCCGGAGGCTCGTTCATCTGGCCATAAACCAGTCCAATGCGGGAGCCTTCCTTGATGATTGGGAGGCCGTGCTCATTCTTCTTGGGATGACCCTTCTCGTCCTTCTCCACCTTGATGACGTCGGCTTCGATCATTTCGTTGTAAAGATCGTTGCCCTCACGTGTGCGCTCGCCGACCCCCGCGAACATCGAGACGCCACCGTGCAACATGGCGATGTGGTTGATCAATTCCATGATGACGACCGTCTTGCCGACGCCGGCACCGCCAAACGCACCGACCTTGCCGCCCTTCAAGAACGGGCAGATGAGATCGATGACCTTGATGCCGGTCGTCAGAATCTGTGGCGACGTCGACTGATCCACGAGCGGCGGCGCTGCCCGATGAATGGGTAGAAACTTGTCCGCCTTGACCGGCCCCTGTTCATCCACGGCATCGCCGGTGACGTTGAACACGCGGCCCATCACGCCCTCGCCAACGGGCATGGAGATCGGCGCGCCCTTGTCCAATACCTCTAGGCCGCGCTTCAAACCTTCGGTCGAAGACATCGCGACGGCGCGAATCCAGCCGTCACCGAGGTGCTGTTGAGTCTCGAGGGTGAGCTTGTTACGGCCCATGCCGGGCACGTCAAACTCGACCGTCAGCGCATTGTAAATGGCCGGAAGCCCGGCGGGAAACTCGACGTCCACGACGGGACCGATGACCTGTACGATTTTACCTTTGTTCATGAGCGCAATTGCGGGTGCTGGGATTGGCCGACGGCGTTCGCGGAAAATTTAGCCTTCGAAAAGCGAAGCGCCGGCCGGTCAAGAGGCGCGAATCTAGTGTTCCCGCCGGGAGCGTGTCAAGGAGTTGGCCGGGGGCGCGCCAAGAAATTCAGTTCCGCCGCTGGCCGGGAGAAGCACCCCTAATCGCGCGGGCCAGGGCCGCCACCCGCCGGACATCCACCGGCGCCCCCAACCGCCCACCGCGCTTGAGCGAACTACCGACGATGAACCCAGTCGCGGATGACAGATATTGCCCGACGTTTCCCGCAGTCACCCCACTACCCAGCAAGATCGCGGCGCTCGGACAGGCGTCACGCACGACGCGCACATCTTCGGCATCCGTCGGCCGGCCGGTGCCGAAGCCGCTCACGATCAGGCCATCGGCCAAGCCGCGCTCGTGAGTGTCCTTCGCAGCGTCGGCGAGCGATTGATTGCCCAGTGGGACCGCATGCTTGACGTGGACATCCGCCAGAATAGCGATGTGTTCCAGACCCAGCTCCCGTCTCCGCCGCAATGTGTTGAAGGCATCACCTTCGATCAATCCTTGATCCGTGAGCATCGCGCCGGAGTGGACGTTTACGCGAATGAACTCACCGCCGCACGCCGCGCACAATGCCAGGCCGGACAACGGATCGTTACGGAGAACATTGAACCCAATGGGCAGCTTGATCGCCGCGCGCACCGCTTGTCCCGCCACGGCCATCGCGGCGATCGTCTCAGCGGGCACCCGGCCTTTGGTGAAAGGCACGTCGCCAAAGTTCTCGATGATCACGGCCGTTGCGCCGCCCTGCTCGTACGCCACCGCGTCAGCAACCGCCGCCCGGATCATTCCCGCCATCGAACCAGCCCACCGCGGCGACCCCGGCAAAGGTTTGAGGTGAACGACACCGACGAGCGGGAGAAAAGGAGCTTGCGGGGCCATGATGCAGCAACGCTATGCGGGCGACTCACTCCGAAGCGAGGCCGGAGTCGCGCCGGAATTAGGACACGGTTCCACCCCGGCCGCGAAAGATACGCGGTTGAAAAGCTAATGGGCAATTCACCCCTCGTGCTGGGTGCGATCACGCTTTCAAGGCTCAGCCATGACACCATACTTGTGCCGCCGTGAGGCGGCGGCTGATCCGCGGTGAAGTTTAACGGGTCCAAGTTTGGATGCGGCTGATGGTGCCGTCGGGAATCGTGACGTTCACCGTGACTTCCGACGGGTTGCCGCCGCTCATGTTGATTTGGGCATCGTAACGAACGGCCGGACGGTTCTCTGGAATCACGATGACGGTGATGGGGACGATGCCGGTGAAGTTCCGACCCTGCACGCGCACGGTGCGGCTGGTCGAGGAGCCGGCGGGCAAATCCACCTGCACAAGGTTGCCCGTGCCTTCGGGAATGGCAGTGCCGGCGGCTTCGATGATGTCGAGCCGCGCGATCGGCGCGGGCGGGAAGACGAACATCTGCGCACCACGGGTGGCCGTGCCATTCATGGTCAGCGAACGGAAGGCATAGCGATCCTCACAATCGACCCTGATTCGACCGCCGCTGCCGCCATAGCCTGAATAGGCTCCACCGCCACTCACGGTCAAATTACCGCCGCCGTTCACGAGCGGCGACACCAGCCGGATTGCTCCGGCGCTGCCCCCGCCCTGTCCCGTCCCGCCGTTGGCGCTGATGCTGCCGTTGACCGTGATGGAGGTGTTTGCGGCAATGAGGATGGCACCACCACCGCCACCACCACCGTTTCCAGGATTTCCACTTCCACCGGCACCGCCGGAACCGCCGATGAGCGGACTGCACAGAGCGTTGCCGTATCGGTAGGTGTTGAGGCCGATTGTCGCCACATGAGCAGAGCCCCACCATTGGCTGATGTTTCGCCCCCCGCCAGGACCCTGACCGTCGCCGCCCGTGGTGTTGGCGGCAACACCGAAGCCGCCGTAGCCACCGTCAAAGCCACCGGGGCCGCCGACACCCGGAGCGCCACCGGCGCTGACCGAACCGGACAGATCGATGGTGCCGCTGATGGTGACGGCTCCCGATGCCAGCAAGTACACGGGCGTGTTCAGCGCGTTCTTGGTGAAGCGCAGGGTAAACCCGCTGCCCACGTTGATGGTGGTGCAGTGGAACACGCCGTCGGCCGGCATCGCGAGCACGGTGTTGCCCGTGATGTTGATCGGCCCGTAGGCGCCGGTGCTGCCGGAGTTGAACGGCGCGGCGGATGCGCCGGCAACGCCGAGCAGTGTGGCAAGGGCGGCGAGCGCCGCGAGGTGGTTTGTTTTCATAAGGGTTGTTCTGTTCAAATTCAACGGGTCAATCTTGTGGCTGTGCGTTACGGAACATAGCGGATGGAAACCGGCGGTCGGCCCAGCGTGATGCCGGTCAGGATGCTGTCAATTTCGTCGAGCGCCGGGAACACGATCTCCAGCGGCGGTCGGCCGAGGGTCACGCCCGTGGTGGAATCCACCTCATCCAGGCTGGGGAACACCACTTCGACGGGCGGGCCGCCAATGGTGGGTCCGCCAGTCGCATCGATCTCATCGAAGGCGGGAAACACCACGTCCAACGTTGGACGGCCCATGGTCACGCCCGAAGTGGAATCCACTTCATCCAGGCTTGGAAAAACGAGTTCAACCCCCGGCGATCCCATCGTGATGCTGATGCCGGTCGTGCCGATCTCGTCGAACGACGGCAGGACCACATCCAGCGGCGGGCGGCCCACGAAGTAGTTGCGCGGGGTTGAACTCGGATTGAGCGGGTCGGTCCCGTCGGCCACTTCGACGCCGTCGGACCAACCGTCGCCGTCGGTGTCGGCGAGGAACGGGTTGGTGCCCCGCGCGAGTTCGTTGCCGTTGAGCAGGCCGTCGTCGTCGTCGTCGCCGTCCGGCGCGCCGACCAGTTGGAGGCGGAAGAAGCGGGCGCCCCCCCCGGCGGCGACCGTGACCGAAAACTCCTCCCCGCCCGGAACGGGCGGCTCGGTGACCGACTGCCACACGTGCGGCGAGCCGAGCTGGTCCGTAGCTTCGAGCACGAAGTCCGTGGCGGTCTTCGGCCACGCGAGCCTCACCGATTGATTGTCGAACGCGCGCACCGACAACGCAGGAGGATTGTTAACTTGGGCCTGGGCGGGAGAGGCGAACCAGACCAGGAATGCGACAGCGCCAAAGGCGGTGATCTGGTTCCTGAGCATGCTGAAACCATGTCCAAACCCGAGCAGCAAGCAAGCTGGAACTGACCGGCCGGGCAATAATTTTCCAGTAAATTGCTCTTCAGCCATCTGCCTTCACCCCATCGGTGTGAGGCGGCGCGTTCTCTACTTGGGCTGGTATGTTTGAGCGTGGAGTTCAGGAGGGCACCGGGGGAAAACGAGGTTCGCTTTCCCGGCCCTTCCATCCACCCGCAGCCCCCGGGGCACGGCGCCATCGCTGGGCTACCCGGCAGCGACGCCGTCGCCGCACCACTTTTTGAGCGCCTCGCGCAGGTCCGAGGAGCGGATCGGTTTGGTGATGAAATCGTCCATGCCGGCGGCGGCGCATGCCAGGCGGTCACTCTCCATCACGCTGGCGGTCACGGCCGTTGCGCCGCCCTGCTCGTACGCCACCGCGTCAGCGACCGCCGCCCGGATCATTCCCGCCATCGAACCAGCCCACCGCGGCGACGCCGGCAAGGGTTTGAGGTGGACGACACCGATGAGCGGAAGGAAGAAAGCTTTCGCGACCATGACGAAGCGAAGTTACCATCACGTGCTCCCTCGAAGCGAGCGCCGAGTCCGTGCAACCGTGCAACTACCTATATCGGGAGCTTCGATTGGACTTCTGTCTGAGCTCGTTGCCTATCGCTTGCGCCTTTTCTTGACCAATCAGCTTTTCCTCCTCGCGGCTGTTGCCCAAAGGTAGCGGCACTTCGTACCGGAAAAGTTCTGTGCGCGTGGCGAGACCCATCGCATCGACTCCCCACGTGGCCACGATCTCCCGCCGTCGCAATGCCCAACCTGCACTTGCCGGTTGGCGCCGTCCTATGGTTCTGCTGCCCCATGCTGCTACCGCCACCATGCACCTTCACCAAACGGGCATCGGTTGTCACTCATGAGAACTGTAGAGCATTGGGCACTGAATGTTTTCTGGCTCCCGGCTGGCCGGGAGGAGGGCATGCGCTGCGGGCGGACAAGAGTCCGCGGGCGGCAGACCGGGCTGGCACCCGGACCGGACGCGACATGTTGGAACCAGCTGGGTGACTGAACCGATCACCGTCCGCCCCGGCCAGAGAAAACGAAGCCAGCCTATAATACGTTACGCGCGCAGCCCGAGGAATCCAGCAAGTGCCTTTACGGCGGGACTCGCCTTGTGCCCGCGCTTCACGCGGCGGCCCATCACGGCCAGGCGGCCTGCCTTCCGATCGGCCTTCGGGTCCACGTGTCCGACAAGTTCGTTGTCCGCGAGCACGGGCAGCGCGTAATAGCCGCGCGTCCGGTTTGCGGCGGGCGTGTAAACCTCCCACGTGTAGTCGAAGTCCCAAAGCGCGGTGGTGACTTTACGGTCGTAGATCAACGGATCCAGCGGCGCCAACAGCCGCAGGTCGAGCGCGGGGGGCGGCTCATTCGCGGCACGATCCAGCAACGCACGGTCTTCGTTCAGGCAATACAATGGTGGGCACCCCGCCACGTTGACGCGGCAGATCAGATCTTCCACCAACGGCACATCCGCCCGCTTCAGGGTCACCAACCGGCGCTGCCACAGGCGCTGTTGGATCAACCACCGTTCATGCTCGCGCGGCGTCGGCTCCGGCGCCGCCAGCCAGGCGGCCGGCAACACGCGCTCGGGGAGGTCATAGACGCGGCGAAAATGGCGGCGCTCAGTGATCAACACTCGGCCGTGCGTGAAAAGCTTTTCCAACACCAGCTTGACCAGTCGCCCCGGCGTCCCCCAAGCCGACAGGGCCTGGCCTTCGTGTTCAATATCCGTGGAGGTCAGCGGGCCGCGTTGGCTGAGCTCATCGAGAATCTTCCGGGCGACGCGCTCCTCGGCGACGGATAGTTTCCCGTGGGAACCGTCCCGGCGTTGCGCCCGGCGCTTCATGTGCGGAACGAGCTGCGGCCAGGCCTCGATGGGAAAGGTAACGAGGATCCCCTGCCCCGGCAGATAATGCTCAAACGCCCGGCGCTCTTCTGGACTTTTTGCCGAGTAGGTGAACGCAAGGAGATCGCCCTCCCGATAGCCGGCCACTCGATTGCGCAGAATCAGGTCATGCATCCGACCACAGATGTTAATCGGATCCATCTGGATGAAACCGTGGTGATGCAGCGCCGCCGGCACATCGCGGAAGGGCATCGCCAGACCGGTTGCTTGCCGGTGAAACCGGCGGGCGTGTTCGCGGGTGATGGTCAAGGACATGATCACGGTCGATTCGGACAACCGGTGCCCTTGCATAGTGGGTCGGATCACCCGCCTCAATCGGAAACGTCGCGGAAGTCGGCGGGCAAAAAGAATAATTGGCGGCGACCAGCCGCTCTGTTAGGAAGCGACCCATCAAATCGAGTTCGCAATCCAATGGGGTGGCCCCGGCAGTTTTCACGGGCACCCAACCGGGTCGGGCGCCGGGCTGATCTGGCCGCTCCCCGACGCGTCTCCTCATGCTCAAGCACCTGAGATTATTCAGCGCGGAATTGCTGGCGAACCCACGGGCCATCGGTGCCGCCTGTCCGAGTTCCCCGCTGCTCGCCCGGCGCATCGCCAGCTTGGTGGGCCGTCCCCATAACTCGTACGTGTTGGAGCTCGGCGCCGGGACGGGCGCGATCACCGCCGGGTTGCTTCGTCGCGGCGTGCCTGCAGATCGGTTGATCATCCTCGAGCGGTCGCCCGCCATGGTGAAGCTGTTGCACCGGCGATTTCCGGGAGCACACATCATCGAAGGCGACGCCGCCGACATCCACACGATCGTCCGGGATCAGCTCAAGCTCGCCACTGCGGACTTCTCGCACATCGTCTCGAGCCTGCCGTTGCGATCCATTCCCCGGCCCGTTTCTGAAAAAATTGCCACCGCCATCCAGGACTTCCTCTGCCACGGCGCCAAGTTGATCCAGTACACCTACGACCTGCGCAAGGGCAGCACCAGTTGGTTTAGCCGACTGGGGCACGTTCGTTCTTCGGTGATCTGGTTGAATGTGCCCCCGGCCCGCGTGGACCTTTACTCCGCTGCCAGCTCGGCCCGACCGGCGCGGAGCCATGCCGCCACGACGGCCGGTCACGCACTCGCCAAATCCGGTTCCTAGCCCGTCCATTTCGACGACTCAAAACCGCTCGACGCTCAGGATCTTTGGCGGCTAGCTTCGCGCCGGTTGATTCCCGCTATGGACTCCATGGATACCAGGACAGTTTCCCGCAGCCCCTTGCTTACCAGTCTGGGTAATTACTTCGATCGCGCGGCGCGGTTGACCAGTCATCCCCCGGGCCTGCTGGATCAGGTCAAGTGCTGCAACGCCGTCCTCCGTTTGCGTTTTCCGGTCAAACGTGACGACGGCACGATCGAAGTAGTCGAGGCGTTTCGCGCGGAGCACAGCCATCATCGCACACCGACCAAGGGCGGCATCCGTTTCAGCCCCGACGTCACGCAGGATGAAGTCATCGCCTTGGCGGGCTTGATGACCTACAAGTGCGCCATTGTCGGCGTGCCCTTCGGCGGCGCCAAAGGCGGCATCCGGGTCGACTCGCACGCGATCTCCGACGGCTTTCGCGAACGCCTGGTGCGGCGCTACACCACGGAACTGTTCAAAAAGAACTTCATCGGTCCGGCGATTGATGTGCCGGCACCGGATTATGGCACGGGCGAGCGCGAAATGGCGTGGATCGCCGACACCTACACGGTGCTGGCGCAGAACGAAATGCATCCCTACGCGTGCGTCACCGGCAAGCCATTGACCTTGCACGGCATTCAGGGACGCAGGGAAGCGACCGGGCTGGGTGTATACTTCGGCGTTCGCGAGTGTCTGGCAAACGCCGAGGACATGCGGCCGCTTGGGCTCGCCACCGGCATCGCGGGCAAGACGGTTGTCATCCAGGGCTTGGGCAATGTCGGCTATCACGCGGCGAAGTTTCTCCAGCAGGAAGGTGGCGCGGTCGTGGTCGCGATCGCCGAGAAGGAAGGCGGCATTCACAATCCCCGGGGCCTGGACGTCGAGGCGGTGTCGCAACACCTGCGCGACACTCAGTCGATCCTGAACTTTCCCGGCGCCAAAAATATCACTACGCCCGATGAAGTCCTCGAACTCGAATGCGACATCCTGGTACCCGCCGCGCTTGAAAATCAGATCACGGCGGACAACGCCCCGCGCATCAGGGCCAAGATCGTCGCCGAGGCCGCAAATGGCCCGGTCACGGATGCCGCCGATGAGATCCTGCGCCGGCGCGGCATCCTTGTCATTCCCGACATCTACTTGAATGCCGGCGGTGTCACGGTCTCGTACTTCGAATGGTTGAAGAATCTTTCCCACGTGAGCTTTGGGCGGATGAGTTCGAAGCACGAGGCGCTGAACAACCGCCATCTGCTCGACGCGGTGGAGAAGCTCACCGGCCGGTCGGTGGACGATACCGAGCGCCACTTGATTCTCAAGGGGCCCCAGGAGATCGACTATGTCAATTCCGCGCTCAGTGATACCATGGCCACCTCCTACACAAGTATTCGCGAGCTTTGGAAATCCCGTGGCGTGGCCGACTTGCGAACTGCTGCCTTCTATCTAGCCATCGACCGCATCGCGCGCTCCTACCTGGCGCTCGGTATCTTCCCGTGAGCCAGCCAGTGACAACGGAAGCGCGGCTGTGTCACTTCAACGTTGGAAGTTGAACGTTGAATGTTTCCCTCCCCTTCTCAATGCCCACTTCTTCCGTCTCTAAGAACCTGATCGCCGCCGCGGCCGAGTTGCGCGACGCCGTGGACCGGCTCACTTTCGCGCCGCCAGTTACCCATGTTTACAACCCGCTTCGTTACGCCTGGGCTCCCCACGCACTTTACCTGCGCCGGTTCGGCCACAGCCGCAAACGTGTGCTTCTATTGGGCATGAACCCTGGCCCGTTCGGCATGGCGCAGACCGGCGTGCCCTTCGGCGAGATCGCCGCCGTGCGCGATTGGATGAGGATCACGGCCGCAGTTGATCAGCCCACCAACGAACATCCCGCTCGGCGGGTGGAAGGATTTGCCTGCCCGCGTTCGGAAGTGAGTGGACGCCGGCTGTGGGGCTTGTTCGCCCGGCGGTTTCCCTGTGCGGACGATTTCTTTGCCGCACACTTCGTTGTGAACTATTGCCCGCTTGCGTTCATGGAGGAAAGTGGACGCAACCGTACGCCGGACAAATTGCCGGCCGCTGAACTGACGGCGCTCCATGAACTCTGTGACGCGCATCTCCGATCCGTCGTCGAGATCCTAGCGCCTGAATGGCTCGTCGGCGTCGGTGGCTTTGCCGAGAAGCGGTTTCGCGAAGTGCTCGGCGAAGACGGCTTCAAGATCGGCACCATCCTGCATCCGAGCCCGGCGAGCCCGGCGGCCAATCGCGGCTGGGAAGCGGCGGCGGAGCGGCAGTTGAAGGAACTGGCGGTTTGGTGAGGTCTCGTTGGTTGAAGAGCCCGGCGAAACTTGCGGGTCCGTGAATCCTGGAACTCGCCGCGGCGGGCCGCGCCCCAGGTTCGCCGCCCCGGCAATACACCACATACCGCTTGATCCACTCCAGATACGTTTGCTCCGTCCGGTAGGACAGGTGCTGGAAGCGCATGACTTCCCGGCATTGATCGAACAGCTTGAGCTTCGGATTGGGCGCCAACCCGTCGCGGGGCCGGGGTTTGGCGGGTCGTGCTTGCGGGAACATGTTGGAACAAACTAATGGCTTGCCCGCCCGCCGTAAATCCTTTACTCAAAACGCATCATGCAAGAAGCAACAACCAACCCCCCTCACAATAGGACCAACTCAGTTTGGCCTACTGTCTGTTCGGGATTAGCGTCACTCCGAGCACCTTGTAGCTCAGAATCTTGAAGTCCGTGCGGGGGCGGTTTGATGCTTCAATCATTGAGTCCATCGCCTTCGACACGCGGGCGGCGTCCACTTCTTCGCCGGGCTTGTAGTCTATCGTTATGGTTTCACGGACGCCTACGCCCGTCAGTCCGAGTCCGGCAGCAGCCATGAAGTCCGACATCATGCGGTTGCCTTGTAGGACTTCGACATAGGCGCGGTAAAATCCCGAACCAGACGGTGGAGCAGAACGCGCCTCCCGCTGTGCCGATTGAGTTTGCTGGTGATTCATGGCGTTATTTCCGATTCGGTGCGGCGCTGTCAGGCGCGTCGCTCACCTTGTTGTTGGGCCTACTCATCACAAAACTCCCATCGTCTTGTCTCCAGGTTCATGTCGCAGATTCCACCAGAGAGCACGCCGTCACATGGCTTATGCTCGGCGGCGCAGTGGCAGAACTTGACGGATTCCTCCACGAATCGTTGGTATTCTTCGGTTTGGTATGCGTCGTCCGTAGGCCCAACCACGCGCTGCACGCGAACGCCGCCATCGGCCTCTGGTTGCAAGAGTGCGTCTTTCATGGCGGCGTCGGTGAGCTTGATTCGTTAGGCTGCCATCGCACGCCATGAGCAAACTCGTCATCACAGCCCTGATACTGGTCGCGGTTGCCGTTGTGTTCGTCGCCTGTCGCAAGGCGTCAGCTTCACTTCAGGTTGGTGGCATCTACTCGACGGCGGACGGCAAGAGCGGTTACGGCGTCGTCAAGCTCTTGGCGCATGGTGATGGCATCTGCCATGTCCGCGTCTACAAACAGAAGTTCACGACACGACCGACGACGGTTGACGTTGGCAGTTTATCGCTTGGCAAGCCGGGCGACCCGGATGGATTTGGCATGGGGCATATTCCGATGCGCGAGGCTGGCTTCCTTGAGTGGCAGCCCGTGCTCATCACCACGTCCACCGTCACGCCCGACGAGTTGGAGGGCTACAAGATTTGGAAGGAGAGCGGCGGTGGAGTGTTTTGATTTACAGTCACGAAGTTGGCAGCCTAATCACCAAAGGATTGGAAAGGACCGGAGCGCGCTGGTGAGGTTCGCTGGGAAGTGCGGGGTGAGCGCGCGGAGCGTCCGTTCCATCCGGGGTTGAACCCGCCCGGCGAACGTTCCTGAAGCCGTCCTTCCCCCTCTT
>JANLTG010000063.1:0-2241 GCA_031362805.1 bacterium
CGCTCTCCTGACATTCGCCAAACTTGTTGAAGTAATTCTGGATGGCGCCGTTGCCTTCGCCCTTGAGGTAGTAATTCACCGCGCGGTCGAACATCGCCCTGTCATCGAGAAAGACGCCCATCGCCAGCATCGTCTGAATCATGGAGGCGTCCCAGTTGCCATTGGCGGCGGGAAAGAAATCTTTGATCGGCGGGTAGAGGATCTCCCGGAGTAGGCGCTCGAATCGTTCCTGGTCCGGCTTCGACCAACCGGTGTAGGTATGGCGCAGGAGTTCGGCGGCATTGCAGAGCTGCACGCCCGTCATGCCGATGAGCAGCTTGGTGTCGTGGCCCGAGACCGTCTTCAGCGTGGCGGACCACGCGTTGAGAATTTCCACTGCTTTCCGCGCGTGCGCTTCGTTGCCGGTCAGGCACCACTGCACGGCATGGGTGTAGGCGGCACCGGAGTCGCCGGACAATTCCGAGCTGCCGATGTTCGGATTGTTGTAGGGCCCGCGCACCACCTCGGCGCGCGGACGAGGTTTGTAGTCGAGCGAGGCCGACCCGGACGCCCGCAGTTTTTCCCACTCGGTCTTCCAAGGTTCCTTGCCTGCGGCGACCATCTGTTTGACGAACTCCAACTCCTCGCGGCTGTGCAACAAGCCGGGGTGAACAAATGGTTTAGCGGCCGGAGTTCCGACGGCGGATTCGGCGTTGGCCGCGAACACCCGCGGCCCGGTCAACGCGATGGCACTCAACGCCGTCAGTTTCAAAAATCCGCGCCGTTTCACAATTTTTGTCCTTCCATTCGGCCACAGCTTTCTGACCAAACGCCTGCAAGATCGAGGCGGTCGCCTTGTCCGCAAGGATTTGATAGGCGGGCGGAGTCCAGTGAACCGTGTCGCCGCGACCCAACTCCAGTTTGTTGATCAGCAATCCGTAAAAGTCGTTCACGGGAATGTTCAACTCGGCCATCAGCTTCGCGGCCATGCGATTGTGTTCCAGCACGGTCGGGTTCTTCACCGGATCGAGTTCGGTGGGCTTGCCCTTGATCGTGAACTGGGTGGTGTTCGCCCAGATAATTTTCGCCTTGGGCATCGTGTCGCGGATGATCTGAATGAATTCGCGGGTCAGCGGCTCATACGTGCCGGGCTTGATGCGACCCTCCGCCACGCTGTGCAAACCAAGGTTCACATGGACCACGTCGTAAGGGCCGTGCTGGAGAATCTTTTTCAGCGCTTGATTCAGTTTTTCCGACTGGAACAGCGGATGCGGCCACGCATCCACGTTGGCTTTGCCGGCCAGCGCCTTGATGACGAACGGCCGGTAGCCGATGGAAATCGAGTCGCCAATCAGCAACACGCGGGGCAGGGCCGGGTCCGCATTGGTTGCCGGCACGAATGCCCATCTGCCACCCAAGGGCGGCATGGCCTTGTCGGTTTCTTTAAGTTCAGGGTCGGCAGCAAACGCGGTTGCCACGAACGAGAGGCCACAGAGGAGGGTGAGGAATTTGAGCTTCATAGAAGGTGCCTATTCCTTGGCCGTCTTGTCGGCTTTCTTGCGAATTTGGATGGCTGCGTCGTTGGCCTGCTTCGCGCCCGGTGTGCTGCGGCCGTTGGCGATGTATTGATCGAGAAGCTTGGTCAGGCGCGCGACGACTTCGGGATTCTCAGCCTGCACGTTCTTCGCTTCGGCGAAGTCGGCGCGCAGGTTGTAGAGCTGCGTGTTGGGCAGGGCTTTCGCCGTGTCGCTGCCGGGCGTGGGATTGCTCCATCCGCCGGAGTCCGCGCAGAGTTCTAGTTTCCAATCGCCCTGCCGGATGGCGAACGAACCATTGATGGAATGATGCACCAACGCCTCGCGCAGCGGCGCTTTGGCCGTGCCGAGCAACGCGGGCAGAATGCTCACGCTGTCTTCGCCGGCTCTGTCCGGCAGCTTCGCACCGAGCAGTTCCGCGCAGGTGGCCATCAGGTCAATCTGGCCGACGATTTGATCGCTGCGGCTGCCCGCCTTGATGCGTTCCGGCCAGCGCACGAGAAATGGAATCCGATGGCCGCCGTCGAAGATATCCGACTTCGAGCCGCGCAGATCCGCGCTGGGAAAATGTCCCTTTGCCTCCATCTCGGGAATTTTCGCCGCCTTCGAGCAACCATTGTCGCTGGTGAAGATGACGAGCGTGTTGCTGCTGATGCCCGCCTTTTCCAGCGCGGCCATGACTTCGCCCACGGCCCAGTCGGTCTCCATCACGAAGTCGCCATACTTA
>JANLTG010000082.1:0-51906 GCA_031362805.1 bacterium
GGCGGTGAAAAGTCACGAACCCCGGAATGCCCGCCAACTGCTCAAGGCCGCCCGCGCCGCGTTCGCCGCCGTGACCCCGACCGACTGCCAGGGCTTCTTTTTACACGCCGGATACGCTACATGATTGCTGTAAACGCTCTAACGCCAATTCGCGGAATTCGCGTCAAATCCGTTTTCCGGCTTACTGCTGTTTGGTCTTCGGCCGATCGGTCGGGCTTTCCTCGAGCGGCCGTTCCTTGTCCAGGCGGCCGGGCAGGAACGTGAACGCCACGGCGGCGAGGATGCACGCAAAGGCCGCAAGGTGATTCCAGCGGATGCGTTCGCCGAGCCAGGCCATGGCGAACACGCTGAACACAACCAACGTGACGACTTCCTGGATGATCTTGAGCTGCGTGGCGGAGAAGTTCGCGTGGCCCCAGCGGTTGGCCGGCACCATGAGCAGGTATTCGAAGAAGGCGATGCCCCAGCTCGCGAGGATCACCAGCCAGAGCGGCGAGCTTTTGAACTTGAGGTGCCCATACCAGGCGAAGGTCATGAACACGTTGCTGGCTACCAGCATGAACACCGGCAGCCATTTCATTTGTGTGGGATCAAGGTGCATAGTCTTCGAAGCTCTAAACGACGGTGATTCGCGCTAGTCGTTGGACTGGTTGGAGCAGACTAAGGCTCAGAATTGTGTTTCCCCGGTTTAGAGGTTTCGCCAAGTGATTTCACGAGCAACCACAAACTAAGAATAAAAATGAGAGTGACGACAAAATCAAACAAGGAGCTTATGGCCGCAACCCTTGTCGGTAAGAAGCCGTTCCCCGTGTTCATTGTTGTAAATGCTGGCAGACAGAAAACCATCATGAGGGCTAGGATGATCAAAGAGAGAAGATCGTGGCCGCCTTGTAGTTCGACGTTTCGAACTATTCCCCAGAGAATCCATGGAACTGACGCAACGGCTAACGAAATGAAGACTACGAGGAATATTAGAATCCGGGGCTTCATCGCTTAACCAGTTCGCACATGTCGAAGAAAGTGCGCATAGTCTTAGGTAGGCCGCACAGGTATATTGCGCTCCGCCAAATACCGCTTCACATCCGCCACCGTGTATTCCCCGAAATGAAAGATGCTCGCGGCGAGGACGGCGTCGGCCTTGCCCTCCGTCAGCACGGCGACCATGTGCTCCAGCTTGCCCGCGCCGCCACTGGCCACCACCGGCACGCCGACCGATTCGCTGATGCGCCGCGTGATCACCAGATCGTAGCCGGCCTTGGTGCCGTCGGCGTCGATGCTGTTCAACACGATCTCGCCCGCGCCGAGCTTCACCGCCTCGATGGCCCACGCCACGGCGTCCTTGCCGGTCGCTTTGCGTCCGCCCTGCACAAAGACCTCCCACTTCTCCGGCGCGACTTTCTTGGCGTCGATCGAGACGACGATGCACTGCGCGCCGAACTTTTCGGAGCCTTGCCGGATGAGGTCGGGATTCGCGATGGCCGATGAGTTGATGCTCACCTTGTCCGCGCCCGCCTTGAGCATCGTGTGCATGTCCTCGACGGTGCGGATGCCGCCGCCAACCGTAAGCGGCATGAAGCAACGATCAGCCGTGCGCTCGATGACCTCGACCATGCTCGCACGGCCGTGCGCGCTGGCGGTGATGTCGAAGAACACCATCTCATCCGCGCCCTGTTCGTTGTAGCGGACGGCCAGCTCGACGGGGTCGCCGACGTTGCGCAGTTCACCCGCCTCGGCTTTGCCGAACTGCACGCCGCGCGTGACCTTGCCGTCGTGAACGTCGAGACAGGGAATGACTCGTTTGGCCAGCATGTCGGACAAACGCTGAAACAGCCGTTGAACTGAACCAAGCAAATTCCTCGGGCAATTGGGAGCGGCACCGGCGCTTTGAAACAAGTGTGGCTCGTAGAGCTGGCATCCCCGATTCCGAAAGGAGCGCCGCCCGAATTGTTCAGGCGGCCGGCATTCCGCCATTGACCGAAGGTTCCCGCTGGAACTCAATCGCGCATGTCCAATCCCGAATTGAAGATCGAGAAACTCGCCACCGGCACCGGCGCGCAAGCTGAAGTCGGTCAGGCCGTCACCGTCCATTACACTGGCTGGCTGACCGACGGCACCAAGTTCGACAGCTCGGTGGATCGCGATGACCCGTTTGTTTTCGTGCTGGGTGAAGGTCAGGTGATCGCCGGCTGGGATCAGGGCGTCGCCACGATGCGCGAAGGCGACAAGGTGAAGCTCACCATCCCGCATCACCTCGCTTACGGCGAAGCCGGCTACCCCGGCGCCATTCCGCCGCGCGCGACGCTGGTGTTTGACGTGGAGTTGTTGAAGGTGGGTTAAAGCTCTGGCCAAAGCGACTTGTCTCCTGCCTGCGCGTCTCCCACACTTCGCGCCCGATGCTTGACCTGGCTTCCCTCAATCCGCCGCAACGCGAGGCCGTGAAGACAATTCACGGGCCGGTGCTTATTCTGGCCGGCGCGGGCACGGGCAAGACGCGGGTCATCACCCACCGGGTTGCGCACATGGTCCAGAAGGGCATCGCGCCGGACCAGATTCTGGCAGTGACCTTCACCAACAAGGCTTCGCGCGAGATGCAAGAACGCGTTGGCAAGCTGATCAAAGGGCGGCGGTCGGACGGCGATGAGAAGCCGCTCAAGCCGACCATCTGCACGTTTCACTCGCTGGGCGTTCGCATCTTGCGCCGGCACATTGAGAAGCTGGGTTACAAGAAGAACTTCGTCATCTACAGCGAATCCGAGCAGCAGAGCGCGATGAAGAAGATCCTCTCGTCGATCCACAACAGCGGCGAAAAGATCAAGCCCGGCGATGTGTTGATGTGGATCAGCAAACACAAGAACACCGGCGAGAAGGCGCTCCAACGCGTGAGCACTGGCACCGAGGAACTCGCCCGCCACGTCCGCGCCCGTTACGACTCGGCACTCCGCGCCTGCAACGCCGTGGACTTTGACGACCTGCTGCTCCTCACGCTGAAGCTGCTGCGCGAGCACGAGGACATCCTGGAAGATTGTCGCCGCCATTACCGCTACATCATGGTGGACGAGTATCAGGACACCAATGCGGCGCAGTTTGACTTGGTGAACCTGTTGGCCAAGGAGCATCGCAACCTCTGTGTGGTCGGCGATGACGACCAGAGCATCTACGGCTGGCGCGGTGCGGAGATCGCGAACCTGCTCGATCTCGAAAAGCATTATCCCGAGGTCAAGGTCATCAAGCTGGAACAGAATTATCGCTCGACCAGCATCATTCTCAACGCCGCCAACGCGGTCATCAAGAACAACGCCCGGCGGCGCGGCAAGAACCTGTGGACTGACAACGGTCACGGCGAACCGATCGCCATCGCGTCGTTCGAGAACGAGGAGGAGGAGGCGAAGTCGATCGTCGAGAACATCGAGTTTCTGCGGATGACGCGGAAGATCCCGTGGCGCGATCACGCGATCCTGGTGCGCACGAACCTCCAGACGCGTCCGCTGGAGCTGGGGCTGCGGCAGGGCCGGGTGCGTTACCGCGTCGTGGGCGGGCAGAGCTTTTTCGACCGGCGCGAGATCAAGGATTTCCTCGCCTACCTGAAGACGTTCGTTAATCCGCACGACGATGTGAACCTGTTGCGCATCGCCAACACCCCGACGCGTGGGTTGAGCGACGTGACGATGGAGCGATTGCTGGCTGCCAGCCAGGAGCGGCATTGCTCGGTCTTCGCGGCCATGCGCCACACCGATGTGCAAGACAGCCTGGCCGCACGCACCAAGGAGGCGATTCTTGAATTCATCGAGCTGCTCGACTCGACCAAAGCGCGGCTCGAGAATCCACCGCCCACGGTGACGGAGCGCCCGTTGCAAGCCTGGTGCGAATGGTGGTTAAACGACATCCAGTATCTGAACGACGTCCGCAAGGTTGAGAAGAACGCGGAGGCGGCGGAAAGCCGGATCATGGTCTTGCGCGACCTGATTGCGGGCATGGATGGGAAAGGCGGCGACGCATCGCTCACACACTGGGAACGGCTAGAGCATTTCCTCCAAGACATTTCGCTGGAGTCCGATCGCGAGGATGACAAGGAATCCACGGCCGATCAGGTGACGATCATTACCACGCACAGTTGCAAGGGACTCGAATGGCCGGCGGTCTACATCGCGGGCGTCGAGGACGGACTGCTGCCGCACTCCCGTTCTAAAGTGGAGGGCACCATGGACGAGGAACGGCGGCTCTTCTACGTGGCGATCACGCGCGCCCAGAAACATCTTTCGATGAGCTTTTGCAGTTCCCGCCGCAAGTATGGGGAATTGGTCCCGTGTCAGCCGAGCCCGTTCTTGAAAGAGCTGCCCGAAGATTTGGTGAAGTGGGTGGACGACGAACCAGTGGAGAAGACCAAGGGCACGAACCTCTTCGCCGGTATGCGAGCGGCGCTGGAGTGAGCAGGTTGGGATTGCGGTCGAGTCGCGAAGTGTTCCGTCCGCAACGACGTGTGGAGATCAGATAGGTTGTCGTGCGTTCCAGCGATTGCACATTGGCTCCGGCTCGCTAAGGTCGGCGCATTCACCCGCGGCCATGGCCGTTGATTTAGGAACCGAACGCGATTGAACTATGCCCAACCTCTGGACTGGAAAAGGAAACCCCTACACCCGCAAGGAAGTTCGTGACCGCCTGATGTCCACGATCAAGAAGGGCGACGCGATCATCGCCGCCGGCGCGGGGACCGGCATCAGCGCCAAGTTCATTGAGAAGGGCGGGGCGGACCTGATCATCATCTACAATTCCGGCCGCTTCCGCATGAGTGGCCACGGTTCGACCTGCGGCCTGATGGCCTACGGCGACGCCAACGCCGTCGCGATGGAGATCGGCGAATACGAGGTGCTACCCACCGTGGAGGAGATCCCGGTCATCTGCGGCGTTCATGCCACCGATCCGCGTAGGCGCATGTGGCATTGGCTCGGAAAGGTGAAGGAAATGGGGTTCTCAGGCGTAAACAACTTCCCCACGCACACGATTGTCGATGGCCATTTTCGCGGCGTGCTCGAAGAGACGGGCATGGGTGTGCAAAAGGAATTCGAGATGATCGCGCTCGCTCGTAAGATGGACCTGTTCAGCATCGTGTATGTCGCCACTCCGGCAGAAGCGGTCGAGATGGGGAAGGCCGGCGCGGACGCGATCATCGCGCACGTCGGCACCACGGTCGGCGGCTCGATCGGCGTGACCAAAGCGGTGGTCACCTGGGATTTCACCATCAAACGCACGCAAGAGATCATCGACGCCGCCAGCCGGGTGCGGAAGGACATCTTCTTCCTGTGCCACGGCGGACCGATCAACACCCCCCAGGACGCGGATCGCGTGATGAAGAGCACCGACGCGGTGGGTTTCGTGGGCGCCAGTTCGCTGGAACGCATGGGCGTCGAGGCGTCGCTGACGAACCTCACGCGGGACTTCAAGAAGTTGAAGGCGCCGGCCGCAAAGAAGTTTGGCAAGAAACGCTGACTTTCGCATGGACCCCAAACTTCGCCGTTTCGTGCAGATCGCGGATGCCGCACGCGAGACGAACCCGTGGACGAACAACGAGTGGCTCTGCCGGCCAGATGTGGTCGCCGCCGAGAAGCTCCTGCTCGTGCGCGCGAACATGGCGCCCGGCTGGTGCCATCCGTTTCACTACCACCCCCACCGCGAGGAGATCATCCATGTCGTCTATGGACGCGCCGAGCAATGGGTGGGCGACGAATATCGCATCCTTGGACCGGGCGAGATTGCGCACATTCCGCCGGGAACGATTCACGGCACATTCAATCCGTACGCCGAGCCGCTTGTTTTTCTGGCCATCCTTTCGCCTGCCGTGCTGCCGGACAGTCTGGCCAAAGATCCCGACCCGCACGATGTTGGCACGCAGGAGCCGTGGGCCTCGCTTCGGAAGGCGCGTGGCTTAAAGCCGTGCGTCTGGGGCGATGGCCAACCAGCTTGATTGAGAAGGCAAACGCATGAAGCCCACCGTGTATCTTGAAACCACCGTGCCGAGCTACCAGGTGGCTCGTCTGTCGGCTTCGGTGGTGATGGCCGGACATCAGGCGATCACGCGGGAATTCTGGCGGGTGGCGGCCCGTCGCTTTGACCGGTGCATCTCGCAATTTGTAATCGATGAAAGCGCTGAGGGTGAACCTGCCATGGCGAGGAAACGACTGCGGTTGCTTCAGGGCATCAAACTGCTTCCCATCACTTGGGATGCGTTGAACCTCTGTCGGCGGCTGCGCGATTCCGGGCTGTTTCCAGCCCGCGCCGTTCAGGATGCCTCGCACATCGGCATGGCTGCGGTTCATGGAATTCACTTTCTAGCGACCTGGAATTTTGCTCACATCGCCAACGTCAAGACGCAGCATCGGATTCGCGACCTGTGTCGGGGCGAGGGTTTCGAGTGCCCCGTGATCTGCACGCCGGAAGAGTTGTTGGAACTTTGAACGCCTATGAAAAAAGACCCGATCATTCATGAGGTGCTCGCCGCCCGGCGGGCCATTGCCCGAAGGCATGGGGACGATCTCGAAGCGATTTTTGCCGATGCCATGCAACGGCAGACCGGCTCCCGACGACTGGTGAAACTTTCCTCCCGCCAAACTTCCCGGACTGTTCCGAAAGTCTCCAATCGTTAAACGATCCCTCACTATGAATCCGATACCCAAGCCGGCTGCCTTGATCGTCATGGTAGCGATTTTGACTTTGACCGTTCATCCCGCCGACGCCGCTGAACCGCTCCGCGTTTTCATCCGGGGCGGCGTCAAGACCCACGGCCCCAACCAGCACGATCACCCGCGTTTCCTCGGCGATTGGACCCGGCTCCTCGCCGGGCGCGGCATGAAAGTGGATGGCGCGATGGAATTCCCATCCGCCGATCAACTGGCCAGGACCGACGTGGTGGTGATCTACGCCGCCGATGGCATGAAGATCGAGGGCGAACAACGCGCGCGTTTTGAGAAGTTTCTCCAGCGCGGCGGTGGGGTCGTCGTGATCCACGACGCCGTGGTCAGCGGCCAGGGCTCGGATAATCCGGACTGGACGAAGGAAGTCATCGGCGGCGCGTGGCGCTGGGATCGGCCGGAAGGCAAGCGGACGAAATGGTTCGAGGGCGAGGTCGGTGTCTACGTCGTCGCCCCCGAAGATCCGTTGATGGCCGGCGTCTCGAACTTCGACTGGAAGGATGAAATCTATTACGACCTCGACATGGCGCCCGATGCGAACGTGCTGGCGACCTCGTTCCACAGCGTGTTCGTCATTGCGCCGCAGATCTGGACCTACGAGAAAACCCGGCCGGGTGGCAACCAGCCCTATCGAGCTTTCGTCAGTCTGCCGGGCCACGAGTATGACGTGTTCAACACGCCGCACTATCGCGCCATCCTGATGCGCGGCATCGCATGGGCCGGCAAGCGCGCGAATGTCGATGAGTTCTGCCTGGCGGCTGAACTGGCGTCGCTGAAGTATCCCGCGGGCGGTCCGATCGCCCCGGAGAAGGCGGCGGCGACGTTGAAGGTCCATCCTGATTTTGACATCACCTTGGTCGCCGCCGAGCCCCTCGTGGAGAAAGTCATCTCGCTCGATTGGGATCCGGCTGGTCGCTTGTGGGTCGCCGAGACGGTTGAGTATCCGGGTGGGCGCACCATCAAGGACGTGGACCGGCTGATCGCCCGCCAGAATCACAATCGCCCGGATTCCTATGGCAAGACGGAGAAGGAAGATCGCGTCGCTCTTGATCGCATCGCGTGGTTGGAAGACACCAACGGCGACGGGCGCATGGACAAGAAGCACATCTTTGCCGACAAGGATCACGGCGTGCCCGGCGGCATCGAGTTGGTCACCTCGCTCGTGCCGCACAAAGATGGCGTGATCATCGCGCAAGCACCGGAGATTCTCTGGCTGCGCGACACGAACAACGACGGCGTGTGCGACAAAGTCGAGGTGCTATACAACGGTTTCGGCAATTTCGACACGCACGCGGTAATCAACAACTTCCGCTGGGGCCTCGACGGCTGGGTTTACTCGGCGATCGGTTACAGTGCCGGCCAACCGAAGTCCGTATCCACCGGCAAGGACTTTGGCCGCGTGACGGCCGGCATCATCCGCTTCAAGCCGGACGGCTCGGCGGTCGAGCAAGTTGTGTCGGGCTCATGCAACACGTGGGGTTTCGACTTCGCGCCCGACGGAGAGCTGTTCTACACCACGGCGACGTGTGGCGAACACTTCCTCCACATCATCATGCCGGACAGCGTGCTGGCGAAGGGCAATGTCGGTCGCGTGCGCGGATCCGCCGTGGCCCCGGATCACCAGGCTATCGCGCCGCTCGTGAAGCATACGCGGCCGGCCTATGTGCAGATCGATTGGGTCGGGCAGTTCACCGCGTCGGCAGGTTGCGCCATTTACAACGGCGGAGCGTGGCCGGAGAAGTGGAACGGCTCGCATTTGAACTCCGAGACTACGATGAGCCTTGTGCATCACGAGTTTCTCAAGCAGAACGGTGTTACTTATGTGGCGTCGAAAGAACCGGGTCGCGAGGACACCGAATTCATCGCTTCATCGGACCTGTGGTTCCGGCCGGTTCACACGCGCATTGGACCTGACGGCGCGCTCTACGTCGTCGATTTCTACAATCAAGCCGCGATACACAACGACACCCGTGGGCCATCACATGGCGCACGCAATGCCGCCACCCGGCCGGATCGCGATCATCACTTCGCCCGCATCTGGCGCGTGCAGCACAAACAAGCCAAAGCCATCGCGCGTTCGGTGCTCACAACGAAGGACCCCGGCCTGTGGGTGAAGGCGTTGGCGAGCGAGAACGGCTGGACCCGCGACACCGCTGCTCGGTTGTTGCGCGAGAACGGCGCGGGCAATGAATTCGGCGCGCTTCGCAACCTGGCGATGGATGCGAAATCCAAAGGCCCCAGCCGCATTGCCGCGCTTTACACGATGGCGGCATTGGGTTCGATCGAAGGCGACGACTTGCTGGCGGCCATTGCCGACCGGGACGCCGTCGTCCGCAAGAATGCTTTCCGGATCGCAGCTGCCGCCGACAACCGCGATTTCGTGCCAGATGCGGAAGGCGTCCGCAACGCCGTGAACGATCCGGATGCCCGGGCGCGCCTGGGGTCGTTGATCGCACTTCAGACGACCGGGCACTCGGCGGAGACGGCCGCTGCGGTGGTCGAAGCCTGGCCGAAACTCAAGGATCCACATCTGCAATCGGCAGCGGTGGGGGTTGCCGCGACCGACCCACTCTTGTTTGTCGAAGCATCGTTTAAGGCGGCTGATCCGGCTTTCGTGGCGGACTTCGTCAATCACACCGTGCGTATGCTGGCAGCGAAAGGTGAGGCAACGGCCGCCGCGCAATTGGTTTCGTTGCTTGCCCGTCAGCCGGCGGCGACCGATGGGCTGAAGGAAGTGGCCCTCGAATCGTTGGCGGCCAATTTGAAAGTGGACGCGGTGCCCGCATGGAATGCCGACCTCGCTGCGGCGCTCAAGTTGTTGCTCAGTTCAACGCGTCCCGGTCTGCCTGGCGCGGCCTTGCCCATTATCGCTCGTTGGGACAAGGGCGGTGCGCTTGCCTCGCACCTGCGGCCGGTGATCTCGCAACTCGAAACCAAACTGGGCGACGCCACCATGCCCGATGCGCAACGGGGTCAGGTTGCGGTCAATCTGCTCGGCGTCCGTCAGTTGGATGCGACAATTGTCCCGGCCGTCGGCAAGCTGCTCGGCAACGGCGCGGCTGATTTGCAAAAGCGTGTGATCGAAGCGCTCGCTGCGACGGGCGATGCGACCGCTGGTGCGGAATTGGTGGCCGCCTACAACCGGGTGCCGGTCGAACTCCGTGAACTCGTTTTCGGCAGCGTCATTCGCCGGTCCGACTGGGTGCTGGTGCTGTTGCAGGCGCTGGCCGACAAGAAGATTGATCTGCTCACGCTTGGGCCGGCCAATCAGCATCGCCTTCGCAATCATTCCGACAAGACGGTGGCCGCGAAAGCGAATGAAGTGCTCGATGCCCTCAAGGGTCCGGAGCAGAAGCAGAAAGAAGCGTTGATCGCCCAGTACCGCGACGAAGTGGTAAAGATGGGCAACTTGCTCAAGGGCCGCGAATCGTTCATTGCGAACTGTGCGCCCTGTCACAGATTCAAGAACGACGGCGCGGACTTCGCCCCCAACCTCACGGGCATGGGCGCGCACGGGCCGGAGGATTTGCTCGTTCACATCATCGACCCAAACCGGGTGGTTGAGCCGAACTTCGTCGCGGTCAGCGTCGAGACCAAGGACGACAACTCGTATGACGGCATCGTGCTGCGCGAAAATGCGGCTTCGGTCTTCGTCCGCAATCAGACTGCGGAGTACGAGGTCGCCAAGTCGAACATCAAGACGCGGACGAGCACCGGCCGTTCGCTGATGCCCGAGGGCTTCGAGGCTCTGGGCCCCGACGGCTTGCGTGATTTGATCTCCTACCTGTGCGAGGACGAGCGCCGTTTCCGCATCCTCGATCTGACCGCCGCGTTCAACGGCAGCTCAAGCGAAGGGATCTACGCGAACAAGGATTCCAAGGGCGAGACGGTGCGTCTGCGGAAGTTCGGCGCGCTCAAAGTTGGCGAGGTGCCGTTCGACATCATCAGCCCGCAGAAGAGCCCGACCGGAATGAACCTGCTGACCTTGAAAGGTCGGATGGGCATGGCGCCGCAGTATGCGCAGCAGGTCAGCATCAACGTCGGCTTTGAGGCCAACCGCCTTCACGTGCTCGGCGGCGTCGGTGGCTGGGCGTATCCGTTCGACGCCGAGCGTCTGAAGAACAAGCCGGTGGCGAAGATCACGGCGCATTTTGCCGGCGGCGGCACCGAGGAACTGACGTTCACCAACGGTGTCGAGTTTGCGGACTACATAGGCAGCGGCGACAACTTCAACGTGCCCGGTTCAACGGCCGTGCCTGATCTCGTGCGCAGCGGTCAGCTTCGCTACTTCAGCGCGGATTTGAAGCGCACGGCCCGGCTCGACCGGATCGTTATCGAGAGCTTCAATAATGAGATCGCGCCGACGTTTGTCGGTCTCACCGTGGAAAAGGCTGAAGGCCCGGCAAAGAAGGTCGCGGCAGTTGCGCCGGCGGCGGCACCCGCACCCAAGCGCACCATGGCATGGGGCAAAGGCGCCAAGGCATTGCTTGTTGGCGGCGGCGCATCGCACGATTACGAGAAGTGGTTCAACGAGTATGACAGCAAGCTGCTAAACGACTCGGGGCGCTATACCGCGCGCTATTTCGAGCCGCAGGAGCTGAACGCGGACCTGGTGAAGTCGGCGGACGTCATCATGATTAGCGCCAACAAGGCGTTTCCCGACAAGGCAGTGCGGGAGGCAATCTTCGCCCACGTGAATGCTGGCAAGGGACTCGTTCTGCTCCACCCCGGACTTTGGTACAATTGGAATGACTGGCCGGAGTTCAACCGACAACTGGCTGGCGGCGGTTCCCGTGGACACGACAAGTTCGGCGAGTTCGAGGTCAAGGTCACGAAACCCGACCATGCGCTGGTCAAGTCGGTGCCAGCCAGCTTCCCGATCAGCGACGAACTTTACTACTTCGAGCCCGACGCTGCTGGCGCGGTAACGGATTCGCTCGCTGAGGCGCACTCGACGGTGAAGATGAAAACTTTTCAACAGGTCTTCGTAGTCAAACATCCCAAGTCCCGCATCGTGGGTATCACCCTTGGTCATGACGGCAAGGCCCACGAGCATCCCGCGTTTCAAAGGCTCATCCTAAATGCCCTCGACTGGGTGCAGGGCAACGGCAAGTAGCCGCACCAGACTCGATTGGCGCGATTTCTCGATCGTCTTTCGCGGCGGTCTTGCTAAGACTCGCCGCCGATGAGTACCAGTGAAGTCTATTTGGAAAAGTCGGCGGGAATCCTAGCCACCGTCCGCACGCAACTTGGCCCCGTTCGGCAGGCGGCGGACTGGTTCGCGGAAACGATCCTTGCCGGCCGCATGGTTCACGTGTTCGGTTCGGGCCACAGCCGGATCATGGTCGAGGAGATGTGGCCGCGCTACGGGTCATTCCCCGGCTTCAATCCCATCGTCGAGCTGTCGCTCAGTTTCCATAACCTCGTCGTCGGCGCGAACGGCCAGCGACAAGCGATGTTTCTGGAGAATGTCCCAGGCCTCGCCGAACGCATCCTCCGCAACTTCGATCTTTCGCCGCAGGATTCGGCGCTCGTGATTTCTTCCAGTGGTTGCAACGTCGTCCCGATCGAGATCGCTGAGCAGTTTCAGAAGCGCGGCGTGAAAGTCGTGGCGATCATCAGCCGCGCGCACTCCGAGGCCAGCACTTCGCGGCGGGCGGATGGAAAGAAGCTCCAGGACTTCTCTGAACTGGTGCTCGATACTGGCGCACCGGTCGGGGATGCGATGGTAAAGATTGAAGGTCTCGACACACCCGTGGCTCCGGGCTCCACAGTGGGTGGTTGTTTGTTGATCAATTGCCTCAAGGCCGAAGTTGCCGCCCGGCTCACGGCTGCCGGTCAACCGCCCAAGGTGCTCAGCGCCGGCGCCGTCGTGGGTGTCGAACGGGCGACCGCGTTGTTCGAAGCGGCCTACGACGAGCACGGACGTCGGTTGGCCAAACTTTACGAGAAGCTCGGCGCCTGACCGCAGATTCGGCTGCGAAGTCTCCTGTGAAACCCGCCACCAATCCCGGTCCGCCGGTCTTCAATACCACCCGGTGGAGCGTCGTGAAATCGGCCGGGGCCGCCGATACGAAATCCGCCGGCGAGGCCTTGGAGCAACTCTGCACAACTTACTGGTCGCCGGTTTATGCCTATGCGCGCTGTGTGGACAACTCGCCCGACGACGCGCTGGATCTGGCGCAGGGCTTTTTCGAGCAAGTGATCGCGGGTGACTTCTTCGCCCACGCCGACCGGTCGCGGGGTAAGTTCCGATCGTTTCTCTTGGCGTCCCTCAAGCATTACATCCTGAATCAGCACGCGAAAGCGAGTGCCGTGCGTCGCGGTGGTCGGCTACAGTTCATTCCCCTGGATCAATCGACGGCGGAAACTCAGTTCCAGATTGAGCCGGTCGATCGCAATTCGCCGGACAAAGCCTTTCAACGACAGTGGGCGCTCGCCTTGCTCGACGAGGTAGTGGATGCGCTGAAGGCGCACTATCACGAGTGCGGCGAGGTGCGCCTGTTCGATGCGTTGCAACCATGCCTGGCCGCCGGCCGTGACCGACTTCCCTATGCGGAGCTGGGAGCCGGTATCGGCTTGTCGGAAGGCGCGGTCAAGGTGGCGGTTCATCGCCTGCGCAGACGCTACCGGGAGTTGCTCCGGCAAAAAGTGGCCGAAACCGTCAGCGAGCCGGCGGCAGTCGAGGCCGAGTTGCGCGAATTGTTTCAGGCACTTTCCGCTCCCTGACCTGTAACCTTTCCGGATAACATCGTTAGTATCCCGCAAGATGCAGACAAATACTGAACGACCCAATTGCCCCGAGTGCGGCAAACCGATGCCTTCCACCACGAAAGGCGGGCTTTGCCCGACCTGTCTGTTGCAGCAAGGCATTGGTTCGCGAATCGATTCTCAACTGGCCACCGAGCCCGGAGCCTCCAATTCGAATTCAAAGAAGGGCGAGGTTTTGCTTATCGAGGCCGTGCAGAAATGCTTTCCCAATCTCGAAGTGATTGGGTTGCTCGGGCGCGGCGGCATGGGCGTCGTATACAAAGCGCGGCAGCCGCAGCTCGATCGCTTCGTTGCTCTGAAGCTGTTGCCCGACGAGGCAGGCCGCGATCCGGCGTTTGCCGAGCGTTTTTCCCGCGAGGCCAGGGCGCTCGCCCGCCTGAATCATCCGAACATCGTCGGTGTTTACGACTTCGGCCAGGCCGGCGGCCACTTCTACCTGATGATGGAGTTTGTGGACGGCATGACGCTGCGGCAATTGGAGCACAGCAGGAAGCTGGCACCCGAGGAGGCGCTTGCCATTGCGCCGCGCATTTGTGAGGCGCTGCAGTACGCGCATGACGAAGGCGTGGTGCATCGTGACATCAAGCCCGGCAACATCCTCGTCGATAAGAAGGGCCGGGTGAAGATCGCGGACTTCGGTCTCGCCAAGCTGCTCGGACAGGAATCGCCCGACTTCAGCCTGACCGGCGAGCATGCGGTCATGGGCACGCCGCACTATATGGCTCCTGAACAGATGATGAGTTCGAAAACGGTGGATCACCGCGCCGACATCTATTCCCTCGGCGTCGTCGTATACGAGATGCTGACCGGTGAGTTGCCGGTGGGTCGGTTCGCTGCGCCGTCGAAGAAAGTGCGGATCGATGTGCGGCTCGATGAAGTGGTGCTCAAAGCTTTGGAGAGCGATCCGGAGCTGCGCTTCCAAAGGGTGAGTGACGTAAAGTCCGAGTTGGATACGATCTCCGGTCAGCTCCAGGCCCTGCCGCCCAAGGTCCGGGCGATGTTCGGTTTTGATTACAAATCAAAACGCCAGATCTGGGGCATGCCCTTGTTGCACGTTGCGCACGGCCTTGACCCGGTCACGGGCAAGAATCGGAGTGCACGCGGATTTGTGGCCATCGGCGGGCGCGCCACCGGCGTGTTCGCGTTTGGCGGCATGGCGACGGGTTGCTTCGCGTTTGGTGGAATCGCTCGTGGCCTGTTCGCTTTGGGGGGCGTCTCCATCGGCCTCTTTTCAATAGGTGGCCTCGCCATTGCCCTGATTTGCGGGAAGGGCGGCACGGCGTTGGGGTCGATCGTCAATGGCGGCTTTGCGGCGGGCATCGTCGCCCAAGGCGGCAAGGCGCTTTCAATGATTCCTGTCCAAGGCCCGGACGCAAATGCCACGGCTCTGGCGCTGATCCAACTGACCGCCAGCTTGCCGCTGCCGGTCTTCCTGCTCCTCATAAACCTGGCGTGGATGGTGCCGACCTTCACGACGATCTGGGCCCGCCGTCAGTTGGAGCGCGGCAAGTCAGCTTAAGTCGGGAAGGCCCCCTTGATTACCAGCTCGGATTTTCCGGCAGGCAGGCTTGGAATTCCTCGATTAACTTCTTCTCGTAGTCACCCGCGTAGGTGCCCTTGAAGAAACGATCCAATGCCTCGCCGTGCAGTCGCTCCCAGGAAAGCTCTTCTTTGCCGGGATTGATCGGGAAGAACAACGCGCCGTTCTTCTTGGCGGCGGACTGATCGCCGGGTGCGTCGCCAATCATGAGGATCTTCTCCGGCGCGTACTTGGGCTTGGCGGCGAATTCGAGATGCTGCGTCTTCGTGCCCAGTTCCTGGCCGGCGATGATCTTCACGAAACCGTCGATGCCGTGTTCGCCCCATTCACGCTTGAGCGCGTCGGTCGGCGTCTGGCTGATGCACATGGCGTCGGCTCCAGCGGTGATCTTTTCCAGACACTCACGGACAAGCGGGAAGGGCGGCACGCCATGCACGATGTCCTCCACCGTGGCGTTCACCGCGTCGGACCAGACCTTGATGTGCTCCAAGCTCTTGTTCCCATTCTTCACCTCGGCGTTGAGCGTCGCGTTGCCGAGCTTGGTCTCGCGGGCGATCCATTCTTCGAGCCCGGCGATGTCGGGCATCGACACATTGCGGGCTTTCACCTGGGCGCGGGCGCCGAGCAACTTGATGGCGCGGACGAGGGCGGGGAAGCGGTTCGCGCCGCGCGTCTTCGAGTAGAGATTCACGAACGCCCAGGTCTCGCGGGCGTATTTGCTCACCGCTTGCAGGTGGAAATGCTTGATGAACATCGGCGCGAAACACTCCTGGTGCTTGATCTCCATGCTGTCGAATATGCAGCCATCGGAGTCGATGCCGATGAAAAATTCCTTGGAGGGTCTGAAATCGCGTAATGCTTGGGCTGGATCACTCATAGAAATCGCGGCAAACGGTGCGGAGCCGGGGCAGGGGTGTCAAATATGATTTCGAAGTGACAGGCCGGCTGTTGCAAAAACGGCCTGCCGTAACTCTGCCGAGCCCTTCATTCGTGCCGGTTCGGTGGCGCGGCAGGTGTTGGTTCCTCTCTAAGTTGTAGGGCCGAAGCCGCGTCGCGGCGGCTTTCCTGTTCTCCCGCGTAGTGCCGGAGTTGCTCCGCAGTGTGAATCAGCCGGCCTGTCTGCTGCAATTCTGCGGCGCGCAATTCCGCGAAAATACGATCAATGTCGTAGCCCGCTTCACGGGCGAGGTTATCCTTCACGCGCCAAAGTTCTTCAAGAATTGGATCCGGTTTCATACGGCGAGTCTCCCATCAATTCCAACGGAGTGCAAACACGCGGTAGAACGCGGCCCGTGTGCTGGGCTTCTCGGTCCAGACGTTTCAGGATTTGGGCGTTGGCCAGATGACGGCAGTTCCAGGTGAGCAAGTAATCGGCACCAATCGGTGTGGCCACGGCCAGATGCACCGCGTCGCGGGCGGCTTTGGGCGGCAGGCAGCCCGTGGCCAGAAAGAGACGAGCCAGTTCCTGCGCGTCTGAGTTGATGGCCACGCGCGGCAGCGACGACAACACCGCCAAGCGTCGCCGGACTTGTTCCGGGTCTCCCCGGCTCGCTTCCGCGATGACTTCCTGTGACGCCAGACAAGCGAAACTTTCCCGCCGCTGGTGCCACCAGTCGCGCGTAACCTGCTGGTTCGTCGCCGTGACCAGATCACGACTCGGATCAGCCACCAGGTAGCTCACGATGCTGGTTTCAATGTAAACGGTTTCCATTGTGGCTGTGGCGGGAACCTATGTTGCGTTGCTTCGGACGGTCAAACACTGGCAACACGCCGTCGTCATTCCCGACGCGAGGCGAACTGAAGACCGCAACCGCTTTACTTGCCAGAGGTATTGCTTCTTTCGCGTTGTTCATGGTCAGTCGTGAGTTCTCGAGTTTATGGCCAGAAAGTGTTTCGGGTCGCGAAGATCTTTCGTGATTTCTTCCGTATTCGGCGGTAAAAGGTATGGCGAGATCCCGTGGCAACTCGGCTTGTTGGAGTCGGCCAAGTGATGGGTCCCGCAGTTAATCAGCCGACCGAACACCTAAGCCTGTGCCCGAAGAATCCGCCCCAGAGCCCGCCGCGACACCCCACAAACGCCGGCCGCGTTATTCGGGCAAGAATCCCCGGCGCTTCGAGGAGAAGTACAAGGAGCACGACCCGCAGCGTTACGCGGAGACGGTCGAAAAGGTCCTGGCCTCCGGCAAGACGCCGGCCGGCACGCACCGGCCGATCATGGTCGCGGAGTTACTGGAAGTGCTGGCGCCCGAGCCCGGCGATCTGGTGGCGGACTGCACCATCGGCTACGGCGGCCACGCGATTGAGTTGTTGATTCGAATCGTCCCTGGCGGCCACTTGTTGGGTCTCGATTCGGACCCGATCGAACTGCCGAAGACCGAGGCGCGGTTGAAGGCGCTTGGTTTTGGTCCCGAAACCTTCACCGCGCAGCGCAGTAACTTCGCTGGCTTGCCGCAGATTCTAGGTGAGCACTTCTCGTCGCTGACGAACGCCCAAGCCGGGCAGGGGATCTTCGGCGCCGACATCATTCTCGCGGACTTGGGCGTTTCCTCGATGCAACTCGACAACCCGGAGCGTGGTTTCTCGGTGAAGCTGGCGGGCCCGCTCGACATGCGGATGAACCCGGAGCGGGGCGAATCGGCGTCCGCGTTGCTCAAGCGCATCAAGGTTGATGAACTGGCCGTTTTGCTTGAAGAGAACGCGGACGAACCGAAGGCCGCGGAACTGGCGGCGGCCATTGCTGGCAAGGCTTTCACCACGACCAGCGAGTTGGCAAAGGCCGTTCGCAAGATATTTCCATACATGGCGACGGACGAACTCGAACTCACCTTGCGTCGCGTTTTTCAGACGTTGCGGATCAAAGTAAACGATGAGTTTGGGGCACTTGAAAACTTTCTAAGAATTGTGCCGGATTGCCTGAAGCCTGGTGGTCGCGTGGCAATTCTCACTTTTCATTCGGGCGAAGATCGACGTGTGAAGAAGGCCTTTGAGGCAGGTCTGCGTGCGGGAGCTTACGCGGAGATTTCACCCGAGATCATCCGGCCAAGTCACGAAGAGCGGAATTCCAATCCCCGGTCCGCACCCGCGAAGTTGCGCTGGGCACGGCGAGGCGAGTGAACTGCAGGCTGGTCGCCGCGCGCAGCAGGGTGCGGGCTTCACGCCTTCTTTACGAAGCAGGCTTTCAGGCTGATGGCCATGCCGTCCATTTTGCAGTCGATCTCGTGATCGCCATCCACCAGGCGGATGGGTTTGGATTTCGAGCCGCCTTTAAGCACCTGGTTGCCGCCGCCCAACTTCAGATCTTTGATCAAGATCACGCAGTCGCCATCGGCGAGGATATTGCCGTGCGCATCCTTGACGATGCGTGGGCCAATGGGCGCGTCGGGTTCGGGCGTGCGTTCCCATTCATGACCGCAGGTGACGCATTCCCATTTCTTGGGGAATGCCAACACCTCGGTCATCTCACACATTGGACAGGCAGGGATGCTCATGCGGGGAAAAAGTAAGCCGCTTCCTTGCCGCAACTCAACGGAGTAATTGTTTCATCACGGGCGGGCTTGGGTGGCAATCGAACGGCGAGCCAAAAGGGCCGACGCCTGCAAGGTTGTCGGCAAGGCGAGTCGGACTTCCTACTTGATCCGCTCCGCCAGTTCCTCGGCCGGGTAGGTCCAGATCTCCGCCAGCGTCGGATGGTAGTGCGGCGTGTTGGCCAGCTCCCGGACGGTCATGCGTCGGGACATCGCCACAATGATTTCATGAATCAACTCGCCGCCAACGGGTCCGACGCAACAACCGCCGAGGATCTCGCCCGACTTGGGGTCCGCCAGCAACTTCACGAAGCCATGCAGCGCTTCCATGATCAGCGATTTGCCGTGGTCATTGAACGGGTAACTGGCGGCGAGGTAATCAATCCCTTGCGCCTTCGCCGTTCGCTCAGTCAAGCCAACCGTCGCCACCTGCGGGTCGGTGAATACCACGGACGTCAGTAGTCGATAATCGATTACCTTCGGCTGGTCGGGGTGGACGATGTTGTGCGCCGCGATCTCGCCCTGCTGAATGGCGATGTGTACGATCTCATGCGGCCCGGTGCAGTCACCGGCCGCGAAAATATGCGGAGCGGTGGTCTGCATGCGGGCGTTCGTCTTGATGCGGGGTCCGTCCAGTTCGATGCCGGCCAGCTCGGGATGCAGATGGCGCGTGTTGGGTCTTCGCCCCAAGGCAAAGAAGATCTCCTCCGCCGTCGCTTCTGTCCGGATGCCCGCCTTCTCGAACACTACCGACTTGTGGTGCCGGCTCTTATGAGCGCCGATCAACTTTGTCCCCGCATGAAAATGAAGGCCCTCGGCGACCAACGCCTTCTCAACTTCGGCCGCCGCGTCGGCATCAAAGTCCCGCAGAATATGCGGACTGCGCTGGATCAACGTGACCGTGGTGCCGAGGCGGGCAAAGAACTGCGCGGCCTCGACGGCGACGGCACCGCCACCAAGCACGATCAAGGATCGCGGCAGGTGATCGAGTTCCAGGGCGGTGTCACTCGTGAGGTAGCCTGTCTCCTTCAGTGATGGGAGCGGCGAGTCAGCCACCACGGAGCCGGTGCTGACCACGAAGTTCCTGGCGGTCAGCGATTGGCCGTTGCTCAATGCCAGCGTGTGCGGGTCGCGGAATTGGGCCTCGGCCCGAATGAAGGTGAATTGGCCGCCTGTCAACTGGCCCTTGCGGTAGTCGGCGAATTCCTTGATCAACCTGCGCTTGCGCGTCATCACCGCTGGAAAGTCGATTGATACTTCGCCGGTCCTGATGCCCCAGATTCCGGCGTTCCGCACGAGATGAGCGACTTCGGCGGCATACAGCAGTGCCTTGGTCGGCATGCAGCCGCGCAGGATGCACAGCCCGCCAACCTCAGCCCCGCCCTCCACAACGGCAACCTTCAACCCGGCCGTGGCCGCTGCCCGGGCGGCGGCATAGCCACCGCTACCACCGCCAATTACGATCAGGTCAAACTGCCCGTCCGGGTTCATGGCGGGATGATGCCCGGCGGGAAAACCCGTGAGCAAAACAAAAAGCGCGGAACTCACCGTGAGCTCCGCGCTTTGGCCAATGGCAATTGCTTACTTCTCTTCCGTCGTGGTGGTCTTTTCGTCCGGATCATCCTCGGGATCGTGATCGCGGGTGGCGTCGTAGAGTTTGAAATCAGCCTTCGCCAGCAGAACCGCGATGGCCTTGCGGGTTTGCTTCTCGTGGTCGTTCAAGTTGGTTCCGTTGGCGAGGCGATCTGTTTGCTCAGCGATACGGGTGAGCAGGAGTTTTGAAGCATCAAGCTTCTCCTTCAGTGATTCCTGACCGTCGTGCTCCGTCGCGAGATAGCCCCTCAGGAACGCATCGAGGTCGGGGTTCAAATCCGCGCTCAGTTCCTCCAGGTTCTGTGAGGCATCGAGAAAACTCTGGATGTCATCCTTGTGCTCCACCAGGAACTTCTCAAACTCGGGCTCAAGTTCCCGGGCGGTCATCGTGGCGTAGTTGCGCAACTGGCTTTCGACCCGAGCTTCGATGTCTTTACGGATCGTGGGAATCTGCTTGAGCATGGCCTCGGGCAGCTCATGCATCACCACGGGGATCTTCTCTTTGAGAGTCTTGGCCAAGGCACCGCCCTGTTCGGTCAATTGCGATACAATCAGGCCTTTGGCGGTCTGGGCTGCTTGTTTCGGCTCGAGGTGCTCCAAAATGCCTCTGGTGACGAAGGTCATGTAACCCACCACGACCAGAATCATGATCACGGCGATCAGCTTGGTGCGCCCGAGCGCCGAGCGGGTGGATGTGAGCTGCTGATTGATGTAATCAACTGCGGCCTGGCCGTCATCCGGATTGGAATTCTTTTCGTTGCTCATAGAATTATTTTTGGTGTGCTGGTTACTTGTCGTCGCCTTCCGTCTTGTCCACCTTGTCGATTTCTTCCGCCGCTTCGACTTCCTTGTCAGTGTCCTCACCCACCTTGCCGTCCAGGGCGTGGGTCGGATTGTTCAAGGTCTCGATGCCCCGCAGTTCGTTCCGTACGACATCAAAGAACAACAGCGCCATCTCCCAGTTCGGCACTTCGTGGCGGACGTTGGCGAGCTCCGCCTGCTGGATCTTTTGAAGGTTCTCAGTGATGTGGTTCAACGCCACAATGTGCTCGGCGAACAAGGTGTCGCTCACATGTTCGACGCGGTCGTGCGCGATGTGGACGAGGTTCTCGGCCATGGTCTGCGCCTTCTCCGGGGTGACCCCCTCGAACGTTTTCTCAATCCAACCCTGGCGCTTCTTGACGATGCTGCCGATCGATTCATCAAGCACCTTCTCGCCCCGGCCCGTGATGTTGACGGTGAGGAGGTAAAGTTCCTTGCGCAGGGTTTCCGCGAACTCGGGGGCCCGGAGATTCAACTGGTTCAGCCCGTCCTGCACCAGCGGGGCGACATCCGCCGCCGCGCTGCTGGCAATTCGCTGCACCTCGGGCACGACATCCTGGTTCACACCCAGCATGAGCTCTTTCATGAATTCGTCCTGCGTCGGGCTGGCGCTGACTAATTGATTTACCGCGGCGGACATGAGGCCCACGCAGGTGACGACGACGAGGATCACTGCGATGACAGTAAGAGTTCGCCAGAATCGCACCTGGGACTGGGCGCTCTGCAACTCCTGGATCTTTTGGGATATGTCCTGGTTGGAAGGAGGCATAGTTGTACGGAGGTTGGGGTTGAGGGTCGCTTCGGATGTATCTTGCACCGAGGGCGATGTCAATTTCTTAGTATCGACGCACCTATTCTTCTAAATGATCCACCGGGGAATCGTCGTCCGGCGCCGGGCACTATCCCCGCGCCAACTAGCACAAAAAAAGAGGCCGGCAATTTCTTGCCGGCCCCTGCGATACAGACGATGTCAGCGCCAACTATTATAGAGGGCGATTGCTCGACAGCTTCTTACTGCTGGTAGTAGTCGCACTGCCCTTATTGCCAGGTTTGGTCTTGGGGCTGTTGTCCGGAGTCTCGGGCACCCAAACGTCGTGCCCCATGTCATGGGGCACGCGAACTTCTGCGGTGCTGGTTACCTTATGGCCGACATGATCGGCGGTTTCAATCGTGATGGTGTAGACCCGGCCGTCACCCCGGCCGGAGCGTTCGGCCCGCAACTTCAGAGTCAGATTGCCGGTGATCAACCAATCGGGCGCGGTGTTGCCGTCGCCCTTCTCGTTCACTGGTTCATCGCTGGCAACGCTCACGATCCGGCTGGTCGTCGAGCCGCATTGATCGTCGGCCGTAACCGAGATCGAGACCGGGATCATTTTGTGATTCGGCGGCCACAGAAGTTTCTGGCTCGGTGTCACCGCGGTGATCACCGGCGGCAGGGTGTCCACCACCGTCACCGAAGCCGTGCAGGTCACCGGTTCCGCCGTATCATCTGAAACGGAGAGGACCACTTCATGGGTGCCATAGCCGAACTGCCCAGTGAAGTGAACCGGAGTGCTCTTGCCATCTGCAGCCGCGGCCACGGTGTTGGTCTGGTAGGCAACTCCATCGATGGTCCACACCACGGTCAACTCGTCGCCATCCGCGTCGAATACGTGCCCGGTAAGATTGACGGTGGTGCCGTCATCACCCGCGCATTCCACTTCGACACTCGCGGGGCAATGCACGGTCGGCGCGGTGTTGATATCGGCGATCAACTGGCCGCGAATCTCGCCGGCCGGATTGTCGAGGGTGTGGATGTTGATGTAATAGCGACCGTCCAGTAGTTCCTGGGTTTGGTTTTCATCCAGCACGACCTCGCCAAAAATGATGCCACCCTTGGTTGGGGCGCTCGCGGCCAGGTGCTGGCCGGCGGCAAAAAAGTCGTGAATCGGGGGGGCCGTCTCGGTGACGGTCGCCGGCCCATGAATGTGCGCCGCAATGGCGATACCGTTCAAGTCGGCGAACAATGCCCGCGACCCGTAACCTACCGCCACGTTCAGCGTGCTGGTTTCGGTGTCAAAGGTGATGCCGCCGAGGATTTCTCCGCCGCTGCCAGTACTAGAATTGGCCACGGCGGGAACCTCGTTCTTGGGGCTCAGGCCCGTCTCCGAACTTGTTCCTGGCGGTGACAAATCGAAGGAAATGATCTCGGCTGACGCTGTCACCGTCGCGAGACAGGTTGCGATCAATAACACTGGGTACTTCATATGTGCTGTTTTCTTGGTTGGTCCGGGGCGTGGCCCCGGACAGATGTTAGGTTTAGCAAGCGACATTGTGGGCGGTTTCACGGGTTAGCCAATCATTAGTTGTCAATTGTCTGCCTTCCAATGTGATGCGGCAGCAAAACCGGAATTATTGCGCAACTCACTCGGAGCCAAGTTGTAACACGGCTAGGTCTTAACGTATCTACAGTCGGATTAATCCGCGTTCTGAAGTTCGGTGAACTCTTCCTGTTCAGCGCCACAGTCCAGCCCTAATCTCGGCCCGTGCGTATTGTTAATCTGAATCCTACCCCCGAGATCGGGGCCAGCGGTTGGTTCGTTGAAATCGATGGCCACCGCATTCTGCTGGATGCCGGCCTCCACCCAAAACTTGAAGGCCGCGGGGCGCTGCCGCTCTTTGACACGGTTAAGGGCGAGCCGCTCGATGCCATCGCCATCAGCCATTGCCATCACGATCACGTCGGCGCATTGCCGGTCGCCTTGCGCCAGTGGCCCAAGGCGCACGTGTTGATGACCGAGCTCAGCTACTTCCTCGTCGAGCGCGTGCTGCATAATTCCGTGAACGTGATGAAGCGGCAGCGCGAGGAGCTCGCCATCCCCGATTACCCGCTGTTCACGCACGAGGAAGTGGACGACATCGAGCACATTTTCCAAGGGTTCAAATACAACCGCGAAGTCGAGTGGGCGGCTCACGAGAAATCCAAAGCTGGCTTTGCCTCACCCACGCTCGAGTTTTACGATGCCGGTCATGCGCTCGGCTCGGCGGGCATCATGTTGCGTGGCGGGAAGGAAACGCTCTTCTTCACGGGTGACGTTTGTTTTCAGGACCAGACCATTCTCAAAGGTGCGCGCTTCGAGGACATCCAGGCGGATGTCTTGATTCTCGAGACGACCCGCGGCAATCGCGAAGTGCCCGCCGGCTTCACGCGCGAGGTGGAGATCGAACGGCTGACGGCCGCCATTCATGCCGCGCTGGAGAAGAAGGGCTGCGTGCTGCTCCCGACGTTTGCGCTGGGCCGGACGCAGGAGATTCTCGCGTTGCTGGCCGGCTTGATGAAACAGGGCAAGCTCAAGGAACAGCCCATCTACATCGGCGGCCTCGGCCGGGTGTTCACCGAGATTTACGACCTCGAAGCGCACCGGACGCATCGCAGCCTGACCAATCTCTCGCTGACCGAAGCGCTCAATCTCATCGTCCTCGACAAGGGGCAGATCGAGAAGATGAAGCTCAAGGGCGGGCGCATCTTCGTGATCACCGCCGGCATGATGAGCGAAAACACGGCGGCCCACGAACTCGCCATGCGCATGGTGGGCGATCCCATCCAGTCGATCTTCTTCGTGGGTTACGCCGATCCCTCGACACCGGCCGGCCGGCTGCGCGCCGCCAAACACGGCGAGACGTTTCACTTCAGCCCCAGCGGCGGCCATCTCACGAAGCAGTGCGACATCCAGGAATTTGATCTCACCGCCCACGCGAACCGGGATGAACTGCTCGACTTCGTGGGCCGGGTGTCACCACGGACCGTGCTCCTCGGGCACGGCGACGAAACTTCCAAGGCGTGGTTCGAGGAACAAATTCGCACACGACATCCCAAGATCCGGGTGGTCAATCCGAAGCCGGGCGAGGAAGTTAAAGTGTAGGCTTTCTTGACCCGAAGGAATTAGTGGCATCCACGTTCTTCCCTCGAATCGCGTCCAATGCTTGCGCGGCAAAGTCGTTGGTATCCCCTCGCTCCTTCCAGAGGATAAGGGCTTTGCTCTGGACTGCGGCTTCCAACGCGGGAATCGCGGCCGACGCTTTGTTGCCAAGGAACGCCAATTGCCTTGCTGCCGCCCACCTGGAATGGAAATCAACGTCCTCGGAGAGCAGTTCTGCGGTGACGTTAACAATCGGCAGCGCCTTGTCGCCTAGATATCGACAAGCAGTTAACGCACGGCTGTGCCGCGACGATGCAGGCTCTGGCATTCGATCTTCCCAGCCCTTTTTCGCCAAAACAGTATGGAGCCACATTCGGAACTTTGAATCGCGAATACGCAATTCGCTTTCAATCATTGGCAGCGCGTTGGTTCCAATTGCTCGGATTGCCTCTCCTGGATGAGCGCCAATCTCTTTCCACTCCCAATCATGCAGACGCATGCCGGACATGGACAGCCATTCACTGAGCGGGATTCCTTTGTAAACGGGATCAGGCGGCGGCTCCGAACGGTTCAGCAACCCCACCAAAACAAGTGTCAGCGCAGGCACAGCCGCAAGCAGAATGATTTTTGAGCGCTTCACTTACTCCAGGGTATATGGAGCTCCACAGTCGGCAAGCCACGACTTTTTCCTTCCTTCTTCGCGGCCGCGTTTTCAAGGTCATTGCGTGCCAGCCAAGAACCTCTGCCTCGCGGCGCTGCAGTGCGCGTTCATCCTGCTGACGGGGTGCGGTTCGTCGTCGGTCGCGCCGTCGCGCGCGTTGCCGCCGTCCATCACCGATGCGCCGGCTGCGCGGCCGGTTCAGGAGGCGAAGGTGCGTCCCCAATCGGCGGCCCCATCTGTTGAACAACCGGTCAAACTCGGCAGCGAGGTCCTCGCCACCCGGGGGTTCTCCGCGCTCGCGGGCAAGCGCGTCGGCCTGCTCACGAATCCTTCGGGCGTCAACCGCCGAGGGCGGTCCACCGTGGATGTCCTCAAGCAGTCTCCCAACGTGAAACTCGTCGCGCTGTTCGCCGGCGAACACGGCATCCGCGGCGATGTCCCGGCCGGCAAGCATTTCGCTGATCACCGCGATGTGCAAACCGGCCTGCCGGTCTTCTCGCTCTATTCGCCCAAAGGCGGCACGGCCCCCACCCCGGCCATGCTCGCGCAGATTGACGTGCTGGTTTATGACCTCCAGGACATCGGCTGTCGCAGCTACACTTTCATCGCGTCGATGGGCGCGGCGATGAATGCCTGTGGCAAGGCGGGCAAGGATTTCATTATTCTCGACCGGCCCAATCCGCTCGGCGGCGTGCGCGTCGAAGGCAACCTGCTCTCGCCGGAGATCGACCAGCTCGACTCGCTCGTTGCCCGTTGGAACATCCCGTACGTGTACGGCATGACGTGCGGCGAGCTGGCTCGCATGATCAACGGCGAGCGCTGGATCGCCAACCCCTGCAAGCTCACCGTGATCCCGATGACCGGCTGGCAGCGCGACATGGTCTGGCGCGACACGGGCCTGCCCTGGGTGCCGACTTCGCCGAATGTCCGCACGGCTGATGCACCGTTGTATTACGTCGCGACGGGCATTCTCGGCGAGTTGGGCGGAGTGAACATTGGCATGCGGATGAACAAGCAGTTTCAGATCGTTGCCGCGCCGTGGCTGAATGCGGATCGCTTCGCCGCGCGGATGAACAGCTACGGACTTTACGGCACGCAATTCTCACCGTTCCGCGGTCAATCCTCCACCAACGTGGTGCAGGGCGTGGAGATTCATTTCACCGACGCCGCCCGCGCGACGCTGACAGCGGTCAACTACTACGTGCTCGATGCGGTGAAGAGGGAAACGAACCGTGACTTGTTTGCCGATGCGGTGAAGCGCGGCGCCAGCTTCGGGATGTTCGACAAGGTGAACGGCACAACTACTACGCGGCTGGCGTTGCAAGCCGGCCAAAGCCCCGCCCAGATTGTGCAATCCTGGGTCAACGATGAAGCCGCCTTCAAACAGCGGCGGGCGAAGTATCTGCTGTATCCGTGATCCAACCGGGTTTGGATTCCGTTCAGAAGATCCAGTGAATCCCTGCCGCGAGGTAGAGGCCGTGGCCCAGCTTGAGGCGCGCCTCGCGGCCGCCACCGGAAAAAGTCACGTCACCCATGCTGACGTAACGCGCGCCGACGTAGATCTCGGAATTCTCCTCCGCCCGAAAATAGACCAGCGCCTCGGCGTAGCCGCCATAAACCAGTTCTGTGGAGCTAAACTCACCTGAGTTCGAAGCCGTGCCCCCGGACTCGTATGCGATCGATTCATCAAAGGAATAGTCGCCCGTCACCAACCCGAGCGCGAAACCGCCGCCCACGCTCGCGGCCCAGCGGCCACCGAGATGCCATTGCAAATTCGGCCCCAGCCGGAAATCCATCACGTTCGCCTCCACCGTGCGCGAACCAGTCAAGACGCCGGTCGTCGTCTCGCCTGAAAGCTCCTCGGCGACATCGCCGATCACGGGCCCGACGCCACTCGTTCCGCCGTTGTAGGGCGCTTGCGGCAGGACGATGCCGGCCGTGCTGAAGCGATGCACCACACGCTGGGCGGTAACTTGATGCGGCTCGCGGTCTTGGAAAGTCGCCGGCAGGAACATGAAACCAAATTCCCAACCAAGCACACCGCCAGCCGCCTGCATCAAGCGCCCGCCGTACGCGAGGTCGAGCCCGTAGTAAGGCTCATCGGTCGCGGTGGCGGTGCTGCCGGCCTGGCTGAAGCTGGTCGTGCCCCGAAAGGTAAGGGACTCGGCGGTCGGATCGTATTGCGACGAATCTTGATAGCCCCAGTTCGAGGTGGAGCCACCCGCGTTACCCGTGTCGTCGAGCCGCACGTAGCCGTCGTCGTAAGTGTGATTCACGCCACCGATTCCCGGGAGCCCGGGATCCACGCCCGAAACGCCGAAGGCACCGCCCAAAGAAAACTCCGCTTCGAGGTTGATGCCCGCGACCAAGCCCAATCGAAATCGCTTGGTCCAACTCGGGTTCTCCTGCGCCTGCGCCGCAGTCGAGCAAAGCAGCAACCCGGCGGCACCGCATAAGCAGCCGCGCAACGGGAATTGATGGGTTCTCGGTTGGTTCATCAGTCTGCCTCGATGATGCGATAAAAGCGGGCCGGCACCTCATCCGGCCGACGGCTGGTCTTGGGCGGTCCTTCGTCGATCCATTGCACGCGGTCGGCGGTCGCGGTGATCGCGGGCAGCGCTCGCAGTGCATTCGTGAAGGGCACGCGGTCCCCATAAGTAATGTGATATGCGCGACCTGGCGCCGCCGGAAATTCCAGCAACAACCCGCCCGTGGGGAGTCGCTTGGCCTGCGAGAAATTGACCACCACGCCCGTCGGCGCGCGCGGCACAAAGGCCGGCACCGCCCACGCCTCAATCGTCGGATTGGGAAACGCGGTGCGCGTCGGCACGAAGTATTCGATCAGCAGGTCCGCGCTCTCGCCGGCGGCCAATGAGCGGGTCAAGGCGACGAACGGCTGACGATTGTTGGTTCCCCCGGCGTTGAAGAGCTGTTCGCCGATTTCGGAAAAAACAATGCGCCCACCGGATACGGCCACCGCACTGGGATTCGTCAGGCGGATCAACTGTTCCATCAAACCCGTCTGGGGATTAAAGCTCTGACCGGCCACGAACGCGGCGGACAGAACATTGGTCTGCGGATTCGCCAGCACCACTAAGTTGGTCACGGCGTCATTGCCCGGGAACGGATCGCTGAGATCGGGCCCGCTCACGTGCGCGCTCACCAAGTTTGAACCGACCGTATTGGCCTGCATCCGTACCTTGAACGTGACGTTGCTACCGAGTGCCAGCGAGCCAGCCGTGAAAACCAGTTGCGTTCCGGTGAGCGTCACCGGTTGATTCGACGGCGTGATCGACAAGAACTGCGCGGCCGTCGGCAGAAAGTTCGTAACCACGATCTGCGGGGCGGTCTCCGGACCTGCATTGGCTACTGTCAGGCGATACTCCGTCCAGTCGCCCGTCACCAGCGTGTTCGTCTCGGTGAGCAGGCTGACTCCGAGATTAGCCTCGGCGAGGAAGATTGCGTTCACCGTGTTGGTCACCTCGTTGATGTTCAACGCGAGCAACTGAAAGGAATTCGTCAGCAACCCGGCGGACAAAGGCTGGATGACCAGGCTCATCACCGCATTGGACGTGTTCGGCAATTGGGGAATCCGGAATACCACCACGCTGCCTTCCAGGGCCACCGAACCCGAAGGGTTGTTCGTCGAGACCAGTTCCACCGCCGAGTTGAAAGTGCTGTTGACGACGACGTTGGTCAGCAACCCACCGGAACTGTTCGTCAACGTCAGCGAGTAGGTGAGATTGGTGCTCAAAGTGACAAGTGCCGGTGACGTCCGGATGCCGAGGTTGAGCTGGGCCGCCGGCAGCTCAATGCCACCCAGCAACACCAGCGCCAGCAGCCACATTCGATTGATTTGAAGTCTTCCCGCCACCGGGAAAGTTAAACCCTATGGATCGGGACAAGTCAACCAGCCCGGCAAATGGCAACAATGGCAACAATGGCAACAATGGCAACAATGGCAAAGGGCAGCGGCTGTCCCAACTTGACGCGTGACGAATCATCGTCAGGCTGGTCCGGAACAGTGGATGAATCTCCGACCGGTCATCGAACGAGAACTGCGCGTGGCTTCGCGCCAGCGCTCCACTTACCTCAACCGCTCCTCGCCCGGTCTCCTGTTCATGTTGATCACGGGCGTGATGCTTTACGCGACGACCGGGTCGCCCAACGCACCGCAAGGCGGACCTTTGTTCAACGGGCTCGCCATGGTCCTTTTCTGCCTGATCTGGCTGACCGTGCCGCTTTCCACCGCCGACAGCCTCAGTCGTGAGAAGCGGGAGGACACGCTCGGTCTGTTGCTGCTTACCCCGCTCCGGCCGGTGGAGCTGGTCATCTCCAAGTTGTTTAGCGCCTTCTGGCAAAGCAGCATGCTGGTGCTGGCCATCGTGCCGATCTTGGCCATTCCAGTGTTGATCGGCGGGATCACCGCGTTGGATATCGTCCGGGAGATTCTTTCGCTGCTGACGGCGCTCATTGGGGCAGTGACCGTCGGCATCGTGGCCTCGTCGCTGTGTGAGCGACGCGGTCGCGCCTGGTTGCTCGTGGGCGTGATTGGCGCGCTCTGGCTCTGGGTTCAGTTGTATTGCCACGGGCTCCTGCTGATCTTCAAGGCGGCGATCAGTATTCCCGAATTCAATCCGTTCGAAGAAGTGCTGCGACCCGAGGTTTTGATATTGCCGACACTTTACGGATTCCTGGCTGAATCCAGTTCGAGCGCCGCATTCTTCTTCGGCATCCAGTCAGGCGCAACAAGTGGTGATGTGCTGGTGTCGGTCATCGTGCTGACCGCCACGTTGTTGGTTTGCTGGCGCTCGCTGAGCTTCGCTGCCCGCCGGGTTCATCGTTTTGCTGAATCACGGTTTATGAGCGCGCGGCAGGAACGGGTGCAGTCGATCTTTGTTCGGGAACGCTACGCCACAACGTTTCTGCACCGGAAGCAGCGGCAGTTGCTGGACCGCAATCCCATCCTCTGGCTGCAGCAGCGGCGCTGGAGCCATCGCCTGGTGAAATGGGGTTGGCTGCTCGTCACGACGATCGTCATCACGTTGGCGACCACCTATCAGGATTGGGGGTTCGCAGAAAACATCATGATCACGACGATCTGGCTCGCGGTGTTCATGCTGTTCAGTCTGCTCCTGGTAACTTCCTCCAATCTCCAGGGCGAACGCGAAAGTGGTGCCCTCGAACTCCTGCTCGTCACGCCGCTCACGCCCAGGGACTTCGTTCAAGGTCGCATCCGCAGTTTCTGGAAGTCTTTCCTGCCCGCGGCCGCCGCGGTGGCCATCTCGTTTTGGTACTTCGGAGCATTGCAATGGCAGATCCATTTCCCGTGGACCGTTGACTTTTGGTTCCCTGCATTGCTGCTCGCGGCCTCCGCGTTCTTCCTGCTCCTGCTTCGGTTCATGCCCGCCATTGGGTTGTGCTTCTCATTGAACCGGCCGGGCTTGTTCGCCGCTGCCCTGAATACGCTCTTCTTTGCCATCATCATTCCTTGGGGTCTGCCAATCGCGTTGTACCTGTGTGGCGCGCTGCCTCATCAGATGCACGAAGTTCCCTCGGAGGTCCTACCTTTCGCATCCTGGCTGCCGTTGGTGGCGTGGCCCATTTTGACGGCGGGTTTTCAATTCGCCGCCTGGCGATCGGCCCGCCGCAAGCAGGCACCACCGTATCCCCGTTTGTTGCCGGATTGGTTCCGCCGGTTCCGCCTCGCTTGGATCATCCCGTGGCTCGTTCCGCCAGTGTGCTTTGGATTTTTTGCAGTCGTGCCGTTGGAGGTCATCGACCGGACACCTGGTGCCGACAAATGGATGTTCGCGCTTTGGAACGTCTCCGCCTGGCTGACGCTGCTTTTCTTCGGCTGGCGCTGCCGGCTGGCGTTGATCGCGATGCTGGAGCAACGTCAGTTCGGAAAGCGCACAGCGGCGGATTGACTTCGTCCACTGGACCGCAAACTCTCGCACGATGCTGACCATCTCGAACACCGTTGCGCTGTCCGATTCCGAAATCGAGATCACGGCTGTGCGCTCGCAGGGTGCCGGCGGGCAGAACGTGAACAAGGTCGCCTCGGCGGCGCACCTGCGCTTCGACATCGGGGCGTCATCCTTGCCGGAGGCGCTCAAGGAACGGCTGCTGGCCCTGCGCGATCATCGGATCACGGAGGAGGGGTTGATCATCATCAAGGCGCAGGAACACCGCTCGCAGGAACAAAACCGCGACGCCGTGCTGGTCCGGTTGAAGGAGTTGATCCGCCGCGTCCTCGTGCCGCCGAAGAAACGCAAGCCGACCAAGCCGAGCAGGGCGGCCAAGGCGCGCAGGATCGAAGGCAAGGTGCGGCGCAGTCAGACCAAGGCAAGTCGCCGCCGGTCCAGCGACGACTAGCCAAGCGCATGAAACTTGAAACCGACTCCGCCGCTGCCGTGGTTCAACGCCAGCTCGATGCCTACAACGCCAAAGACCTCGAAGCGTTGCTTGCCATTTACGCGGACGACGCCCAAGTCTTCGAGCATCCGGCCACCTTGCTCGCCAGTGGCACCGCCCAACTTCGCGAGCGATTCGCCGGCCGATTCCAGGAGCCGAACCTGCACGCGCAATTGCTCAACCGAATGGTGATGGGCGACAAGGTCGTGGATCACGAACTCGTCACTCGCACTTTTCCCGAAGGCCCTGGAACCATCGAGTTGATCATGATCTATGAAGTGACGAACGGAAAGATCGCCAAGGCAGGGAGCATCGCGGGACCGAAAACGATGCAGCTTGATTCGTCCGCAGTCAGGGAACATTGAACAGCGGGAGCTTTACGCGAATTCCACGGATTGGCGCCAGTTCGCGAAATTTCCGCAAAATGCTTCGCCGCTCGAGTTTCGAAGGGGAATGCTATTCGGTATCGCGCCCTGCCTCGCACGCCTGCGGGAATACGCCATCCAGCAAAGCATCGGCACCGCCATGATGGTTTGTGACTGAAGCATCGAAGACAGTTAACTCGTCGTCTTCGGTGAATTTCTTGTGAAGGTGGCGTCGTGCCGCGGCGCGGACTTGAACGGTGTGGCGACGAGTCCCCCCCAAAGTGTGATGCTCGGCAGCGCTCAATTCCCGCAGGCCGAAAATCAACGCGCGCGGATCGTCGCGCATACGGAAGGAGCCGAATGCCCGGTCCCAAAACGAAAACAGGGTGGAATAGTTCGAGTCCGTTTCCGGTTGCCAGTTCGAGTGATGCAGCTTGTGCATGAATGGGGTGACCATCAGCAGTCGCAGCCACCGGTCCAGCGGCTCAGTCAGACTGACGTTCGCGTGGTGCAACTGGACTACGGCAAACATGGCCGCCTCGTAAATCGCCAGTTCGTCCAGTCGGACGCCAACCAGCGCGATCACCGGCACGCGCAACACGCAGGACAGCGCAATTTCGCCGATGTGGAAGCGGCTCGCCGTCGTCACGTCCATTTTTGGGTCGGAATGATGAACGCGATGGAATCGCCAAAGAAAAGGAACGCGGTGGTTGAGCCGGTGCCAGACATACATCCACAAGTCCACCAGTAGGAAAGTTCCCGCAAGACGTGCCCAACCGGGCAGCCCCAGCCAGTGCAGCACGCCGAAAGAATGCGCTTCGGTCCAGCGGGCGACGGCCCACCAAAGCCCGACGCAGATGGCGGCATTCAGCGCCGCGTTCACCACCCCGAGCGCCAGATTGCGCAGGCCATGACGGGCGCGCTCACGCGTGGCATGAGCGAAAAAACTGAGAAACGGCGCTAACGATTCCCAACCCAATAGTAACACCAGCAACACTACGCTCGCAGCGGCGCGAATGGTTTCCACATATTCCTCGTTCATGGCTGACCTTGAGTTTAGGCGGATTCCAGATTCTCACCATCTGACTGGGTGCGAGTTTCGGGCAAAGCGCCAGGCATCGACGTGCCGGAGCCCGCAGTCTGGGTTTCTGCCCCATCGTCTTTGCGATGGAACATGCGATAGAGGCCGGGTAACACGAGCAGCGTGAGCGCGGTCGAAGACAGAATGCCGCCGATGACGACGGTGGCGAGCGGGCGTTGGACTTCCGCGCCTGTGCCCGTCGCGAGGGCCATCGGGACGAAGCCGAGCGAGGCGACGAGCGCGGTCATCAAAACCGGACGCAGGCGTGTGAGCGAACCTTCGGTGATCGCGTCATCAAGCGGTTTGCCTTCCTCCCGCAATTTATTGATGAAGGAAATCATCACCATGCCGTTAAGCACGGCCACGCCGGACAGTGCGATGAAGCCAACGCCTGCGGAAATGGAGAGCGGTATGTCGCGCAGCCACAAGGCGGCCACACCGCCGGTCAACGCCAGTGGCACTCCGGAGAAAACGAGCAGCGTGTCTTTGACCGTTCCGAACGTCGCAAACAGCAGCAGGAAGATCAGCAGCAGCGAGACGGGGACGACGACCTGCAATCGCTTGGTCGCGGAAATCAATTGCTCGAACTGTCCGCCCCATGCGATCCAGTAGCCCGCCGGGATTTTGATATTGGCGTCAATCACTTGTTGCGCTTCCGCGACAAACGAGCCGAGGTCGCGTCCGCGCACGTTGGCGGAGACGACGATCCGGCGCTTGCCGTTCTCGCGGTTGATCATGTTTGGGCCGGGCGCGATGGAAATCTCGGCCACCTCGCTCAGGGGAATGAACGCTTGCGAGCTGTGCGTGGACAAACCGGAGACGCGGGTGAAGCGCGTTGTGGCCTCGCCGTTTCCATCGCGCTTGGGCACGGGCACGGGCAGGTGTTCCAGCGCAGCGATGTCCGTGCGGAGCTTTTCCGGCAGGCGCACGACGATTTCAAAACGCCGGTCACCTTCAAACACTTCGCCCGCTGCCTTGCCGCCGAGCGCTATCTCGATGACCTCCTGAAGATTCGCGATGCTCAAGCCGTAGCGCGCGAGGGCGTCGCGTTTGGGTGTGATGCTCATCAACGGCAGGCCGGTGGTCTGTTCGAGTTTCACGTCGGACGCGCCGGGGATGGTCTTCATCTCCTTCTCGATCAACTTGCCGGTTTGCTGCAACACGTCCATGTCCTCACCAAACAATTTCACCGCCACGTCGCTGCGCACGCCGGCGATGAGTTCGTTGAAACGCATCTGAATCGGCTGGGTGAACTCGTAATTGTTGCCGGGGACTTCCTTCACTGCGGCTTCGAGTTCGCTGACGAGTTGCGTCTTCGACTTCTTTGGGTCGGGCCATTCCTTGCGTGGTCTCATGATGATGAAACCGTCGGCCACGCTGGGAGGCATGGGATCGGTCGCTATTTCTGCCGTGCCCATTTTGGCGAAGACAACCTTCACTTCCGGGAATTCCTTGAGCCGTCGTTCCAGCGCGTGTTGCATTTCGATGGCCTGCGTCAGGCTCGTGCCGGGGATGCGCAAGGCGTGCATCGCCACGTCGCCTTCGTCCAGACTCGGAATGAATTCCGTGCCCATGTGGGAGGCGACAATGCCGCTGATGATCACCAGAAAGACGGTCGCCAGCGCCGTGGCAACGCGATGAGAAAGGTGAAATTTCAAAGCCGGTAGATAAATCGCCTTGGCCGCGCGCATCAGGATGTTTTCCTTCTCCGAAATCTTTCCCGTGAGAAACAACGCAATGGCGGCGGGGATGAAAGTCGCCGCGAAAATCATCGCGCCCGCCAGCGCCAGGATAACGGTGTAAGCCATCGGGTGAAACATTTTGCCCTCGACGCCGCTCAACGTGAGGATGGGCAGATAGACCACCATGATGATGAATGCGCCGAAGAAGCTCGGGCGGACGACTTCTTTCGTCGCATCGCGGACGACTTCGAATCGCTCCGGGCGCGTGAGCAGGCGTTTTAGTTTGTGCTGCTCGTCGCCGAGCCGCCGGATGCAATTCTCCACGATGATTACCGCGCCGTCCACAATGAGGCCGAAGTCCAGCGCGCCGAGGCTCATCAGGTTGCCGCTGATTTTCGAACCGACCATGCCAGTGATGGTGAACAGCATCGAAAGCGGAATCACGAGCGCGGTGATGAGCGCGGCGCGCAGGTTGCCGAGCAGGAGAAACAGAATCACCACCACCAACACCGCACCTTCAACGAGATTCGTCTTCACCGTCTCGATGGTCGCGTTGACGAGGTCGGTGCGGTTATAGACGGTTTTGGCCACGATGCCTTTCGGCAACGTCTTGTTGATCTCCGCCATCTTCGCATGGACGCGTTCGGAAACGGTGCGGCTGTTTTCGCCGATGAGCATGAAGACCGTTCCGAGCACGGCTTCCCGGCCATCCTGCGTCGCCGCGCCGTTGCGCAGTTCTTTGCCGAGAAAAATATCCGCGACATCATCCATGTGAATGGGAATGCCATCGCGATTGCCCACGACGATTTTCTCAATGTCGGCAATGCCCGCCACCTGACCGGGGCTGCGGATGAGGTATTGTTCGCCGTTCCGTTCGATGTAACCCGCACCGATGCTGGCGTTGTTGTCGGCCAATGCCGTCATCAGTTCGCGGAAAGTCAGGCCGTAGGCGCGGAGTTGGTCGGGATGCGGCGTGACGTGATATTGTTTCACGAAGCCGCCGATGGAATTGACATCAATCACGCCAGGCACGTTCCGCAATTGTGGCTTGATGATCCAATCCTGCACGGTGCGCAGGTCGGTGGGCGTGATTTCCGTTCCGTCGGCATGGCGCGCGCCCGGTTCGGCTTCCACATCGAACATATAGATTTCACCGAGGCCGGTGGTGATCGGGCCGGGCGACGGCTCGATGCCGGGTGGCAGCTTGCTTTTCACTTCCTGGATGCGTTCGTTGACGAGCTGGCGCGCGAAATAAATGTCCGTGCCGTCCTTGAAGACGACGGTTACTTGCGAGAGGCCGTAGCGCGAAAGTGACCGCGTGTATTCGAGATGCGGCAGTCCGCCCAGCGCGGTCTCGATGGGGAACGTGACGCGTTGCTCGGCTTCGAGCGGCGAATAGCCGGGCGACTCGGTGTTGATCTGCACCTGGACGTTGGTGATGTCCGGCACGGCGTCAATGGTGAGCCGCTGGTAATTGTAAATGCCCAGCGCGGCGACCCCGAGCGTGGCCGTGAGAATGAGCCAACGCTGGCGAATGGAAAAATGGATGATGCGTTCGAGCATGATTTGTTGTCAGTTAAAGTTTGAGGCCGATTTTGCCGAGGGCGAACACGGTCGCACCATAGCAGGCCAGCATCGCGGCGACGGAAACAGCGAGCGCCGGGTAAAAATTTACGCCGCGCTTTAACAGCAGCGGCAAGGTGAGAAACAACACGAGCGACGGCAGTACGAGCCAGAAGATGCTTGTCGAGAGCGCGGCGACTATTTGCACATCGCGTGTGTCTTGGTAGAGCCAGATCATTGCCAGCAGCGACACGAGTGGCAGCGAGGCGAGCAGTCCGCCGAGGAATGAACTGCGCTTGCCGATTTCCGAAACGGCAACGAGCAGCGCCGCCGACAACGCAAACTTGAGGATGGTGTAGGTCATACGCAGCGTCTCCCTTAGTGGTCGTGGCTCGCCCCCGATTTCAGGATGTCGGCTTTGATGATGAAACTGTTTTCGGTGGCGTATTTCTGGTTGGGCTTCAATCCGGACAACACTTCCACCCATTCGCTGTCGCGGCGGCCCAATTCCAGAATGGCGATCTCAAACATCCCGCCGTCCTGCATGAACACCACGTCCCAATCCCGGAAGCTTTGGATCGCGCTGGCTTTGACGGCCACCGGCACTTCCGCTTCCTCCGCGATGATTTCGCCGGTGACGAACAGTCCCGGACGCCATGCGCCCGTCGGATTCGGCAACTCGACGCGCGCCAGCATCGTCTGCGTGTCCTCCGCGCCGAACGGCGAGATGTAACTGACAGTGCCCGTCGCGTTGGTCTGGCCTTCGCCCTCGAAGATGGTCACGGCCTCGCCGATCTTGAGCTTGTCGAAATCTTTCCGGTGAACATTCAAGTCCACCCAGACGGTGCTGAGGTCGGCCACGGTGTAGAGCTGCTCGCCTTCCTTGACGAACTCGCCGGTCGTGACGTGTTTTTGAGTGACCGTCCCGCCGATGGATGATTTCACTTCGTAGGTCTGCAAGCTCTCATTGCTCTCGACGACGGCCATTACTTCATCCTTGGTCACGGCATCGCCGAGGCGTTTGCGAATTTGTTTCACGACGCCCGGGTAGCGGGGAATGACGTGGGTCATGTGGTCTTCATTCGGGACGACGCGGCCATTGACCTTGAGCGCGGTTGTGATTTTGGCCGGACCGGAGGTTTCGATGACGATGCCGGAGTTTTTCACCGCCTCAGACGTCATCGTCGTGCGGCCTTCGTAGGAAACATATTCCCAGCGTGACGTTTTCCCGCCGCGCTCGGCCATGACCTTGACGTCGAACGAGTGCGGTTCGACGATTTCCTGATCGCCGAGAAGGTAATCCTCCCGCTTCGCAAAACCGATCTTGTCCATGCGCCCGCCGAAGCGATGCAGTTCAATCGTCACCTTCGCCGCGCTCGCATCAAGGGGTTTGCCCTTCTCGTAAAGGAACACGCGGAACTCCGGCGGCACGCCGCGCTCGAAGATGGTTACTTCCGTGGCGAAATCGCCGTCGCGCAAGAGGCGTCCGCCGTGCGGACCTTTGGCGGCTTCAGCAGCGGGCGCGTCGTGACCGCCGTGAGTGTCATGATCGTGGCCATGTTCGTCAGGGGAATGGGCCTTGTCGGATTTAAGCGCCAACAGGGTCAGCCCCGCACCGAGCGCGAGGACGAGAAGAGCAGAGAGAAGTTGCTTTGGGTTCATGGTGACAAATCAGGGTTGGACAGGCTTGGAGGCTTGGGCGGACGCGGGCGTCAGGGGTTCGCCCAGGATTTTTTCGATCTGAACAGTGAATTGGTGGAACGCAACGGCGGCGGTGATGCGCTCGTTCCGCAGTTCCAGGAGCGTGCGTTGGGCGTCGAGGAGTTCGAGCTGCGACAAGCGCGCATTCGTGTAGCCGTCGCGCGCGAGTTCGAGGGCGGCTTCAGCTTCGGGCAGAATCTCCCGTTCCAAGGCGGCGAGTTCGGTCGCCGCGTGGCGCAATTCCTGGGCAATGCCAAACAGGGCGGTGCGCAGGCGCAGTTCGGTTGCGCGTTGCTCAACATCCGCCAGATCACGTCGCGCCTGCGCTTCGGCCGCGTAGGGTGCCGCACGGGAACCCGTGCCCAAGGGCATTGAAAACTGGAAAACCAGCCCGACGTCATCCGGGCCGGTGAAATGCCGCAGGCCGGCACCCGCCGTCAGGTCGGGACGTTGCCGGCTCTCGATCAATCGAAGCTCGGCGGCGCGCACGGATTTTTCCGTGGCCCAGCGCGCCAGTTCAGGACTGCGGGCGATGCGCGCCACCAGAGTTTCGTAGTCCGGCAACGCCGGACGCGCGAACAAGTCCGCCACCGCTTCGCCGAAGTCCGCCCGCTCCGCGCCCCACCACGCGGCCAGCCGCCGTCGGGCCGTTTCCAGTTCGTGCTCGTGGTGTTCCTCAACAATGCGGGCCCGGGCGAGCACGATGCGCGCGCGCTTCTCCTCGATCGGCGAGGCCGCCGCGCGGCGCACACGATCCGCGACGACGCGCAGGGTTTCCTCCGCCAGCCGCACGGTTTCCCGGCTGAGAGCGAGTTCATGCTGGTCGCCCACGACATGAATGAATTCCTCGGCCACGCCCGCCGCCACCGCCACGCGCGTCAGTTCGTAGTCGCTTTCCACGCTGGCGCGGCCGGCATCGGCGACCCGTCGCCGGGCGACGCGCTTCCCGCCCAGTTCAAATGTCTGGCTGAAAGAGAGCGTGACTTGGGCGTTATCAAAACCGCCATAGTCACCGCTGCCGAGCGCGTCCTCAAGCTCGACGCCGAGGTTGGGCGGCGGACGCTGGTCGGCTTGCCGGCGGCGTGCCTCGGCGCTGCGCAGGGTCAACGGAAATGCGGCCAGTACCGGACTGCTTTCCTGGGCGCGGGCCAAAGCCTCGATGAGGCGGAGCGGCTTGCGATCAGGAGCGGCGGCGGCAGCGTCATCCGCATTCGCAACGGTTTCGGCGAACAGCTTCGCAACAAGGAGCAAACACGATAAAGACAAAGGTTTCATAAGCAGACAAAGACACGATAGATGGATTCAACCCCACGCGAAAGGCGCGGGAACAACCGGGAAGGAAACCGACCCCTAGGCGGGACGGCTTACGTGAAGAATGGAGGAGCGCGGGGCTGAAGCGGCTCGGGCGGAGATTCGCCCGGTGGTCGGATGCGCTCGAAAACGAGCGGAAGCAACGAGAGCGTCGGCGGGAACAACACCACACCAACGTCCACCGGCAGGAGGAAAACCATCAGTGCAACCGCGCCGTGATGTGCCGGCGTCTGCGTCGTGAACGTCAGCGTGTGGTCGGACGCCGGGTGTGGAACGTGATCGTCCGAGTCGTGGTGTTCCGTGTGCTGGTCGTCGTGATGGAGGACCAGTTCCGTCAGCGACTCCAGAACGGCATCCAAATGCGCCGCTGTAGCGAGATGGATGGGAACGTAATTGAGATAGAAGGCGAACACGCCCGCCACGAGCAGACGACCCCACCAACCCGCCGCTTTTGGCGAGAGGCAACGTCGGTCATGTTGGCGCGCGTTCACGAAATCGTTTCGTACGCTAACTGTTCACACTATTCATCGTCCATCAGCAAGTTTCAGCCGACGGCGGCGCCCGGTGCCCACCGCGTGGCCATGGTAGCCACGCGACGTGCATTTGCGCGGCTAGTGCTCGCAGATGCACCCGTACTCGGCGCGTTTGCATTCGGCGCAGATATGCAGGTCGAGGGCGAAGCGCAGGTTCAATGGCTTCGCGTCGGCGGTCTGCCTGAACTGCACGACGACGTTGTAGCCTTCGCCCTCCGGCAGCTTGGTTTTGCTGACGAGCGAATCGCCTTTCTTCTCGAACTCCAGCTTGGCTTTGCCGTCCTTCGCCTCGGCCACCACGGTAACATTCTGAGAGGTGACGGCGACGGGTTTCATGTCGTCGGTGTAAAAGTTGATCGTGACGCTGCGGTCTTTCTCCACCACGAACTCGGCGTGCGGCTCGGTCTTGTCGAGCAGGCGTCCGCCCTTCGGCGTGGCGAGGTGTTTGTGCTCGTGCTTGTCAGCAGCACTGGCAGTGAGTAACCCGACGCACAGGGCGGCGGCCAGGGTGAGGAGGCGGAGGTTTGTTTTCATGTTCATTGGTAGCAGCCGACGTAAGAAGGCTCTATTCCTTCGTCTTTGCTCTTGCTGTTTGATTTGGAGCCTCCCCGCGCCGATCGCCCCGTGTCTCCATCCATTCATAGAGCACGGGCAACAACACGAGCGTGAGGAAAGTGGAGGTGATGATGCCGCCGATGACGACGGTGGCAAGCGGGCGCTGGACTTCCGCACCCGCGCCGGTCGCGATGGCCATGGGCACGAAGCCCAGTGACGCAACCAGCGCGGTCATGAGCTTGGGGCGAAGCCGTGTCAGCGAGCCTTCGAGGACCGCTTCGCGCAGCGGTCGGCCGGTCGCCCGCAGCTGGTTGATGAAGGTGATGATCATGAGGCCGTTCAACACCGCGATGCCGCTCAGCGCGATGAAGCCAACGGCCGCCGAAATGCTGAACGGCAGATCGCGGAGCCACAGAGCGGCCACGCCGCCGGTCATCGCGAGCGGCACACACGCAAAGACCAGGGCCGCCTGTCGGCCACTGCCGAACGCCGCAAAGATCAGCATGAAGATCAGCGCCAGGGCCAGCGGTACGATCACCGTGAGCCGTTCCCGGGCCTGAAGCAGTTGCTTGAACTGCCCGCCGAACTCGATCTCGTAACCTTGCGGCAAGCTCACCGCCCGAAGCTTATCCCGCGCTTCTTCGACCCAGCTCCCGATGTCGCGCCCGCGCAGGTTCACCTCGATGCCGGCCCGGCGGCGGCCGCTCTCGCGCTCGATCATGTTGACCTGGTCGCGCAGTTCGGTCTTGGCCAGCTTGCCCAATGGCAGGAGACCCGTTTCGTTCACCCGTACCGGCAGCCGGGCAATTTCATCAAGGCGCGCGCGTTCGGCTTCGGCCATGCGAACCACGATGTCATAGCGGCGGTTGCCTTCGAGATACGTGCCCACGGTCTGGCCCCCAAGCGCGGTCGCGACAGTAGCATTGAGTTCAGCGGCGTGGACATTGTAGCGCCGGAGCGCCTCGCGATCGGGTACGATCTCCAGTACGGGCGCGGTGCCGAGGTTGTCGGAATCGAGTTCGACTTCAGCCGTGCCACGGATCTTTTCCAGGATTGTTCGGGCTTCGCCGGCGATGCGCTGCAACTCGGCAAAGGCATCGCCGTAGATCTTGACTGCGATGTCCGAGCGCGCGCCTTCGAGCATTTCGTTGAAGCGCATTTCAATCGGCTGCGTGAAGAGAAACAGCAGCCCCGGCACGCGAGCTTGCAGGGTGGCCGTCACCAGATCCAGCAGTTCATCGCGGGTGATTCTGCGGCCGTCCACTTGCCGCCAGCGCTCGGGCGGAGCGAACGTCAGAAACGTGTCGGATAGGTTTGCGCCCATCGGGTCGGTGCCGATCTCCGGCGTACCGATGCGCGAAAAGACGGCGGAGAATTCGGGGAACTCGCGGAGAATCACCGCCTCGGCGCGCAACTGACTGGTCAGCGAATTGTCGAGACTCACGCTGGTGGGGCCCACGATCTGCACCACGAGCGAGCCTTCATCGAGTTGGGGCACGAACTCCGCGCCGAGCCGGTGAAACAACGCGGCCGCGCCACCGATGATCGCAATTGTCAGCACGACGAGCGTCAGGCGATGGCCCAAGCCCCAGAGCAAGATCGGACGATAGAGACGCTTGAACGCGCGCATCAGCCACGTGTCCTCGATGTCATGGTCGGTTGACGCCGAGTTGACTGGCACCCGTCCGCCGCCAAGGAGCCACGCGCACAAGACGGGAATCAAGGTCAACGCCAGCAGCAACGAGCCGACCAGCGCCAGGATGACGGTGATGGCCATCGGGTGAAACATCTTACCTTCGGTGCCGGCCAGCGCGAGGATCGGCACATAGACGATGGTGATGATCGTGACTCCGAACACCATCGGGCTGCCCACTTGCTTGCAGGCTTCGAGCACGGTGGCGAGGCGTTCGCCGGAGTTGAGTGCCCGGCCCAGCGCGCGTTGGCGCAGGGCGACTAGACGAACGGCGTTCTCCGCGATGACCACCGCGCCATCCACGATGAGCCCGAAGTCAACCGCGCCCAGACTCATCAAGCTGCCGGCCACGCCCGTGCGCACCATGCCGGTAATCGCGAACAGCATGGAAAGCGGAATCGCGGCGGCGACAATGAGCGCCGCGCGCCAGTTGCCGAGCAGGGCGAACAGGACGGCGATCACCAACACGGCGCCTTCGAGCAAACTGTTGCGCACCGTGTGGATGGTGCGGTTCACCAGATCGCTGCGGTTATACAGCTCCTGAATTTCGATGCCGGGCGGGAGTTTTGTCTGCACCTCCTGAAGCTTCTCGTGGGCACTTTGCGCGACGAGGCGGCTGTTCTCGCCCGTGAGCATGAGCAGGTAGGCGACGATGCCCTCGCGGCCGTTCACCGTGCCCGCACCCGTGCGGAACGCCGAACCCACCACAACTTCGGCGACGTCGTGCACGAGCAACGGCCGTGGACCGGCGCCGAACTTGAGCGGCAATTGCCCGATCTCCTCCAGGCTTTGCACCCGGCCCAGGGTCCGCACGGTCACTTGCTCGCCGCCTTTGCTCACCAGACCGCCGCCAACGTTTTCCACGTTCTCGCGGATGACGTTGGCGAGATCGTCGAAGGACAGTCCCGCTGCAAAAAGTTTCTGCGGATCCGGCTGAACCACGATCTGCTGCTCGTAGCCACCGCAGGTCTCGACGTCGGCCACGCCCGGCACGGTGCGAAAGGCCGGCTTCACGAGCCAGTCCTGCAAGGTGCGCAACGCCAGCAATTGCTCATGGCGCGTGGGCGGTTGGTTGGTCGCGTCGGCCTGATAATCGAGGGTGTAGAAAAAGACTTCGCCCAGGCCGGTGGTGATGGGACCGATCCGCGGCTGTGCGCCGCCGGGCAATTCGCCGGTGATGCCCGACAACCGTTCGGAAACCAGTTGCCGCGCGCGGTAGATGTCGGTGCCTTCCGCGAACACCATGGTGATCTGCGAGAGACCGAACTTGGAAAGCGAGCGCACCTCTTCGATGCCCGGCAAGCCCGACATCTCCGTCTCAATCGGAAAGCTGACCTGCCGCTCGACTTCCTCCGGCGACAGCGCGGGCACCGTGGTGTTGATCACGACCTGGACATTGGTGATGTCCGGCACCGCGTCGATCGGCAGCCGCAACGCCGACCACACGCCGGCGGCGATCAACGCCAGCGCGCCGACCAAGACCAGCACGCGGCGTTTCAGCGCGAACTCAAAAATTGCATCAATCATGGCGGGGCCTCATTTGTCCGAAGTCTTTGGGGTAACCGGACAGCACGGTGTGCCGCCTTTCAACGCGCAAAGTTCGATCAACCACAGGGAGTCCGCCGCGTGCGATGCAATTACATCGCCTTCGTAAAGGCCGTCCAAAACCTCCGCCCAGCCAGCGGCCACCGCGCCCAGTTTCACGGGTGTACGGGCGAAGTGCTCGCCGTTGGCCGCATAGACAAAGGCTCCGGCCGCGCCGTGGATGACAGCGGATTCCGGGACGGCCAAAGCGGGGTCGCTGGTGGAACCTTCAAACGTGGCAATCAGCGAAGCGCCGACTGGGAATTGCCCCTCGGGATCACCGAACTCGAGCAACGCTTCGACCTCGTCTTGTGCCCCCAAGGATTGCTCCACCAACCGCACCAACTTCCCCGCCAACGCGAGCTTGCTGCCGGACAGCGCGTTCGTCCCTTTCGGCGATTGTGGGGTTGCGCTCAAGGTCACGGTCTGACCGAGGCGGACCTGCTTGGCCTCGGCCTCACTCAGCCACGTCGTCGCCGCCGCGGGCGTTGCGCCTTGCGCGGCGCGATAGGTCTGGGCGGCTTTGTGAAGGTGGCGCGCCACGGAGCGTTGCGTCACTTCCACGGTCGCCAAAGCCAGCTCGCGGCGCATCTCGTTCGGCAGATGAACGCCTTTGTTCTTATTGAACAGCTCATGCGTGGCGGGTTCATCCGCCGAAGTGTGCGCTTGCTTCGCGGACTCCGGCTGGCAGCCGGCAGCGAGCAGGCTCAACAGCAGCCCGGCACAGAATTGCGTTCGGATCTTCATTGGGTCGCCTGTCCGTTGGTCGAAGTAATGAGGGGCGCGAGACCGGTCAGCAGTTCCAGCTGCGCCACCGCTTCGAGTGCTTCGCGTTTGGTGTCGAGCAACGCTTCGACTGCTTCGAGGTACTGTTGTTGCAACTCAACGTAGGTCGAAATGGGCACTGCGCCCAACCGATAGTGGCGATCCGCCAGTTCGGCGGCGGCGCGGAAATGCTGCGCCGAGTCAGGCCGCCACCTTGCCATCTCGCGCAACTTGGTTTCGTAGGTCAGCACCGCCTCGATGACCTTCCGCTCGATCTCGCGCTCCGCGACGCTGACGGAAACTTCCGCCTGCAGGCGGCGCGCGACGGCGGCTGCGATGTTGGCGGAGTTGCGATTCCACAGGGGCAGCGGCAGGGAGAGGCCCACGCCAATGATGCGCTCTTGCTCGCCGCCGGCGTTTTCCTCGGAGAAACTCGGCGCCACACTGAGGGACGGGTAGCGCTCGTTCCGGGCGAGGTCTACACGGAAGCCCTGCTGCGCCAACTCCACCGCGCGGACTTTCAACTCGAAGTTGTTCGTGCGCGCGCGGGCGAGCAGCGCCGGCTTGTCGCCCAGGGCGTGAAAGACGAACGGCGACTGGCTCACCGTCAATTGGGTGTCCGCTGCGAGGCCGCGCAGCTGGTTCAACTCCAGCAACGCCGACTGCGTGGCGAGTTGCGCGTCGCTCGCCTTGCGTTGCGCGGTCAGCTCGGTCGCTTCGATGACCCGTGTTTCCAAAAGCGGCGTCAGGCCGGCGGGATCGCGTTGCACCAGCACTTCGCGCAAAGCTTTGAATCGTTCGGCCACCTCGGTTGCGGCGGCCGATTTTTCCTGCGCAGCGAACAGGCCGTAGGCCAGCGTCCGCACGCGGCCGGCCAGCGCGAGTTTGAATCGCTCGGAACCCAGTGTGGCCAGTTCGAGATCGTGATTGGCGATGGCCTTGCGCAGCCCGATGCGGCCCGGCCACTCGAACGGCTGCACCACGGACACCGACCACGCGACGCCTTCGGCGCTGAAGCCGCCACCGCGCACGGTCTTCTGGCCGATGCTGGCGTTGAGTTCAGGATTGGCTAACAAGCCGGCCGACTTGCGCCCGGCTTTCGCGACGGCGAGTTCCGCTTCGTAGAACTTGAGTTCCGGATTCTTCTCCAACGCCTCGGCCACGAGTGCCTCGAGCGTGTTTGTTGCCCCGGACGGGAGATTGGTAGTGGTGGCCGACTCCTGCGCCCACGCGGCAGGGGCGATCAGGACTACGGCGAGCGCCGCCACCGCGAATTGGCGAGGCCACTGCAAGGGACTTGATTGCTTCATAAATCCAAACACGTTCAAACAACGGACGGGACAAACCATGACGGAACGCAACTTGAGGGCGCGACGGAGCGCCTGTTGAAACGGGAAGGCCCTCGACGGAAGCGAGGATTAACTACGAAGCGAGCGAAGGAGCCCGGACAGGAAGGGCCGTGCGGAGAGCAAACTGCCAGCATGCCGGAATGACCGGGGGTGAGGTGTTTGGCCACGGACCCAAGGACCGGACTTGCGGCAATAGGGTATCAAAAGCCCAACGCCTGGCAGGCGGCAGTGCGGCCAATGTGTCCGTTTCGGGGGGCACTGTGACCGGCTTCCAAGCGGAGAAATACTTGGCGGACTCGACGGAACAGCAGCCTTCGTCGTTGCAGGGAGTGCTCGTTGAACGGCCTTCTTCCGTCTGGTCCGCCTTGCAAATGAGGAATTCGAAGCCGGGCACGGACGCCAGCAGGCAATGCGAATTCAGCGGCACCCAGACGAGCGCCAGCAGTATAACCAGTGTGGTCTTCAAAGTCTGCACGAATGGCCTATCGGCTAATTCTTGGTAAGGCTCAAGAAATTTATGATGCCTAACGCAGGGCGGTCCCCAGATGAAACGAAATTGGGGTCACGCGGTCCAAACTTTCATGCAAGCTACACGAGCAGGGCCCGGCGCCTTCAAGTTGCTTGATGAAACCATCAATATCCCCGCCAACGCGGTGAAGTTGTGGCGGCACCACCGGCAGTCTATCTGGCTGTTGCTGGCGACAGCCGCATTGGACGCCGCCTCCACCACGGCGTTCATGTCCACCGTTGGGGTGAGTCCCGAACAGAACCCGTTGGTGCGAATCTGCGCCCAGTGGCTGGGCGTGGTCGTGGGGCCACTGATTGGGAAGTCGGGCCAGCTTTTCGCGGTGGCCATGCTGGCGATCATTGCCCCGCGGCTGGCGCGTCTCGTTCTGGCGCTAGTCATCCTGCTGAACCTCATGGCATTCATGGTGAACATGCGCGTGTTCATTCTCAGCCTCTAACCGCCTGACAAAACACGTGACCGTGCGGCGGCTTCCTGACAATGCTGGGGCGTGATTACTGCCGACGCCCGCCAGTTGCTTGCCCGGTTCAAGACGGGAACCGCCTCCGCCGAGGACGTGATCCGCGCTTTTCAGGCCGCGCCCTTTGCCGATCTCGGATTCGCGAACGTCGACACTCATCGCTCGCTGCGCAAGGGCTTCGCGGAGGTCGTCTTCGGGTCGGGCAAGACGCCGCTGCAGGTCGCGAAGATTGCTGAAAAGCTCCTTGCGACCGAGCAGCAGCTCTTGATCACCCGGATCACCGAAGGACATTTCCGAGCCGTCCGGAGGAAATTCAAGAACGCCGTTCACCACGAGGCCGCCCGCTGCATCACCGTTGAGAGGACCGCCATGAAAAAACGGCCGGGCACCATTGCGGTTTTGAGCGCCGGCACGTCCGATCTGCCGGTCGCGGAAGAGGCCGCCGTCACCGCCGAGGTGATGGGCAACCAGGTGGAGCGGATATTCGACGTGGGCGTGGCCGGCTTGCACCGGCTCCTCGCGCGACTGGAACAGTTCCAGAAAGCCAACGTGCTCATCGTGGTGGCGGGCATGGAAGGCGCGCTGCCGAGCGTCGTCGCGGGCTTGGTCGCGCGCCCGGTGATCGCCGTCCCGACCAGTGTGGGCTACGGCGCGGCTTTCGGCGGGCTGGCCGCGTTGTGTGGCATGTTGACCAGTTGCGGCAGCGGGGTCACGGTGGTGAACATCGACAATGGTTTTGGCGCCGGCTACGCGGCCAGCCAGATCAATGCGCTGGCGGCCGACGGTTGATTTCAAGGATGCGTGCGAGGAAGGGAACAAATGATTATGAACTCCAAGACCCTCTATCTGGATATTTTTTCGGGCATCAGCGGTGACATGTTCATCGGTGCGATGCTGGACTTGGGCGTGAAGTTTGACCTGTTGGAAGCGGAGCTTCGCAAGGTGAACGTCGGCCACTACCACCTCCACCAGCAGCGCAAAGCCAAGTCCGGAATTGAAGGGGTCAAGTTCGATGTCCACGACGAACACGCGCCGGATGAGGCTGCTCATCAACCCGATGATTCCCACGAACATGGGCACAGCCACGGCCCGGGGGCTGGCCATGCGCATCAGCACGCTCATTCGCATTCGCTCTCCCATTTGCTTGCGCCCGGGTCCTCCTCGGGACTCAGTCACGCCGAAGAATCCCATTCTGAACACGGCCACCACCACCACGAGGACGCTCGCAACTACGCGGCTATCCGCAGGCTGATCGAAGACTCTGCGCTCTCCGATTGGGTGAAGGCGAAGGCCATTGCGATCTTCCACCGGATCGCTGTCGCCGAGGGCAAGATTCACGGGCACTCGCCCGAGGAAGTGCATTTCCACGAAGTCGGCGCGATTGATTCCATCGTGGACGTGATCGGCGCGTGCATTTGCCTGGAACAACTTGGAAAGCCGCGCGTGCTGGCGGCGACCGTCACCGAAGGAACCGGCTGGGTGAATTGCGCCCACGGTCGCTTTCCGGTGCCCACGATGGCCACGCTGGAAATCCTGGGCGCACGCGGCATCGCCGTGAGCCAGTGCGAGGAACCGCATGAGCTCGTTACGCCGACGGGTGCTGCACTTCTCGCCGAGTTCGGTGAAAGTTTTGGCCCAATGCGGGGCTTGCTTGCCGAGAAGGTCGGCTACGGCCTGGGCACGCGTGACAACCACACGCGGCCCAACGTCCTGCGCGCGGTGCTGGGCCGGACCGATGACCCCGCCGTGTCGGGCCGCCCGTTGGATTGGGAGACCGACACCGTTGCCGTGCTCGAAACCAATCTCGACGATGTGAACCCGGAAGTGCTCGGTGCTTTTGTCGAGAAGGCGCTGGCCGCCGGTGCGCTGGATGTTTTCCACACGCCGATCCAGATGAAGAAGAATCGTCCGGCCGTGTTGTTGACCGTACTTTGCAGCGAGGGCGACGCCGATCGCCTGACGGAGTTGTTGGTGCGCGAGACCACCGCCTTTGGCGTGCGCCGCACGGCGGCCACGCGTCGCAAGTTGCGCCGGGAGTTCATCACCGTTAACACGCCAGCCGGGATGGTCGAAGTGAAGCTGGGCCGGCTCAATGGCAAGGTCGTGCAGGCCGCCCCGGAGTATGAAAGCTGCCGCAAGCTGGCCGAAGAGTCGGGGCTGCCGTTGAAGGAAATCTATGCGGCCGCGGTTCGGGCGACGCCCACCGAAGGTTGATCAAGCCGACTCTTTCAAGAGGGCATCGAGCTCCGCCATCTGAGGCTTCACATGGACCTCGAAGCAATCGGGACAAAAGCCGTGGCTGAGCTTTGCCTCCGTGTGTTCGGCGATATACATGTCAACCTGCTGCCAGTAATTGCCGTCGTTGCGGACGCGCTTGCAGTAGCTGCAAATGGGCAGCAGGCCTTGCAACCGCTTCACATTGGCCAGCGCTTCCTCGAGCTCCTTTACGCGCCGCGCCAGTTTGCTTTGCAGCTCGAGCACGCGGATGCCCACGTCCACCCGGGCGTGGAGCACGGCCGCATCAAATGGTTTGGTCACATAATCGTCCGCACCCGATTTCAATCCCTCGACCGTGCTTTGTGAGCCTTCCTTGCTGGTCAGCAACACCAGGTACGGCTGGGAAATGGATTGGTCTTCGCGCACCCGCCGGCATATTTCCGGGCCGTCCAGACCAGGCATCATCCAATCGAGGATGGCGATGGCCGGGGTAACGGCCTTCCGAATGGCGGCCAGGGCCTCAGCCCCATCAGCATACGCATCGACCTCATGCCCCCAGCGCTGGAGGTGAGTTTCGAGCAGACGACGGGATAACACGTCGTCCTCTGCGATGATGATCTTCATTGAATCATTTTGACCCGAACCAATTGGTCACGGCTTGGCCCGAGCGCAATGCGACCGCGTCAGCCAGCTTTGAGCATCGGCATTCAATGCCGCCAACTTTAGTTCATTTTCCGGCACCCGGACTGCCCGCCGCCGCATTCAGTCCCGCCGCTCTTCAATCGATCGGGTGATGTAACTAGGGCCGCTGACCGCGCGCGCGCGGCGCATCAACACCCAGGCCAGCAAGGCAGCGACGACGAAGAAGCAGAGTCCGGCAACGAACAGGCCCCCAGCGGTCAGCCAGGTCTTGGACGGCAGGGTGACGGCTGTTTGCGGAAGGCCATTCGGCAACGCGCCGGCGACCGTTGCCGCTGCCGGGTTGGTAACCGTCGCGGCAGGGGTTCCGCCGATCGTGGCGGGCGCCACCGGATCAGCCAAGGGCGCGACCGCAGTTGTTTCGGATTTTGGCGGCTCGGCCGGCGCTGAAACCGGTGCGGGCGTTTTGGTCTCGGGGATCGCGGTAGCGGTTGTGGTTGTCACCTCGGTCGCTGCCCTGGGTTGGGCGGGGGCTTCGGTCGCAGGCGCTATCATGGCCACAGTGGGTGCTCCGGGCTGGGACGCCGGCGGTTCGGTATCGGGTGGGCGCACGCGCGGGCTGCCTTTGATGATGATGGCGCCCTCACGTTCCTCGTCGGGAATATCACGGGTGCGGCGCGCTGGCGCGGTCGCGGTTGCGGTTGCGGTTGCGGTTTGGCTCGCGGCCTTGACTGTGGCTGCCATGGCTTGCTCCTTTTCGAGTCGGAGTTTTCTTGCCTCGGCAATTTTGCGTTCGCGTTCCTCAGCCGAAAGCAGCGTTGCCGGCATCGGCGGGATCACCATCGTGAAGGGCGAGTCGCTGACCACGAAGGCGGCCAACTGGCCATCTTGCACGCGGATGGACGTAATGAACGGTCGCCGGGCGGTCCGCTGGGTTTCCGCGTTAGCGTCCAGCACGCCATTTATTTCCGCGTCGCTCCGGGTTCCATGCAGCCGCGTGTCCGGGGCGGTCACCAGGATGATGGTGAGCTCCAGCCCCATTTCGCTGGCGCCGCGGATGTGCTCCACCAGTTTGCTAACGTCCGCCTGGCCGCCGTTCTTGGCGGACCGGACATAACCCGAGGCTCGCGAGGCCAGGGGCAGGTGATTTTGCGGCGTCAACATCTGCGGCTGAAAACCGCGCAGTATCGTTTCGGCTCCGAAGAGCCAGATTTCAAACACGGCCCCATCGGGCAGATGGCCGTTCGCGCCGCGATACACCAGATCGAAGACCGTCTGCGGCAGATCGAGTCGAAGCGCTTCAGTGGCCTCCGATTTCTCAACGATGAACACGAACCGGGGCGGGTTTTCGGGCGGGACAAAGTCGGCGCCCCGGACGGGGAATGTCAGCAGCGCGATCGCGCAGGCAATCGCGGCCCAGGTCATTGTAAGTCGAGTATTCATTCGCGTGGAGCGGACAACCGAACGGGACATTGCGGGATCGACGATCAAATCGCCAGCCCGCAATGCCGGAAACTCGCGACGCCCGGCGGTCCGGTTTGACAGCGACGACATTCCCATTGAACGTGCGTCGGCCCGCGCTTTCAATAGCTGAAACGATTCACCGAACGTCATGATCAACATTTTACGCTCCTCTAAATCCGCGCCGCTCAAACTGTCGCTCATGCTGGCCACCGCGCTCGCCGGCGCCTTGCCAGCAGTTGCCGCCTCCAAGGCGCTTGAGCTCGCCCGCCAGCTCAACCAGGCCTTCGTCGAGGTGGCCGACACCGTCTCGAAGTCGGTGGTGGTCATCGAGGTTACGTTCCGTCCCGACGCCGCGGATGCCGAGTCGGAGACCGAGCTTAATCCGTGGCTGGACCGCTTGCCGGATTGGTTCCGTGAGGAATTCATGCCCAAGAAGGAAGGCGGCAAGGACGAGCAGGGAGATGAAACTCCCCAACCGCGCCGGCGCCGGCCCGGGAATCAAGGGCCC
>JANLTG010000104.1:0-13290 GCA_031362805.1 bacterium
TGCTCGTCTTCGCGAAAGGCCTTGGCCGACGCTTCATCGAACAGGTCGAAATCGGTCAACCCGACCAGCGTGTCGGGTTTGGGAAAGCCCGTCTTGAGCGCCGTAGCCCGATTGACCTGCACGAAGCGGCTCTCGGTGTCCTTGATGTAGATGTAGTCGGGGGAATTCTCCATCAGGGCGAGCAGGAGGTACTGCTTCCGTGCGAGAGCCCGCTCCGCCACCTGCCGCTCATTCACCTCCTTGCGCAACTGACGATTGACGCGGCTCATGACGTAGGCTCGCCACAAAACAAATACCACGAGCAAGCCAACGCCGAGGAAGGAGGTGTAGATCCAACCATTGCCCTCCCCAACGGAAGCCTTCCCGGACGCCATGGGTATCGCCAGGGTCGGTGCGTCGACCGCGGCGAACAACGGCCAAGCCCACAGCCATCCCAGCAGCCAGGATTGTCTCAGAAGCGTTCGTTGAAATGGCCGGTACATCAAATGAATGGGAGGCCCGCATAGCCGCTCCCGCTGGCGCTTGCAACGCCAATAACCAATCCATCGGAACAACTTGCGCGCAAGTTAAGAGCTATTGCGGGTCAAGGATTTCGTTGCAGCCGCCCGGCCGGTCCCGCAAGTTTCGGGCGTGTCCGCCATTCCGAATCCACTCGGCCTGATTGCCGGCAGCCGCAACCTGCCGCTGGTGCTGGCCCGGGAAGCCCGGGCGGCGGGCGTTCCAAAGATCATCGCGGTCGGGTTCGAGGGGGAAACCGATCCCAAACTAGCCGAGCTGGTGGACGACCTCGCTTGGCTGCGAGTCGGGCAATTGGGCAAGATGATCGAAGCCTTCGCAGCGCGTGGCGTGAAGCAATGCGTCATGGCCGGCCAGCTTGCGCCCACGAACTTGTTCAACGTCCGCCCCGACCTGCGCGCGATGGGGGTTCTGCTCCGGCTGCGGGAGAAAAATGCCCACACGATTTTCGGCGCGGTGGCGGAGGAGTTGAGGAAGGACGGCATCGAACTCATTTCGGCCTTGCCCTGGCTGAGACCTGTCATGCCCGCCGCTGGCTTCCAGCTTGGGCGCGAACTCTCGCCTGAACAAAGGGCGGACGTTGCTTTCGGTTTGCGCATCGCCAAGGAAGTTTCACGGCTGGAGATTGGCCAGTCGGTGGTCGTCAAAGAAGGCACCGTGCTGGCAGTCGAGGGTTTCGAGGGTACGGACAAATGCCTGGCGCGCGGTGGCGATCTGGCCGGCAAGTCTGGCGGTGCGGTGGCCGTCAAGGTTGCGAAGGAAGATCACGACATGCGTTTCGACATCCCCTGCGTCGGACCGCGCACGATCGAGACGTGCCTCAAACATGGGATCGACGTGCTGGCCTTTGAGGCCGACCGCACGCTGTTACTGGAACAGCCGGAAGTGGAAACCCTGCTGCGGAAAAAGCGCTTCAGCCTGGTGGCGGTGTAGTCCCCGTTCACTCCTTCATTTTGTTAACGAGCTTGGTGGTCGACCGCCCTTCCAAGAAAGAAATGAACACAAACTTCCCGCCGCAACCTTCCACGACCGCTCGTTCTTCCTGGTTCAAAGTCTCGACCTTGTAGTCGCCGCCTTTCACATAAACATCCGGTTGAGCGACGCGGAGAAATTCCGTCGCGGTCGAGCCGTGAAAGACTGAAACCGCGCCAACGCTGGCGAGCGCCGCCAGGACCAGCGCGCGGTCGGCCTCGTGATTCAATGGGCGCGTCGGCCCCTTCAACTCGCGCACGCCGGCGTCGTCGTTGACACCGACCAGCAGCAAATCGCCCTGGCTGGCGGCGGCTTCGAGGTAGGTGACGTGACCGGCGTGCAAGAGGTCAAAGCAACCGTTGGTGACCACGATGCGCCTTCCGGCCGCACGTTGCTCGTCCCGCCAGCGGATCAGTGCTGTGGCGGGAATGATCTTTTCGTGTGCGCTCACCCGGCGAGGTTGCTGCCAGTGGTTTCCGCGACGCAAGGGGATTGTCGGGAGTTCCGACTTTGGGGGCCACCGGCACAGCCAGCGGAGCGCCGGCCTCCGGCCCGACGTGCTTGGAGGAACCGTCCGTTCGCGCCCACTTCGCTTCGCTTGGCAGCGCGACATTCCGCCGTTACCTTCGCCGCCCGATGTCGAAACGGAAGAGCCAACCCTGCATCCGCCTGCGCGGCGTGCGGCACAACAATCTCAAAGGCTTTGACCTCGATCTGCCGTTGAACCAGCTGATCGTGATCACAGGCCTGAGCGGCTCCGGCAAGAGCTCGCTCGCGTTCGACACGCTCTACGCCGAAGGCCAGCGCCGCTACATCGAGACGTTCTCGCCTTACACCCGGCAGTTCTTCGATCGCATGGACAAACCGCAGGTGGACTCCATCGAGGGCATCCCGCCCGCCATCGCCATCGAGCAACGGAACGCAGTCAAAACCACGCGCTCCACCGTCGGCACGATGACCGAGATCTGTGAGCACATGAAGCAGGCGTGGCCACTGGTCGCGACGTTGTTCTGCCGGCAATGCAGCCAGCCCGTAACGAAGGAGTCGCCGCAGAAGATCTGGGAGGCGGTGCAGGCACGGAACGGCGACATTCCTGTCGCCGGGAGTCTGGTTCGGGCGGCTGAAGAGCCGCCCATCCAAGATGGCGTGAGGGGAAAGGAGCCTGCCGAAGTTCTGATCACTTTCGAACTGCCGTTGACGAAGAAGCTGCCGCTCAAAGACTCGCTCGAACTCATTGCCAAGCAGGGTTACCAGCGATTGCTCGTGCAAGTCGCGACGAGCATCCCGCCTGTCGCCGCCGAAGCCCATGATCGGGACGAGTCGCTTGCCTTGCGTGAAACCACGACCCACGAATACCGCACCGCAGCGGAAGCCGCGGGGACGAGTGAGTTGGCTTTTCTTCCCCGCGCCATCCTCCGTCTCGAAGACGCGATCAAGCACTTCGCACATACGCCGCCGGCTTCGTTCATCGTGATCCAGGACCGGCTGCGCTTGGAGCCGGCGAACCGCGCCCGCTTTGTCGAGGCGTGCGAGCAGGCCTATCATTTTGGCAAGGGACATCTTCAAGTCCACTGGCTGGGCGGACGAGCGGGTGACGGATTGAGCATCGAACGCGCGCAGAACTTTTCGAAGCACTTCCATTGCGCGACGTGCGACATCGAATACCGCGAGCCAACGCCGACGTTGTTCAGCTTCAACCATCCGCTGGGCGCGTGCCCGACTTGCAAGGGCTTCGGCCGCGTCATCGAGATCAACTATGAGCTCGCGATTCCGGATCGTTCGCTTTCGCTCAATGGTGGAGCCGTGAAGCCGTGGCGCACGGGCACCGGTGCTGAATCGCAAAAGGACATGACAAAGTTCTGCAAGAAACGCGGCGTGCCGATGGATGTGCCATTTCGCGAACTGCCCGAAGCCACGCAGCGCTGGGTGATCGATGGCGATCCCGACTACGCCAAGGACAAGGATCATCAATGGCCGAAGCTGTGGTACGGGGTGAAGGGCTACTTTCGTTGGCTGGAATCGAAGGCTTACAAGATGCACGTCCGCGTGTTGCTCGCGAGGTATCGCGCGTATGTGCTGTGCCCGGATTGCCAGGGCAATCGTTTGCAGGCGGAGTCGCTGCTGTATCGCGTCGCAGTGGAGCGCCGATCTCCGAATCGGCTCGGCGAAGGCGGTTCCAAACAGGGTGACAAACCTCCCACGGGCACGGCGACCAACAGCGCGCGGGAAGGATTTGCGCCTCCTTCCCCCTCACCCCAACCCTCTCCCTCGGGGAGTGGGTGTCAAAGTATGAACGCCGCTAGCACCACTTCAGCTCCGGCCATTTCCATCGCTGCCGAAGATATTCCCCTCTCCCTTGGGGAGAGGGCCAGGGTGAGGGGGAAGGGCGCTCACTTGGGCCAAACCCTTGCCGATCCGGAGATCGGCGCTCCCTGCACGCTTTCGCTCGCGGACTTCTACCGGCTGTCCATCCGCGACGCGCTGCGGGTAATCGGTTCCTTGCTTGAAAGGCACGCGCCCAAACCCCACGAGCCGCTCGGCCTCGTGTTGGGCGAAGTGCGGCAACGTCTCCGCTACCTCGACGAGATCGGTCTTGGCTACCTCACGCTTGATCGTCCGACGCGTTCGTTGTCCGGCGGCGAGACCGAACGCGTCAACCTCACGAGCTGCCTTGGCTCGCGACTGGTCAACACGCTCTACGTGCTCGACGAACCGAGCGTCGGCTTGCATCCCCGCGACACCGCGCGGTTGGTGAAGATTCTCGAAGGCCTGCGCGACGTCGGCAACACCGTCGTCGTGGTGGAGCACGAGGAAGGTGTGATGCGTGCGGCTGACCAGATCATCGACCTCGGTCCCGGCCACGGCGAAAGCGGCGGCCATCTGGTTTTCCAAGGCGACTTCAAATCGATCCTCAAGGCGAAAGGAACGTTGACCGGCGACTACTTGAGTGGGCGACGCACAATCAAAGTGGGGCTGGCTTCCACTCCGTCAACTGGCGCCGGCGCATTGAAAATCACCAATGCCAGCAAGCACAACCTCCGCAAGGTATCGGTGGAGATTCCGCTCGGTCAGTTGGTGTGCATCACCGGCGTGAGCGGTTCAGGCAAGAGCACGTTGGTGCGGGAGATCGTCGTCCCGCTGCTGGCCGAGAAGCTGAGCCAGACCGAGGACGTGGCGGCTAGTCGCGACAAGGATGCCGACGCAGACGAAGGCGAGCAGGGGGGAGAGAATTCGGTGGCGGGCGACGCGCAGTTATCCGGTGCCGAGCATGTTCGCCGCTTCGTGATGGTGGATCAGTCCGCCATCGGCCGGACCCCGCGCTCGAACCCGGCGGTTTACATCGGCGCCTTCGAAGAGATTCGCGAGCTGTTTGCGCAAACGGAAGAGGCGAAGCGCCGCGGCTACAACGCCAGTTCGTTCAGCTTCAACTCCGCGCAAGGCCAGTGCGATCGCTGTCGTGGTGCCGGTTTCGAGAAGATCGAGATGCAGTTCCTCAGCGACGTCTTCATCAAATGCCCGGTGTGCCACGGACGGCGGTATCGCGATCACATTTTGGAAGTGAAGCTCACCTCACCCGAAACCCGAAACCCAAAACCCAAAACCCGCGATCACTCCATTGCCGACATTCTGGATTCGACGGTCGACAGTGCCATCGAGTTCCTCAACGCGCAGGAGGGCTCGCGATTGGCCGCCAAGGCGGCGGGCAAATTGAAGCTGCTCCAGGAAGTCGGACTCGGTTACCTGCGTCTCGGCCAGCCAATCAACACCTTGTCCGGCGGCGAATGCCAGCGGCTCAAACTGGTCAGTCACCTGGCTGAAGTTGCCGGCGAGCCGCACCGCACCGATGAGGCCAACCCGTCAGCCGACCGACGCGGCATCCTCTTCATCTTCGACGAACCGACCACCGGCCTGCACTTCGAGGACGTGCGCATACTGTTGCTCGCGCTCCGGCGCTTGGTTGATGCCGGCCACTCGGTGCTCGTGGTCGAGCATCATCTGGACGTGGTCCGCAACGCCGATTGGGTGATCGATCTCGGTCCCGGTGCAGGTGATGAAGGAGGGGAGGTTGTGGCGGTGGGAACGCCCGAGGAGATCGCTCGATCTGCGGGTAGCTTCACGGGGCAGGCGCTGGCGGGAGTGATCGATCGTCGCTGAGTTGCTACACTTCGTCTTTGCCACGCGGCGGCTCCGCTGTTTAGTCTCCGCGCATGCCCAACCAAGCACTGCTTCGCCGCCGTTCCTTTATCAAGTCCCTTGCCGCCGGTGCGTTCACCGCGCCGTTCTTCGTGCCGCACCTGATTTCCGCGCCGCCGTCCAGCCGCGTGTTGCACGCCAGCATGGGCGCCAACGGGATGGCCCGCGCCGACATTGATGAGTTCGTCAGTCACAAGAACTTCGAGCTCGTCGCTGTCGCGGAGATTGATCCCAGCCGCGCAATTGATCTTCGGAAGAAGTTTCCGAAGGCCCGCGTTTACACCGACTGGCGCGAACTGTTCGACAAGGAGAAGGAGCTCACCTCCGTCAACGTCTCGACGCCCGACCACATGCACGCGTCGATGGGGATGACGGCGATGCAGCACGGTCTTCATGTCTATGGGCAGAAGCCGCTCACGCACGACCTTTATGAGACGCGCCAACTGACCGAGATGGCCCGCCGCAAGAAGCTCGTCACGCAGATGGGCATCCAGATTCATTCCTCGGCGGAATACCAGACCGCCGTGCGCCTGGTCCAAGACGGCGTCATCGGCAAGATCAAGGAAGTCCATACGTGGAGCAGCAAGAAGTGGGGTGACAACGATCCGATGCCCACGCGCGTCGATCCTGTTCCGGCAGGTTTCGACTGGAATCACTGGCTAGGCGTCTGCGCGGACCGGCCGTTCATTGGCGAGGGCTGGTATCATCCGGGCAACTGGCGCAAGCGGCTCGATTTCGGCACCGGCACGTTCGGCGACATGGGCTGCCACATTTATGATCCCGTGTTCAAGGCGCTCGCGCTGACCGCGCCGTTGTCTGTCCGCAGCGAAGGCGCCGCGCCCAACGCCCACTCCTGGGCGACGGACGCCATCATCCATTACGTGTTTCCCGGCACCCAGTTCTCGGAAGGCAAGACGGTGAACGTGACGTGGTATGACGGCGACCAGCGTCCGCCGACAGCGATTCAGGAACTGATCAAGCCCGCGCGTTTCAACCCGGAGCGCGGCTGGATGCCGGACCAGGGCAGCATCCTCATCGGCACCAAGGGCGTGATGTCCGTTCCGCACATTGACCGGCCCAAGCTCTTTCCCGAGACGCAATACGCCGGCTTTGAGCGTCCCAAGTTGGAACCGTCCAACCACTGGCACCAGTTTGTGGATGGGATTTTGGGCAAGGGCAAGCCGTGGGCGAACTTCGACTACGCCGGTCCGCTCACCGAGGCCGTGTTGCTCGGCTGCGTGGCCACGCGCTTCCCGAAGACGACGCTCGAATGGAACGCGAAGAAGTTGAAGTTCACCAACGAGAAGGCCGCCAACCAGTTCGTCCGCCGCGAGTACCGGAAGGGCTGGGAGGTCAAGGGGCTGTCGTGAGCTAAGGCATCTAACTGAGTGGCGACTTTGAAGAAGCGACGTCGGCCCGTCTGATCGCAGCCGACGTAAGGACGCTCTGACCTCATGATCGGCGTCCCGAACTCGTCATTCCGCCATTGAATTGAGCCTCCTTACGTCGCTGCTGCCATTAACCAATGATCCGCGACGGCTTGTCCGGATGGCAGATCGCGTGCAGGCCGGCAATTTGGGCAGCGTCGCGGCCCTTGAACGATTGCACGGCGATCAAGCCTTTGCGCGCGATGGCCTCCGCCGCGCGATCCACCAGCCACGCCTCGGCGCACGGCTTCAACGCGGTGCCACCGTGCTCCGTGTATCGGCCGGCTTGCAGGTCCGCGAGATTCCCAGCGGCGACACGTTCACCGGCAGCATGGCCTTCCGCCAGCAACTGTGCGCAGAGCAGGGCGGAGTTGCCCCACAGAAAATTCTCGTGGGAAGCCGGGGCGTTGATCTCCTCGAACGGAAAGCGTTCGATGGCGTCACCGGCCTTGCCGTAGGGTTGACGCAGGAGGAAGCGCGGCATCGCCAGCCCGATGTGCGCCGCGGCCTCCGAGGCTCGGAGCGCTTGCCATGCTTTGCCAACATCGTCCGGCAGCGGAGTCTTCCAATCGTCAGGATCGGCGTGGGTGCCGAAGCTGTCACAGCCGACGAGTTGCGGGTGCGCACCGGCCAGAAACGCGGTGCCCATGGAGCGGGCGAGCGAGCCCAGTCCCGCCAGAGTTTCTAGATCGGCCGTCGTTTCGCCAAAGGTGAACAGCCCGACCAGCGCGCCCCAAGGTTCGTCGCGCAGCAACCGGTGCAAACCCGTCAAGTCGGCCGCGATTTCTTCCAGCGATGCATCCAGCACAAAGTAGTGAACGCGTTCTTCGTCGGGACAGCGGCGCAGGAGGAAATCCAGTCCCCGCCAAGTCGCTTCGACCACCTGAAGATCCGCATCGTGCAGCAGCGTGCGCAAGCGATCCGATAATTCCATTTCGGCGGCAGCGATCATGCCCGGCAGACCGGCGGGCGGCGGCGGCGTAGGGGTGCCCGTTGAACTGAGAATGCGTTGGATAATGTTCTGCGCGTTCAATTCTCCGGTGGCTGGGGCCATGGGAGTGGACGACTGCGGAGGCGCCTGACCAAGCAATCGAGCCAGCGTATCCTGCGCGGTTTCGCCGGGAGCTCCCGGCTCGGTTTGCTGCGGGCTGGCGGCAGCAGCCGTCGCTTGAGTGGGTGCCGCGATTTTCAGAAGCGCCTGGATTTTTTCAGCGGCGGCGTGCGGGGTGGAAGAGGCGAGACCTTTTCGCACGGCCAGCAATTCGGCCAACGAGGGAATCTTTTTAAGCAACGTGTCGGGGTGAAAGTCATCGAGGGTCCGCGCCAGCACGCGGGCATGGCCACCTTCTTCGCCGGCCAACGGGATGGTCAAGTTTGCGCCGAAACTTCCGAGCACGTCGTCCAGATTGTCCGATTCGACCCGGTAAATCGGGCGATCGCCGAACGGGGCGTTGATAACCCGATGCCAGCGCGCGCCGAAATCGCCGAGCACGAGGATGCGCAGGGGCGCCTCGGGATCGGGACGACGGGCGGCGCTGGGCGAGCCGTGGGTGACTTCGAATTCCAGGTGACCAGGTGTGGGCGGCATGGCGTGATTGAGTTTGCTGTCCGCAGCGTAATCACAGTTGCCGTTGGAAACAACTCAGAAGCCGTCGGGCGGCGCGTTGAGGCGGCGTAGCAATTGCCGAAGGCGTCTGGCCGATCACGCGGGCGACCGGTTGCCGCTCACGCCGCGCGCAGGTCGAGCAACTCTCTGGCTTCCATCAGTCCGGGAGCCGGCCGGCCATACTCGCTGGCGGTGACCCGGGCCAGCGCCACGAGTTGCCGCCAGCGGTACGCGCTGCGAGTGGCCGCAAACTCTTCGCTCACGGTTCGGTAATACTTTTCCGCGTGCAGCGCGCCGTCTTCACTCACCGCATAACGCAGCATGAGGTCGAACACTGGCCGTGGTTCATGCCCGAGTTCGCCGTAGCGATGGACGATGGCAGCGGCCCGTGCCTGCAAGTTTCCGCGAATTGCCTCGTCCGCTTCTTGAAGCAGCGCACTGGGCTCTGTGGACTTCGTCTGGTCGAGCTGCCATTTGGTCGGCAAGGCGTCCCAGTGAAGGAAATCGCCGCCGCGTTCAACGCGGTCTTTTGCGACCTGATGCGCGCCAAGAATCAGGCAGGCGAAGGTGTTCCGCGTGTTGCCCACCCTGGCCATGTTCCGCCAGGCGTTGGCACTGTCACAGGCATGCACGCCGATGCTGTCGCCGTGGACGCTGCCGATCGGCTTGCCAGCAACCTCTTCACTCGGCCGCCGGCCGTGGTCGCGAAGCACCAGCTGATTGGCGGTGAGCGAAATGGCCTCGCCCACTTCGCCGGGCGCGAAGCCTTCGGCCAAAGCGGCAGCCACGGCTTCCGCCGCCTGGGCGGGAGTGGATGTGAAAAGCGTCTGGCTGAGTTGGTCCACCCACGCATCGTCTGCGGCGCGCGCCCCCGGTTTTCGGTCGAGGAATTTGTGTTGATCGACCAGCTTGGCAAGCAACGCGCAGGGTTCGTCCCAAGCCGGTTTCCGCCACGATTCCGCATTCACACAATAGTGAATCGATTGTCGCAGCAAGGTGTGGGCGTGCTCGCGACCAATCAATTCGAGGAGATCCCAGGCGCGGTACGGCATGACCACGCGATGGACTTCACTGTTCTCCTGCACGGCCAGCAGCACGCTGTTGAAGGCGTCGTCTGGCGAACGTTGCGCCAGCGCGGCGAGCGTTTGCTCCGCGAGTGCGGTGTCCTTTTTGCGCACTGCCTCGCGAATGACCTCGATGCCCGGTCGCAACCCTTCGGCGGGCGCGGGCGTGACGGCCTGCAGCACCTCCTTCGCGCGTCCGCCGCTCTCCTGAATACGATTCGTATTTCGATAGAGCACTTTGAAAACCGGCAGCGCCTGCTGCGGTCCCGGCAGCTCGCATGACATATGATAGGCGGGTGCCAGCGCCATCATGGTGTGGAAACCAACGTAATCCTCGCCGCCGAAGGTCCGTGCGTTGGCAAGGGCGGCGGCGGCGGTGAGCCGGCGCAGATCAACGCCGGATTGAACTTGGGCGTTGAGCGCCGGCAACAACTTGCTCATGGGAGTCTCCTGCATGAGGCACACGAGCGGTTCGAGTGGACCGAAGTCGAGTGGGGTCGGCGAATCGGCGGCGTGCAGCGAGGTGAGCCCCAGTTCAGTTGCGAGACTGGAGCCGACCGTGGCGAGGACCGTGGCGCGGCCGACATCGGCGAGGAATTCACGGCGGGAAGAAGGCGTGTTCATGGAATTCGCTTGGTTGAAACTTCTGGCTGCATGTATGGCGACTACGCCTTTCCACCCCGCGCGTCAAGGCGTCGTTCCGGAACTGGAGCTGTCAGGCGGGAGATCCATCCGCCCCGGCGCGTTCGCCCGCCGTGATTCAGCCCATGTCATTGAAGCCACCAGCGCTCGCTGAGGGGTCTTACGCGGGGCGCTCAGACCTGACCGTAAAGCGACTTCAACACCACCGCGTTGTAACTGCGGGTGGCGCCGTTCTCGGCCTGGACCTTCAACGATCCCCGGACGATCTCCACCACCACGCCATTGTAGCCGACGATGTCCACATGTTTGCCGTAGGCGCACTTGGGAAAGTCCGGTTGAACCGCGTATGTGTTGATGGGCAGGACAGGGGTCGTGAAGTCGGGATCGGCGATGTAAACGCGGACTGGCGCCGCGGGTTCAGGCCGGGGCTGGCGAAGTGAAATCGCCGGCGTGGATCGGGCGGCGGCACCGAGTATTGAGTCGGCATCGGGCGGCGGCACCGGCCGCGCTGAGGGTGCCGGCTTGATGTGCTCCGGCGGGGCGAAGAGGGTCTTCAGGCGTTGGGTGTTGAAACGTTGCGTGATGCCTTCGGAAGAGCGGACCCGGATCGATTGGTTGACGATCTCGGTGACAATGCCGATGAAACCCTGGAAGTCGACCAAGGCGCCGAGCGCGCACTGGGGAAAATCGGGCCGTACGGCCAACACCCCGATGGGCTGTGGTGTTTCCGAGGTGTCCGGGTCCGCGAACTCCGCTTGCGCTGGCGCGGTTAAGTTGGCCGTGGCTTGGTCTGGATCAGTTGTATTGGGCGACTGCATCAGTGAGTTAATGTCTCTGCCTCCCACGTGAATGGCGAATGGATTCTGAAACATTCTTGATCCATCTGTGATACAACCAATGGCGCGGGTCGGAGCTGACGGCACTTCGGCCTGGTGGCGCAGAAGGCGCTCGTGGCATCAATCGCTTTCCATAAGACCTCGAACTGCTTCGCCTTGTCCCTGACCGGGTTCTTGCCATCCTCGCCGGCGCCGTAAATGGCCATGACGTTTTGCGCACCAACTGCATTTTCATTGTCCCGGCAGCCTCAGCGGGATACGGTCGCATCGTAACCACTGCAAACTTGCGATTCCTTTTCTGCCATGAAAACCGCTATTAACCGACGCAGCTTTCTATCGAAATCGGCGACGGCCGGGGCCGGACTTCTGATTCTTCGCAACAGCCGGCTGGCCTTTGCCTACGAGGCCAACAGCAAGCTGAACATTGCCGGCATCGGTGTCGGCGGCCAGGGACGGGGCAGTCTCGATGCCTTTCACAGCATGGGCAACAATCTGGTCGCGTTCTGCGATGTGGATGCCAAGCGGGCGGGCGACATCTACCAGAAACATCCGGGCGCAAAGCGGTATCAGGATTTCCGCAAGATGTTCGATGAGATGGAAAAACAGATTGATGCGGTGCTGGTCGCGACCCCCGACCACACGCACGCCGTCGCTGCGGTGGCGGCCATGAAGCTGGGCAAACACGTCTACTGTGAAAAACCGCTGACGCGAACGGTCCATGAAGCGCGGGTTATGCGGGAGACCGCCGCGCGCCACAAAGTAGTCACGCAGATGGGCAACCAGGGTTCCGCCGAGAGCCGCCTCCGCCGGGCCGTCGAACTGGTATGGGGCGGGGTCATTGGTGAGGTCCGTGAGGCGCACGTCTGGTTTGATGGCGGGAACGGCCCGGTGAAGCGCCCGACCGAAACCCCGCCGGTTCCGGACGGACTGAGTTGGGATCTGTGGCTTGGCCCGGCCGAGAGCCGTCCTTACAGCCCGGCTTACGTGCCCGCGAGCTGGCGGGCGTGGCGCGCGTTTGGCAGCGGCATTGTTGGGGATTTTGCCTGCCACACCGCCAACATCATGTTCCGTGCGCTGCACCTGGAACAGCTCTGGCAGAAGGCGAAGAATCCCGGTGCCCGCAAGGTGATAATCCGGCTCGAGGCCTGGCCCTCCGAAGTCGATGCGGAAGGCTATCCAGCTTCGATGAAAGTGTTGATGGACCTGCCTGCGCGCGGGACCCTGCCGCCCGTGAAGTTGACGTTGTATGCGAAGGAAAAACCTCCTGAAGATCTGATGCTCGGCTACAAGCGGGGCGGCTGGGGAGATTTGCTGGTCGGATCGAAAGGATCGATTTATTCCGACAATCCGTGGAATGCCCAGTACGTGCTGTTGCCTGAGAAGCAGTTTGAAGATTTCAAGGGCGGGCCGCCGGAATCGCTGCCGCGCGTCAAGAGCCACCAATGGGAATGGATCGAAGCGTGCAAAGGCAACGGGCAGACCTTCTCGAGTTTCGACATGGGCGGCCCCCTCACGGAACTGGCCCAACTCGCCAACCTGGCGACGCTGGTGGAAGGTCCAATTGAATATGATACGCTCAGTGGCAAGATCCTGAATTCAAAGCCCGCCAGCAACCTGCTCCATCGCGAATACCGCAAGGGTTGGTCGCTCTGAACGGCTCAAATAGGACCGCCGCTCAGTTGAACTTGTTCTTCCGATACGCGCCCATCGCCGGGGCTTCGGGGTTCACTTCGGGGCCGAAGTAGCGGAGGGTGACGAGGGGTTCGGTCTCGCTGGTGTTCTCGAAGGTCACACCGGCCTTCGCACCGTCTTCGGTGCAGAAGTATTCGTCCTCAGTGAGTTCGTGGAAACGGATGAGCTTCGGGCTGTTGAGCGGCTGACCGTTGATCTTGCCGCTGCCTTGCACGCAGATCAACGGTCAGCCGCTCAACAGCCCGAAGCGCATCCGTTTCCACGAACTCACTGAGGACGAATACTTCTGCACCGAAGACGGTGCGAAGGCCGGTGTGACCTTCGAGAACACCAGCGAGACC
>JANLTG010000128.1:0-47237 GCA_031362805.1 bacterium
GTTGATACTTCACGAGGCCTTTTTCCCCGACGACAAGATGACCAATCGCGACCAATTTATCGACGACCTTTTGAGCCTCCGCTTCGGTGTTCTTGTGGCCCAGATGCGCCACCAAATAGCTGATCAGCTTTGACTGGTTCCGTGGTCGGGTGGTGGTGGGCTTGCGTAGATGCTCCAGCACCTGTGCGGCTTGTTCCTCCAGCCCGGCGGCCGCAGCCTTTGGCTTCGCCGCTGCCTTTACCTTCGGTGCCGTGGCTGGCGCGACCGATGCCGATGCCTTGGGCGGACCCGAGAAAGTCAGCGTGGCAAAGCCTTCGTGCCGACGTGCTCGAAAACCTCGACTCCGTAAATGCTCGATCAACGGATCATAACCTCCGTCCTTGGACACGACATGAAAGTAGGCCGTGGGATCCGCCAGCACCGCGCGCCCCAGATAATACGTGAGGGTGAAATCGAGCGCGTTCTTGCCGGAGGATGCCAGGCGGATCAACTTCACCGACGCCGCGTGCTCTATCAGCTTCTCGACCAATGTCGCATCGAGCTTCGTCTGCTTGGCCCCCACCAACAGCGTGAAGCTCACCCCTTTGTTTCCGATGACCGAAAGATCCACGTGGTGGATGTTCTCGAAATCCACGAACACATGGTTCATCGGCGGCGGTAGATCGTAGGTGGTCGTCATATGTAAATGGGGAGCGTTGAGTTCGGTAACAGCCTATTGGACGCGGGCAATTGCTGGAAAGGGTTCGTTACGATTTTACCTGGCTGCACTCATGTAGCCATCACAAACCGGCAACGCGGAAACGCCGAGCAACCCCATAACCCGGCGCCCTTCCGCCAGCCCGCGACCAGTAGCGGTTCGATTTCCCGTCAATTTCCCTATTGGCCGCGCGCGGGGTCGACGCTAAGTTCTTGCCCCTTTAGTTCCTATGTTGAAGCCGACTAACAATTTGCGAGTGCGGGAAGTCGTCCGATTGCAGCCGCCGCGGGTCATCAAGGCGGAATTGCCGACGACCGAGATCAGCAACGAAACAGTGGTGCGTGGCCGCGAAACGATCGAAGCCATCCTGGACCGCCGCGATCCGCGTTTGCTGGTCGTGGTCGGGCCGTGCTCGATCCACGACCCGATCGCCGCGCTGGAATACGCCGAGCGCCTGAACCGCGTCCGCCGCGAAGTCGAAGACCGCCTGTTCATCGTGATGCGGGTCTATTTTGAGAAGCCGCGCACGACGATCGGCTGGAAGGGCCTGATCAACGACCCGCATCTCGACGGCACCTACGACATCGAGTTCGGACTCAAGACCGCGCGCAAGCTGTTGCAGGAAATCACCGGCATGGGCCTGCCTGCGGCCACGGAATTTCTTGATCCCATCGTCCCGCAATACATCGCCGACCTGGTGAGCTGGGCGGCCATCGGCGCGCGCACCACCGAAAGCCAGACGCACCGCGAGATGGCCAGCGGACTTTCCATGCCGGTCGGATACAAGAACGCCACGGACGGCAGCCTCCAGATCGCGCTCGATGCCATGAGCTCTGCGCGCACGCCCCACAATTTCCTCGGCATCGACCAGGAAGGCGCGACCTGCGTGATCCGGACGGCCGGCAATCCGGCGGGGCACGTGGTGCTCCGGGGCGGGCGCAAGTTGACGAATTACGATGCTGCAAGCATCCACACCGCGCTGGCGGAATTGAAGAAAGCGGCGCTGCCGGAAACCTTGATGGTGGATTGCAGCCACGCGAATTCATCCAAGCAACACACGAAGCAGGAAGAGGTTTGGAACAACGTCATTGCCCAGCGCGCCGAGGGCAACACCGGCATCACCGGCCTCATGGTCGAGAGCTTCCTGCACGAGGGCGGCCAGGCTTTCCCCCGGCCGCTCGATCAGCTTCAGCGTGGCGTATCGATCACGGATGCCTGCCTGGGCTGGGAGACGACCGAGCGCCTGTTGCGGCACGGACACGAACGGCTGCGCGAGGCGATTCCGAACCGGGAACCGGCGCAGGCGCATTGAGTTCACAGTAGCAGTCTGAGCCCACTTACCTTGCTCCCATGCCTGCGGTGAACGAACCCCTGGTCCTGCCCGAGATCACGCGCGAAGAGCAAACGGACACGCGCGACGACCTGGCACCCGGCTACCTCGTCATCTGTTGGAACGATCCCGTGAACCTCATGCAGTACGTCTCGCACGTCTTCCAGCAGGTCTTTCGCTGGCCGAAGGAAAAGGCGGAGAAGCACATGCTGGAAGTCCACGAGAAGGGGAAAAGCGTCCTCGTGCGTGAAGGGATGGAGAAAGCCGAACACCATGTGCACCAACTGCAGAGCTATTCGTTGCACGCCACGATGGAGCCCGACCGGTGAAACTGCTGCGCGCGACTGAGCAGGAACGGGTTTACGCCGTCCGGCCCTCCGAGCTGCAGATGCTGTTGGTCGTGCTGGGCTGCTACCCGGTGCTGACTCGTTCGCGCGCGATTTCAAAGTCTGGCGATTCGGAGCAGCTTGGTGACGCCCAGAAGTTGCTCGATGAGGCCATGAGCGAGCGCCGGCAAACGATGCGCCAGGAGTTGGATACATGGCTGAAGTCGCCCGAGCGTTTCCACCAGGCGGGAAATCACTTCGAATGGCGCGTCGAAAATGATCATCGCGAGTGGCTGTTGCAGATCATCAACGACGTCCGCGTCGGCTCCTGGGTGGAGCTGGGCTCGCCGGATGATCTCGACGCGGCCCAACAACAGTTCGGTGAGGAGTCAGCCCGTCACCTGGCCCTGATGGAGCTGGCCGGGATGTTCCAGAGCGGGTTGCTGCTGGATGAACTAAACGATTGAGCCGGCCCCAAAATGCCGCTTTTCTTTTAAGCCTCCTTCCGGGAAAGTCCGCCCCTCGTTTTTGAACCTGAACTTCATCCCAGACTGATCTTATGGCCGCTGATAATTCCGTTGCGCAAAAAGTCGAAGCTCCGCCGCTGAAACCCCTCGCTCTCAAGAACCGCCTCGCCGGCACTCCGGGCGCCCCTAAATATTCCGCCAAGGTCAAAACGGCGACCGGTCAGGAGATCGCGCTCTGTGATCCGCGCGCCACCCGCGCGCTCGTGGCGTTGATGGATGTTCACGCGGTCAACGGCGGCGCGGCGTGTCACTGGGGCGGGCCGGCGGCGTTCGCCGAGATCAACGCGGCGGTTCACGGGCTCATGTTTGCCGCGCAAGGTCGGCCATGGCATGAGGCTTTCAACTATGTCAACGACGCGGGCCACGCGGAGAACGGCGTCTATGCGTTGCGCGCGAACTACGCGTTCGACGGTCTGACGTTCGACGCGCTCAAGGATTTCAGATCGATCAAGTCCAAGCTCACCGGTCACGGCGAATCGCACATCAATCCGGAAGGCGTGCTGCTCTCGAACGGTCCGCTCGGCTCTTCCGTCGGCCAGGCGCAAGGGCTCGCGATGGGTGACAAGACCGCCGGCCGCGAGCGCGTGACCGTTTTGGTCGTATCCGACGGTGCCTCAATGGAAGGCGAGGCGAAGGAAGGTTTTGCCGCGATTCCCGGTCTGGCTGCGAAGGGCCGCGTGAATCCTTTCGTCATGATCGTTTCCGACAACGACACGAAGCTCTCCGGTCGCATCACCAAGGACAGCTTCTCGATGCAGCCGTCGCTTGAGGCCATGGACGATCTGGGCTGGCGCGTAACCAAGGTCGCCAACGGCCACGACTTGCAGGCCGTTTACTCCGCGTTTGAGAAAGCTGTTGCCGACGCGAAGGCGGATCCGACCAAGCCCGTTTGCCTGTGGGTGAAGACGATCAAGGGCTATGGCATCAAGTCCACCGAGGAGAACAGCGCGGGCGGCCACGGCTTCCCGCTCGCGAACGGCGAGAAAATCCCGGACTGGATCACCGAGCTTTACAAGGGCGACACCGCGCCGGCGGAGTTCGTAAGCTGGGCCGCGGCATTGCGGGCCGATTGGGAAAAGAAGGAAGCGGAGAAGAAAGCGAAAGCCGCCGCTGCTCCTGTTGCGACCGCGCCGGCCGTTAAGAAGGACAAGGTGCAATCCGGCCTCGCGAATGGCGCGATCCGCGCCGCGGTGGATGGCTATCCGGTTTATTCGATCAGCGCGGATGTGCAGGGCTCGACCGGCATCAGCCCGTTTCAGAAGACGTTTCCCGAGCGCTTCGTCGAGGTCGGCATCGCGGAGTCGAACATGATCAGCGTCGGCGCTGGCTACGCGAAGATGGGTTTCATCCCGATCGTGGACACGTTTGGGCAGTTCGGCGTCACCAAGGGCAACTTGCCGCTCACCATGGCCGCGCTCTCGCAGGCGCCCGTGATCGCCATCTTCTCGCACATCGGTTTCCAGGATGCGGCGGACGGGGCAAGCCATCAGGCGACAACTTACCTCGCCGCCGTTTCGGCAATTCCCCACACCGTCGCCATCGCACCCAGTTGCGCCACCGAGGCCGAGTGGTTGATGTATGAAGCCATCAAACGCCAGTCCGAGGAGCGGAAGGCGGGCAAGGACGGCGAGAACTATCTGTTCTTCGTCGGCCGCGAGAACTACCCGGTGCAATGGCTCGACCAGCCGAAGTATCAATGGGGCAAGGCAACGGTGTTGCAGGAAGGCACCGACGTGGTGCTGGTCGGCAGCGGCCAGCTCGTGGGCCGAACCATTGACGCCGGTAAGAAGCTCGCCGCCAAAGGTGTGAAGGCGTGCGTGATCGCGAATCCGTTCGTCAATCAGGTGGACGTGGCGACCATCGGCGCGGCGGTGAAAGCCGCGAACGGCCGCCTCGTCACGATCGAGGATCACCAGATTACCTGTGGCATGGGCGCGCAAGTCAGCCACGCGCTGAGCCGGGCGGGCATCGCGCATCGCGTCACCTCGCTCGGCATCCCCGGCGAATTCGGCCAGAGCGCTTACGTTGCCGAGGATTTGTACAAGAAGTACGGAATGACGGCGGACGGGATGATCGCCGCTGCGGAAGCGTTGCTGAAGTAACGCGGCTGCCAGCCGGGACGATTCAAAGCCAAGCCCGCGGATGAATTCCGCGGGCTTGTTCTTTACCGACGAGGACGCAAAGGCCTTTGGTCAGGTAGTGCCCAACATCTCGTCGATCGCTTCGGCCAGCGCCGTAACCATCTTGCGGACCTGCGTTGCGGTCGTGCAGTACGGCGGCATGAGGACGATCACATTGCCGATCGGCCGCGTGAGCACGCCGCGCCGGGCCAGCGCTTCGCAGACGCGGATGCCAGCGCGTTCGCGGAGCTCGAACGGCTTGCGCGTGCGCCAGTCTTTTACCAGTTCAATGCCGGCGACGAGCCCGACCTGGCGGATGTCGCCCACCTGCGGGAGCGACCAAAGCCCCGCGAGTTCGGTGCGAAGGGCTTGCTCCAATCGTGATCGCTGCCGAGTGGAAGCGGAGCTTTGCAGAATCTCCAGACTGGCGAGCGCGGCGGCGGCGCCGAGTTGATTGGCCGTGTAACTGTGGCCGTGGAAGAAGGTCTTGAACTCCTCGTACTCACCGAGGAACGCGTCGAACACAGCCTGCGTGGTGAGCGTCGCCGCCATCGGCAGGTAACCGCCGGTAAGTCCCTTGGCGAGGCAGAGAAAGTCCGGCTGCACGCCTTCAACGTGGGAGGCGAACAACCCGGTTTGTAGCGGCGCTCTATGAGCGTCGGTCGAAAGTTTCCGGCGGTCACAGACCGCCGCTGCAGCCCGCCCAAACCCGGTCATCACTTCGTCCGCGATCAACAACGCGCCGTGACCACGAGCGATCTCCGCCACTTGCTTCAGCCAACCGGCCGGCTGCGGGATCATGCCAGCCGCGCCTTGCAGCAATGGCTCAAAAGCAAAGCCGGCGTAGGACTCACCGCGCTTCTTCTGCTTGGCGAAGGCTTGCTTCACTTTGCCGACGCATTCCCAGTTGCACTTGCGATGTTCCCGCGCGTCGCCGCGTTCCGGCTTCGCTTGGTTGAACGGGCAACGATAACAGTACGGCGCCATCACCTTGTCCGACTTGAAGAGCATCCCGCCGTAGGCTTTGTGAAAGAGATCGATGTGCCCCAAGCTGACCGCGCCAATGGTGTCGCCGTGATAAGCGCCGGCGAGCGAGAGGAAGCGCGGCTTCGATTTTGGACCGCGCGTGCGGCGGGTGAACTCATAGGCCAGCTTGAGCGCGACCTCCAGCGCGGTGGAACCGTCATCGGAGAAAAAAGCTTTAGAGAGGTGGGGCGAGGTTCTTGCCGAGCCGTAAGGCGGTAGGGCGAGGCTCCTGCCGAGCCGTAGTTTCTCAAGATTAGTTTGGGCTCCGCAGGAGCGTCGCCCTACCAGCCACTTTGGGTTGGCGGCTTCGACAAGTTTGCCGGCGAGGAGGCTGGCCGGTTCATTCGCGAGCCCGAGCGCCGAGCTGTGGGCGATCTGGCCGAGCTGACGTTTGATCGCCGCGTTGATCTTCGGATGGTTGTGCCCGTGGAGGTTCGTCCAGATGGAGGAGTTCGCATCGAGGTATTGGCGACCGCGCTGATCTTCGAGGAGCGCGCCTTTGCCGCACTTGATCGTGATCGGCTCGCGGCGCAGCCAGTCCCGCATCTGCGTGAACGGATGCCAGACATGCGCGTGATCAAGGCGGGCGAGCTTATCCATGGCGGGACGCGGAGTGCGAAGTGCGGAGTGAAACCAGCGTGGCCGACAACTGTTCCAGATCGGTGCCAGTGTGATCAGCGGTCACGGTCAGGCGCAACCGCGCACTGCCGCGAGCGACGGTGGGGTAACGGATCGCCGGGATCAGAAAGCCGCGCTCGCGCAGGGCGTTGGCGATCGCGACGGCGGCACGTTCGTCGCCAATGATGAGCGGCAGAATTGGACTCGTCGCTTGTTCATTGAACTGGCGGGCATGTTGCCAGACTCGCGCGCAGCGCTCCGCTCCGTCGTCCGTTTGAATCAGTTCAACGCCCGCCCGGGCGGCTGCCGCAGACGCCGGCACCGGCGCGGTTGAGAAGATAAAGCTGCGAGCAGAGTTGATCAGAAAATCAATCAAAGCGCGCGAGCCACAGACAAAACCACCGGCCGCGCCGACCGCTTTGCCCAGCGTGCCCATTTGAATCTCGACTCGGCCGGACAGTCCGAGTTGCTCGATCCGGCCGCTGCGGCGTTCACCAAACAGGCCCGTGGCGTGCGCTTCATCCACCATCAGCCAGGCGCCGTGGCGATCCTTGAGCTCGACGATTTCCTGGAGTGGCGCGAGGTCGCCGTCCATCGAGAAGACGGACTCGGTCACGATGAGGGTTTTCGGAGATGGGAGATCGGAGATGGGAGATCGGTGTCGGCCGCTCGCCCATTTGAGAATGCGTTCCAGATCGTCGAGGTCGTTGTGTTTGAACACGCGCAGCTTTGCGCCGCTCAGGCGGGCGGCATCAACGATCGAGGCGTGGACGAGTTTGTCGATGATCACCACATCCTTGCGGCCGAGCAGGGCGGTGATGGTGCCCATCGCCGCGGCATAACCGCTGGAGAAAGTCAGGGAGGCCTCGGCGCGCTTGAAGTCCGCAAGTGCGTTCTCGAGATCGTGAAAGGGTTTCAGTGAGCCGCAGATCAATCGTGACGCACCCGCGCCGGCACCGTATTGGTCCACCGCCTTGATCGCCGCCTCTTTCAGCTTCGAGTGGTTGGCGAGTCCCAGGTAGTCGTTCGACGAGAAGTTGAGCAGTTCGCGGCCGTCGAGCCGCACCCGCGCGCCCTGGGGTGAGGTCACTTCGCGGAGCTGACGATGGAGGCCGGCCGAATGAATTCCTGCCAACGTGTCACCGAGAAAGGTTTGCCATTCACTCATGACCGCTGACGGCGAAGATTGCGCAGTACGGTTCTGAGAATGGGCAATTGAGCCAGGTCCTTGTCGCGGGAGATAAATTCCTTGGCCGCGATGATTCGTTCCAATGGTAACACGGGCAGCTTCACCCCTTCCCAATCCAGCCAAAGGGCGCCGCGCAGCTCTGATCGAAAAGATTTCAGCCCGTGCGGAGTGTAAACGAAATCCACCAGGAGTCCGTGGAGGGCGATGGATTGGTTGGAGAACAATTCCGCACCCAGTTTGTGCGCGATGTTGATCACCCGCATGTATTGCCGGGTGGGAAGGTTCACCCAGATGTCGTAGTCCAAGGTGCTGCCGGGTGCGCCCTGCATGATGGCGGCATTCATCCCGATGATCAGGAACGGAATCTTTTCAGCTTGGAGCGCGCGGAAGAGGGCAGTGAGCGGATGAACGTCTCGTTCATCTGCCAGCGTTCGAGGGGCGTCGCGGCGAGGCTGCGGGCGTACAACCACCTTTCCTGCTCGCTGAGCAAGGGGTCTTGGGCGAGCCGGCGATACCACGTTTGAACCTTTTGCCGCACGCCGCGAAGTTACTTTCTTTGCCGCCATCGTCGAGGGCCAATTAAGTCCACGCGCTCACGCGGCTGTCGAGTTGGAAGACCTGGCCGGACACGTTCTTCATGCCGGCGAGGTGCAGCACAAACGCGGCGACTTCCTCCAATGTCGTCGACCGGCCCAGCGTGTTACTTCCGGCCAACTCCTTGAGCTGCTCGGGGGTCAGGTGCGCGTTCAGCGGCGTCGCGAGCACGCCGGGGAAGATGGCGTTCACCCGGACGTTCCGCTTGCCGCACTCCCGCGCCATCGATTGCGTGAGACCGATCAAGCCCGCCTTCGCCGCAACATAATTCGCCTGACCGGCATGGCCGTTCTTAGCGGCGAAGCTGGAGATATTGAGGATGTGACCTTCGCGCTGCTGGAGCATCATGGCGGGCAACACCGCTTGGGTGCAAAGGAAGGCGCCCTTCAAATTCACGTCGAGCACCCGTTGCCAGTCTTCGAGGGAGAGGTGCGTGATCAGACCATCCGCAGTGATGGCGGCGTTGTTGATCAGCACATCCAGGTGACCCCAGGCAGCCGTTAGCTCCTCCACCACCGCGGCCACCTGGCTGGCGTTGGTGACATCGAGTTGCACTGGTCGCAGGTTGTCAGTGGCGGCATGGACCTGCTGGGAGTGCTGCCCGGCCGCGACCCGCCAGCCGGCGGCGAGAAACACTTCGACCAGTTTGCTTCCGAGACCACCGGCCGCCCCGGTGACAAGGACCGTTCGTTGCTTGGTGACTTCCATGATGTCGTTGGTAGCTGCGGCGCGATGTTGATCGAACAGGTGCAAAGCCCTCGTCGCACGCGACGGCTGAAAACTTCCCGGCCCTCGGCCAAAAGGTCAAAGCTGTTTTGTGAAAGACCGCGATTCGTGGCAGGGGCTTTGCGTTGCAAGTATGCCAGCTACTTCCCGTCGACAGGCAGAACGGATTCATTGAGCTTGGCGAGGTGCTTCTCAACGTCGGCTCCCTCGTAAAACCACAACCAGCCTTTGAGCCGGCCGGTCTCGCCGGGCGCGAGGTCGGGAAACTTGGGATCGGAATGGAGGCACGGCACGGGCGGGTTGGCCCAAGGGTTATGGCAGCGCTCCCACGCGGTGATGATCCAGCGCTGGCCATTTTCCGAGCGCGCTGCAACAAACGGCTTTGCCAGCTTTTTGTTGTCGTTGCTTTGGGCCGTGAAGCCGGCCGCGGCTTTGAGCATCACACAATTTTGCACGCGCAGGTCGGTGAGTTTTTGCGCTGTACCGTTCTTCAACCACAGCTCCATCTCGACGGTTTCCTTGCCCGGTCGGACGGCGGCGCCGAAGGCAATGCCGTTCGGCAAAGCGCGCTCGTGGGTGAGCGAGCCGTCGGTGTGCCGCGTCCATTCGAGCGGCGGCAGCTTGATGCCTTGTTTATCCCAAATGGTGTCGATGTGCGTGTGCGCAAGATATGTGAGCCCAAGGTTGGACCAGAGCGCCTCCGGCACATCGACGACCACGTAGCTGACGGGGTCCCACGGCGTGAAGACGCTCACCTTCGTCTCGCGTTGCGGTGCGGTCGCGCCTTCGAGGAAGCCGATGCGTGGATGCCGGCCGCCGGGGTAAGGCAAAATGCGGACAACGCCGAGCGCCGGTGGCTCGCGTTGCGGCAATTGACTGAGTTCAAGCGCCAGCTTCGCGCGATCGAAGCCCGTGACCTGACGCATCTCATCGGGCGTGAACGCGTGATCCACCATGTTGTTCAACCAGAAAACCGTTTCACGCGCATCCCGCGATGGACGGGCTTGCGATCCGTCCGCGCGCGCCTCGTCGGCCTTCGTCCACCAGAACGCGCGCGCTTCGAGCCAGGGCTTCATCACCTGCGCGCGTTGCTCGGCGTTGATCTGTGCGTTGGTGTTCAGCGTGGCCAGCCGCTCGTCGCACCATTTCACGAAGAAATCAGCGGACTCGCGGTGCTTCGGCGATTGTTTCGCGCCGTTCAGCTCGACGTAAAACGGCGCCGTGCTGGCGAAACGAAACGTGTTCGTGAGCGTGGTGATCGCGCGCACGAGAAACCAGCCGCTCTCGGTGAGCGTCACTTTCGCCGGCAGTTTGGTCTCCTCGGCGCTGCCGTTGCGCACAAGTTCGAGGCGCTCAATCGGATCACGCGAATCGAGCAGTCCGTCGATCGTCAGCTCAAGCGAACCAGTCGCCGACTTGAAGACATGGCCGGGCAATTGGCCGTTCGCCTTCACGCGGAGCAGCGGACCGTTGGAAACGAACACGCGACCGGCCTTCACGCTGGCGAGCCATTTCGCCATTGTCGGTTCGCCATCGAACTGAGCATAGACACGATTGTAACCGACCGGATTGGGCAACACGCCGCTCGCCGCACCAGCCGAGGGCGGGATGCGAATGCCGGCGTTCAACAAGTGGTAGTAAATCTCCTGCGTCCAGTAACCGTTGCCGAGCGCGCCGGGATATTTTTCCAAATCGCGCGGTCGTCCCCACGCCTCGTTGGGATAAACGCCGGTCCGATACATGTGATTGTTCGCGATGCCGATCGAGTCGCCGATGCCGTGCGCGATCCACATCGGCACGTCCCACCAGAACGGCTTTTCGAGGTCGATCCACGCGCCGGCGGCCTTCGCCTCTTTTGCGTAACCCAACGACGACGGGAAATGTTGTTTGCCGGCGGTGATGTCGATGGGGCGATCGAGTCCGAAGAAAAGCAGCGCGCCGCCATCGCGTTCGTCCTCGCCACCGAGTTGGTGGACGAATCGATTGCCATCGAACTGTTTCAGCACGGGCGAAGGCAGTGGAGCGTTGGTCCAGGGATTGGCCGCGTTCCACCACGACAAGAGTTGACCGAAGTGCAGATCCTCCGCGCGCATGAGCAGTTCGACCTGATCGATCGGGCGATGGATGTGCATCTCGCCGGCCCACCAACCCTCGGCGGACAGGTTGACCAGGCGCTCAAGCGCGACTTGAAGGTTGGTTGCGGTTTGTCCGGCGGCGATCTCCACGGTGGTCGATTCCGAGGACCACTCGGGACCGCGCTCGACCGTGACGGAGTATCGGCCGGGAGCCACGTTGAACGCGGCGCTTCCCGGTGACGAAATGTGATCGTTCCAGAAAGGCAGGTTGTTGGTGGCCCTGACCGATTTGCCGTCCGGCCCGGCGAGATGGATGCGCGCCGGCACCGTTTCGCCGGTCTCACGCTGCGTGGTGGTGATGGTCAGTTCAGCAGCACGGACGGTGGTGGTGGCGCCAAGCAAAAAGAGCAAAGCCAACGTGCGCGGAAGGATGCGAGGGTTCACGGTCGGGACGCTGGCAAAGAATTGCTTGCCGGTCAATTTGTCGCTGTAGCGCAGACCGGACCACCGCGTGAGGAAAAGCGACATTCTTGTCGCCTTGGGACGCGACTGGGCGACAGGAATGTCGCCCTTCCAACTCGCAGCCATGCCGGAGATTCCGCCTGAGACTTAATGGTGGGGCGCGTCACTCCGTGCGCGCCTTGCACGGACAGAGCGGGTCAGAATCAGGGGTGGGCCGGTTGCGCCGCGGAAGATCACACAGGTCAACCTTCTCGGCTGGCGTGCATCCGTTGCCCTGGTGCGTGCCACAAACTCAATCGGAGGCGCGCACGGAGTGACGCACCCCACCTGCCACCGCCCATTCGTGAGCGCGCGGAAAACTTCAGGACGGCAGGGCTACCTCCGCCACTCATCCCGATGCGCCAATACAAACTCATCATCGATCATCCACGGATATTCACGGCGGATGCGCTTGATGGCTTCGGCCTGGCCGGGTGAGAGGGTTTCGTGCGGGTCGAGGCAGCGGAGGCTGGGCAACAATCCCTGACCGTGCAGCACGTAATGGATGCCCGGAATGCAGCCGGCAAAACCATTCGCGGCATCGAACAGCGCGGCATTTGCCTCCGTGATCTGGGCGGCCTTCGTCAGCAACGCGGCAGACATAATGCCCTTGGCTCGGGCGCGCTGGCACTCGGCCAGAAGTTCCACGGCGCACTTCGTCCAACAGGCCCAATGACCGAGCAGACCGCCGGCGAAGTCCAGCTTCACCGGGCCACTCGCCGTGGCGAACTCAAACTCGGTGAGCAGATCGACGACGATGTTATCGTCGTTGCCGGTGTAGAGCGCGATGTCGGCGGCCCGGCCCGACTCGGCCACCGCGCGCACGACCTCGAGGGTCTGATAACGGTTGAACGGCGCGATCTTGATCCCGACCACGTTGGGAATCTCTGCGAACCGTCGCCAGAATCCGGGCGAGAGCAGACGCCCTCCGGCCGCCGGTTGCAGGTAAAAGCCGAACAACGGGATTACTTTCGCCACCTGCCGGGCATGTTCGATCAGTTCGCCGTCGCTCGCCTGCGACAACGCCGCGAGCGAGAGCAGTCCGATGTCGTAACCGAGTTCCCGCGCGAGTTGCGCTTCCGCGACCGCTTGAACCGTTTGGCCGCAGACGCCCGCGATGCGAACGGTTCGGCGGCCGCTGGCTTGGTCGCACACAGAGACGGTTTGGGCGGCGAGTTCCAGCACGGGCTTGAGCAACCCGTGCTGTGGATCGCGAATGGCGAACTGCGTGGTGTGGACGCCAACCGCGATCCCGCCCGCGCCAGCGGCGTGGTAGTAACGCGTCAACGCCCGCTGGTGTCGTTCGTCGAACTTGCCTTCGGCGGTCAAAGCTAGCGGATGCGCCGGAATCACCAGCCCTTCGTGGAGGTTTCGGCGAACTTCGGGAGCTACTTGGGGGAAATCCGTCATGCTCAGGCTAAGCTTTCAGGCAACTCGGTTTCAGGTGGGAGACGTCGGTACAGGAATTGGAATGGCGGCATTCCTGCCGCCCAGTTGCGCAACGAGACGGCAGGAGTGCCGTCTTTCCAGTATTGGTCCCAACACGGGAGCGCCGAGCACCGCTCGGCGCTCCTGCCGCGATCCGCAAACATCGCTACGCTCGTTTGCGGGAAGTTTCGGCGGACCAGCAGGTCCGCCCTACCATAATTCGATAGGGCGGTGCTGCCGCGGCGCCGTAATTTCCGTCGAGCGTCAACGAGACGTCCCGCGGTTGATTTGATTGATCTGCGCAGCATCAGAAACGGGAATCAATAAGCGCCGTCGCGCACTTCAAAGTGCGTAGACTTGTTCCACTGCACGCCGCCATTTTGAATCCAGTGCGCCGTCCATTCAATCGCTTGGTCGAGTGGTGTCGGTGGTGGGCCCAGCCGGGCACAAAGTTTAGACATGTTGCAAATGAAGGCATCCCTGGCCTCGGTGCCGGTCAAGCGCGCCGGCTTAGTGAAGATTTTTGCAAAGCGCTCGGCGACATCCCGGACCCGCAGCGCGCTCGGGCTGGAGAGGTTCCAGGCCTGCGCCGGTGAACTGGTCAACGCGAGGGATCGCAGAATCATGTCGTTCGCGTCGCCCTGCCAGATGCAATTGAAGTGACCGTTCGACACATCGATCGGCTCGCCGCCCCAGACGCGTCGCGCGATGTCGGACAGCACGCCGTAACGGAGTTCGACAGCGAAGTTGAGGCGGATGAGCGCGATGGGCGTGCCGCTGCGTTGCGAGAAGTATTCGAAGATGCGTTCGCGCGCGACGGCGGCGTTGCCGTATTCGCCGAGCGGTGTGAGCGGATGATCCTCGGTCGCGCCGCCGCCTGCGACAGGCACCAACGGATAGACGTTGCCCGTGGACAGCGCGACGATGCGCGACCCGCTGAAACGTTCCGCCGCGAGCATGGGGCCCACGGTGTTGGTGGCCCAGGTGAGCGCCGGATTTGCGGCGGTGCCAAACTTCAGCCCGGTCAGGTTGATGACATTCGCGGCGTCGGGCAGTTGTTGCACCGCCTGACGATCGAGCAGATCGGCGCTCAGAGTCTCGATGCCTCTTTCCTCCAACCATTGCCGCGCCTTCGCATCGGTGAAGCGGCTGACGGCGATGATGTCCAACCGGCGCCCGGCTTGTTCGGCAGCGCGCCTGGCCAGCACGCACAGTGTCGGTCCCATCTTGCCTCCAGCACCCAACACGAGCAGGGGGCTGGGCAATGTCTTGACGAACTCAACGAGTTGCGTTGAAGGGCGGGTCAATAGTTCGAGCAAGGCGTCCTCGGACTGAATGATGGCGGGATGCGCTGATGATGGTTGCATGATCTATACGTCGAGATCGAATGCCCTGACCGGCAGTTATGGTTGAGGCGCGAGTATTGCCGCAGGCGTAATTGCGGAACAGCAGAAATTTTGATCCCCGCCGCAAGAAATCACTCCCTGACCTGGCCGGTGCCCAGACAGTGCCATTTGTAGGTAACCAACTCGTCGAGACCCATCGGGCCACGGGCGCCGATCTTGTCCGTGCTGATGCCAATTTCAGCGCCCATGCCGAATTCGCCACCATCCGTGAAGCGCGTCGAAGCGTTCCAATAGACCGTCGCCGAATCCACTTCCTGCATGAACTGCCGCGCGCGCGCCTCATCGCCGGTCACAATGCTGTCGGAATGGCCGGAGCCGTAGGTGTTGATGTGATCGATGGCCGGCCGCAAGCCGGCCACCACGCGAACGTTGAGAATGTAGTCGTTGTATTCCGTGGACCAGTCGGCCTCGGCGGCGGGAACAATCGCGGAATGCGACGGCCGGGGTCCGGCATTCAACAGCACGAGCGCAGCGGGGTCGGCGCGCAGCTCGACCTTGAACTCGGCGAACGCCGGCTGGACCAGTTGGAGAAACTGCGGCGCAACCGCTTGATCCACGAGCAAGGTCTCCATTGCGTTGCAGACACCGGGGCGCTGGCACTTGGCATTGACGGCGATCGCCTTCGCCATTGCCAGGTCGGCAGCGGCGTCCACGTAGACGTGACAGACTCCCTTGTAGTGCTTGATCACCGGCACCTTGCTGCATTCGGTCACGGCCCGAATCAGCCCTTCGCCACCGCGCGGCATGCACAGATCGATGTATTGGGTCAGCGACAGAAGCTCGGGAATCGCCGCGCGATCGGTCGTCGCCACGACTTGAATCGCGTCGGTGGGGAATCCAGGCAAGGCCCGCTGGGCCGCCGCCACCATGATTTTTGCGATCGTCTGGTTCGAGGCAATCGCCTCTTTGCCACCGCGCAGAATCGTCGCGCTGCCGGCCTTGAAACACAGGCCGGCGGCGTCCGCCGTTACGTTGGGCCGGCTCTCGTAAATGATCACCACCACGCCGAGGGGACAGGTTACTTTGCGAAGCTTCAGTCCGTTGGGCCGGGTGCGCTCATCCAGCAATCGCCCCACTGGATCAGGCAGGCCAGCGACCTCCCGCACGCCCTGCGCCATGGCGGCGATCCGCAGGTCGTTCAATTCGAGCCGCTCCAGCATCGCCTTGCCGAGGCCCGTGCCGGCGGCGGCCTCCAGATCCTGAGCGTTGGCGTCCTTGATCGCTTGGCCGTTCGCCTCAATCGCCTCGGCCATGGCCCGCAGGCAGAGATCCTTCTCGGCGGGGCTCAACGTGGCCAACCGGCGGGCGGCTGCTTTCGCCCGCTGCGCCAGTAAAGTCATCTGTTCGGTCAACGACATGCGGCTCATGTTAAGTGAAGGTGGCACGGGAGCGAATCGAAAATTGTTGCGGTGCCGCCGCCCGGCTCGACTGAAATTTTTGGCTTGGCCGACAGTCAGCGCTGGGCGACAAATCCCGCGCATCCGGGACGGGTCCCGAGCGCTGCTGTGCTGGCAGCCGCGTCGATTTGTTGAAGCGTGCCGTCCAAGCCGCCTCCAGACTTCGACCATCCGGCCGTTTTTCCAGATCAAACCAACTCCTTATATGAAAACAACCACTCGCATCACCATGGCATCGCTCGCCGCTTTGGCCGGCAGCCTTTCGACCACCATCGCGCACGCCCAAGCTGCGGCCGCTGCCAAACCCGAGGAAGCTCCCAAGTGGAAGCAGTCCGCTGGCTTGGGCTTTTCCCTGACCCAGGGCAACAGCGATACCTTGCTGCTTACCGCCAGCTACGCCGGCGCCAAGAAATGGGGCCACAACGAAGTCATCCTCGGCCTCAATGGCGGTTACGGCGAGAACGACAGCATCAAGAACAACGAATACATCAAAGCCTTCGGCCAGTACAATTGGCTGCTCGGCAAGGAGCAGCGGCTTTATGGCTTCGGCCGTTTGGACGGCTTGTATGACGGCATCGCCGACATTGATTACCGGATCGGTCTGGCCGCCGGTATGGGTTACTACTTCCTCAAAGAGGGGATCAATGACAACAAACGCTTCAACCTCAGCGCCGAAGTCGGTCCCGGGTTTGTGATGGAGAGCGTGGGCGGTGCGGAGGCCAACTACGCCACCGTCTTTGCAGCGGAAAAGTTCACCTGGAAGCTCAGCGAGAAGTCCCGCCTCTGGCAGACGCTTGATTTCAGCCCCCAGATCAGCGAACTCGACAACAACGTGACCAACTTCGAACTGGGCGTCGGCAGCAAGCTCACCGAGAACCTCGAACTGCGGGCGGTGTTGTCCGATACCTACCGCAGCCAACCGGCCGCCGGCCGCAAGCACAACGACCTGAAGTTCATCACGGCGATCGGTTACACGTTCTAAGCCCGCGAGCGACCCGCACTCGCCGGAACCAGTTTCGCCCCCGCCATGGAAGAGACCAACAAGGTTGCCACTCTGGTGACCGCCATCGAGAACGCGACTCCCTCGAAGTGGCTCGACACCTTGGAGGCGATTGCCAGGTCTTACGGGCCGAGCGTCATTGGTGCGATCGTCATTCTGGTGGTGGGCCTCTGGCTGGCCAGGCTGGTCCGGCGGATCATCGGCCGCGTCATAACGAGACGCGAGCTCGACCCGATCATCGGGGCGTTCATCACGAACCTGGCGCACATCGCCCTGCTGGTCTTCGTGGTGATCGCCGCCCTCCAGACCGCGGGAATCCCCACCACGTCGTTCGTGGCCGTGATCGGTGCCGCCGGGCTGGCGATCGGCCTGGCACTGCAGAGTTCGCTGTCGAACTTCGCCGCCGGCTTCCTGCTGATCATTTTCCGGCCCTTCAAGCAGGGGGATTACATCGAAGCCGGTGGCAGCGCGGGATTGGTTGAAGAGATCCAGGTGTTTACCACCGTCCTGAAAACGCCGGACAACAAGAAGGTGATCGTGCCGAATTCCGGAATCATGGGCGGCAACATCGTCAACTTCTCCGCCCACCCCACTCGCCGCGTGGATTGGGTGTTCGGCGTGAGTTACAGCGACGACATCGATAAGGTGCGGGCCACGCTCCAGCGCCTGATCGAGGCCGATTCGCGCATCCTCAAAGACCCGACGCCCGAGATCGTGGTGAGCGCCCTGGCGGACAGCAGCGTCAACTTTACCGTCCGCGGATGGGTGGCGATGGCCGAGTATTGGAACGTGCTCTTCGCGATGAACGAGCGCGTCAAGAAAACTTTCGACGCCGAAGGGATTACCATTCCGTTCCCGCAACGCGAGATGCACGTCTACAACCATACCTCCAAATGAACCTCCCAATTCCGACTTTGTTTTCGCGCGTCTCGCTTGGCCGCCGCGCGGTGCTGGCCCTTTGTTTGTGCGCCTGCCTGCTCGGTGGCTGCCGCTCAACCTATTACTCGGTGATGGAGACGTTTGGGAAACACAAGCGGGACCTGCTCAAGGACGCGCTCACCAATGCCGGCGAAGCGCAACAAGAGGCCACCGAACAGTTCAAGGACGCGCTCACGCAGTTGAAGGAGTTGACCGGATTCGAGGGTGGCGAATTGGAGAAGCGCTACAACGCGTTCAAGTCGGAGTACGACGCCTGTACCGACGCGTCCGCCGCAGTCAGCGGGCGCATTCGCAAGGTCGAACAGGTCGCGAGTGACTTGTTCGCCGAGTGGGACAAGGAGCTTAACGAAATTTCCAGCGCCAATCTTCGAGCCGACAGCCGCCGCAAACTCGGCCAGACCAAAGCCCGCTACGAAACCCTTCATGCCTCCCTCGTGAAAGCAGAGAGCACGCTGGCGCCGGTCTTGACGCAAATGAAAGACTACGTGCTGTACCTGAAGCACAACCTCAACGCCGTGGCCGTCGGGTCGCTGAAGACCGAGGCCGAGAGCATCGGCGCCGAGATCAACCGGCTGATCGGCGACATGAACCGCTCAATCCAGCAGACCGAAAGCTTCGTCAAGGACCTGGAAGCGCAGCAGTAGTTGTTCACCACGGACGGCGCGATTCATTCTCGCAAGGCGGCTCACCGCTCGCTGGGCCGCGTCAATCAGCAGACTGGCGGGTGGCGAGGAATCGCTCGCGCCATTCCCTTCGTGCGATCTTGCCGCGCTCGTTGACGGGAATCTCCGGCACAGTCCACCAGTGCCGCGGACATTGCCAAGCGGGCAATACGGCCGTGGTGGAGCGCCGGATCAAATCGAGCGATCCGCCCTCGGACAACGCGACGACGGCCAGTCCTTCTTCGCTGCGCGCTTCATCCCGGGCGGGCACCCCAACCACGACGCACTCACGTACGCCAGCCTGTTTCCGAATCACGATCTCGACAGTTTCAGGCGACAGCTTGCGACCGGCGATGTTGATCACATCAGACGACCGACCGCGGAGCAGCACACAGCCTGCGCGAAGCTCGGCGAGATCACTGGTGTGAAACCGTCCCGCCGCCAGCCGCGCATCGCCATCAGGTTGGTAGCCCAGCCCAACGGCCGCGCCGCTGACGACGAGGCAACCATCATCAGCGAGGGACAATGCAACGTTCTCCAGCGGCCGGCCGGCGAGTGCGGCTTCCATACGTGGCTCGTTGGATTCGTCGTAAGCGATGCCACCGCATTCACTCGACCCATAGAAATTATGCAGCTTGAGCCCGACGCGCCTGAACACCGATGTTTCAAGCTCCAGGGAGAGCGGTGCACCGGCCGAGATCGCCAGCGTCACATTGCGCGGAATCGCATCGGCGTCGTTCCACGCGCTCCATAGTGCCGGCACAGCGGGAAGCGCAAGCGACTCAAATCCGGCCGCCGCTGCCTTCACCGCTTCGGGCATCGGCGACGGGCAAAGCACCAATGGAATGCCGTGAAGCAAGAGGGGGGTGATAAGATTCGAGAAACCATACGAATGCGCGAAGCTGATGACTCCGAGATTGGGTCGGGCCGGATGCAGCCCCATCGTCGCTACAATATTGTCGGCGTCCGCTGCCAACTGGCCCGCTGTGAACGCAACCAACTGGCTCACGCCTGTGGTGCCCGAGGTGGTTTTGAAATGGGCGACATCGCTCGCGCAACGCCCGCTGAAGACCGTCGCTGATCCTTCAACAGGCAAAACCGGTCGGCCATCCCGCCAGGCCGTCAGTACGGCCATGATAAATTCCAGACCTTGCCCCTGCGGCGTGACAACAGAATTACCTACAGGGGGCAAGCGTTCGGCCGCGCGGGCTAGCTCGGCGAAAGTCCAGCGAGCACCGTGAGCACCATCGATCAACGCGAGCTCGCTCGCATTTCGTCGCACAGTCGCTTGCCAACGCTCGTAAAGCATTGCCGGTGAGATTTGGCGTGGCTAGCGTTTCGAGCAAGCATGTTGTGCCGCAGGACATCCAGGGATGGGAACCGTCATGGTCGAGATTGCTGGGCATTGTTGATTGCGCTGATCCTGGTTCTCACCACGGGTTGCGCATCGACGGCCGGGCGCCAGCCAATCGATCAACAGTTTGAGCTGGGGCGCGACAGTTTCTCCTACGCCAACGAACTGCTCTGGGAATACGAACCCGATCCAGTGACCGGCAAGATGAACACCCGGCCGCGTGATCCAAAACCCACCTATCGCAACTATTGCTTCGTGATGGTGCGCGCTGCCCGCCAGTTCTTTGACTTCGCTGAGTTTGATCCGAGGCAGCCTCAGGCGGATGAACCGACCTACGCGCAGTTGATCCGGAAAATCATTTCGCGCGATCCGCGATCAGATCCCAGCCGCAAACCACCAATCATCATTCCTGGCTACGCGAACCTGCACGAGTTCAGCCGCGCCCACGAAGCGCAACTCAAGGAGTTGTGCGGAGACAATTGGCAGAGCTTTGTCCAACGCGGGCACTGGCGGGTGGTCTTTCCTTTTAGCGATGGCCATCAGAAAGGCATGGTCCAACGGCTCCAGCATGAACTGGGACGCGGTATCGCACCGGTCGTGCATCTGATCCGCTTTCCGGAACAGACCATCAACCACGGAGTGTTGGTTTATCGCGCGACCGAGACACCCGACGGCGTTCAACTGCTCTGCTACGATCCGAACAATCCGGAACAAGCCCTGGAACTCAACTATCGGCGGGAGGATCAGCGCTTCTACACTCCGCAGAACAGCTACTACATCGGTGGCCGCGTCGACGTGTACGAAGTCTATCGGAACTGGTTGTTTTGACGAAGTGACCGGTCCCTCTTGGAAACCTGCTGATGGCTGTCTTTGACAATGGGTGCCCGGCACCTATCCTTTCAAGGACCTAAGCCAACCGCCATGACGACTCGAATCGGCCAGCCAGACTACCCGGCACGACGGTCCCCGAAACCGGCGAACGCAGCATTCTCCTTGGTGGAGCTCCTCGTGGTAATCGCCGTCATCGGCATCCTGTCCGCGCTGTTGCTCCCGGCCCTGGTGCGCGCGCAAAGCAAGGGACAGGGCATGTCCTGCATGAATCACCTGCGGCAGCTCGCCATCGCGACCCAACTTTATGCCGATGATGCAGGAGGCCGGCTGCCCTACAATCTAGGCGCGGCGGACATTAAGAACACCGTGCGTTACGGCGGCTTTCGCAATTGGGCGAACGACGTCATGAGCTGGGAACTGGACGAAGACAACACCAACGCCACCTGGCTGGCAAATGGCGGCCTCGGCCCGTATCTCAGCGGCAACGTCGAAACGTTTAGCTGTCCCGCCGACCGGGTTGTCAGCGACCAACAGCGAGCGGCGGGCTGGACGCGCAGGGTTCGCAGCTATTCAATGAACGCGATGATGGGCAATGCCGGGAGCTTCAGCTACGAAGGCTTCAATACGAACAATCCCAGCTTCAAACAGTTCTTCAAGGATATCGACGTGCCAGTGCCAGCTGGAATTTTCGTCTTCATCGAAGAGCACCCCGACAGCATCAACGACGGCTATTTTCTCAATCGACTCCGGCAACGTCAGTGGTTTGATCTTCCTGCTTCCTGGCACAATGGTTCTGCCAATCTGACCTTTGCCGACGGTCACGCGGAGAGCCATCGCTGGCTTTCCCCGGCCACGACTCCGGATTCACGACCCTACACCGCAAAGCTGCCCCTGGCCGTATCGCCCGATGCGGCCGTGGACTTCGACTGGCTGATGGCGCGCACAACGGTAATTCGCTGACCTCAGCCGGCATCAACAGGGATCGGCGTCTTATTGGATCAGCGCCTGGAGGTCCGCCGCGCCCGCGTCCGACAACAGCAGGTAAATCCGCCGGCCATCGGACCAACTGGCGGTAGCTTTGTCTGCGACTTCCTGGAATTCCGGAACCGGTCCCGGCGAGCGGTCAAATGCCGACTGATCGATGACGAAGAGATACATCAAGACCCTGGGTTGGCGCTCGAAGCAAATCATGGAAACTGGCCGGCCCTGCCACGTCAACCGGCCCACTCCGAAGTGAGGCACCTCGTTCATGGCGTTGGGTACGCGATAGTCCGGGTGACCCTCGTTAGCCTTCAGGAAACTGCGGATGTCTGATTCAACACCGGTCGTGATGTCCATCCTATACTCGCGAATCACTGTGCGCACCATGCGGTCACGGTAGTGCGCGAAATTCGTCGGCTCGGACAAGGGGCGCCAGCTAAGGATCGCCAGCAACACCACGAGCGCAGCCGCGATCGCCATGGGGATCGCGACAGAGCGCCACCAAGGTGACACATCGATTTTGTGCCCGGCGAGAATCTCCGCCTTCAATCCCGCCGGAATCGGAATCTCCCGGGCGCGGGCCCGCAATGCCGCGTGAATCTGCTGCTGGTTCAGCCACCAGACCTTCAACGCCGGATCACTCTCCGCGTCGGCAGTCGCAGCGCACACCTCCGGATCATTCCTGTCCCCGGCCTCAGGCCGGCAGGCAAGCAGGACTTTTTTGGCTTCTTCGCTATTCACATCGGGCTTGCGGAATCCAACGGGTCGGCCAGGCGTTTTTGCAATTGGTCGACCCCGCGAGAGATCCGCGACTTAACGGTGCCCAAAGGCACCCCCAGGATTTCGGCGATCTCGAGATACGGACAATCTTCCAGATAAAACAGCGCGACCGGAGCGCGAAAGACCTCATCGATCCCGGCCAGCGCCCGCAACAACGCTTCCACATCCACACGGCGGGCCTGTTCAGGGTTGATGGTCGGCAGGTCATCCGCCATGTCGTTCAGTGTCTCGCTTGGGTAACGACTGGCACGCCGGCGGGTTTCAATGAAGAGTCGATGTAGGGTTGTGAACATCCAGGTGCGGGCCTTCCCGCGATCGCGCAATTGATGCCCCTTCCGGGCCCAGATCAGAAAAGCCTGTTGGGTCAGATCCGCAGCGTCATTCTCTTGATGAGTAAGGCTCAAGGCGAACCGATAAAGCGCGCGGTAGTGCTGTTCCACCAACATTTCAAACTCCTGCTCGGGCGTCATGTGGCGCTTTACGTATGAGACGGTGGAAAGGCAATAGGGTTCCCGGCCATCGCGGGTGACTGTCCCATGGTATGGGAATCGGGGACCAGTGAAATGCCGCCAACCATTCGTTCAAATTTCATCTGAAGTTCCGCGGAACCTCCAGGCGCTTCCCCCCTCATACAGAGGAGCCGACGGCCTCGCAAGAGGTTCGTGCTCCGACCGGCGAACCTTGTAACAACTCCTTCTATGCGAACTTTGAAATGTGGTCACCGTAAACTCCCCATCGCCTGCATTGTAGCCGCCGCCCTCGTCGTCGTCGGGCCAGTCTATTCGGCGACACACGTGATCACCGTTGGTGATTCGTTCTTCAATCCGTCAGGCCCGACGATCCAAGTGGGCGACACGGTCCGCTGGGAATTCGGTGGCACGCTCGGGCACACCACGACCAGCGACAACTTACTCTGGGATTCAGGCCTGCAGGGAGGCGGGGGGACCTACCAGCGCACGTTCAATTCGGCGGGGACTTTTGGCTACCATTGCACACCACACGGTGCATTTGGAATGGTCGGCACCATCGCTGTTCAAGCGCCGGTGAATCAGCCGCCATTGGTCACCCTTGCGTCACCGGCGAACAACACCACGCTGGGAGCGCCGGGCACCTTGAAATTGCAGGCCAGTGCAACCGACCCGGACGGGACCGTCGTCCGCGTCGATTTTTACGCGGGCTCGACGTTGCTCGGAGTAGCCGTAAAGGCGCCATTCGAGATCACCGTCACGTTAAACAGCGGACCCAACTCGATCACTGCCAAGGCGTATGATGAAGACGGTGGCAGCACCACTTCGAGCCCCGCTTTGGTAACCGTCAACGCGCCCGTAGCGGTGTCGTTGGGTGCGATTGCTCCCGCGGGCAACGACATGTCGATCTCCTTCCTGGATGGCGGCGGACCCTGGGTGCTGCAACGCACCGACGACGTTTTCTGTCGAGTCTGGGTCAACGACAAAGTCACCTCAACGCGTTCCGCCACCACCTCGGGTGCCGATCCGGCGCGGTTCCTTCGCGTGGCCGATCTTGCCGAACGGGATACCATTCTGTTTAGCGCCACGCTTACCGGCGCCGCGGAACGACCCAATCCAGTGACGACTGGCGGCACAGGATCAGCCTTGTTCCGGTTGCGCGGAAATCATCTTGTTTTCAACATTACCTATTCCGGCCTTTCCGGTCCGGCCACACTCGCTCACATTCACGGCCCCGCGCCGGCCAGCCTGGCGGCGGGTGTACTTATCGATCTTCAGCCATTCAATGGCGGCGCCTTTGGTGCGTCAGAATCACTTTCGGGGGAAGTGATATTGACCGCCACCCAAAAGGAACATCTGATTTCCGGCAATACTTATGTCAACGTGCATTCCTCCGCGAACAGTGCCGGTGAAATTCGCGGCCAGATAATTCCCGCTGCCTTTCAGGTACGCCTCGCGGGAACCTATGAGCGCCCCACCCGGATCAACACCGCGGCCCAAGGTTACGGCGCGTTTGTGTTGGTCGGCAACGAGCTCAGTTTTAACATCTTCTACGAAGGACTTTCAGGCACGGCAATCCTGGCGCACATTCACGGACCCGCTGGAGTGGAGGCACCGGCCGGGGTACTGGTTGATCTTGATCCCTACAAGGGACCCGGACTTGGCGCCTCGGGAACTTTCGTTGGCAAGGTGACCCTGACCGCCCCGCAATTGGCGGCAGTCGTCGACGGCCGCACCTATGTAAACGTGCATACCTCCGCCAACCAACCCGGGGAAATCCGTGGCCAGATTCTGCCTCATCTCACAGCCACTCCCTTCACAGCCGTGCTGACGGGAGATGCCGAGCGGCCCAATCCGGTGGCGACAGCTGCATCCGGTTCCGCAATCTTCATGCTGGAAGGCAACGTACTGAACTTCAGCCTCCGATACGGGGGGCTTTCCGGCCCGGCCACGCTGGCTCACATCCATGGTCCCGCCAACAGCACCGTCAGCGCGGGCGTCATGATCGATCTTGCTCCCTACGTTGATGGTGCGTTCGCCGCCGCCGGGAACATGGCCGGTTCCATCAATCTCACCGAACAACAACGGGCCAACATCCTGGCCGGTCTCACCTACGTAAACATTCATACCGTCGCGAATGGTCCCGGCGAGATCCGCGCTCAGATCAGTCCGGTTGCCTATGGTAGCCGGCTCAACGGCTTCAATGAACGGCCCACGCTGGTGACGACGACGGGATCCGGCTTTGCGACCGCAGCGCTGGTAGGACGCGATCTACACTTCAACTTGAACTATCGCGATCTTGGCAGCGCTGCAATCCTGGCACACATTCACGGCCCAGCCGATGTTGAAACCGGTGCCGGCATCCTGGTTGACCTGGGGCCATTTACATTGGGTAACTTCGGGACGGCGGGATCTATCGTTGGGAAGTCGACCCTCAACACTTCGACCGCCGGGGCCATCTCCGATGGGCGTACCTATTTTAATATCCACACATCCGGAAATTCCGGGGGCGAAGTTCGAGGACAGGTCAACCCGTGAAAGCAGCTTGTTGCAGAAAGCTGCAAATGGACCATGCCCGGCCCGTGGCTTGCGGCGAATGTTCAACCCACGCCCAACTGGAGATCGGCGTCTGGACTTGCGAAACCTGGAGTTGCCGCGTCCTGGGTTGCGCCCCTGGTTTCGACCAGGTCGTGAACATGCTGGAAGCCCGGCCGACGGTGAGAGCTTTTAGGGACGGGTTGGAAATGCCCGCTCCTCTGAGGCGCCTAGTTGGGGCCATACGGAAAACCCGCCTGGTTTGACCAGGCGGGCTTTCCAATTCATCAGGTATGCATCGGCGACCTGTTATTTTGCTTCTTCTGCCTTGGTTTCGGCGGCGGGCTCAACGGTCGGAGCGGCGGCGGGTATGGTGCTATCCACCCATTCCAAGATGGCCAACTGCGCGGCATCGCCACGGCGTTGGCCGAGCTTGATAATGCGAGTGTAACCACCCGGACGCTGTTTCATAGCCGGCGCAATTTCTTCGAAGAGGATTCGGATGACGTCGTTTTTCCAGAACGTCGCGTTCTCTTCCTTGTTCGCATGCATCTTCCGATCAGCGTACTTCAACTTGGAAGTCGCCAGCCGGCGGGAGTGCAGGGTACCTCGTTTCCCAAGCGTCACCAACTTCTCAGCCACCGGGCGGGCGGCCTTGGCCTTGGCGAGCGTGGTCTCAATGCGCCGGTGGCGAATGAGCGAGCAAACCATGTTGGCCAGCATGGCGTTCCGGTGGGTTCCCGTACGGCCCAGCTTGGCGGTTCGTTTTAAATGTCGCATAAACTACCTCGTGGGGGCGGATTAAAGCTTAACTTCTTCCTTCGGCGGTTCCAGCAAGGCGGCATCGATGTTCATGCCCAGCGACAAGCCCAAGGCCTGCAGCTTGTCCTTGATTTCGTTCAACGACTTCTTGCCGAAGTTGCGGTACTTGAGCATCTCGGCCTCGGTCTTCATGGCGAGTTGCCCGACCGTGGTGATGTTCGCGTTGTTCAGGCAGTTGGCGGCCCGGACGCTGAGCTCGATTTCATTGACGCTCATGTTGAGCAGCTTGCGGAGCTTGCTCTTCTCGTCGTCCTGCCGGTCTTCCACTTCCTCGAACTCGACCGCGTTCTTGTCATAACCGACGAAGACATCGAGATGATGTTGGAGAATCGCCGACGCCTGGGTCAGCGCATCGTCCGGGGTAATCCGGCCGTCCGTCCAGACCTCAATGTTCAGCTTGTCGTAGTCCGTGCGCTGGCCGACCCGGGCGCTTTCGACGTTGTAACGGACGCGGCTGACGGGCGAGAAAATGGAATCGATCGGAATCAAGCCAATCGCCTGTTCCGGCTTCTTGTTCTCATCCGCCGTGAAGAATCCGCGGCCCACGCGAATCTCAAGTTCCATGTCGAACTTCTTCTTCTTGTCCAGCGTGCAGATCAACTGCCCGGGGTTGACGATCTCCACGTTTTGATTGAGCGAAATGTCGCCAGCGGTGACCGGCCCTTCCTTGTTCACCGACAGCAAAAGCGTCTGCGGCTCGCGGACGTGGCACTTGAAGAGGAGCTTCTTGAGGTTGAGGACGATATCCGTGACATCCTCGACCACTCCATCAACCGTCGCAAATTCGTGCATCGCGCCATCAATGCGGATGGACGTGATGGCGGCGCCTTCCAGCGACGAAAGCAACACGCGACGAAGCGAGTTGCCAATGGTGTAACCGTAACCGGTTTCAAACGGCTCGGCGATGAACTTGGCGTAAGTGTCGGTGGCGCTAGCGTCATCTTTCGACAAGCGCTTCGGCATTTCGAATCGGCCTAAACGTACTGGCATAGTGCTGGTATTAGTGGTGCAATTTTAATCTGGCGCCAGCTGGCTGGTTCCCGTTGCAACGGGCGCCCATATAATTGCGGGTTTGCGCCTCCATCCGGAGGCACAAGGGTTTAACGGGAATAGAATTCGACCACCGCCTGCTCGTTGGCAATCGGCTGGATCTCGGCCCGGGTCGGCACGCGCATGACTTGTCCGCGGTAGGCGTCCTTGTTCAGGGACAACCAATCCGGCACCGCCCGGCTGGTGGACATTTCAAGGCCGCGGTTCGCCATCTGGCGGGACACGCTGGAGTCGCACACCTGCACGACATCGTTCACCTTGAGGGCATAGGACGGAATGGAAACCTTGCGCCCATTCACCTGGATGTGGCCATGGGCCACCATCTGGCGGGCGGCGGGACGGGTGCTGGCAATGCCGAGATGAAACACGACGTTGTCGAGGCGACCTTCCAACAACTGGAGCATCGTCTCGCCCGTGACACCGCGCTTGCGGAGGGCGCGTTCATATACGCCGCGAAATTGGCGCTCCATCAGGCCGTAGTAGTAGCGCAGCTTCTGCTTCTCAACCAAGCCGGCGCCATACTCCGTGAGCTTGCGGCGAGATTTTGGGCCATGCACGCCTGGCGGATAACTGCGGCGATCGAGGTACTTCGACGGGCCGAAGATCGGAGTATTGAATCGCCGGCTGATGCGGACGCGGGGACCTGTGTAACGAGCCATACTTTAGAGTTTCAAATTTGAAATTTGAGTTTTGAGTTTCATCAAACGCGGCGCTTCTTGCGCGGGCGGCAACCGTTGTGCGGAACCGGCGTCACGTCCTTGATGCAGGTGATGTCCAACCCGATCGCTTGGAGCGCACGAATCGCCGACTCGCGACCGGACCCGGGACCTTTGACACGCACTTCGACTTCCTTCATGCCGTGCGACATCGCCTGGCGAGCGGCATCTTGTGCGACCTGCTGGGCCGCAAACGCGGTGCTTTTTCGCGATCCCTTGAAACCCATGCGACCGGCACTAGACCAGCCAATGACGTGGCCCTGCATGTCAGTGATCGAAACCAGCGTGTTGTTGAAGGTCGCGAGAATGTTAGCCACACCCACGACAATGTTCTTGGAGCCCTTCGCTTTGACGATCTTGCGTGCATTGACGTCCTCGCCCAGCAACTCGGCGGCGGTGGGCGCGGCAACGCCGGGGGCTATGGTCCCGGCCGGTGCGGCAGCATCTGGCGTGGGCGTGACCGCCGCCGCCGCTGCGGCCCCTTTGCGCGGCGCTTTGGCGGGCTTCTCTGCTTTAACTTCGGCGGGCGGGTTCTTGATCTCGTCGGACATATTCTGAAAATCTTGGTTTAGTGAATGCCGGTCTTGGCGTTCGGATTGCGTTGCACACCGACCGTCTTACGCGGCCCCTTGCGGGTTCGCGCGTTGGTTCCAGTCCGTTGGCCGCGTACCGGCAGCCCGCGAATATGCCGGATACCACGATAGCATTTAATTCCCTGCAGGCGCTTCAGGTTCATTTGAAGCTCCCGGCGCAAGTCACCTTCGATGACGTACTTCCCCTCCTGGATGACATGCACGATCTGGGCGAGCTGCGCCTCGGTCAGAGCCTTGGCGCGAATGCTCGGGTCGATCTTCGCCCGCTCAAGGATCTGTTTCGAGTTAACCGGCCCAAGGCCGTAAATGTAGCGGAGCGAGATGTCGATACGCTTTTCGCCGGGAATGTCCACACCAATGATACGTGCCATATGCTGGGATTAGCCTTGTCGCTGTTTGTGCCGGGGGTTGGCGGAGCAGATCACTCGGATCACGCCGCGACGGCGGATCACCTTGCAATGCTCGCAAAGTTTCTTAACGGACGCGCGAACTTTCATGTTTCTATTATGCTGTTCAAAATTTGCTTAACCACACCCTGCGACATGTCGCTCGGGCTTACTGCCACCATCACTCGGTCACCAACATTCACCAAACCCAACTCTGCCTGCCGGCGGCGCACGATCCTGGCCACCAACTGGTGACCGTTGGCCACCTGCACCCGTACTCGCCCGCCCGGCAAGACTGCCACTACCGCTGCCGCAAGTTCGATGGCATCAGTTCCGGGCATGTCAGTATAACTGGCTCACCGGTCGTTACTAGGACCGTATGCTCAAAATGGGCGGAAAGTGAACCATCCAAGGTTAGCACTGTCCAGCCATCATTTAAAGTTTTCGTGTCCGGCCTGCCGGCATTAACCATTGGCTCTATTGCCAGTGTCATGCCCGGCTTAAGGGCCGGTGACAGCTTTCGCTGATCAACAAAATTGGGCACTTCAGGCGCCTCGTGAACCGACCGACCAACCCCGTGGCCAACGTATTCGCGGACGACACTAAACCCATGTCTTTCGACGTGTTGCTGGATCGCCCGCGAGATATCCGACACTCGCTTGCCCGAAACGGCCTCGGCGATTCCTTCGTAAAGGGATTGCTCGGTCACATCCAACAGCGCTTGCGCCGCCGCGTTGCAACCGCCCACCGCCACCGTCCGGGCATTGTCGCCCACAAATCCATTATAAAGAACACCGACATCGACACTGACGATGTCGCCAAAATCCAGACGGCGGCTGCCCGCCAGACCGTGAACAACCTCGTCGTTCACCGAGATGCACACGTTGCACGGATAGTTCCGATACCCAAGAAACGCGCTGCGCGCTCCATAGCTGCGAATCCTTTCCGCAGCGAACAAATCAACTTCACGGGTGGTCAACCCCGGTTGGATCATCGCCGTCACGTCATCCAAAACCGCCCGTGCCACCCCACAAGCCGGCCGCATGGCCTCTAAGTCCCGTTCGTTCTTAAGTATAATGGTCGAGGAACTCACGGAATGCGGAGGTCGGTCAGCTGCGAAGCCGGCCTCACCTAGAATCGACCCTTCAGCCGGCCCTTCTTCAGGAAGCCATCATAGTGGCGCATCAAGAGGTGTGACTCCATCTGCCGCATCGTATCGAGCATCACTCCCACCGCAATCAACAGGCTGGTACCGCCGAAGAATGACGCGACCTGAATCGGCACCTTCATCGAAACGTAGAGAAACTCGGGGACCACCGCGATGAAGATCAGGAACACCGAGCCCGCCAAGGTGATTCTACTCATCGTGTTGTGCAGAAAATCGCTGGTGGCCTTGCCGGGGCGAACGCCGGGGATATAGCCGTTGTATTTCTTCAGGTCGTCGGCGATCTGCACCTCGTTAAATTGGGTCGCCACCCAGAAGTAGCTGAAGAAAAGGATCAGCACCGCATAGGTAAACATGTGAAGCAAGTGCCCCTGCGTCAGTTGCGCCCCCAACTCGATAAGGAACGGCAGATTGAAGCTCTTGCCGATGTACTCGAGGATCTTCTGAGGAAACATCAACAAAGCACTCGCGAAGATGATCGGCATCACACCCGCATAGATGACCCGTAGGGGCATGAATGAACTGCCACTTTGATAGACGCGGCGGCCGCGAGTTTGCTGCGCGTACTGCACGGGTATTTTGCGCTGGGCCTGGGTTACCGCCACCACGCCTGCCACCACGAGGACAAGCAATAGGACAAAAGCAACACCGTGAAACAAATTGAAGGCAGCCGGCGTTTCACCGTGCGCTCTGAACATGTCGACGGTGGTCGTTAGTGCCTGTGGGAATCTGGCGATGATGCCAATGGTGATTACGAGCGAAACACCGTTGCCAATGCCACGTTCGGTGATCTGCTCACCGAGCCACATTAGGAGCAATGTTCCGGTGGTGAGGATCAATACCGTCTGAAGTCGATACCACCAGATGGCTTCCGGGGAAAACAAGACGAGTTCCTTGTCAAAGCCCGTGATAATCGCACTCGGGTTCTCAAACGCAAAAGCCATTGCCAAACCTTGGCCGAGGCAAAGCATCACCGTGAGGTAACGACCGTATTGTATGATCTTGGTGCGACCACCTTCCTCACGGGCGAGTTTGCTCAGGCCGGGAATCACCGCCGTCAACAATTGGATGATAATGGTGGCACTGATATAGGGCATGATGCCCAAAGCGCCCACCGCACATTGCTCAAGCGCACCACCGGTAAACATGCTGTAAAGATCCAGCATCCCACCGCCCGCCGTGCTGCGGTTATTGTCGAGCCAGCTCTTCAACGCCGCTCCGTCCAAACCCGGAATGCCGATTATTGAAATCAGCCGGCAAATCGTGAGGATGCCCATCGTGAACAAGATCCGGTCCCGTAGTTCCGGAATCTTGAAACAGTTGGCAAAGGTATTGAAGAACTTGGCAAACATGCGTACGGCTCGAAGGTCGGACTAGCGTGTTTTCGCGGGTGCGGCGGTGGCGATGACTTCACAGGTGCCGCCCAAACCCTCGATCTTGCTGCGGGCGGCTGCGCTGAACGCATGCGCCCGAACGGTGAGCTTGGTTTGCTTCAATTCGCCATCACCGAGAATCTTGATGAGCTTGATCGGGCCCGAAGCCAACCGGGCTTTGCGCAACGCGGCGGCGTCCACGACCGCACCCGCTTCAAAGCGATTAAGCGAATCGAGGTTGACGGCAACATACCGGGTCGTATGCCGCTTATTGTTGAAGCCGCGCTTGGGGATGCGCCGGATAAGCGGCATCTGGCCACCTTCAAAGCCGACACGAATGGAGCTACCGGAACGCGCGGACTGGCCTTTGCCACCGCGACCGGCCGTCTTGCCACGCCCACTAGATTCACCCTGGCCGAGGCGTTTGCGGCGGTGCCGGGAACCGGGACGGGGTTTGAGAGTATGTAAACGCATGGTTCGTCAGCAAATAATCAGGCCACGGCCTGGGTTTCGGGTTTGCGCATCGGGATGCCCCGGTCCTGATAAATCTGTTCGCGTCGGCGCAAGCTGCGCAGGGCGGCGATGGTCGCTTTCACGACGTTCGCAGGGTTCTGCGAGCCCAATGATTTGGTCAGCACGTTCTTCACGCCGGCTGCGTCCAGCACTGCACGAACGGTTTTGCCCGCAATCACGCCCGTTCCGGGTGAGGCTGGCCGCAGGAGAATCTTCGCTCCACAGAACGAGGAAAGCACCTCATGCGGAATCGTCGTCTCCAGGATGGAGAACACTTCCAAGTTTCGGCGGGCCACTTCCCCACCCTTGCGGATGGCATCGGCGACCTCGCTGCCCTTGCCCAGGCCGACGCCGACCCGGCCCTTGCGATCTCCCGTAACAACGAGCGCGCTGAAGCTAAAACGGCGACCACCTTTGACCACCTTGGCCGAGCGATTGATGAAAACCACTTTCTCGGTCAATTCCTCGCCCCCTTTGTCGAAGCCGGAATTGTCATCACTGCCCCCTCGGGGCCCACGACGCGGGCCGCGCCCGCCGGGTCCACCGCCACTGCCGCCGCCTCGACCGGGGAATCGGTTCCCGGCAGGGCGCTGTCCACCACGATTTTCAATTTTCTCGGCCACGATGTGATCTCCTGAGGTTAAAACTTGAGGCCGGCTCCGCGCGCGGCTTCTGCCAGCGCCTTCACCTTGCCGTGATACTGTGCCCCGCTACGGTCAAACACCACATGGGTGATCCCCTTGCTCCGGGCCTGCTCGGCCGCCAAGGTGCCGATCCGCTGCGCGCTGACCACGTTGGCTCCCATCTTCTTCTCGCCGTCGGGACTCTTGGCGCGGGTTGATGCAGCCGCCAGCGTAACGCCGTTGCCATCATCGACAAATTGCACATAGATGTGCTGTCCGGTGAACCGCACGCTCATGCGCGGACGCGCGGCGGTTCCACTCAGTTCCTTGCGAATCCGCCAGCGGCGCTTCTGCAATAGGTCTTTCTTCTTTTCCGATTTCATGTTCGTCGTGGCTGCGTGCTATTCGGCCGTCGGCACTATTGGACTGTCTTGCCTTCCTTGCGGCGAATGACTTCGTCCGCGTATTTGACACCTTTGCCTTTGTAAGGCTCAGGGGGATAAAATGACCGGATCTCGGCGGCAACTTTGCCAACCTGCATCTTGTCCGGGCCTTCGATTGTCAGTTTTGTGTTTTCTTCCACGGTCACCTTGATCTGCTCAGGCAGTTCATAATTGACCGGGTGCGAAAAGCCCAAGCTCAAATTGACAATCTTGCCCTGGACGGCGGCCTTGAAACCGACGCCATTGATCTCAAGCTTTTTCACGTAACCGTTGGCCACGCCCAAGACCATGTTGTTCACAAGTGAACGAGCCAGGCCATGCATCGCCTTGGACTGCGCCGTGTCACCAATGCGGCTGACAAGGATTGAATCGCCCTCAATTTTGGCGCTTGTGCGTGGGGGCAGGGTCAGCGCGAGTTTGCCCTTCGGGCCTTCGACCAGGCACTCACGGCCCTTGATCTCCACCTTGACTTTGGCGAGGATTTTGACCGGCTGTTTACCAATTCGTGACATAAAATCTCGTTCTCAGTTGGTTACCAAACGATGCAGAGCAATTCGCCGCCGACGTTTTGCTTGCGCGCTTCCCGGGCAGTCATCACGCCGCGGGAAGTGGTGACGATGGCGATACCCAGACCACCGCGAATACGCGGCATCTCGGCGCTGTTGGAATAGCGACGCAGACCGGGGCGACTGACCCGCCGTACTTCCTCGATCACACCCCGTCGGCCCGCGTACTTGAGCACAACTTTGAGCTTCTTGATCTTGTCGCCAGCGGTGGCGACCTCACTGACGTAACCTTCCGCCTTCAAGATGAGGGCGATGTTCTCTTTCAACTTCGAGTGCGGCATCTCAACACTCGGCAGCAGGGCCTGCTGGGCGTTGCGGATGCGGGTCAGCATGTCGGCAATCGGATCCATAAATTTGTAATACTACCAACTGGCTTTGGTCACACCGGGAATGAGACCATTCAAGGCTCCTTCGCGGAAAGTTAGACGGGAGCAGCCGAATTTGCGCATGTAGGCGCGCCGCCGACCGCTCATGCGGCAGCGATTCACCACCCGCACCGGGCTCGAGTTGCGGGGCAGCTTGGCCAGGCCGAGGTAGTCGCCCTTCGCCTTCAGTTCAGCCCGTTTTGCGGCGAACTTCTTGACGAGTTCCCGTCTCTTTTTGTTTCGTTCCAACCAGGATTTCTTGGCCATATTCGCTCTCTATTTTTCGGCAAAGGGCATGCCCATCAACTTCAACAAATCAAGCGCCTCGGCATCGGTGGGGGCGGACGTTACAATCGTGATGTCCATGCCCTGCTGGCGCTTGATCTTGTCCAATTCAATCTCGGGAAAAATTGTCTGATCAGATACTCCCAGCGAGTAATTTCCGCGACCATCGAAGGAGCGCCGGGAAATTCCACGAAAGTCACGGATCCGCGGCAACGCGGCACTGACCAGGCGGTCAAAAAATTCATACATCTCGTCACGGCGCAGGGTCACGCGGCAGCCCACCGGTTGCCCCTGACGCAGCTTGAAGGTCGCAATGCTCATGCGCGCCTTCGTGATCACCGGTTTGCGCCCGGTGATCTGGCTGAGATCCTTGGCGGCATCTTCGACCGCCGTCTTTTCAAGGAGGGCGCTGACACCCATGTTGATCACAATCTTCTCCATGCGCGGCACTTGATGCACATTCTTATAGCCGCGCTTTTCGATGAGCGCGGGGAGCACCAGCTTGGTGTACTTGTCAAAAAGTCTTGCCTTCATATCAACTGCTTAAATGGCGGGTTCACTTCGACGCTGCCGTGCGTTTGGCCAGGCGAGCCTCAAATCGATCCGCCCGCATGACGTTTGAAATATGGATGCTGCCTTCACGCTCCAAAATGGCGCCCTCGGGATGTTGCTGGCTCTTGCGGACATGTTTCTTAACCATGTTGACGCCTTCTACAATCACGCGGTCCTTCTTAGCCAGCACTTGTACGATCTTGGCCTTCTTCTCGCGGCTCTTATGCGCGCCGGAGATGACGTAGACTTCGTCGCCCTTCTTTACGTGTCTTGCTTGGTACTTTGGCATGGCTTCAGAGGACCTCGGGGGCCAGTGAGATGATTTTCATGAACTTCTTTTCCCGGAGCTCGCGCGCCACGGGACCGAAGATGCGGGTGCCGCGAGGATTGTTATCCTTGTCGATAATCACAATCGCGTTCGAATCAAACCGGAGGTAGGAGCCATCCGCCCGGCGAATCGCCTTGCGGGTGCGCACCACCACAGCGTTGACCACTTCACCCTTTTTTACGGTACCGTCCGGCGCCGCTTCCTTGATGTGTGCCTTGATGATGTCACCCACATGGGCGTACTCCTGGTTACGGCCAAGGACGCCGATGGCAGCGGCGCGCTTGGCACCGGTGTTGTCGGCTACATCCAAAATTGATCTAATTTGCAGCATGGCTTTTTATTCCTTTCAGGCAACAACCGCCGCCGCTTCTTCATTGCGCTCGACCACCGAAACCAGGCGCCAGCGCTTGGTCTTGGACAGGGGCCGCGTCTCCATGATCCGCACGCGATCGCCCATGCGGGCTTCATTCTTCTCGTCGTGCGCGTAAAATTTTGAGTAGGACGTCACCACTTTGCCCCATTTGGGGTGCGGGAAACGGCGCTCCACCTGGACCACGATGGTTTTGGTCATCTTGTTCGAGATGACTTCGCCCACTCGCTCTTTGCGCTTGCTGCGCTCGACCGCCGGGGCTGCTGGTTGCTGCTGCTTGTCGGACATAGGCAATCGAATCAGGATTTGGCCGGTTCGCGGCGCAGGGTGGAAATCTGGGTTTCAACGCGGGCCACATCGCGTCGGAGCGTGCGCATGCGCGCCGGATTCTCCAACTGGCTCGTCGCTTGTTGTAAGCGCAGGTTGAACAATTCCTGCCGCAATTCGCGGCCTTTGACCACGAGCTCAGGCATCGTCTTTTCTTTGAATTCTTCCATCTTCATACGATTCAACTCCATCAAGAGTGGCGGTGCCGCGTGATAAAACGCGTGCGGACCGGAAGTTTGGTGGCGGCAAGACGCATACTCTCACGTGCCACCGCTTCTGTGACACCATCGACTTCGAACAACACGGAGGCAGGCCGGATCACGGCTACCCACGATTCCAGCGGGCCCTTGCCCGTGCCCATTCGCACTTCGAGTGGCTTTTTGGTAAATGATTTGTCTGGGAAAATCCGGATCCACACCTTGCCCCGCCGTTTCATAAAACGGTTGATGGCGACACGGGCGGCCTCAATCTGCTTGGTGTCGAGCCAGCAACGCTCGAGGGCTTGCAGACCATATTCGCCAAAGGCGACGGTGTTGCCGCGCGAGGCGATGCCGGTCCGGCTGCCGCGCTGCATCTTGCGGTATTTAACTCTTGCGGGCTGCAATGGCATGGCGATCTATTCTTTTTGAAATTATACAGTGGTGGCGGCGGTCGGCTTCTTTTTGCCGGGCTTGTCCTCGCCTTTGCAAATCCAACATTTGATCCCGAGCTTGCCAGCCATCGTGTTGGCTTCAGCAAAGCCGTAATCGATGTTGGCGCGCAAGGTGTGCAACGGCACCCGCCCCTCGTGGTAGTTCTCGACCCGGGCGATCTCCGAACCGCCCAACCGACCGGCGCAACGAAGCTTGATGCCCTCGGCGCCAAAATCCATCGCGGTCTGCAGGGCTTTCTTCATCGCACGGCGGAAGCTCACTCGGCGCTCCAACTGCAGCGCGACATTTTCGGCAACCAGTTGGGCGTCGATCTCAGGCTGCTTGATCTCGAAGATATCGACGTAAATTTCCTTGCCGGTGAGACGGCTCAATTCTTCCTTTAGCTTGTCAATCTCGGTGCCTTTGCGTCCGATCACTACGCCCGGACGGGCAGTGTAAATCGTGATGCGGCAGCGGGACGCCGCGCGTTCGATGACAATCTTCGGCACCGAGGCGGCTTCGAGCTTCTTCTTCAAGATGGCACGGATCTGTCGGTCCTCGGCGAGCAGGTTTCCGAAGTCCTTCTTCCCGGCATACCATTTGGAGCGCCAGTCCTTATTGACGGCGATACGCAGTCCGATGGGGTTGGTCTTCTGTCCCATAATCTTATTCGTCGGAGAGAACGATCTTGATGTGGCTGGACCGTTTGAGAATCGGTCCCGCCGATCCGCGCGCCTTGGGGGTGAAGCGTTTCATGGTCGGGGCTGTCAGTGCCACGGCCTCGCTCACCCGCAGCTTTGCGGGGTTCAAATTGTTGTTGTTTTCGGCATTTGCGATCGCCGACTTCAAAGTCTTGGCGACGAAGTGCGCGGACTTGCGCGGCACCACGGCCAGCACGGCTTGCGCTTGCAACGCGGTGAGGCCCTGGATCTGCCGCGTGACCTCGCGCACTTTCTGCGCGGACATCCGGACGTTGCGGGTGATGGCTTTAATTTGCATGGCCTACTTCTCGACTTTGGCGGTATGGACGCCGTGTTTCTTGAACGTCCGGGTCAGCGCGAACTCGCCCAACCGGTGACCCACCATGTTTTCCGTAATAAACACGGGCTGAAAAATCTTTCCGTTATGCACGTTCAGTGTGTGCCCGACAAAATCCGGCGTGATCATCGAACGGCGCGACCAAGTCTTGATTGTCTTCTTGGACTTCGTCTCGTTCAATTTGTCGATCTTCTCCTGCAAGGATGGTTCGACGAACGGGCCCTTTTTAATGGATCTTCCCATAATTTCTCAACTTACTTGCGTTTCATTGGCCGGCCATCGCGACGCGTCACGATGTACTTGTTCGATTGTTTCCAGCGCTGCCGGGTTTTGTAACCCTTCGTGGGAACACCCCAAGGCGTCACCAGATGCTGGCGACCACCGCCACCCTTTGATTTACCCTGACCACCACCGTTTGGATGATCCACCGGGTTGCGCACCATGCCGCGGCTCATTGGACGACGTCCCAAATGCCGGTTTCGGCCTGCGCTACCCAAAATGACCTTTTCGTGTTCCACATTACCGACCTGCCCAATGGTCGCGGAACATTCTTCATGCACCCGGCGAATCTCACCGGAAGGAAGTTTGAGCTGCGCATAGCCCTCTGCGCACGCCATCAGGATGGCGCCCGATCCCGCCGAGCGCACCATCTGGCCACCATGCCCCGGAGTCAGTTCGACGTTATGGACCGTAATGCCCAGCGGAATTGCCTTCAATGGAAGGTGATTGCCCACCTCGGTCGGAGCAGTCGGACCACTCATCAGTTTGGCACCCACCACCAAGCCTACCGGCGCCAAGATGTAGCGCTTCTCGCCATCTTTGTATTCCACCAACGCCAAGAAGGCAGTGCGGATGGGATCATACTCCACCGCCAAGACATTCGCTTCGATTCCCAGCTTGTTTCGCCGGAAATCAACATTACGAATCTTCTGCTTATGGCCGCCACCAATAGCCCGGGACGTAATCCGTCCGTAGCAGTTGCGGCCGCCCGTCTTCTTGCGGATGGAGATCAGGCTCTTCTCCGGACGATGTTTGGTGATCTCGTCGAAGGAGGCTACGGTCTTGTAGCGCAACGACGGGGTCAATGGTCTGAATTCTTTGACTGCCATAGCTTATGCCAGGTTGATTTTGTCCCCGTCCTTCAGGGTAACGATGGCTTTTTTCCAGTCCGGCGTGAAACCCCGGGCTTTCGTGCTCCGTCGGCGGAGTTTGCCGCCGACATTCATGGTGTTCACTCGCACCACCTTCACCTTGAACAACTCTTCCACGGCATGCCGGATTTGCGGCTTCGAGGCCCGGCGATCGGCGACCACCGTGTAAGCGTTCAGCGCGTCGGACTGGCGGGTTCCCTTTTCGGTCACGCGCACGGTCTTGATGATGTCAAAAGCGTTCATTACTTCTTGCGGTTGATGCGTTGAGCAACTTTTTCGAGCGCGGCACGGGAAAGCACCAACTTATCCGGACGCAGCACCTGATAGGTGTTTAGCAGATCCGCAGTGGTCACCTCAACGGCCTGCAAATTGCGCGCGGCGAGATACAAAGTCGGGTTATCCTCACCGGAAACGAGCAAGGTAGTTCCGGTCAGTTCCAAGGCGCTGAGCAGTCCCAGCATTTCTTTCGTCTTCGGAGCATTGACTTTCAAGTCATCCACGATGACCACATCGCCCATGCGGATCCGCTCACCCAGCGCCTTGCGCAGCGCAAGTTGACGCACTTTGCCGTTCACCTTCTTGCTGTAATCGCGAGGACGGGGACCGAACACCACGCCGCCGCCACGCCACAGGGGAGAACGAAGCGAGCCTGCCCGCGCCCGGCCGGTGCCCTTCTGGCGCCACGGCTTCTTGTTGCTTCCGGAAACCTCGCCAACATTCTTGGCGCAAGCCGTGCCGCTCCGTTGGGCCGCGCGATAGGCAACGACCGTATCTTGCACCGCTTGAGTGCCCTTGGCGTTTTCGATCACCACGAACGGAACCTCTATCTCACCTTGAGATTTGCCGCTTAAGTCTTTGACCTGAATCTTCATGTCGTTTCTCCCTCGTTACTTCTTGGCCGCCGCCTTGGCTGCCGACTTGGGTGTCACCTTGGTGGAGGCTTTCACTTCCACTTTGGCCTTCTTCTGCTTCTTGGCGGAACGAATGATGACATAGTCCCCCTCACTGCCGGGAATGCTGCCTTTGATGAGGATCAAATTATCGGCTTCGAGCACGCGGATGACTTCAAGATTCTGCACGGTGCGCCGCACCTGGCCCATGTGTCCGGGCATTTTCATCCCGCGCATGACGGTGCCGGGAAAGAGACGTTGACCGATGGCGCCCGATCGGCGCTTCCAGCCTTTGCACCCGTGTGAGGCATCACCACCGGCGAAATTGTGGCGCTTCATGACACCTTCAAAGCCGCGGCCCTTGGTGATGCCAATCGCGTCGATGAAATCACCCTTTGTGAACACGGTCGGTCCGACCACATCGCCGGCTTTCACGGCGATTGGGAAATCACGGAACTCCCGCAACTGCTTCGTCACCAATGCCCCATGTTTCTTGAAGTGCCCGGCATTCGGTTTTGTCACGCGCTGCTCCTTCTGGTCATCAAAGCCCAACTGCACCGCGTTGTAGCCATCGCGCGCCGCAGTCTTGAGTTGCACCACGCGATTGGGCCCCGCCAGCACGATGGTCACCGGCACAGCTTCACCCTGGTCGTTGTAGACCCGCGAATGCCCTAATTTTTTTCCAATCAAGCCGAGCATAATTCGTCAGATCTTAATGGTGATGTCGACGCCCGCCGGAAGGTTGAGCTTCTTCAGCTCATCCACGGTCTTGGCGGTGGGATCCAAAATGTCTAGCAACCGTTTGTGCGTCCGTTGCTCAAAGGTTTCCTGCGATTTCTTGTCCACGTGCGGCGAACGCGTCATCGTAAAACGTTCGATGCGGGTCGGGAGCGGAATCGGGCCGGCCACCCGGGCGCCGGTGCGTTTGACCGTCTCCACAATTTCCTGCGCTGACTGGTCGATCACCCGGTGATCGTATGCCTTCAGGCGGATGCGAATGCGTTGTTTTGCCATACAAAGAACAGTTGATTAATAAATTAGGTGCGGGCCGCCGGACGTTTGTTGGCGGTGTCGAGAATGGTAGCCGCGATGTTGGTCGGAACCTGCTCAAAGGTGAGCGGTTCCATCGAATAAGATGCGCGCCCTTTGGAGAGCGACCGGATGGCGGTGGCGTAGCCGAATAGTTCAGACAAAGGAACGTGCGCGTTCACAATGACCTGCCCCAGCTTGGCTTCAATGTTTTGAATGTTTCCGCGGCGGCGGCTGATGTCACCCACCAGATCACCCTGATACTCGCTTGGGGTGGCAACTTCCACCTTCATGATGGGCTCCAGCAAGATCGGACTGGCCTTTTTGAAGGCATCCTTAAGCGCAAAGATACCAGCCATTTTGAAGGCTAGTTCGTTCGAATCCACTTCGTGAAACGACCCGTCAGTCACTTGCACTTTGATGTCGATCACCTGAAAGCCAGCGTAAACACCGCTCTTGATGGCTTCTTCGATGCCGTTGATCACCGCCGGGATGTATTCTTTTGGAATGGTGCCACCGACGATTTCGTTTTCGATTTCGACACCCTTACCACGCTCGTTCGGTTGAATTGTAATGCAGGCGTGACCGTATTGACCGCGACCACCTGACTGGCGAATGAACTTCCCTTCACCTTCCGCCGGGGCCGTGATCGTTTCACGATAGGCAATCTGAGGAGCACCGACGTTCGCCTCAACTTTGAATTCACGCTTAAGCCGGTCGATGATGATCTCGAGGTGCAATTCGCCCATCCCTGCAATGATGAGCTGACCGGTTTCCTCGTTGGTAAAGCAGCGGAAAGTCGGATCTTCTTCCGCCAAGCGCTGCAAACCCTCAGACATCTTCTCGCTGTCCGCCTTAGTCTTCGGTTCCACCGCCATGCTGATAACCGGTTCCGGGAACGTCGGCGGCTCGAGCGTCACGTCGTAGTCTTCGTCACAAAGCGTGTCACCCGTCGTGATGTTGCGCAGGCCGACGAGGGCCGCGATGTCGCCAGCGTAAACCTCGTTGATGTCCTTGCGCTCACTGCCTTGAATGATCATCAAGCGACTGACGCGCTCGCGCTTGCGGGTGCGCGGATTGTAGATCGTATCGCCCTTCTTGAGTTGACCGGCGTAAACCCGGAAAAACACCAATTTTCCGGCGTAAGGATCGGTCCAAAGCTTGAACGCCAGCGAACAAAACTTGTTCTTATCGCTGGTCTCGACGTGAACGACATTTTCAGTGGCTGGTTCCAAACCTTCCGCACCGGGAACATCCAGCGGGCTGGGCAAATAATCGACCACCGCGTCCACCAAAACTTGCACGGCTTTTTTCTTGAAAGCTGAACCGCAGAGCACCGGAACCAATTCAATCTTGCAGGTCAACCGGCGGATGGCGGCCTTGAGCGCGGGCGCATCAATTGCCTTTTCCTCCAGCACCATTTCCGCAATCACATCATCCTTGTTGGAGACGGCATCAATCAATTCCGCGAGCGCTGCCCGGGCGCGCTCCTGATGTTCAGCCGGAATCTCGGTGACTTCGTAATTCAAACCCTCGTTGGCTTCCGTCGGTCCCCAGTGAACGGCTTTCTGGTTGACCAAGTCGATCACGCCCTCGAAACCGCCGTCAACTTTATGCCCTTCGGCTTCGGTCGGACCGGCGCCGATGGGCAGGAAAATAGGAAACGCATACGCACTCAATTTTGTGCGCATGTCATTCAACGCATTTTCAAAATTTGCGCCCGTCCGGTCCATCTTATTGACGAACGCGATCCGGGGGACGCTATATTTTGTCGCCTGCCGCCAGACCGTTTCGGATTGGGGCTGCACACCCGCCACACCGCAGAAAACCGCCACCGCGCCATCCAATACCCGCATGGAACGCTCCACCTCCGCCGTGAAATCCACGTGGCCCGGCGTATCGATAATATTGATCCGGTGCGGGAGATTGTTGAAAGCCTTGTAGATCTTATCTTCACCCGGCTTGATGGTTTTTTGAGTCCAGAAGCAGGTAACCGCAGCCGAAGTGATCGTAATACCGCGCTCCTTCTCCTGTTCCATCCAGTCCGTCACCGTATTGCCGTCATCCACATCGCCGATCTTATGGATCAGACCGGTGTAAAAGAGGATGCGCTCAGTCGTCGTCGTCTTGCCGGCATCAATATGCGCCGCGATACCGATGTTGCGCGTGCGCTCCATCGAATACTCGCGGTTCGGCGAATTCAAGCCTGTGTTCACTTCGTGCATCTTCGGCAAATAGACTAAAACGCCCCGATTGAGTCGGTCTTCGGGGCGACTAAATTAAAACTGTGTTTCTACCAGCGGAAATGGGCGAAGGCCTTGTTGGCTTGTGCCATCTTGTGCACTTCATCCCGCTTCCGAATCGCGTTACCCTGACCTTGGAACGCTTCCAAAATTTCCGTGGCCAACGCTTCCTGCATTGGCACACCCTTTCGGGAGTCGGCGAAGCTCACCATCCAGCGCAGCGCCAAGGAGAGCTGCCGGTGCGCCGGCACTTCCATCGGCACCTGATAAGTGGCACCCCCGACCCGCCGCGGCTTCACTTCCAAACGCGGCTTCGCGTTGTCTACCGCGCGCTGAAACACTTCCAGCGGATCTGTCCCCGGATTCTTTTCAGCAATCCGGGCGAAGGCCCCATAGACCAGTCGCTGGGCGACGCTCTTTTTTCCATCCTTCATCACGGTGTTGACAAGAGTCGTCACCACGGTGCTGTGGAATTTTGCGTCTTCAGCCACGGGACGCTTCACTGCTCTACGACGTCGGGACATATTCTTCTTCTACAAAAGTTTCTGAATCTTACTTGGCGACGACAGCCTTGGGTCGTTTGACACCATATTTGGAGCGGCTGACCCGCCGTTTTTCCACCCCGGCTGCATCGAGCGAGCCACGAACGATATGGTAACGCACACCGGGCAAATCTTTGACGCGGCCGCCACGCACCAGCACGATCGAGTGCTCCTGAAGATTGTGGCCTTCATCGGGGATGTAGGCGATCACTTCATGGCCGTTGGTGAGGCGCACCTTGGCAACCTTCCGCATGGCGGAGTTCGGCTTCTTCGGCGTGCGGGTCATCACCTGCACGCAGACGCCGCGGCGAAACGGGTTTCCAGTAAGCGCGGGTGATTTAGATTTCACCCGGACTTTGCTGCGCCCTTTTCGGACAAGCTGATTAATGGTCGGCATGTAATTCTCGATTGCGTAAGACTCACACTCCCAGGTCAGGGGAAATGGAGCGCGGATGTTATCAAAGGTCTTCTTGCTGGCAACTGGTATTTGAAAAAAAGTTAATCGGCACGCACTTAGCCAAGTAAAGGCTGCGGGGCGACGGATTCTTCAACGGTTTCCACCAGTTCGGGCTCCGGTTCAAGCTCGACCAACGGATTGATTCGGAGCTTGCGGTGCAGGTCAAAACCAGTACCAGCGGGAATGATGTGACCCATGATCACGTTTTCCTTGAAGCCCCGCAGGCGGTCGTGCTTCGCGAGCGTGGCGGCCTCGGTCAAGACCCGGGTCGTGTCCTGGAAGGACGCGGCGCTGAGGAAGCTCTCCGTCTCCAGCGACGCCTTCGTGATGCCCAGCAACACCGGTTGCGCCTCGGCGGGTTTGCCACCCATCTTCTCGACGCGCCCGTTCTCGTTCTCGAAATCGATCTTGTCGATCTGCTCGCCCCACAGGAACACCGTGTCGCCCGGCTCCGTGATGCGCACCTTGCGCAACATCTGCCGCACGATGATCTCGATGTGCTTGTCATTGATCGTCACGCCCTGCAAGCGGTAGACCTCTTGCACCTCGTTCACCAGATGCTCCTGCAACTCTTGAGGTCCACAGATCTCAAGAATCTCATGCGGATCGATCGGTCCTTCCGTGAGCTGCTGCCCTTTGCGGACGAAATCGCCCTTGAACACGATCACGTGTTTGCCGATCGCCACCAGGTGCTCCTCCTCCAGGCCGCTTTGCGGATCCTTGATCACGATACAACGCTTCCCGCGCACACTCGCGCCGAAATCCACCACCCCATCGATCTTCGAGATCTCCGACGCATCCTTCGGGCGACGCGCCTCGAACAACTCCGCCACGCGCGGCAGACCGCCCGTGATGTCTTTCGTCTTGGAAGACTTCCGCGGCGTCTTCGCCATCAACGTCCCCGCGACGATTTTTTCACCCTGATCCACCACGACATGCGCGCCCGAAGGGATCGGGTAATGCGCCAGCGCCACACCCTCCTTATCCTCGATGATAATCTGCGGATGCAAATCCTCCTTATGCTCGATGATCACCAACGCCTCCTGACCCGTCGTTTGATCCGCCTCGAACTTCATCGTCACCCCCTCGATGATATCGTGGAACTTCACCTTGCCCGCCTTTTCAGAAAGGATCGGCACATTGTACGGATCCCACTGCACAAACGCCTGACCCTTCTTCACGCGGCCCGCATCCGGCACCGAGATCACCGAGCCGATCACCAACGTATGATTCTCCAACTCGCGACCATCCTCGCCGATGATTTGGACCGAGCCATTCTTATTCAGCACGATGCAATTCTCCGCATCCAGTTGCACCAGACGCAGCTCGTTATATTTGAGCACACCATCATGCTTGGCTTTAATTTGCGGCTGCTTGAACGTGCCCGAAGCCGTGCCGCCGATGTGGAACGTGCGCATCGTGAGCTGCGTGCCCGGCTCACCGATGGACTGGGCGGCGATGATGCCGATCGCCTCGCCGAGTTTGATCGAGCCGCCCGTGGCCAGATTGCGCCCGTAACAACGGCAGCAAATCCCTTGCTTCGTTTCGCACGTGAGCACCGAGCGGAGCTTCACCTTTTCCACGCCGGAGTTTTCGATCTTGCGCGCCGCGACCTCATCGATCTCCTGGCCCGCCTTGACGAGCATGACGAGCAGATCACTTGGGTCCGGGACATCATCACAGGAGACACGGCCGACGAGGCGTTCGGAGAGTTTGACGACTTCATCATCGCCCTCGGAGATGGCGGCGACCCAGATGCCGTTCATGGTGCCGCAATCCAGCTCGCGGGTGATGACATCTTGGGAGACATCCACCAGTTTGCGGGTCATGTAACCGGAATCCGCGGTTTTGAGGGCGGTATCGGCGAGGCCCTTGCGCGCGCCGTGCGTGGAGATGAAATATTCGAGGACGGTGAGGCCCTCGCGGAAGTTGGAGAGGATGGGTTTCTCGATAATATCGCCGGAAGGTTTGGCCATGAGGCCGCGGACGCCGGCGAGCTGGCGGACCTGGGCTTTATTACCGCGCGCGCCGGAATCGACCATGAGGAAGACTGGGTTGAACTCCTTTTTGCCCTGATTCTCGCGCAGGGTGGAGATCATGACATTGGAGATTTGGTCGGTGCAATGGGTCCAGATATCGATGACCTTATTGTAACGTTCGCCTGGGGTGATGACGCCCTTGCGGTATTGTTTTTCGACCTCGTTAATTTGTTCCTGAGCGGCCTTGATCTCCTGGGGCTTTTCCTTGGGGATGATCATGTCATCGATACCGATCGAGACGCCCGCGCGGGTGGCCTCGCGGAAGCCCATTTCTTTGAGGCGATCGAGAGTGACGACCGTGCGTTCATGACCGCAGACCTTGTAGCAATGCCAGATGAGGTCCCCAATCTGGGCTTTGCCGACGACGCGGTTGGGGAAGCCGAGTTCCGTGGGCCAGATTTCGGAGAAGACGACGCGGCCGACTGTCGTGTCGATCACTTTGCGCGTGGCATCGCCGTACACCGTCTGCCGGGTGAAGTCTGGATTGGCCAAGCGAATGCGTTCGTGCAGATTCACGGAACCATCGTCTAGCGCAAAGATGACTTCCTGTTTGGAGCCGAAGAGTTTGGCGCGTTGATCTTTTTTCTGATTTACGGCGCGGGGTTCGGCGGTGAGGTAATAGCAACCCAGGGTGATGTCCTGGGTGGGGGTCATGATGGGTTTGCCGCTGGACGGGCTGAAGATGTTGAGCGGTGCCATCATCAACAGGCGGGCTTCCAACTGCGCTTCCACGGAGAGCGGGACGTGTACGGCCATTTGATCGCCGTCGAAGTCCGCGTTGTAGGCAGTGCAAACCAGCGGGTGAATGCGGATGGCTTCGCCTTCGATGAGCATTGGCTCAAAGGCCTGAACCGAGAGGCGGTGCAGGGTCGGTGCGCGGTTGAGCAACACCGGGTGCCCCTTGGTTACTTCCTCGAGGATATCCCACACCTCGGGCGACTGCCGCTCGATCATCTTCTTCGCGGAGCGCACGGTATGCACGTAGCCGAGCTCTTTCAAACGGCGGATGATAAACGGCTCGAACAACACGAGCGCCATCTTCTTCGGCAAACCGCATTGATGCAGCTTCAACTCCGGCCCGATGACAATCACCGAGCGGCCCGAGTAATCCACGCGCTTGCCGAGCAGGTTCTGGCGGAAGCGGCCACCCTTGCCCTTGAGCATGTCGGAGAGTGACTTGAGCGGGCGATTGCCAGCGCCGGTCACGGCGCGGCCGTGACGGCCGTTATC
>JANLTG010000135.1:0-1574 GCA_031362805.1 bacterium
GTGCCGCCTCCGGCCTTCGGCGACGCGGCTGCCAAGGCGTTCATCCGTACGCCGATCGACGCGTTCATCCTTGAAAAGCTTCGCAAGGAAGGGCTCTCGCCCGCCCCAGAGGCGGACCGCGCCACGCTCATCCGCCGCGTCACGTACGATCTGCACGGCTTGCCTCCCACGCCAGAAGAGGTGCAGGCGTTCGTCACCGACAAATCGCCGCGAGCCTACGAGAACCTGATCGACAAGCTGCTCGACTCGCCGCGTTACGGCGAGCAATGGGCGCGGCACTGGCTGGATGTGGTGCGCTTTGCCGAATCCGATGGCTACGAGTACGACACCCATCGCCCCGACGCCTTCCGTTATCGCGATTACGTCATCGCGAGCCTGCAAAACGACAAGCCCTATGACCAGTTCGTCAAGGAGCAGTTGGCCGGCGACGAGATGGAACCTCGCACGGACGCTCTGCTGATTGCCAGTGGCTTCAACCGGCTTGGCCCGTTGCGCAAGAACGCGGGCAATCAGGAAGTGGCCAGTTCGCGCACCGAAGTACTCACCGAGATGACCAACATCGTGGGCGCTTCGATCCTGGGCGTGACCGTGGGCTGCGCCCGCTGCCACGACCATAAGTTCGACCCGTTCCGCCAGTCCGACTATTATCGGATGCAAGGCTTTTTCTCGCAGACGCACTCGAACGACGTCGTCATCGCCAGCCCCGAAGAACAAGCCCGATACAAGGCCACCATCGACCCGATCGAGGGCGAGATGCGCAAGCTACGATTCTCAATGCGCCGGGCGTCGGAAGAGGAAAAGGGTAAGATCCAGACTCGCCTCGAAGAGCTCGACGAGAAGCTGCCTCCTCCGTTGACCGCTTATTACGCGGTGTCCAACAACACCAAGGACCTGACGCAGATTCACCTGTTGGGCCGCGGCGACTATCGCAACAAGGGCGCCAAAGTCGGCATGCGGCCGCTGGGCATTCTGTTGCCAGAAGGCGAAGCGGAGATGCCTCTCGATGCCGCCAAGCCAAGAACGAGGCTGGCCGATTGGGTGATCGATCCGGCCAACCCGCTGACGGCCCGCGTGATGGTGAATCGCGTCTGGGGCTACCACTTCGGCACGGGCATCGTTTCCACTCCCAACGATTTCGGCCGCATGGGGACCAAGCCCACGCACCCGGAATTGCTGGACTGGCTGGCCAACCAATACATCGGTGGCGGCTGGAAAATGAAGCCGATCCACCGCATGATGATGCTGTCGGGCGCCTACCGGCAGGCCAGTTACTCGCCCCACGAAAAGATCGCGGCGGGAAAGGATGCCGGCAACAAGCTGCTGTGGAAGTGGAACCGCCGGCGGCTGGATGCCGAGGTACTGCGTGACTCGATGCTGGCCGTCTCGGGCCGTCTGAATGCCAAGCTGGGCGGGCCGAGCGTGATGGTCAATATCGATCCCGAACTGATCAAGGATCTCAAGCGCCCGCAGTACTGGGTGCCCACGCGCGACAAGAGCGAACATGAGCGGCGCACGATCTACATGATCTACAAGCGAAACCTGATCCTGCCCTTCATGCAGGTATTCGACTCGCC